>NZ_FWZV01000004.1:0-507586 GCF_900177315.1 Pseudomonas sp. LAMO17WK12:I1 | reverse complement strand
GACGACCAACACCGCCTGCACGCCCACGCAATCACCCAGCAACAAGACCACCTCTACCAACGCCAATACGACTACGACAAAACCGGCAACCTCACCCGCCTGCTCGATACGCGCAAAGGCGAACACCACTACCATTACGACCCGTTAGGCCGCCTCACCCGCGCCGACCACTCCCAAGACCTGCAGGAACGCTTCGGCCACACCCCGGCCGGCAACCTGCTCATGCAAGACCGCCCCGGCCCCGATATCGTCGCCGGCAACCGCCTGATGATCCAGGGCGACCGCCACTACGACTATGACGCCTTCGGCAACCTGATCCGCGAACGGCGTGGCCGTGGGCACGCACTCGTCACCGAATACCGCTACGACTGCCAGCATCGGCTGATCGGCATCACCCAACCCAACGGCCAAACCGCCAGTTACCGCTACGACCCGTTTGGGCGGCGCATCAGCAAAACCGTGGACGGCATCACCACGGAGTTTTTCTGGCAAGGCGACAGGCTGATTGCCGAACACC
Organism: Pseudomonas sp. LAMO17WK12:I1; assembly: GCF_900177315.1. NCBI lineage: Bacteria > Pseudomonadati > Pseudomonadota > Gammaproteobacteria > Pseudomonadales > Pseudomonadaceae > Pseudomonas > Pseudomonas sp. LAMO17WK12:I1. The sequence goes on along the minus strand of NZ_FWZV01000004.1, from coordinate 507,069 downwards.
ATGCAGACCGCCATCGCAGCTATCTCTACGAACCCGACAGCTTTCGCCCGCTGGTTTTGTTGGAGGGCTTCGGCCCAAAAGATACCAAGCCCTACCACTACCAACTCGACCACCTCGGCACGCCGCAGGAACTCACCGACCCAGAGGGCGAAATCGTCTGGTCCGCCCACTACCGCGCCTACGGCCAGATCAGCCGACTCGACAAAGGCACAATCTACAACCCGCTGCGTTTCCAGGGTCAGTACTTCGATCAGGAAAGCGGACTGCACTACAACCGCCATCGCTACTACAATCCGGATATTGGGTGTTACCTGACGCCTGATCCGGTGAAGTTGGCGGGTGGGATCAACGCGTACCAGTACGTGCCTAACCCTACGGGTTGGGTAGATCCACTCGGACTGAATGCCCGTTGCACCGGCGTAGTAAAGAAAAATCCAACCTGCGCAATACCTGTTGAACCTCACGCACCTTATGTATCTCGTAAAGGAGCATTCCGCGAAGCAAAAAGAGACGCCAATATACCGACATCGCAACAACCCGATGTATTTATCGACGCTGGCTCTGGCGCAAAAAAACAATACAACACTGTGAAAATGTCAGATATAAATGAAAAAACAATTTTAGATAATTCTGGAAAACCGATTAAGACGAGGGTCTACCAATATACGAGAGCCGATGGTTCCAAAATACTAATACAAGACCATTCAGCAGGGCATAATTTCGGTGCTCAAAACGGAGCAGGCGATCAAGGCTCTCACTTCAACCTACGCCCAATTGATACACCGCGAACCGGCAAAGTCCCGGGAACAAAAGACCACTACCCATTTAAGGATAAAAAATGAAGCATTGGAATGATCTTGAAGGAACCATATTTTTTAATAAATTGTTCAGTCGTCCAATTGAAATTCGCGAGATTTATATACACTCTCTGACGATAGAAAACGACCAACCTTCTCTCAGCATTGGTTTTGACATACCAGACTTTCCAGATTTTTTACCTCCAAAATGGGAGAACAAAGGATACAACACATGCAGGATTGGACTAACCTGTAACGCAATAAGTAACCTGCAGATAACCAATCTTCCTCGCCGGGAAATTTTCATTGCGAAAATAACGCGAGAAAACGAGCACTTTATTTTCAACGCAAAATCAGAAAATGCCTCTATTGAATTTAAATCAAAGTGGCTGTCTATGGCTGGGCCGTCAGTTTATATAAATTGTCCTGAACCAGGAGATCATAGCTGGCCAGCATAAGTTTTGTAGAATAGATGGGAGAAAGGGTTAGATGATTTACATAACAGAAACTATGAGCGCTATAGCCAACCCCAATTCGCCCACCCGCCCACCCCCACCTAAACTCTCCCCATGTTATTTCAACGGACAGAGGGTTCACCATCATGGGCAAACGTCATCCCAATCTCCCCGCCTGGCAATGGCGTAACTACCCGCAAAACCATCAGCACCCGACCAACCTGGCGTTGCACCTGATTGCCGTGCCGTTGTTTATCATCGGGTTTCTGTTGATTGTGTCCGGAGTGTTCAGCCTGAGCCTGGCCAGTTTCGCCATTGGCGTAGTCGGCATCCTCGCTGGCCTGGCGTTGCAGCGTCATGGCCATAGCCTGGAAGCCGAGGCCGGTGAGCCGTTCAGTGATCGTAAAGACGCAGTACAGCGCCTGGTGGTCGAGCAGTTCCTGACGTTCCCGCGCTTTGTGTTGAGCGGTGGCTGGTGGCGTGCCTGGCGGCTGCGCCACCGTCACTGACGATCAGGCGAAGACCACCACGGTCTGGCGGCTGAGGGCGATCAACGCACCGGTTGGGCTCCACAGCGCGGCGGCGGCGTGACCGTAGCCGTCGCGCGCATGTTCGATGCTGACGTGGTACTGGCACCAGTCCAGGGTCGTCAATTCCTGCAACGGCTGGATGAATTCGATGGTCCAGGTCAGGGTGCTGCCCGGAGCGGGCTTTTTCAGGTGCGGCAGCAACGCCGGGGGCCAGGCATCGACCAGGGCGAGGATATGCGCTTCGGTCAGCGGTTCTTCCTTCACATCCCCGCGCAAGCGAACCCACCCGCCCATCTCGCGGGATTTATTCCCGGTAAACGGCAAACCGCCAACGCTCCAACGCATCGCCAGGTGGCGCATGAACTCAGGCGTGACGCCCTTGATATAGGGCAGTTCCTGGCACTCATCCCAGTGCTTGAACGTCGGCGGCGGCTCGCTGGCCACATCGATTTCCGACTCGCGGGATGCGCCAAAACTTGCCTGTACCAGGGTCGCGACCTCACCGTTCTGCACAACACGGCCGAGCAACTGGCTGACCGCCTTGCCTTCACGCAACACTTCGACTTGATAGCTGGCGGGTACATCGGGTGCGACCGGGCCAACGAAGGTGATCGCAAGCGAGCGCAATGGGCGGTCCGTCGGCACCTGGGCGCGCAAGGCTTCGTATTGCAACGCAGCAACCAGGCCACCGAACGTGGCACGGCCCTGGGCCCATTCAGCGGGAATGGTGACATTCAGCGGGTTGCTTCGGGCGGCGTCGAGCAAATCACTAAAGCGCATGGCGACCTCACATCAAAAGAAACAGATGGGCGATCTTAACCAGCGCGCAGCCAAGGTACAGCGCTTATTCCGGCCAAAAGCCGGACCGTTTTAGAAACAATCCGCGCTGAGTTTGTCCAGCACGCGATCCGCCTGCCCTTCGGCCTTGGCCATGGTGCGATGCCATATCGCAACGCAAGGCTGCAGATCGGCTTGATGTTCGGCCTGGGCCAACCATTGCCAGCAGTCATGCCAATCACCCAGTGCCGCTTGGGCTTTCTTCAGGCGTGGCAGGGCATTGGCGGGCAACTTATCCAGCTGGGGGTAAGCCTCGGCGGCATAGCGCACACGCTTGATCAACAAGCGCAAACGGTGGCGATCATGGTCTGGATCTTTCAGCGCTTGATCGAGTTTCTGCCATTGCCTGGCCAGGCGCTTCTCAATGCGCGGTCGCAAACCCTTGAGCAATTTCTGGTGCTCCGAGGCGCGGATAAAGCGCGGGAATGCATCAAGGATCAGCAGCAGATGGGCAACTTCCGGGCCCTGTGCCACCTGGCGATAGGCGTCGGGTTGCAGGCGCAGGCGTCGATCAGCGGCCTCGTGATAACCATGCTGATGCAAATACGCCGCCAGCACCTCTCGGTCGCGCAGCGGCGTCGTCAACTGGCCGACCGTGCCGGCGGCCAATTCAAGCTGTTCCACACCCGGCAGCCCGCGCAAAGGACGCAACAGACTGCGCAGGCGGCGCACGGTGGTGCGCAGATCATGCAAGGCTTCATCATCGGTGACGGCAGCGAGGCGAGCCTGGCAGCTCAGTAACCCTACTTCCAGGCCAATGACCTGAGCGACTAACTGATCGACCAAAGATGACATCCTGCCCTCACTCTCAGATGAAAAATCCCACTCTGCTCTGCACGTTAACGCCCGGCGCGCGACTCACGAATATAGAACCGCGCTTTTTCGGCCTTGTTGGCGCAGCCTTCAAACGCCTCGAATTGCTGCTGGGTCTTGGCGCCAGTCAACAACGACAAGGCCTTGGAGTAGCTGACGGTGCCGGCAAAACCTTCGGCCTTGGCCAGGTCGAGCTCTTTCCAGGCGGCATCCAATTGCGAGCCACAGCTGTCGCGGTATGCGGTTTTCCCGGCACAACCCGCCAGGGCCAACATGATCACAGGCACACACATCCAGGCTTTCATCGATGACACCTCAAAATAAAGAAAAACAGTCGTACGCTGTAGACGTTGCCTACAAGAAAAAGTGCCTTGTCCTTAGCCTGAAATCGGTAGTACCTATTGCCAGAGCATACCCGAGCCTGGGCGCTATTCTTGAAAAATATTGCCAGGCGCAACGAAGATTGAAGCGGCCCCCAAAATAGGCGCATTGTGGGCCCCCGTTTATGAAGGACATCGACCATGAAGAAACGTGTTGCCTTGGTGTTGGGTTCCGGCGGGGCCCGGGGCTACGCCCATATCGGGGTGATCGAGGAAATCGAACGGCGCGGCTACGACATCGCCTGTATCGCCGGTTGCTCCATGGGGGCCGTGGTGGGCGGGATCTACGCCGCGGGCAAACTGGACGAGTATCGAAACTGGATTGAAAGCCTCGACTACCTCGACGTGCTGCGCCTGGTGGACGTGAGTTTCCGCCTTGGGGCGATTCGTGGCGAAAAGGTCTTCGGGCAAATCCGCAAGATCGTCGGCGAGATCAATATCGAAGAGCTGCGCATCCCCTACACCGCCGTTGCCACCGACCTGACCAACCAACAGGAAATCTGGTTCCAGGAAGGCTGCCTGCACCAGGCCATGCGCGCCTCGGCGGCGATTCCCAGCCTGTTCACCCCGGTGATGCAAGGCAACCGCATGCTGGTGGACGGCGGCCTGCTCAACCCGCTGCCGATCGTGCCGGTGGTGTCGAGCCATTGTGACTTGATCATCGCGGTCAACCTCAACGCCACCAACCAGAAACACTACCATTTGCCGGTGATCCAGCGCCCCCCGGCGTTCAAGAGCCGCTTCAACAGCCTCGCGAAATCACTGGGTTCGCACCTGCCGTTTCGCCGCAAGCAGGCCGAGCAGTTGATGAAACTTGAGCAGGAAGCCTTGCAGGCCCAGGCGGCCGAGATCAATCCGTGGCTGGAGTCGGCCGAACCCGAATCCCAGCAACCTGCCGCCGCTCCGGAAAAGCCGGGGGCGCCGAAGTCGGCCACCGGTTCATTCATCATCGATAACGTCGGGCCTGCATCATTGCTGGATCTGATCAACCAGAGTTTCGAGGTGATGCAAACCTCGCTGGCGCAATACAAGATCGCGGGCTACCCGCCGGATGTACTGATCAACGTGCCGAAGCGGGTGTGCCGGTTTTTCGAGTTCTACAAGGCGCCGGAGTTGATCGCACTTGGGCGGGAAATTGCCAGTGATACCCTGGATCGCTATGAGAGTGAGCAGCGCTGAGACAGCTGTGTCGCTAGAGCCGTGGTGAGAGGGCTTGCCCCGCGTTGGGCTGCGCAGCGGCCCCACTCAATGAGGAGCGCGCAGTGTCAGGTACTCCTTTGGGCCTGGTTTTGGGGCTGCTACGCAGCCCAGCGCGGGGCAAGCCCGCTCACCACAGAACCCACAGAATCCACAGAATCCACAGAATCCACAGAATCCACAGAACCCACAGAACCCACAGAACCCACAGAACCCACAGAACCCACAGAACCCACAGAACCACAGAACCACAGAACCACAGAACCACAGAACCACAGAGAGGCTGACAGATCGCCTCAGGCGCTCAACAACCGATACCCCACTCCAGCCTCGGTCACGATAAACCTCGGCTGGGTCGGATCATCCGCCAGCTTCTGGCGCAGATGCCCCACCACAATCCGCAGGTAGTGACTGTCGTCGGTGTGGGTCGGGCCCCATATGTCCTTGAGCAGTTGCTGTTGGGTGATCACCCGTCCCGGATGCCGCGCCAGTTGTGCCAGCACCGCGTATTCCTTGCGGGTCAGTGCCACCTCGGCGCCGTCCAGCAGCACGCGGCGATAGGCCAGGTCCACCGTCAACGGGCCAAACTGCAGCGCCGCTTCCTGGGTCTCGCCCACCGGCGCCTGGCGCAACAAGGCGCGCACGCGGGCCAGGAACTCCTGGATGCCGAAGGGCTTGGTGACATAGTCATTGGCGCCACCGTCGAGGGCTTCGACCTTCTGCCCTTCGCTGGCCCGCACCGACAGCACCAGTACCGGCACCGTCGACCACTCACGAAACTCGCGCAACACCTGCTGGCCGTCCATGTCCGGCAGGCCCAGGTCGAGCACCAGCAAGTCGGGTTTGCTCAACGCCGCCTGGGCCAGGCCTTCGTTGCCGGTACCGGCCTCGATCACTTTGTAGCCCTGGGAGGCCAGGCTGATGCGCAGGAATTTGCGGATCTGCGGTTCGTCATCAATGACTAAAATCGTCGCGGTCTGGCTCATGGCGTCCAATCAACATCCGTAGAGAAAACAGGGTAGCTCACGCCTCGCCTTCCAGGCCAGGCTGTGTCGGCAATGGCAGGAACAGCGTGATACAGGTACCGCGCCCCTCAATGCCATCGGCCACGCTGATATGCCCACCATGGGCGCCGACCATGCCCTGGCAGATCGCCAGGCCCAGGCCGGTGCCCTGCCCGCCTCGATCACCGCGTGCGGCGGTGTAGAACATGTCGAAGATCTTCGCCCGCTCATCCTCAGGAATACCGGGCCCCTCATCCGCCACGGCGAAAAACAATCGGTTATCCGAGACGCCGGCGCTCAGTTGCAATCGACCGTGGGGCGGTGAAAAGCGCGCGGCATTTTCCAGCACATTGACCAGTGCCTGTTCGATCAACGCAGCATGGACATAGAGCAGCGGCAACTCCGCCGGCACATCGGTGCTCACCTGCAGCGGTGCCAGCACCGCGCGCAAGCGCCCGAGCGCACTGCCGACAATATCGCCGGGCGACACCCAGTCCCGCGCCAGCTTCAGCGCGCCATGGCCCAGTCGCGTCATGTCCAGCAGGTTCTGGATATAGCGGTCCAGGCGCTCGGCTTCATCACGAGTACCTTCGAGCAACTCGCGGCGATCCTCCAGGGGGATGGCTTCGCCGAGCGCCAGCAGGCTGTCGATACTGCCGCGCATGGAGGTCAACGGTGTGCGCAAATCGTGGGACACCGACGCCAGCAAGGCGCTGCGCAGTTGCTCGGTTTCGCCATGCAAACGGGCGGATTCCAGCTCCTGGGCCAACTGCGCCCGCGCCAGGGCCTGGGCCAGGGGCTGGCTCAAGGCGGTCAGCAAGCGACGGCGTTGGCCGCTCAATTCCAGGCCCGGCTTGGCACTGACGCCGAGCAACCCGAGCGGGCCTTCTTCGCCCGACAACGGCCACCACCACCAGCGCCCGAACGGCAGGGTGCCGGTGCCCATACCTGCCGGCTGGTCATGCTGCCAGGCCCAATCGGCCGCAGCACGCTCGGCTTCGGTGAAGGTCAGCGGGCCGCCGGTCTCGACCTTCCATCCACCCTGGCCGTCGCGATTGACCAGGCACAGATCCAGGTCGCTCCAACCTTCCAGATGGTGGGCGGCGGCACTGATCACCGCCTGGCGGTCGGTGGCGGCGGTGAGTTTGCGCGACAGGTCGAGCAGTTCGCCGGTTTCTTCCTGGGTGTCGCGCAATGCCTGCAACTGACGGCGCTGGCGTGCGGCAAGATTGCCGGTGAGCGCCGCCATCAGCAGGAAGAACAACAGCGTCAGCACGTCCTCTTCGCGCTGGATGGCGAAGGAGAAATTCGGCGGGATAAACAGGAAGTCATAGGTCAGGAACGACAACGCCGCACACACCAGGGACGGCCCCAGGCTGCTGCGCACCGCCACCAGCAACACGGCGGCAAGAAACACCAGCGAGATATTCGGCAACGGCAGCGCGCTTGCCACGGCCCAGGCCACAGCGGCGGCGACGACAGTCGCAACCACAGCCAAGGCGTAATCGAACCACACCAGGCCGCGCACATCCGGCAGGCGTGGGGCTGCGGGCACATCGTCACTGTCGAGGACGTTGATTTCCAAGCCCCGGGCATTACGCAACAGGCGCGCCGCCAAACCGCCACCGAACAGGCGACGCCGCCAACGCATTCGCGACTGCCCCACCAACAGCAGGCTGGCACGGCGTTCGGCGGCATGCTGGATCAAGGTCTTGGCCACCTCCCCCGCCCGCAGCAGCACCACTTCGCCGCCAAGGCGCTCGGCCAGTTGCTGGGCGTTTTGCAGGCGCAGGCGGGCCTGCTCATCCCGCGCACGGCCGTTGTCGATATGCACCAGGCTCCACGGCAAATGCCGGCGCTGGGCGACGCGACTGGCATGGCGCACCAGGCGTTCGGCCTGCGCATCGCCATCCACGCCCACCAACAGACGACCGCGCACCGCCGGCGCCGCCTGGCCGAGCTGGCGATAGCCCTGGGCCAAATCGTCGTCGACATGGGCGGCGGCGGTCTGCATCGCCAGCTCGCGCAGGGCCATCAGGTTGGTCTGGGTGAAGAACGCATCGATGGCGGCGCGGGCCTGCTCTGGCACATACACCTTGCCGTCGCGCAGACGCTCGAGCAGTTCGCGGGACGGCAGGTCGATCAGCAGCAGTTCGTCGGCTTCCTGCAGCACCCAATCCGGCAGGGTTTCGCGGACCTGCACACCGGTGATGCCGCGGACCTGGTCATTCAGGCTTTCCAGGTGCTGGACGTTGACCGTGGTAAACACGTTGATGCCGGCGGCGAGCAGTTCCTGGATGTCTTGCCAGCGCTTTTCATGGCGGCTGCCGGGGGCGTTGCTGTGGGCCAGTTCGTCCACCAGCACCAGCTTGGGCTTGGCGGCGAGCAGGCCGTCGAGGTCCATTTCTTCGAGCATCACGCCACGGTATTCGCTGCGCAACAGCGGTTGTTGCGGCAGGCCGCTGAGCAAGGCTTCGGTCTCGGCGCGGCCGTGGGTTTCAACCACGCCGGCGATCAGTTTGACGCCCTGGCGCAGTTGGGTATGGGCAGCCTGGAGCATGGCGTAGGTCTTGCCCACACCCGGCGCGGCGCCGAGGAAAACTTTGAGCCGGCCACGGCCGTCCCGGGGTAGATCGGCTAGCAGGGCATCGGCGCGGCCGGAGTCGCTCATGCTGGGGTTTCCTTCAATTGTTCAGACCCAGAGAAAATCCAATGTGGGAGGGGGCTTGCCCCCGATAGCGGTGGTTCAGTCGATACCTGTGTTGACTGACACTCTGCTATCGGGGGCAAGCCCCCTCCCACAGGGTTCAGAGTTTTTCCAGGGCCATGTTCAGCGCCAGCACATTCACCACTGGCGGCCCCACCAGCGGGCTTTCGATATGTTCATCCAACAACCGTTGCAGGGTCGACACCGGCACATTTCGCGCGGCAGCCACCCGTGCCAGTTGATAGGCAATCGCCTGGGGTGGCAAGTGTGGATCAAGACCGCTGCCGGAGGTAGTCAGCGACACCAAAGGCACCGGGCCCTGGCCGGGCACCAACTGTTTGTTCGCGTCATCGAACACGCGGGTGGCCAAGGCCGGGTTGCTGGGGCCGAGGTTACTGGCGCTGCTGGAAACCGTCGCAAAGGCCCCCGCCGAAGGGCGCGGATGGAACCAGCTGTCACCGGTAAAGTCCTGGGCGATCAGGCTGGAGCCACGCACCTTGCCGCTGGCATCGCGCACCAGGCTGCCGTTGGCCTGGTCCGGGAAAGCGACTTGGGCGACGCCGGTCACCACCAGTGGGTAGGCCACGCCGGTGATCAGGGTCATGAGCACCAGCAGGCTCAGGGCCGGGCGGATTATGTTGGACATTTCAAATTCCTCAATTCGGTCTTTGCAACCTGTGGGCACCGGGGTGGCGCCCACAGGCATCGGGTCACACCAGGTGCAGCGCGGTCAGCAGCATGTCGATCGCCTTGATGCCCACGAACGGCACCAGCAACCCGCCCAGGCCATAGATCAGCAGGTTGCGCCGCAGCAACGCCGCCGCACTCGCGGCCTGCACACGCACACCGCGCAGCGCCAGGGGAATCAGCACCACGATGATCAGCGCGTTGAACACGATGGCCGAGAGAATCGCGCTCTGGGGGCTCTGCAAATGCATCACGTTGAGCACGCCCAACTGCGGGTAGATCGAGGCGAACAACGCCGGCAGGATCGCGAAGTACTTGGCCACGTCGTTGGCGATGGAAAAGGTGGTCAACGCGCCACGGGTCACCAGCAACTCCTTGCCGATCTGCACCACGTCCAGCAGCTTGGTGGGGTCGCTGTCGAGGTCGACCATATTGGCGGCCTCGCGGGCGGCCTGGGTGCCGTCGTTCATCGCCATGCCGACATCCGCCTGGGCCAGTGCCGGGGCGTCGTTGGCACCGTCGCCGCACATCGCCACCAGGCGGCCGTCGTTTTGCTCGTGACGGATGCGCGCGAGTTTTTTCTCCGGGGTCGCTTCGGCCAGCACGTCATCCACACCGGCTTCGGCAGCAATCGCAGCGGCCGTCAGCGGGTTGTCACCGGTGACCATCACCGTGCGAATCCCCAGCTTGCGCAGCTCGGCGAAACGTTCGCGGATACCGGGCTTGACCACGTCCTTGAGGTGGATCGCACCGAGCAATTTGCCGTCGGCACACACCAGCAAGGGTGTGCCGCCGCTCTGGGCGATCTTGTCGATTTCCCGTGCCAATGCCGGTTGCAGGTCGCCACGTGGCTGGCCGATAAACGCCAGCAACGAATCCACTGCGCCTTTGCGGAACACGCGGCCCTGGTAGTCGACACCGGACAAGCGGGTTTCGGCGCTGAACGGTACCGCGGTCAGTTCATCCAGGGATGGCTCGGCCTGCGGGTGCAGAGCCCGCAGGTATTCGACGATGGATTTGCCTTCTGCCGTGTCATCGGCCAAAGAGGCAAACAACGCACCTTCGGCCACTTCCTTGCCGCTGACGCCAGGCGCCGCAACCACCGCCGCACACCGACGGTTACCAAAAGTGATGGTGCCGGTCTTGTCCAGCAGCAACACATGCACGTCACCGGCCGCTTCCACGGCACGGCCGGACTTGGCGATCACATTGAGGCGCACCAGGCGGTCCATGCCGGCAATACCGATGGCCGACAACAAGCCGCCGATGGTGGTAGGAATCAGCGTCACCAGCAGTGCGACCAAAAACACCAGGGGCAAGCTGCCATTGGCGAAGTGGGCGAACGGCTGCAAGGTCACGACCACCAGGAGGAAGATCAGGGTCAGGCCGATCAGCAGGATATCCAGCGCGACTTCGTTGGGGGTTTTCTGGCGTTTGGCGCCTTCGACCAGGGCGATCATGCGGTCCAGGGTGGACTCGCCGGGGTTGGCGGTGATGCGGATCAGCAGCCAGTCCGACACCAGCCGCGTGTTGCCGGTGACGGCCGAGCGATCGCCGCCGGACTCGCGGATCACCGGTGCGGATTCGCCGGTGATCGCCGCTTCGTTGACCGCTGCGATGCCTTCGATGACCTCGCCATCGCCGGGGATCATTTCCCCGGCGGCCACACGCACCACATCACCTTTACGCAGACTGGTGGCCGGCACGACCTTGAAGCTGCCATCGGCTTCCTTACGCCGCGCGCTCAGGCCTTCGCTGCCGGCCTTGAGGCTGTCGGCACGGGCCTTGCCGCGTCCTTCGGCCAAGGCTTCGGCGAAGTTGGCGAACAGCACGGTGAACCACAGCCACACCGCGATTTGCACGGCCACATACGTCGGTACGGCGGTGTCGGGCACAAAGCACAGCACGGTGGTGAGGATGGCGGTCAGCTCGACCACCAGCATCACCGGCGAGCGTTGCAGCTGGCGCGGGTCCAGCTTGACGAACGCCTGGACCAGCGCCGGGCGCCACAGGGCAGAGACGGCGGTTTTGGCGGGTTCCTGGGTTTTGACCGGGGCCGCGTTTTTTGCAGGCATATTCATGTTCATATCCCCTTTTTAGAAGCCCATGCTCAAGTGTTCAGCGATGGGCCCCAGCGCCAGCGTCGGCAGGAAAGTCAGGCCGCCCACCAGCAAAATAGTCACGGTCAACAGGGTCACGAACAGCGGACCATGGGTCGGGAAGCTGTTCTGGCCAATCGGTGCGGTCTTCTTCATCGCCAGGCTGCCAGCCAGGGCCAGTACCGGAAGGATGTAGCCGAAGCGGCCGATCAACATGCCCAGGCCCAGCATCAGGTTGTGGAACGGCGTGTTGGCACTGAAACCGCCGAACGCCGAGCCGTTGTTGGCGCTGGCCGAGGTGTAGGCGTACAGCAACTGGCTGAAACCGTGAGGGCCAGGGTTACTGATCGCGCCGGCTGGGCCGGGCAGGCTCGCGGCGATGGCACCCAATACCAGCACGCCCACCGGCATCACCAGCAGGGTCACGACCAGCAGCTGCACTTCCTTGGCCTGGAGTTTCTTGCCCAGGTATTCCGGGGTGCGCCCGATCATCAGGCCGGCCAGGAACACCGCGATCAACACGTTGAGCAACATGCCGTACATACCGGCGCCGACGCCGCCGAAGATCACTTCGCCGACCATCATGTTGACCAGCGCCACCATCCCACTGAGGGGGTTGAGGCTGTCTTGCATGCCGTTGACCGAACCGTTGGACGCCGCGGTGGTGGTCACCGACCACAACACCGTGCCGGTGGTGCCGAAGCGCGCTTCCTTGCCTTCCAGCGGTGCGGTCTGCTCGACGGCCGGGTTGTTCAAGCTCGGGTTGGGCTGGTATTCGGACCACAGGGAAGTGGCGCCGCCGATCAGGAACAGCGCCAGCATGCAGCCAAGGATCGCGCGGCTCTGGCGCAGGTCTTTCACGTAGTGGCCGAAGGTGAATACCAACGCCACCGGGATCAGGATGATCGAGGCCACTTCGAACAGGTTGGCCCAGGCGGTCGGGTCTTCAAACGGGTGCGCCGAGTTGACGCCGAAGAAGCCGCCGCCGTTGGTGCCCAGTTGCTTGATCGCAATCTGGCTGGCTGCCGGGCCCAGGGGGATCACTTGATCCACGCCTTGCAGGGTCACGGCATCCACATAGTGCGCGAAGGTTTGCGGTACGCCCTGCCATACCAGGAACAGCGCCAGCACCAGGCACAACGGCAGCAGGCCGTAGAGCGTCGCGCGGGTCATGTCGACCCAGAAGTTACCCAGGGTCCTGGCGGATTTGCGCCCGATCCCACGGCACAGCGCGACCAGGACGGCCAGGCCGGTGGCCGCACTGACGAAGTTCTGCACGGTCAGGCCAGCCATCTGGCTGAGATAGCTCAGGGACGCCTCACCGCTGTAGGACTGCCAGTTGGTGTTGGTCATGAAACTGACCGCAGTATTGAAGGCCAGGGTCCATTCCTGGCCCGGCAATTTCTGCGGGTTCAGTGGGAGATAGTCCTGGAACAGCAGGATCGCGAACAACAGCAAAAAGCCCGCGAGGTTGAACGCGAGCAAGGCCAGCATGTATTTCTGCCAGCTTTGTTCCTGATGTTCATCCACCCCCGACAGGCGATAACAGGCTTTTTCGACAGGCCCCAGCACCGGGCTCAGCCAGGTGCGCTGGCCTTCCATCACCTTGTAGTAGAACCGCCCCAGGAACGGTGCCGGCACCAGTACCACGGCAAAGAAGGCAATGATCAGCCAATAGTCATAACTGTGCATGGCCAGCTCCTAGTTCCGATCCGCGCGTAACAGCGCAACCAGCAGATAAATGAACAGCGCCACGGCCAATAGCAGTGACACCCCGTCCAGAACGCTCATGGAAGTCTCTCCGTTTAGCGGCGAGTGCCGCGTGTGGGGCAATTGTCCGCAGGAGTGGCGTAAAGGAACGAGAGCGACGGGGTGGGCGGGGCGTAAAGATGGCGTAAAGAGTGGGTTTATGCGGGGCTTACAGGGGGGTATTTGGTGTCTGGGCGGGCGCTATCGGGAGCAAGTCCCCTCCCACACTTGACCGCGTTGTCATGCCGAGCGCCAGTCAACCTATGGCAGGGGGCTTGCTCCCGATAGCGCCGGCACCGTCACCGCCGCACCTAACTGGTGCGACGCCGGCAAATTTCAAACGCCAAACCATCCCCCACACGACAGTTGCGCCGCTTTACGACAATCATTCTCAGGCTGGCATGGCCGCTGCAACACCTTGAATCATTCCAAACCGTTCAGGGAGCGCAGCACAATGAACACACAACTCAAACCCACCTTGGGCACCCTGCATTTATGGGGCATTGCCGTCGGGCTGGTGATTTCCGGGGAATACTTCGGCTGGAGCTACGGCTGGGGCGTGGCCGGGACCTTGGGCTTCCTGGTGACCTCGCTGATGGTCGCCGCGATGTACACCTGCTTTATCTTCAGTTTCACCGAGCTGACTACCGCCATTCCTCACGCAGGCGGGCCGTTTGCCTACAGTCGTCGCGCCTTTGGGGAGAAAGGCGGCTTGATCGCAGGCCTCGCCACCCTGATCGAATTTGTCTTCGCCCCGCCTGCCATCGCCCTGGCGATCGGCGCGTATCTGAATGTGCAGTTCCCAGCCCTGGACCCCAAGCATGCGGCCGTCGGTGCCTACATCGTGTTCATGGGGCTGAATATTCTCGGCGTGAAACTGGCCGCGACCTTCGAGCTGGTGGTGTGCGTGCTCGCCGTCGCCGAGCTGCTGGTGTTCATGGGCGTGGTCGCGCCCGCGTTCAGCTTCAGCAACTTTGCCCTGAACGGCTGGGCCGGTTCCGATACCTTCGGCGCCCCGGCGATTGCCGGGATGTTTGCGGCGATTCCGTTTGCCATCTGGTTCTTCCTGGCCATCGAAGGCGCAGCCATGGCGGCCGAGGAAGCAAAAGATCCTAAGCGCACCATTCCAAAGGCCTACATCAGCGGCATCCTGACCCTGGTGATCCTGGCCATGGGCGTGATGTTCTTCGCCGGCGGCGTGGGCGACTGGCGCACCCTGTCGAACATCAACGATCCACTGCCGCAGGCGATGAAAACCGTGGTGGGCGACAACTCCGGCTGGCTGCACATGCTGGTCTGGATCGGCCTGTTCGGCCTGGTGGCGAGCTTCCACGGCATTATCCTGGGCTACTCGCGCCAGTTCTTCGCCCTGGCCCGCGCCGGTTACCTGCCCTCCTTCCTCGCCAAATTATCGCGTTTTCAGACACCACACCGGGCAATCATCGCCGGTGGCGTGGTCGGCATCGCCGCCATCTACAGCGATGGCCTGATCAACCTGGGCGGCATGACATTGACCGCGGCGATGATCACCATGGCGGTGTTCGGTGCCATCGTGATGTACATCATGAGCATGCTCAGCCTGTTCAAACTGCGTAAGACCGAACCGCTGCTGGAACGTACCTTCCGCGCGCCGGGTTATCCGATCGTGCCCGGCATTGCGCTGGCGCTGGCCGTGGTCTGCCTGGTGGCCATGGCGTGGTTCAACACGCTGATCGGGCTGATCTTCCTCGGCTTTATGGCCGTGGGTTTCATCTACTTCCAAATGACCGCACAGGATCGTGCCGATGCACCGGCAGACGCAATGTTGACCGGGCTCTAAGGTTTCGAGGCAGAACGGGCCTACACTGAACTACTCAGAAAGCCCGTCACTCAAAGTAGTTATTGCCGTGGGAAAATTCTCCGACGGTAATCTGCCTCAAGGAGAGCCTTATGCCGTGGTATGCGTGGTTGATTATGGTGGTTGCGATCGGGTCGATCGTCGGAGGGCTGATGATGCTGCGTGACAGCGCCAACAAGGTGGAACTCACCGACGAACAACGCAAACGCGTGGCCGAACGCAACGCCCAGGCGGATGCCAAGGACGCGCAGGACCGCTAGGACCGCTTACTCCCAATCCGCCTTGGCAATCTGCAACCCGTGCTGCCCTTTATAG
The DNA here is from genome assembly GCF_900177315.1 of Pseudomonas sp. LAMO17WK12:I1. Taxonomy (NCBI): domain Bacteria; kingdom Pseudomonadati; phylum Pseudomonadota; class Gammaproteobacteria; order Pseudomonadales; family Pseudomonadaceae; genus Pseudomonas; species Pseudomonas sp. LAMO17WK12:I1. The sequence goes on along the minus strand of NZ_FWZV01000004.1, from coordinate 491,662 downwards.
GCAGCACGCTCCGGCTGGCTCCAGCCGTCCAGCAACTCGTCCTCCAGCCGATAGATCTCCACCCCCAGCGGACGGCACACCGTCAGCGGGTCCTGCGCATCCGGGCCCCACATCGGCAGCGACAAATCCCCGCCCGGGCACGTCGACAGCGCGCAGAGCAAATCAATCTCGGCAAAGAACTCCAGGTAATCGCCCTTCTGCGCCGGGCAGGCTTTCATGAAATACATGTCGTCGTGATTGAGGCCCGTGCACTGGAAAATATTCAGCACGTCATGCACATCGAATTCCGTCAGACCGTGGGGTAATACCGCGCGGGTCAGGTTGGAGTGGCAATGGTGATGGAAGTCCTCGCCGGTGAGCATGCGGTTCACATAGGGATCGCACCGCGTCCCCAGCAAGTCATGCAGACGCCCGCCGTGCTCATCGATGCCGTAACTGGCCAGGCTGTCATCGGTGATGGTCACCAGTGGCCTTAGAAATGGCAGATTCGACCATAGCCGGTCATGAGTGCTCACATGCGCCCCCTGCAACTGACGGGTACGTGCAGCCCAAAGACGTTCGCGGGGGTCATTGGCGTTCCACACATTGAAGTCCCCCACCTGCGGGCCCACGGGCGTGGTGACACGAAACACATGCCCGGCGGGCACCTTCCACGCCCTGCCCGTGCGAATCGGTACCTCGAACTGCTCGATCAAGCTGCGCTGATCTTTTCGGTCACGAATGCGCTCGTAAAATGCCGCGTCGACCTGCAACGCCGAACCCTTGCTGACCTGATAAGCGGCCGGATAGTCTTTGTACATGATGCAGATCCTCGATCAGGGGTGGGTAAACAGGGCCAAGGACAGGCGTTCCGAATCATCCAGGTACAGGCTCATCGCCTCCCCTGCCGCCGGTTTGTCCTGCTCGACAAGCCATTGATAAATCTCACGGTCACGCTCCAGCCAGGGCAACTGGAAACGTTGCTCATCCGGCGCGGCGCAAAACACCAGGCGCAACTGGGCGATGACCTGGGCAAAAAACTCATCGAACAACGGGCTGCCCATCAACCCGACGATGTGCTGATGGAACAGCAAACTGTGGGTGGCCACCGCACGCCAATCCTCGCGCTCACGGGCCAGGGTGGTGGCGTCAATGGCGTTTTGCAGGCGCTCGGATTGCTCGGGCGTCAAGGCCTCGCTTCCGGCGATGGCCTGCAACTCCAGGGTACGGCGGACTACAAACAGGTCGCAGACTTCCTCCCGCTCCAACCGCCGCACCATGACGCCCTTGTTACGCACATAACGGGTCAACCCCTCCTGCCCCAAACGGTGCAAGGCTTCGCGAATCGTATTGCGCGACGCACTGTAGGCCTTGACCAGGTCCACCTCGACCAATGCCATACCTGGCAATAACCGCCCCGCAATAATGTCGGCACGCAGCTCCAGGGCAATCTGGTCGGCTAAAGACAAACTGAGTGTCATGACCACCTCACGATTGTTGAACAATCTTCCGTCTAGATGTAATCACATTTCATGCCAACGCCCTGCATGCCGACGAGTGTGTAAAAAAGGTCAAGTTGGTTAAAATGCCCGCCTGTAACCGAGGCTGCCCCATGCGTTATTCACAAAACCACAAAGCCCAAACCCACCAACGCATCATCAAGGAAGCCTCTGCGCGCTTTCGCCGCGACGGCATCGACGCCACCGGCCTGCAGCCACTGATGAAAGCGTTGAACCTGACCCATGGCGGCTTTTACGCGCATTTCAACTCCAAGGGCGAACTGGTAGAGACAGCGCTGCAGGCGGCCGCCGCAGACCTCGACGCCCATTGCGACATGCTGTTCAGCCAGGAGCAGCCGCTGGGCGCGTTTATCGACAGTTACCTGTCGGAATGGCACCTGACCTTCCCGGACCAGGGCTGCCCGCTGCCAACGATGTGTTCAGAACTGGGGCTCCGAGGCCAGCCCAGTGCGACTACAGACCAGGTACTCAACGCAAGGCTCAAGCAAATAGAAACGGCATTGGGAGATGAGCGTTGCGATGCAGAGAGCCTGGTGATGATGTCGACACTGGTGGGCGCATTGGTACTGGCCAGGAGTGTTGAAGACCCTCAATTGGCGAGACAGATCATGGCCGTGGTGCGCGAACGCCTGAAAACGCAGAACCCGGAGGGCAAAAAGGCCGATCAATGACCGGCCTCCTGGATGAATCAGTTGATGGCCAGCCTATCGCGATTCTTCTCCAGCAGCGCCTTGCCAATCCCCTTCACTTCCAACAACTCATCCACCGCCGTGAACGGACCATTGCTTTCGCGATAGGCGATGATCGCCTGGGCTTTAGCGGCACCGATACCGAAGAGGTCACGACGCAGGGTTTCGGCGTCGGCGGTGTTCAGGTTGACCTTGGTGGACTGCTCGACCTTGGTCATCTGGGCGGTGATAGGGGTTGGAGCTTCGGGTTTGATGGACGGGGCTGCGGTGGTGGTGACTGAAAGGGTCGTGAGGAAGGCGAAGATTAGGGAGGTGAGGTAGGTGTTTTGCATTGGTGACGCTCCATGACAGTGTGAGAGAAAAGCAGCTTTCCGAGGCTGCTTTTCTAACTTAGGTCATATGAGGCAACTGTCAAAACCGCGTTCATTACAGGATGTGAGACAGCAGCATTACTAGCAAGTTACTGCGCTCACACCAAGTAACATTCCGGACAGTTTTTATTTATACAGTGCTGCGCTCCAACTCACCGGCACGAAATTTTAGGGCTAAGAAAACCAAGGGAACATAAGCCACTGTCAATACCGTCGCACCGTCCAAATCGTAGATCACCAGACACAGTGCAGCAGGCAAAAGCCACAAAATGTTGATTACGCCTACCGCCAGAGTAACGGGCAAGTGTGCGCCAAATTGCCGTGACGCAAACTGGTATGCATGGCTACGGTGGGCTTCGTAGACTTTATCTCCTCGTAACAGACGGCGTAACAAGGTGAACGTAGCATCGACAATGAACACGCCAAGAAGTATCAGCCAGGCCCAAAAAAACTTGGGAGAGGTCCAAGCTGCCTGGAGTGATAGAACGCCCAATGCCATGCCAAGAAATCCACTTCCGGCATCCCCCATGAATATTTTGGCTGGCGGAAAATTCCAGAGTAAAAAACCTGCGACACAACTTGCCAAAGCAACTAATGACCAAGCTTGCACGGGTGTGTCGTTGATCCAGTATAAGAGACAACCACAAAGACAAACTGTCATCGCTTCTACACCAGCGATGCCATCAATGCCATCCATAAAATTATAAAGGTTAAGCATCCACACTAAATAAACGACAGCGAAAAGATACCCAACCCAACTGATATAAATATTAAAGCCGAACAGACTTATAGCCGGTAACCCTCCGAGCCATGCCACGGCCCATATCGCCGAAGCGAAGTGCGCCAACAGTCGCCAGCGGGCGGCAATATGCCCATGATCATCCAAAAAACCAACAACAGCAGTCAACATGCCTGCTCCGGTCAATGCGTAAAACAGCGTGGAGGGTATCAACCCTCCCGCAAACATGCCGATCAACGCCGCGCTAAAGCTCAGTACAATAGCCACGCCCCCACCACGCGGTGTAGGTACGGAGTGCGAGCTTCGCACATTGGGAATATCGAGCATTTTTCGCGACAACGCATAGCGACGCAGGGCAGCAGTCAGAAAAAAGGAAAGTCCGATCAATGCCGGAATCAGCCACCAATAGTTCATTATCCGAACAACTCCAAAAACATAAATTTCTTATTGGCACTGATAGAGCGGCCTAATACAGGGCCCAGAAAATGGCGCTTCAATTGCTCTGTCACTCAAAGGCCGCCAGCATTTTCCTGACGGCGCCTGTGAATCAGATCGACAATCTGACACTCGGGCACGTAGCCACTCACTGTCGCGCCGAGCAATTCGCGCAATTGGACATAATTATCCGCAGCAACAGCATCCAGCAGCGCCGCTATTGCCAGTTTTAATGGTTCCCACGGCAGATGCTCCTCGTCGGCGCGCATGATCATCGAGTGCTCGGTGGGTGATACGTTGTCCCCAATCAGCAATTCTTCATAGAGCTTTTCACCCCGACGCAGCCCGGTGAACTCAATCGCGATGTCTCCGTTGGGACTCTCATGAGTGCGTAATGACAGACCCGATAGGTGAACCATCTTTTCGGCCAAATCCGCAATTTTCACCGGTTGCCCCATATCGAGCACAAATACATCACCGCCCTGCCCCATGGAGCCCGCTTGAATAACCAACTGCGCAGCTTCGGGGATGGTCATGAAATAGCGGGTCATGTTCGGGTGGGTAACCGTAATGGGACCACCATTCTTTATTTGTTCCCGAAACAAGGGAATGACTGAGCCAGACGAGCCCAGGACATTGCCGAAACGCACCATGGTGAACCGTGTCTTGTTGGTGCACGGCTGCATGACATGCTCACCGAACAGCAACGGTTGGGGCTCTCGACTCAACGCCTGCAGCGTCATTTCAGCCAGTCGTTTGGTACATCCCATGACGTTAGTCGGTCGAACCGCCTTGTCGGTAGATATCAACACAAAGTGCTCTACACCGGCTTGCACTGCAGCCTGCGCGGTGAGCAACGTCCCAAGGACATTATTCAACACACCCTCAGCGACATTATGTTCGACAATGGGGACGTGTTTGTAGGCTGCTGCGTGATAAACCGTATTAACGTTCCAGACACGCATCACATCAAGCAAACGCTCACTGTTGCGAATCGAACCCAGAATCGGCACCAGCTCCAGGTTCAACCCTTCATCCTGGATCAGCTTCTCCAGTTCGGTCTGGATGCTATAGAGATTGAATTCACTGTGTTCGAACAGGATCAGCGCCGTTGGCTGGCTGGTGAGAATCTGCCTACATAATTCCGAGCCAATGGAGCCGCCGGCCCCCGTCACAAGGACAACATGATCGCGGATGCAGCGTTCGAATAGAGCCTGCTGCGCCGCAACTGGATCCCGGCCGAGCAGATCGACAATATCAACTTCCTGCAGATCACTGACGCTGACACGGCCATTGGCCAAGTCCATGAACCCCGGAATCGTACGCACATGTAGCGGATAAAACTCAAGCGCAGCCAGGATTTCACGGCGTCGCGCACGCGAGGCCGATGGGATAGCCAACAGTACTTCGGTGGCACCGGTCTCCTCGATCATCTGCTCAATATCAGAAGAAGGGTAAACCTTGAGCCCGGCAATTACCCGGCGCGCGATACTCGCGTCGTCGTCAATAATCGCAACCGGCCGCATTGACTTGTCCGACCGCAGCGCCGCAACTAACTGATTACCTGCCGCACCACCACCATAGACAGCGACTTTGGTGGCGTCATCGTCCTGTCGTAGAAAAGGCACATGCTGACCGGCTAGGAACCAGTCACCAAGGAAATACTGGCGCATGAACAACCTTAACCCGCCGATCATCAACAAACTGAGCCACCAGAAGTTGATGATCAACGAACGGGGTACCAATACGTTAGGACGGTACAAATAGACATAGACCGTTAATACCAGCGCCGACAACGCCACGGCTTTGAAGATACTGACCAGCGCCTCATTACCGAAATAGCGCATCACCGCGCGATAAAGGCCAAATCGGATAAAAATAGGCACAGAAATGATCGGTGCGGCGATGAATAGCCAGGCGTAATCACCAAACGGGTTGATAGGTTGCTCAATCCCCAGTCTCACGACAAACGAGAGCCACAATGCCAACCAGAGCAACACCACATCGACCATCAACTGCAAGATACGCTTGTAACTACGCGGCAAATTTAATAAACGCTCACGCATTGTCCGAGATCCTTTCGTTCGACTTTCGAATTGCCCACCCTCCTTCCCTGCCACGGTCAACGCTCCAGAAAATCTTTTGCGGTTTTTTCCAACGCCCCGCTCACACTGATCGCAGGGGTCCACTCAAGCAATGCTTTGGTTTTTTTGATATCGACCTGAAGCGATCCACACAGACGCTGTGACAGTGCTTTTTTTCCAAGCAACTGCGCAACTCCACGCAACATCCACATAGGAAACGGCAACAGGCGCGCTGGCCTGCCCAGTGCTCGCGCCATCAGTCGCAGCAGCTCACTCGTTGAGAGGTCTTCATCGTCGCTCACCAGAAACACCTGATTCGCAGCAGCAGGGTGATGTGTGCATATCACTATCAGGTCGACCAGATTGTCCAGCGCCACCAAACTTCGCTTGTTGGTGATCGCGCCCAACGGCAAAGGCACACCACGATTGAGCCAGCCCATCATGCTACGAAAGTTGGCTTTCACCCCTGGCCCGTACACCAGCACCGGACGAATAATCACGACTTCCATCTGCGTTTCAGCTGCGAGCATCAGCAATGCTTGCTCTGCTTCCAACTTGGAGATGCCATAGGGATCTACTGGGGCGGGCACGTCATTCGCGGTATAAGGGTGGCCCGGCAAAGTCCCCTCACCGTTGACCTTGATTGAGCTCAGATAGATGAAACGGCGAACACCGGCCTCTGCCGCTTGTTCTGCCAAACGTAATGTCCCCCGCACATTCACGCGCCGGAACACCTCCAAGGGATCGACCTCACGCTCGTCCATGACGTGGACCCGACCGGCGCAGTGGATGACCACATCAACCCTCTCAAGCGCCTGCTGCCAGTCACTTTGCGGCTCAAGTCCCGGGACCTGACAGACTTCCAGACGCGCGAGCGGCTGCGACGGTAGCCGCCGATAGACCGAACGCACCAGGTATCTGGGGTCACTCAGCAGGCGAGCCTGAACCGCAGCTCCGACAAAGCCACTGGCTCCGGTTAGAAGAACACGTGTCATAGCGACTTCAAGCCTTCTTCCACACCGTACGATTGATGTAGTCGGTGTAACTCAGCACAACACGAACCACCTGTAACGAAACCGGTCCACCTTGATAATCCGCAACCACTGGCACTTTACGTTGCTCGCGCGCATGCTGGCTGGTAATCACTCGAACCGCATCCATCACGGATTCGCGCTTGAGGCCGCTCATGATCAATGTCCCCTCGTCCATACCTTCAGGGCGTTCGTGGGCGTTGCGCAAGGTGACCGCCGGCAGGCTCAACAACGAAGCCTCCTCGGTAATGGTGCCGCTATCGGACAGCACGCAAAACGCCGACATTTGCAGCTTGATGTAATCCAACAGACCGAACGGTTTGACGAAGCGGATCAGCGGATGGTCAAGGGACTCACCCAACTCTTCGAGCCGCTTGCGCGTACGAGGGTGCGTCGAGACGATCAGTGGGAAACCATAATGGTCCGCCAGGGAGCGCAACGTATCCAGCAAATCACGCAGGTTATCCGGTGTGTCGACGTTCTCCTCGCGGTGGGCACTGACGATGAAGAACTTATCCTGCTCTAGGCCACTGCGTGCCAACACATCGGACTGCTCGATCTTGGGCATGTAGTACTCAAGAACTTCCTGCATGTGCGAGCCTGTCTTAATGATCGTTTCCGGACGAATGCCCTCGGCGATCAGATAACGACGAGCATGCTCGGTCAAGACCATGTTGATGTCACTGAGGTGGTCCAGCACTTTGCGGTTAAGTTCCTCAGGTACCCGCTGATCGAAACAGCGGTTTCCGGCCTCCATATGGAATACCGGAATCTTGCGACGTTTGGCGGCGATCACTGCAAGGCACGTATTGGTGTCACCATAAAGCAGCAACGCATCAGGCTGTTCCAGTTCGAAGATTTCATCGGACTTGGCAATGACTTCGGCAATGGTTTTCGCGGCTGTATCGCCGGCAGCGCCGAGGAAGTGGTCCGGCTTGCGAATTTCCAGATCGTCGAAAAACACCTGATTGAGCTCGTAATCGTAGTTCTGCCCCGAGTGCACCAGGACATGATTGACCTGACGATCCAGTTCGGCGATGACCCGGCTCATTTTGATCAGCTCGGGACGCGTGCCGACGAGTGTCATGACCTTAAGCATCGAGTTGCTCCTTGATGTAATCAAGCTTGAGTAGCAATTCCTTGATGCCGGGTACATCCAGGCGCTCGGTATTGTGCGAGGTGTAGTCGTAGAATTCGGATATACGCTCCTCTCCTTCAACAAAGTACTTGTTGTAGTTCAGGTCACGGTTGTCAGCCGGAATCCGGTAGTAACGTCCCATGTCCTCGGCCTTGGCCATTTCCTCGCGAGAAACCAGCGACTCGTAAAGCTTCTCGCCATGGCGTGTACCGATGACCTTGACCTCGTTTGTCTTGCCGAACAGCTGCTTGAGCGCTTCGGCCAAGTCGCCTACGGTCGAGGCCGGTGCTTTCTGGACGAACAAATCGCCTTGCTGGCCGTGTTCGAAAGCATGCAAAACCAGATCAACCGAATCTTCAAGCGACATCAGGAAGCGGGTCATCTCCGGGTCGGTTACCGTCAACGCCCCGCCCTTACGAAGTTGGTCAACAAACAAGGGAATCACTGAGCCGCGCGAGGCCATGACATTGCCGTAACGTGTCGCACAAATGACTGGGCCTGAAGCCGGGATCATGCGTGATTTAGCGACCATCAACTTCTCGGACATCGCCTTGGAGATGCCCATAGCATTGATCGGATAGACAGCCTTATCGGTACTCAACACCACAACTCGCTGCACACCGCTGGAGATAGCCGCGTTCAGCACATTCTCGGTACCCAGCACGTTGGTGCGCACCGCTTCCATCGGATAAAACTCACAGGACGGAACCTGCTTCAGGGCCGCAGCATGGAAGATGTAGTCCACACCCACCATGGCCTGATCCAGGCTATCGCGATCACGAACATCGCCGATGTAGAACTTGACCTTGTCGTTGGCCAAGGCGATACGCATATCTTCCTGCTTTTTCTCATCACGACTGAAGATGCGAATCTCGCGCACAGCGGTATTGAGAAAACGCCTGAGGACCGTATGGCCGAAAGAACCGGTGCCACCGGTGATCATCAATACCTTGTCGTCGAACATGTAAACCCTTCCGAATTCGTTAGCGAGTGGCGTGCATCAACTCGATGAGCTGGGGCCAGGTTGGAGCTTTGTATCCAGTTGCCTGAGTGAAGCGCTCACTGTTGAGCGAGCGATCGATCACCAACGCTGCGTCTGGGCGAATCTCAATGGATTTGCCATATTGGCTGGCAATCAGTGTCAATAGATCGAGCTTGGCAATTGGATCTGCGGACACATGATACAGGCCATTGAGCTCCGGGTGCGGGAGGACGAAGTCTTTCATCACTCGGGCCAACTCAGCGGTGGGCAAACCTGAAAAAATCGCCCGGGAAAAACCTCGCGTAGTACCTTCTTGTGACAGAAACCAGTCCAACAGCGAGTGGTTGGAGTTCAGTTCGTGCCCAATGATCGAGGTACGCAAAGTGATTGCGTGAGGCAAATCGTGGAGTTCGCCGATGTACTTCGATTTACCGTAGAGGTCCTCGGCGTCCGAAATATCGCTTTCCAGATAGCCACCCTTGCCTCCGGAAAAGACACAATCGGTACTGATGTGGATGAGTCGTGCATTACTCAACGCACAGAGTCGTGCGAGTCGATGCGGCAACATGGCGTTGATTGGCAATGCGGTCAGCGGATCCTTGGCATCGGCCAGTTGCTTGATCAGCCCTACACAGTTAATTACAACGTCCGGCCGGACCTTCGCCAATACCGCGACGAGCGCATCCTGATCGAGAACATCCACGCCGGTGAGCAGGTGCGACTGGTGTTGCGGCGAAAAATTCCGCAGCGCGGTATTGCTTCGTACGGTACCCCATGTGTCGTGTTCGGCATCCCCCGAAAACACGCGGAACACTGCGTTACCGAGCATGCCAGTGACTCCAAGAACCAAAATCTTCATATCTATCCCTTAACCTCGAGCCGTCTTAACGACGCCCGGACAAACCAGACAATTTGAGTCGCAAGCGACTCAAAAGATGTTGAGCAAACAGTCGTTCATCTACGCCCATGATAAAAAAGCTGAACAACATTGCCGGCAATATCAGAATGAAATGCCACGAATAAAACTCTCTATCGTCGCGACAGAGCCAGGCAGTGACAACGACTATCAGAAAACCAGCCAGCCAATACAGAAGTTTTCGCCCCTTCAGTGCCACGCCATGACTGAGTCGCAGGCGTGATGTCAAGAATACAAGATAGAACCCATAGCTGGCGAAATACGCAAAGCCGACCCACTCAAGCCCATAGGGCAGAAGCCACAGGGACACCGACATAAAAATCATACTCCAGAGGGCCTCGGCCATCGCAAAACCTTTCATGTCGGCACGCGCGACCAGCGCCGTTGAGATAACCCAACCCAAGACCCTGACAAAATCCCCAATAAGTACCCAGCGCAATACATCAAGTGAAGGGAGAAATTCATGGCTGAACAGAACAGACACAATAAGCGGCTTCATCACCACCAGGCCGCATATAAGCGGTAGCGATATTAACAGCGCGAAATGAAATGCCTTGGCTAAGGCCGAATGTAACTCACGCCCCCCAACAACTTTGCTGAGTTCAGGTAACAGATAACTTTGTAACGATGTCAAAAACAACGCAAGATACATTGCACTGATACTCCACGCCGCATCAAACTGCCCGGCGCCCTCCAATCCATAGAGACGTACGATGTAACTTCGGACGATCAGCACACTGCCCAGCGTTAGAAACAGTGACAGTAAGGACGGTAGCGCGACTTGCAGGAATCGCACGGCTGCGCCTCGTGTCGCTCCGCTCGGCGCAATCGCTTTTATGCCTCTGAAATAACCTTGGCGTCGAACATAAAAAAAAGCGGCGATCAATCCAAGCAATGGCCCGCCGGCCAGAAAAAGAACCATGGCATTGGAGTTACCGCGAGCATAGACAAGGCCTACCGGTAACGCGACAAGCGCAGCCCCCAGGCCAGTGAGCATGGTCACTATGCTCAGTGCCCCAAATTCCATTTCGGCCGTCAGCACGCCTCGAAAGAAAAAAAGTAGTGCACCAAGGACAATCGGGATAATCAGCCAGCGAATAGCGGACGCATGCTCGCCTGCGAAAATCCAGGCGGCGATAAAATCAGCAGAAATTAAAATAGTTATTGAAAGTAAAACACTCGCGAGGATAAAAATATAGAAAGACGATATGAAAAATTGGCGCTTTGCAATCCCTTTATGGCTGCTTAGCCCTTGAACTACAGCGTTCTGGCCTCCAATGGAAGCAATGGATGAAAGCATCTGCTGCAAATGCCGCAGTATAGAGTACAGCCCTACGCCCGCAGGCCCAGCTAGCACGGCGAGTAGCTTCACCGCGACCGCACCTAGCACCAAACCAACAAACTGCCCTACGGCGGTTTTCAACGTAGACACCGCCATGCCTGGCTTCATTTATAATCACCAGTTTTACACAGAACCGGAACAACGGCTCTACGCTCAAAAAGAAGAAAGGCCAATACTACATATATAAAGAGTCCCCCACTAAGAAGCGTAGCGGTGAGCGAACTCACTGATGCCACGAAAAAACACACAATACTCGAAACCATCAATATCTGATTTCCAGAGGAAAATATGCATGCCGCGCAGAATGTGAAGATCAGGCAGTAAACCACCACTCCCGCCCACCCGAACGCAAGTTTGGCATCTACAAAAAAAGCGGTATTGGCGGCACCTGCACCTCCAGGAGACGCACCAAACTCGTAAACATAAACCATCTTCTCAAGCAGCATTTTCGGCTCACCATAAAGAAGGTGAACAAAGCTAATCGAACGGCCTAACGACAGCTTTCCATCCAACACTTCTCGATGAAAACCTAGCCAATCGTAAGCCGTTATGTAAGGGATCCATACGACTCTATTTAACAAAATAATTAGTTTTCCGGATACCTCATCTGCGTCAACCGTAACTTGTCCGACCCCAAACTGATCTTGAACCATATTCGGCAAAAAAAATCGCCCGGGGCGTCCCATCGCCTCCTGAATTGGCAGGCCTGGCGGTATTGAAACTTCCATAGGATGTTCTTCCTTGAGTACAGCATTCGCACCTTTCATTCGCGCATCCCCGACGCCGCCCATGGCAAGAAGGGTCATGGCACCAATGCTTGCAACCATTAAGAGAATAACCAAAAACGCACTCAACCATTTCCTCGAAGTAAAAAAAAACAATATACAGGGAAGAAATATAAATACCGGTGCTGCCTTTTCCAAAGACAACATCGAGAGCGCGAGCAGCGCGATTAAAAGCCAATAACGAAACTTTGAATTAAAAACAAATGCGGCAACCAGAACCAGCGGCATCACAGAGCGCCCTAAAATAAAAACCGCATATCTAAGCAAGCTCTCATACCCCTCTAATCCCGCTAGGAATTGACCGCGTGCCTGCGCAATATCCATTAATGTCCCGCCCTTCAGGGCGACCATTGCAGGCACGGCGTCCGCCAGATGAACAGCATAAAAAAGACTTGTTGCATATATACAAAATGCAACAATCGACAGGCGATACCAAACCACGCGAGAAATTCGAATGGATCTCGATATTTTCTGAGCTAAAAATAGGAATATTTGCGAAAAAAAACCATAAGAAAAAAAATAAATCAGACAAAACAACAAAATCAAGATTAAAAGCTCGATCGACTCCCGATCATGAAAAAGAACCAATCCCAGCAATGATGCAGGAAAATAAATCAATCCAATTAAAAAAACAGGAAGGGCTTTGACACTCGTGAAAAAATGGTTCAAAAAACACCTTCCTCATGATCTAAAAGGAAAAACATCTGCAAGCACTACAGCACTTATGACAGAAGGCGAACCAAATTGTTCACTTGGGACGGCATGTCAAAATTCGCATCAAAATAATCTCGCCCCGATTTCCCCATAGCCTCACGCTCGGCGACACCGAGAGCCTGCAGACGACGAATGTTTTCAACAAGAGGCAAGGCCTCCCCGGCTGCTGATGTCAACCCCGCGCCCGCCTCTGACACGACCCGCGCGCCCTCACCATTAATGCTGGCAAGAATTGGTCGACCTGCTGCCAAATATGCCTGGATCTTGCTCGGAACTGTTTGTGCAAACGCTTCGTTATCATTGAGCGAAACCAGCAATGCAGATGATTTCTCAAAAATTTTCGGCATCGCTTGCGGCACAAATCGCCCAGCCAGGATAAGGTTATTCAAGCCTAGAGCCTGCTGCTGTGACTGGAGCCACTCCAGGCGACTTCCGCTGCCCACGAGAACCAATCGGATTTGCGCATCCTCGCGCAAATGCAAGGCAGCCTCCACTAGAGTATCCAGAGCCTGAGCAGTACCCAGGTTACCCGCAAAAACCACACAGAAATACTGTTCCAGCAATGCGCTCAGTTCAGGAGGAACAGGAACCGCGTCCGCAGACGAATTTGCATCTATCGAGTTAGGGTAATAAATGATTTTATCGGGATCAGCATAGCGCGAAACCGGTTCAAAAAAGGCACGCGACTGCACCAACAAAATATCGCAGCAACGATAGATACCTTTAACCAGCCATCCAACAGCCTTGAGAGCATGAGGATTGCTGATAAAACCGGTAGCCTTGAGGCTCTCCGGCCACAGATCCTGTACCCACAGAGCAAGTTTTGCTCTCTTCAGCCACTTCAATGGAATCGCCGGAATAGCCTGTAAGACGGGTGACGGAGCGAACACCAAAATTGCATCAAACTCACGCTTGCGCAACATCCAAGGCAGAAACAACAAACCAGCCAAAACAAACGAAAGATAATTGAATATCAGGTTTTTCGCCCCGCCCTTACCTCGCGGCCACAGCGGTACTCTAAACACATCAATTTTGCCGAGATAACGTTCGTATTGGATGCCTTTGGCACTGTAGCCTTCGAAAATCCTGCCATCCGGGTAGTTGGGTTTTCCTGTAGCCACGACGATGTCATGACCCTGCTCATCGAGGGTCCGCACAATGTCGTTGATAATAAAACTTTCAGGCCAAAAGTATTGGGATAGAACGAGAATCTTCATAAGTAATCAGGAGAACTCAATCAATGATTCTGACAACATGATCGGCGATAGCAAGACTAGCAGTCAGCCCTGGGGATTCTATCCCGTAAAGGTTGATGAGCCCGCGCAGGCCATGGGTTTGTGAACACTGTATAAGAAAATCTTCCGCCGGCTGTCCCGGTCCTGAAAGTTTGGGGCGAATACCGCAGTAACCCGGCGTCAGGCGCTGCGGATCAAGCTTCGGAAAATAGCGTTGGATCGCCACCGCGAAATCGCTTCTGAGGTATTCTTCCACCTGATAGTCGACTGTGTCGGTCCAGGCGACGTCCGGCCCGAATCGCACCTGCCCCCCCATATCGATCGTGGCGTGCACTCCGAGGCCCGCCGTATTCATCTCTGGCATCGGGTAGATCAGACGTGTAAACGGTGAACGCCCACTGTAGGAAAAATAACGCCCCCGACACCATTGGGTTGTCGGTACATGACGCGCCTCAAGGCCGTCGATGTATGACGCGAGCTTACTGGAAAATATCCCTGCCGCGTTTATCACTCGCTGCACGCCTACGGAGAATGACTCGCCGCAGCTTTCACCCTCCGCCAGCCATTCCTCACCATTGCGTTGCAGACGGTTGACCCGAGTCTCCAGCGCAAGATCGGTACCATGTCGCTGCGCGTCACCGAGCAGGGAGAGCAAATATGCGTGGCTATCAATAATGCCAGTATCCACAGACATCAGGGCAGCAACACCGGAGACTGCAGGCTCTATCCGACGAAGCTGTGCCGCAGTCACTTCTTGCAAAGAATCAACACCTGACTTTTTTGCATTGTCCTGAAGGGCATCAAGCGCAGCGATTTCATCCGGGCTCACCGCCACGAGCAGCTTGCCAATCCGCCGATGCTCTACTTGATGGTCTACGCACCAGCGATACAATAAATCGCGCCCCTCTACGCACAGGCGTGCCTTCAACGAACCGGGTGAGTAGTAGATACCAGCGTGAATGACTTCCGAGTTGCGGCTGGAGGTATGCGAGCCAATCCATCGTTCAGCCTCGACCACCAGCACACGCTGCCCGGAACGCGCCAGACGAGAAGCACAGGCCAACCCGATGACACCGGCGCCGATAACGAGACAATCATAAGAACTCATAGTGAGTGCCTTGTAAGAATCAGGATCTGGAAAGTAGACGCACGTAGACGTCGTACATCAGCTGCGCGTTGACTTCGATCGCGAAGTTTTCCTCTGCCCACTGGCGAGCCTGGCGACCAAGGGTCTGACGCAAGCCGTGGTCTTCTGCCAGACGCTGCAGGGCATCGGCAAGCAGAGCCGGGTCGGGCCGCGGGATCGCTAACCCGGTGATCTCGTGCAGCAGCGCGTCCGACACAGGATTTGTCACGGCTACAACGCTGGGGATCGAATAGAACGCAGCCTCGAATACCGGCCGCCCCGCCGCATCCAGATGAGAGGGAAAGCATAGAATGTCGAGTTGTGGGTAAAGCGACCTGACGTCGCCAATAAAGCCCAGCATACGAACATGCTTCTGCAAACCGTAGTCATCGATCATCCGTTCCACATTGGCTCGCACATCATCAGCAAAACCCAACTTACGAAGCACCCAGGCCTTCATCCCGGAGAGCTTGCGGGCATTTTCTCCAGCTATCAGGCACTCGATATCAACGTTACGTGCCTTTAGGATACGCATCGCCTCAATCAACTCGTAGATACCCTTGAGCGGAATCAAAACACCGAGGAACCCAACGCGCACAGGCTCTTCGGCATTTCGCGACGAGGGGACCAGGGCTTCGCTTTCGATCCCGAGACCGTTGTGCACGATGCTCAAGGGCAAGTCCGACGCCAGCGTTGCTGCGACGGTATGATCAATCGGCACGACAGCCTCGGCATAACGTCTCAACCAGGCGTTGACCAGCTTGGTACGAAAACCAGAGCCTGGAGCGCGCTGCAGAGATCGCACATGTACCAACATCGGCACACGCAGCAGCCATTTGGCCAGAATGGCCAAAGGCAGCAATGTCACTTCGTTGACATGCAACAAATCGAACTTTTCATGGCGCAAGCGCCAGATCGCCGTCAATGAAAACGGTAAAAGTAAGAGCTCCCGCAACAAAATAATCCAGCGTAGCCGGCGATAGTGGCTAAAACGCGTATTGTCGAACTGGCTAAGCCCCCTGACCGTGCGTACGTCCATACCGGCTTTGACAAAAGCCTCGCACACCGGACCATCCGGCGTCAGTACCGTGCCCTGTACACCCAGTGCATGCAAACGGGTGAACAGCTCGATAAGGCTCTTTGACGCGCCACCGAATGCAGCGACTGGATGCAGGTAAAGTATCCGTAGTGGTAACTTACTCATCGCAAACTACCGTACCAGCGTGCAAAATTGACCCAGCGCCAGACCTGCCACGTATAGGGCCGACGGCCCGAAACCACTGCATCGAAATGCTCGAGCAGTTTGGCCTGGTCAAGAAAGGGTAGCCCCAGATCCTCTTCCAGCCAGGGACGAAGTGTCTCCGCCATGCCCATCAGCCATTGCTGCTCGGGCGTCGCAAAGCCGATCTTGTCGCGACGATGCAGGACCTCCGCCGGCACGATCCCACGCAACGCCGAGCGCAGCAGGTGCTTGGTCTCACCATCCGGGGAAACCAGATATTCCTCTGGCAAGGACAGCATGAAGTCGGACAGGTTTGTGGTCAGGAACGGTACGCGGCTTTCCACCGAGAAACGCATCGAGTTGCGATCACCATGGCGAAGCAGGCCGAGCAAACCGCGCGTGTTCAACGAGGCTGCCAACGCGCTCATCATGCGGCGCCCCGGTATTTGTTGGGATGACGCATGCTTGGGGAAGCCGAGATGAACACCGCTTTCGCGCAACGGGCCCGGACGGATCCAGGCAGGGCAATTGTCCATACCGTTAAGCCCGCGCAACAGATCGTGCAGGCCGCCCTCGCTGTACTCGCCAACAACCCGTTTCAGGCCTTCCAGACGGCTGCGCCCCGGCCATTGCGACCATTGATTCAAGAAGCTCCAGGCTTCGCGCCATTGTCCGTTGTCCAGCAGGCTGCGAATACGTTGCCCCGCATATCCGCTGTACCCTCCCTGATTCTCATCGGCGCCCTGCCCTTCCAGGGTGACAGTAATGCCCTGTTCCTTGGCCTTCTTGAACACGCGATATTGGGCATAGATGCTGGTACTGCCAAACGGTTCGCCCTGCGCGGTAATCAGGTCTTCGAGATCGGCTGCCAACTCGTCCCCGGAAACAATCACCTTGTGCGACTTGGCACCGACGTGGGTGTTGATCTTGTCTACCCAGCTTTCTTCGCTGACCACGCTGCCCCGGGCAATATAGCTGAACGTGTTTATATCCGAATCCGGCTCAAGGTAGCGCATGGCGCAGACAATCGCAGAAGAATCGACACCTCCAGACAAGGCGGCACCGACCGGCACATCGCTACGCAAGTGCAGGCGCACGTTGTCGAGAAACATCTCGCGCAACTGATCGCTGGCGCTGGCAAAGCTTATGGATTGGGTTTGTACGATGGACGGCGTCCACCAGGGCTTGGGACTGGACACCTTGAGCATGGCGAGGTCGACTGTCAGCAACTGCCCAGGAAGCAGGCTGACCACGCCTTCGATGAAACTCTCCTGCCCGAAGTCGTATTCGCCATGCACCAGATAATCGTATGCACGTTGCCAGTTGAGCGTTGAGCGTTGCCCCTTCAGGGCTCGCAGGGCCGGGAGCTCGGAGCCGAAGATGAAAGCGCCATCCTCCAACGCATAGAAGAATGGTTTGATGCCAAAGGCATCGCGAACACAGGTCAGTGAATCTTCTTGGCGATCAAATACCACGAAGGCAAACATGCCCTTGAGCCGAGGTAGCGCAGCTTTACCCCACTGGCTCCACGCAGCCAGCAACACCTCAGTGTCCGAACGCGTGCGAAAGCATGCCCCAAGAACCTCCAGCTCTGCTCGCAACTCGATGTAGTTATAGATTTCGCCGTTGAATACCAGCCCGAAACGTTGATCAGCGGAATACATCGGCTGCTGACCCGAAGCGGAAAGGTCAATGATGGCAAGCCGAGTGTGACCAAGTACGACCGTGCCAGAGCCTAACGGGTGACGATCGAAGCCTTGATGATCCGGGCCTCGGAGATGCATCGCAGCCAGAGCGCCATTGACCCGGTGTTCTAGCTCCACAGGTGTAGCCCGCCAAAATCCTCCTGTAATTCCACACATCCTATTTGGCGACCTCTGCAATAAAATGCTGCGTTTTTTCGTATTCGTCCTTGATCTCGCGAGCAATACTCAGGGGGTCATGCCAGCGTTCAACGAATGCCCGGCTTCGCTTGCCCAAGGCGACAAGCGTCTCACGCGGCATCTGCAGCAAATTGCGCAAAGCGTCCTCTACCGTAGTGGGAGTAATCTGAAGAAAGGGCAGATCCGCTTTCATTTCAGGCGGAATGAACCCCAGGTCCTCATCCCGAATGTACACAAGCACTGGCTTGCCAAGTGCCATCAACTCCACCGCCAAACCGCCGTACCAACCAGCGAACAGCTGGTCTACCAGAACGTCTGCCGACTCATATATTTTCCGCGCTTCGGTGTTGCTCATACCTTCGACCAGCAGCAACTCGAACTCGAAGCCTTGAGCACGCAATCTCTCCAGCCCATGGAGAATAAGATCCGAACCTTTAACCTTCCGGTTACTTGGTGCATGCACGATTCGCAAAGGCCGGTTCTGATCTTGGGTATATGAAGGCACCCACTCATCCAGAAAGACAAGAGAGTAGGGAGTGAAACGTGCGCTCTCAGGAAGCACATGCAACAAATCCGGGTTCACCGAGTAAACCTGATGGGCGATACTCGAAAGCAATTTGATGTTGCGCCGCTTAAAGGCATCGGAAGCCGCGCAGTAGTAGCCTTCGTCTACCTGGCTGGCAATATTGATAGCGAAATGTTCGCGGCTGTAATCGCCCTGACGTGCATCATCGCCTTGGTAGGTGATAAACACAGCCTTGCCAAGCATACGAATGTAGGCGATTTCCAAGCGCTGCAGTGCGCGCAAGTAGCCGGCATAAAAAAGGCGCAGGAAGCCTTTAGTACCCTGACGCGGACTGAAACTGAAAGCATAAGCGTTTGCCAGCGTGGTCCCAGCATTGTAATGGATTACATCGAAACGAGGGAGCAAGAATAGAATTGCCCCGATACGCTTCAGCTCTCGCATTACTAAACTTTGGCCTGGGCGATGTAGTTCTATATCGGCCGGATAGGCTAGGTAGTTCTGCGACACAACCAGGGAACAACTACGCACCCCCAACATCCGCAAGGCTCGACTGAGCGCTTGCGGGTTGCCGCCCACTGAACTGGGGGCATGAAGAACTTTTAGGTTACTCACTAACGACTCGATCGACGACGCTTTCGAATGAATGATGCATCCGTCCAAATTTTTCTTCCAAGCGAGAGGAGTCAACCATAAAATTGACAGGAGCTGAATCAAGGACGTTGAAGACAGGTGCCCGACCGATTGTAGTGCCAATCACATCACAAACTTCTCGCAAGCTAACGACACTTGGGCCTGCAACGTTCAAAACACCTGAATATTCAGAATCTACGACAGAGGAAACCAGGTCTGCGGCATCACCTACATACAAAGGGCAAAATGAAAACCCATTTTCACCTGCCAAATTGATGGGATCTCCATTTTTTATACTGGAGACCAGCCTAGGCATAAGCATGGACCCTTCCTGACCTTCTCCATAGATGAAGAAAAACCGCAAGATCGCTACATTCATAACGCTTTTATAAGCGCCTAGTATTAGTTCCGCCGAAATCTTAGAGGCGGGATATATACTTGATGCCTCGCAATCCAGTATTGGAGATTTTTCGGTAAGGGCACAATCAATCGGCTTATACACTCCACCAGTAGATGCATATACAAACTGTTTGCAGCCAACACGCTGCGCATAATCCACAAGCTTGAGGGTAGCAATCGAATTTACCGCGAACACATCCATCGAACCCGAAGGAAACTCTCTGAATCGTCGAGATTGTGCAAGATGCACAACTGCATCTACCTTGGCTGGCAGGTGGTCGCAAAAATCAGGATCTGTGAGGTCCAATTGTATATTAGTGACAGACGGCAATTGAGGCAGGTTTCTACCCACACTGTAAACATCCCAACCGTCAGGAACTGATGACGCGAGCGCCCGTCCTAACAACCCCCCCCCACCGGTCAACAAAACGGTTTTATGCAGCCTGGACATAACGCCTCCCAACTTTTATAGAAAAAATAGCCACAAGCAAAAACGCACATAACAAAAATAAGACTTTACTCAACCACAAGTCGTTCAATTTAAACACAAACAGCGCCGAAAAACCGAACATCACCAACACCATCCCTCCAGAAAATAACAAATCAACAACCCTAAACTTCATGGGAGACAGCTTCTGTGAAAACACAAAATAAAAAACCGTCAAAATAAAAACACTACAGAAGTTAGAAATAATTGCTCCAAAGAAATAAAATCTTGGTATCAAATACAAATTAAGAATAAAGCTGAATAGGGCGACCCCCCATGTCATCCAAGCAAAATAGTAAGTTTTTCTGGATAGAGAAATACCAATAGCAGTAAAGCTGGTTGTCGACTGAACGACACACGCGAAAGAAAGAACAAATATCCCCGGCACAACATTGCCATATTTTTCGGCGAAGAACATGTGAACAAAATCACCAGAAAAAACAGAAACCCCGGCAGCTAATAAAGACATCAACAACGTAAAAACAAGAAGAACTTCCCCGTAAATGGAGGAGTAATCCCATGGCCGAGACTCCTTTAGTTTAAAAACCAGCGGGGCCCAAGCTTGCCCAAATGCTAACGAGAGGAAGCCAACTAAAAATGAGATACGGACTGAAAAAGCATAATCCCCTACCGAATCAAGCCCGACCATAGAGGCAAGCATCCAGCGATCAAGCGAAGAAAACACCCAGCTTCCAAAGCCTACAAAAATAAACGGGATACCATAACGGAGCATTTTCCTCGCCAGCTCCGAATCAAAACCTTTAAACATAAAATCACGAAGCCAATATGAAAGAGAAACTGCAACAATGAAAAGAGCCAAAGCGTATCCATACAGATAACCCTCGACGCCAAAACCCGCTATGACAAAGGCAAGAGAAACAATAGCTGCGACACCTTTTGAAAAAAGGCTAGCCATCAAGTAACGAAATGGCTGAAAACGCAAACGGAAAATATCCTGAATTAACTGAGTAAAGCCAAGCATAGAGGCAATAGCAAATGCCAAAATAAAAACACTGACCGGATAATCTTGCCCAAAAAACAAATAAACAAGTAACAAGAGGAAAAAAGCAAAAAATTGCCATATCAGAAAAACTGTCAACCCTGTAGAGAGCCGAACGACCTCCGACACACCTGCAAACTCATCTCTTGAATAATAAAAAGCTTGAAGTGCATTTGAAAGACCTGAAGAACATAGAATGCACAGCAAAGCAATAGCAACTACGTACGTTTCAATCAGGCCGTAATCTTGCTTAACCAAAGCACTGGCGAGAAATAAAAAACAACCAAAGGCTATAACTCGAGAAAGAAACTCTCCCATCCCATAGATAAAGAAACTTCGTAAAACGCTATACATTACCTCTTACCTCAAGCTTTTCATTGATAGCGTTAAACATCGTACCGATAGCATCCAACGAATGATGCTTTTCAACATATAGTCGGCCACGCGCGCCTATCGCTCGCAGTTCCAACCGATCAACAACAAGTTTTTCAATAATCTGATCTAAATCTTTAGGAGAACATTTTATAAGTGGAAGTTCGTCGCGCTCAAGTAACCCAGCTCTAATGTAGAGCTCTTCAAGATCATCCCGTACGTAACAAAGAACAGGCTTACCTAAAGCCATTGCCTCGATAGCAAACATTGCATACCAGCCAATCACCAGCTGGTCCGCGACGATATCGCAATCGCTGATCATCCTTTTCAACTCAGCATTAGGAACTCCTTGAACCATGACAAGTTCGACGTCATGCCCCATATTCTTCAAGCGCTCAACCGCGATTTTAAAAAAGTGAGTACCTTTGATATTTTTATGATTCGGCGCATGAAGTATTCTCACAGGCCCAGTGGTATTAACTTCACCCCCAGGGGCCCAGCGATCCAAATCAATAGAGAAATGAGAGATACATAACGTATCCCAATGCTGCATGTAATCCACCCAATCACAACCAGAAATCACATGATCCGCATAGAGAGACCACATCCAAACTTTGCACCGAATCATCATACGGCGACGAAAGTGCTTTGGATAATCTTGATCCACTACGTGTTTGAAATATAACTCTCCACTTTTCTGCATATCTTGAACGTCACCACCGTAAGGCATAACTACCACCTTTACACCAGCAAGACGATACAAAAATGGTTCTAAAACCCACAGAACCCTAGCAGCATATAAACCACCGCCATTGAAATAGATATAAATTACTTTATAACGAAAAATAGAAAAAAAGTAGGGGAGAAAACTCAGCCGAATTGCACGAGAGATAAGCTTGTTAGAACTTATTAGCTTTACATCAAACTCATTGGTAATAAAATACAAAGAATCAACAAAAGTCTCCGCCTGCCATCCTTTTGACCTCAAAGCCTTTGCATGATAAACATTATTAATTAAAGGCTCTGGCCCCAAGCCTATTCCTATTGGCTTAGGAGTAAACCTCGCCAACAAAGCAGCAAAAAACACAAATGGAAGTAGAAACATCTCCCATAGAACCAGTATTAGATTTTTTAAAAGCCTGACCATTACTGCATTTTCTCAAAAGATAGAAAAACTTCCATTTTCGACTTTGACTCTGATTGAACGAGCTTAAAGCCGCCCTTCGAAAATAGTTTTATTATTTTCTCCGGAGTTTCAAAAAAGCTATGAAATGGATCAACACCACCGGGAGGGACACCCAAAACGGTCCAGTTCGGGTAAACATAGTATTTATCTACCGAGTAACCCTTTTTCCAGGAATTTAGACGACGACGCAGCCAGTCTTTACACCATTGAGTAAAGCTCATACTGCGATCACTCATCCAGACGACAACTCGCCCCCCCTTTTTCAAAACTCTATTGCTTTCCGCTACAGTTTTTTTGAGATTGCACACGTGATCCATACTAGTCGCAAACACAACGGTATCGACCGCAGAGGAAACCAATGGAATATATTCGCTACAAGCAACCAATCGAAGTCCGACGAAAGAGTCATCGTCTATTGGATCAAGACCAATAAACTTTGTATACTTAACATTATCAAAATCCAGATAACCAGGGCGAGCCATAACGCCGCAGCCAACATCAAGAATTACGCCACCAGCGCTATTGGAACCCAGAAACGCACGAAACCCCGCCACATCATCTCTATCTGGAAGAGAAATAGAACCTTCCTGAAGAAACTGATAGCTTATATACCCATTATTATTGAGAACTTTATTTAAAAGATAATCTTTCCGGTAGTTATCGAATAATTTTTTATCAAAATTCGATCTAACATAATTTTCCGAAAAAGAATATTTCTCACCACATTTCGAGCATTCAGCATCGCCTTTCACATCGACCGGAAGAGCAGAACTACAACCAATACACTGAAGCATAATCAAGCCCCAAAAGCATCTAAATATTTATCAAAAGAGATAAGCGACCAAATAAGTAGACGTTTATTCTCCTTACCTGAAAAGTGCTGCTCGGCCAAACCCGAAACGCCTTTAAAATCCATATACTTATAAATAGGCGAGCTTGGCGCCAACTTCGCCTTTATAAATTCAATACTCTCACCTCTAAACCACGATGCATCCGGCGCAGAGAAACCTTGTTTTTCTGCCTTTGCAATATCAGCAGGGATATGCGAACTCATTACATCCCGCAATATCTGCTTGCCATCTTTTGTCTTCGAAAAATAGTTTTCGGTCTTATGACCAACCTGGTTTTCATCCTGACGAACAACCCCTTGAAGGTTATTCAACTTCAGATGGACCGGGCAACGCATAGCAAAATCAACCAAATCGTTATCCAGAAATGGCACTCGACTTTCGAGACCATGGGCCATGCTGAGCTTATCCTCCACGACTAGTAAGCCATGGAGGAATGTCTTAGCCTCGAAATACAACGAATGGTTGATATAATCTTCAGGCGTATATAGATTATCCGCATGATGTTTGAATACGTCACGGAATATATCCCGTGTCGAGACGTGTTTAACATCATCCCATATAGGTGCGAACACTTGTTTGATCTGATCATTTGGGATTAACCGCTGCCAGAACTGATAGTACTTGTCGATATATTGTTCGAAGTCATCATTGACGACAGCCCGGTAGTATCGCCACGGATATCCACCAAATAGTTCATCCCCTCCGGCGCCGGACATCACGACCTTGACAAACTTTGATGCGAGTTGCGCAGCATAGTAGTTAGGATAACTCTGGCCCACTCTTGGTTCTTCAAGGTGCCAGGCTAACTTCGGCAAAACTCTTTCCATATCCCCGGCCTTTAAGACCATCTCATAGTGCTCAGTCTTGAAGTGATAGGACATGTATTCAGCTTTGCTACGCTCATCGAACCCCATCTCTATGCCTGAGGCGGAGTTCAGGTCGAAACCGCAAGTGAATGTCTTCATATAAGGATACGATTTGGCAGCAATAGCCGTAATCGATCCCGAATCCATGCCGCCACTAAGATAGCTACCAAGCTCTACATCGGTTACCAACTGACGGTTTACGGCCTGTTTGAACAGACGATCAAGCTCCTCGCGATACTCTTCATCACTGGCTTTATTCTTCGGCTCGCGAAAGTCATAGTCCCAGTATTGAGTAAATTGCAGCGTTGGTGACTTGCGCTTTAGATCCATAACAGCGAAATGACCAGCCGGCATCAGCTTTACATCATTAAGTAGAGTCTTGTCGGTGAAGATGTTCTGGAACGTGAAGTACTCCAGCAGAGCCTCCTTATCCAGACTGCGGCGAAATTCAGGAATGGCAAGAATCGCTTTTTGCTCGGAACCAAACGCCAAGGTCTGACCTTGCATGGAATAGTACAGAGGCTTAATTCCATAGCGATCGCGGGCGAGCAGCAAGGTTTGCTCCTGCCTATCCCATAGTGCCAGACCGAACATGCCATTAAATCGCTCAAGCGCTTTCACGCCCCACGCGATCAGCGCGTTGAGAACAACTTCGCTATCCGTCCGGGAACGGAACTGATAACCCAGCGTTTCGAGCTCCGTGCGCAACTCGCGGTAGTTATAGACTTCACCGTTATAAACCATTAGAAATCGCTGAGAAATCGAAGCGATAGGTTGGTGACCTGCCGGCGACAGGTCAATAATTGCCAAGCGTCGATGGCCGAGACCAACATTGCCCTCGATCCAATGCCCTTCACCATCAGGTCCTCGATGGGCAATGGCGTCGGTCATTCGCTGCAAAACTGCAGGCGATACCGGGTTATTATCAAGGTGTATCAGTCCGGCGATACCACACATCAGGTCAAAACTCCAATTAAAACTTAGCGAGTAACGTTAAAACTCATAGTCCTACTTGAAAAAGACTACTCAACTCACCCCTCGCCGTGCGCTTCACGCCAATCAACCAGCTTCTGCAAGCCTTCCTGCAGTTCGTACTTGTAGGTGAAACCGAGATCTTCTGCTGCTTTTTTCGGGCAGCCGATGCGGTTTTGCACCATGCGGCGCGCGTCGTCTGCGCTGTAAGGGCGATATTCGACAACCAGATCGGACTTCTTCAGATCCAAGATACCGTCGCACAGTTGCTTGATGCTGGTTTGGACACCCGTGCCGACGTTGTAGAACTGATCGGTAACTTCAGCCTCAAGCGCCAGCACGTTGCAACGAGCAACGTCTTCCACATAGATGAAGTCGTAAGCCTGAGTGCCGTCACCGTTGATAACAGGGCCTTCGTTGGCGTCGATCTTGTTCAGCATGATCGGGATAACACCGGTGTAGGCGGCTGTCTGATCCTGGTGCGGACCATAGACGTTCATGTAGCGCAGGCCGACAAAGCTCAGGCCGAAGCGGTCGTGGTAGGCGTGGCACATGGCTTCACCTGCAATCTTGGTGGCGCCGTAGAAGTTTCGGTTGTTGAACGGATGCTCCTCGGTCATTGGCACCTGCACCGCGTCACCATAAACGGAGGCGGAGGAGGAATACACCAGACGCTTGATGTTGTTTTGAACACAAGCCTCAAGTACGTTGAAAGTACCCTCGATGTTCACGTGAAAAGCTGTTCGGGGGAAGTCTTTACAGTGCAGAAGCCACATGGCGGCGAGATGAATTACGCCATCCATGCCTTTCATGGCATCGTTCAGCAAGTCTATTTCGCGTACGTCACCGCCATTAGCGTAGAGGCTGCAACGTGGGTCTTTCAGCTGTTCAGCGATGTTGCTGACCTTTCCACGAGCGAAGTTGTCGTAGATAACAACTTTCTCAGCACCAGCCTTCAGCAATTCTGAAACCACGAAACTACCGATGAAACCAGCGCCACCAATAACCAGAACTTTAGAACCTTGAACCTTCATGCAACGTACTCCATTCAAATGTGGGTGGCGGCCGATAGCGACTCACATATAAGTTGCTGGTCGGCCAGACCAATATAGGGATGCATTGGCAAGCTCATTACCCGTGTGGCAATGGTGTCACCGATAGGCAAATGTGCATGATCATCCTTGACCGCCGGCTGGCGGTTCAACGGAATCGGATAGTGGACTGCTGTAGGAACACCCGCTTGCTTCAGGCGGTCCTGGACGGTGTTGCGCTCTTCGACTTGAACGGTGTATTGGGCCCAGGCGCTGGTGTTGTGCGCTTCGACATAAGGAGCGGCAATTCGCGTCTCGTCGAGAAGCGTCGCGTAGCGGTCGGCCACCTGCTGACGCAGTTGGAGTTCTTCTTCGAAGATCTCCAGCTTGGGAAGCAATATTGCTGCCTGAAGCGTATCAAGACGGCTGTTCACACCGACGCGGATGTGGTGGTAACGACGATCCTGGCCGTGACGAGCGATCTGACGTAACAGCTTGGCAAGCTCATCATCGTTGGTGAAAATCGCGCCACCATCGCCGTAACAACCCAACGGCTTGCTCGGGAAAAAACTGGCACACGCTATAGTAGTTAGATTGCAGGAGCGCCTACCTTTATACGTTGCACCAAAACTCTGCGCCGCATCCTCTATCACGGGAATACCGTGCTTGGAAGCGATGGCATTAATGGCGTCAAAATCCGCACATTGCCCATAGAGTGATACTGGAATGATCGCTTTGGTGCGCGACGTGATCGCAGCTTCCAACTTGGTCGCATCTAGATTGTAAGTACGCGGGTCAACATCAACATAGACCGGCTTGGCGCCCAGTAATGCTACAGTTTCTGCGGTTGCGATATACGTGAAGCCCGGAGTGATTACTTCATCTCCCGCGCCTACACCCAAGGCCATCTGGGCAATCTGCAGCGCGTCGGTGCCATTGGCGCACGTTATGCAGTGTTTAGCACCGACAAATGTGGAGAGGCGCTCTTCCAGCTCCGACACTTCAGGCCCAAGAATGTATTGCCCATGAGCCAAAACGCGCTGGATACCAGCATCGATTTTGTCCTTGATTCTGGCTTGCTGGATTTTCAGATCAATAAACTCGATCACCGCACGACCTCCTTGACCAGCGCTTTACCCCTTAATACGTAGCGAGCACCACTGTGCTCGCAAATCGCAATTCCATCGCCTTCCAGCGGCAAGTCCAATTGCTCGCCAAACTCACTCATCCAGCCGACTTGGCGTGCAGGCACACCCACTACAAGAGCATAGGCAGGCACAGACTTGTTGATCACTGCGCCAGCACCAACAAAAGCGTAATCGCCGATGGTGACACCACAGACAATGGTGCAGTTGGCACCCAAGGTGGCGCCTTTTTTGACCAGGGTATCTCGGTACTCACTCTTGCGCTCGATCAGCGAACGTGGGTTGTATACATTGGTAAACACCATGCTCGGTCCGCAGAACACGCCTTCTTCCAGCGTGACATTGTCGTACACCGACACGTTGTTCTGGATCTTGCAGTTATCACCAATGACCACTTTGTTACCGACAAAGACATTCTGCCCAAGAGAGACGCCTTTGCCGATACGGGCACCACCGCACACATGCACGAAATGCCAAACCCGCGACTCATCACCAATCTGCGCACCGTCATCGACGATAGCGGAAGGATGGACCTGATAATTCATGCCTGCCTCAGCGACTCAGAGTTGCAAGGAAAGGGTGGCCCTCGTCATTTTGCGGTGTAACGATGACGGACGAACGAATGGTATTCACGGTTTCTACACAGTGACGGGCATCTTGGATGCCATAACCACGGCCTGCGAGGATTTCCCGGTAGCTGGTGGTGTGCAGGTCAGTAAAACCTTCGGAAAACTCTATTTCATCACCATCTACCGTAATGGAGCGGTAGGTAGGTTTTTTGCCCTTGACCGACTCCGGCAAATCATCGGCATCAATCGATAGGAACCAACGCACACGGGCTTTTTCATACTCCAGATAACCAGCGGCTTTATAATCATTGGCATAGTGCACAACATTACGTTGGAGCTTGCCGAAGATGAAATGCAGCATGTCGTAGAAGTGCACCCCGATATTGGTCGCGACTCCATAAGACTTGCGCGGATCCCCCTTCCAACTTTCCATGTACCACTTGCCGCGCGAGGTTATGTAGGTGAGTTCTACGTCGTACTTGCCGTCACGAGCTTCACGGGCAACCTTTTCCTTGAGGTCAAGAATGGCTTGGTGGTGCCTTAATTGCAGAATATTGTAGACACGCTTGCCTGTTTCGCGTTCGACCTGAGCCAGTTCGTCCAGAATCGCAGGCGTGGGTACCAATGGCTTCTCGCAAATCACATCGCAGCCAAGACGTAAGCCGGCTGCGATGTGCGAATGATGCAGATAGTTGGGCGAGCAGACCGCGACGTAATCCAGCGCGGTAGCTGGATCACGCTTAAGCTGCCACGCGTGCTCGATGAAACGCTCGAACTCGGTAAAGAACTCACTCTGCGGAGACAGGTTGTCGATAATCCCTACGGAGTCATTGATGTCATAAGCGGACACCAGCTCATTGGCCGTGTCTTTGATTGCGCGCATGTGCCGCGGGGCGATATAGCCGGCGGCGCCGATAAGGGCGAAACGTTTCAAAAGCAACACTCCAGCAATCAGGCTTTAATGATATGAGCTTCAGGGGTGCGGTATTTGCCGCGACTATCGACAAGCAAACGAGCGTGTTTACGGATCAACTCGTAATCGAACTTATCGTGATCAGTCGCCAGAACAATAGCGTCGAAGCTGTTGACATTCTCAGCGGTCAGCGCTTCGCTGGACAGGTTAAAGTGATGCTCGCGCATCTTTGGGAATACCGGTACGTGGGGGTCACTGTAGGCTACGACGCAACCCTTGGATTCGAGCAACTCCATGATCTCCACAGAAGGCGACTCACGCATATCGTCTACGTTTTTCTTATAGGCAATACCCAGCACCAGCACTTTGCTGCCTTTTAACGGCTTGCTGTTGTTGTTGAGGCCGTCCATCAGCTTGCTGACTACGTACTCAGGCATGGCTTGATTGACTTCACCGGAGAGTTCGATGAAACGAGTGTGCAAGCCGTACTCACGAGCCTTCCAGGTCAAATAGAAGGGGTCAATCGGGATGCAATGCCCACCAAGGCCTGGGCCGGGGTAATAAGGTGTGAAGCCGAATGGCTTGGTTGCAGCTGCGTCGACCACCTCGAAAATATCGATTCCCATACGGTCCGCTACTATTTTCATCTCGTTGACCAAACCGATATTCACTGCTCGGTGAATATTTTCCAGCAACTTAGTCATTTCGGCAGCTTTAGTGGAGCTGACTGATACAACTTGATCAATCGCCTGCTCATACAATGCGATACCTACTTCCAGACAAGCGGGGGTATGCCCACCAATCACTTTTGGAATGGTACGAGTTTCAAAGTTTGGATTACCCGGATCTTCACGCTCTGGTGAATAAACCAGGAAAATGTCTTTCCCTACCCTCAAACCGCCTTCTTGAACACGTGGGAGTAGTTCTTCTTCAGTTGTGCCTGGATAAGTAGTGCTTTCCAGCGATACAACCTGACCTGCGCGCAAGTACGGCTTGATTGCTTCCGTGGTATTAATCACGAAGCTCATATCTGGTTCACGGTACTTGTTCAAAGGCGTCGGAACACACAGAATCAGGGCGTCGCATTCGCTGGCACGCTCGAAATCAGTGGTGGCTTCGAAACCACTTTGGCGGGCCTTGTGAATTTTTTCAGCGGCAATATGTTCGATATAGCTCTGACCGGCGTTCAGTCGGGCGACTTTAGCCTCGTCAATATCAATACCTAATACACGAAAGCCAATGGCGTTATAACGCAACATCAAGGGCAGACCGACATATCCCAATCCAACGATACCAATTAGGGCTTCTTTGCTCTTGAATTTGTCAACACTTGACTGCTTGATGCCTGACATCAGGTAAAACTCCATTAGCTAATTCTGGAACGTTCAACACATCAACTATCCCGGGAATCACAACCCGATGCTGAGGTTCTCTTTTCATACGCGCCTGACAATTCCCGAACACGCGTATCGCCACCTATGTCCTACGTTGCACACTGCACGTGCGTTTCACTGCCACTTCTACGCATCCCAAAAAAACAAAAGACTGCTATCAGCAAGGTCGCACGACGAAACCTTCAAGGGACCTCACCGGTTGGGGTCTACCAACCTGCAGGATAGCCTGAGCGGATACAATACAGACAATGAGTCAAAGTGCACATTATGCCGTTATTCTTCCCGCATGGCTGTAGCCAAATTGATGATTCCACCACAGCACCGGAGATAAATGCCAGCAATCACGGGATACCGGCGTGCAAATCCAGACCAAGGACTCGCGTATGTTAACGGCTAGACTGATGCCCCCCACCCCGAGCAGTGTCGACCACATCAACCAAAAGGGCCTTCCTCACCGCTGCAAAATGTCATGCTCGATACAAGGCTGTCAGGTTTAACCACAGCAAATCAGCCAGCCAAATTGACCACTCAAAACATGCTCTCGAGGCCTGGGGCACTTTTCGTAATGGGCGCCGCAGATGATGCGGAGAGAGCTAGCACCGCAAAAAAAGACGGCATTCTGCCACATGCACGAAGAAGATCAAGCGAGACCATGAAGGGAAGCGGATGTAATACCGCCTAACACAGGAGGGTAGCGGATACGCCGTATAAAAAGCCGGGGCATGAACAATCAACCCCTGAAGCAAATAGCCATGCGAAACACAAAGCCAATAATTCAGCGATCAAAATCGCCCAAACCTCCGATAGCATTGCGCCACCAGGCCAACTCACCAGCATTCAAATCGGCGAAACTAAAAATACCACTCTGACGAAGAGCGCGCAGACATTGATTTTGAGCATCAAATCCAGAGAGCGGCTATATCAACCAGCAATAACACAACCAGAAAGCCACAACAGGGCCACATACCACTAGCTTACTGTACCTTCGGACCTGCCTTTTCGACTCGCCCACCCCGAATGGCTGCCAACCAACTGATAACTGGACCTATACAGCAACCAACCAGCAAAGCCAACACAACATAGACAGCAATAGAGGCTTGAGGCGTGGACCACGTAAGGAAAACCAAGGTTACTCGCTGATCATTTTCCAGAGTGAATATGATCACAACCGCCACAACGAAAACGAGCAGCGCGACACCGAAAAACTGCTTAACCTTGCTCATCCAAACCTCCAAACCGCAATCACAGGCTACCTTCAACTTCCTCATCCTCATTCACCCGATCCCGCAATTCCTTCCCCGGCTTGAAATGAGGCACAAATTTCCCATCCAGGCTCACCGACTGCCCAGTCTTAGGATTCCGCCCTACCCTTGGCGCGCGGTAGTGCAGCGAAAAACTGCCAAACCCACGAATCTCAATCCGATCCCCGGTAGCCAGGCACTGCGACATCTGTTCAAGCATGGTCTTGATAGCCAGCTCCACATCCTTGGATGAAAGCAGCCCTTGATGGGTGACAATTCGTTCGATCAACTCCGACTTCGTCATATTTTTCCCTTCTTTTTCAAGCAGCTAGGAAAAGCGCTTCGAAGGTTTTAGCATGACTTGATGAATTTGAACAGCCCATCTACCAACTTATCTGCCGTTTGAATAACGCCCGCCATGAGCGACCCACACTCTCAATTGCAGATCACGAGCATGGTACGAGTGACCGCTCCTGCAGGGTTCCAACCGAACAAGTAATCACCCTCTTCGTCCTTGGCGTCGCTGGACCTGGTGATGACCTTATAGCCCTGCATCCTGCATTCGCGGGCGGCGCGTTTCTCGCACTTATCCCAGTTGTTGCCCAACCCCGAGCAATCGACCTCAATGCCGCTGACACCGCGCCTCGCGTGAGTTTTGGCGCTGGTAACGGAACAGCCTGCAAGCATTACCACTGCGAACACCACGATAAGCCTGTTCATCGAAATCCTTAAAAACACGGGAGCGCCTTTATCAATACTGTATTCAGCTCTGACACCAAGGCGTCTGCCTTGGTTCTTGCGTGTTGATTCAGCGAATTTCAGGCACAAAAAAGGGCGACCGAAGTCGCCCTTTTTAACAGCCTTACAGAACTTAGTTCTGTTTAGCCATTGCTTCGCGCAGCAGGGAGGCCATGGTGGTCTCGCCTGTTGCAGCTTCCGGAGCCGATTTCAGGCTCTGGATGGCTTCTTTCTCTTCCACTTCGTCTTTCGACTTGATGGACAGCTGGATCACGCGGCTCTTGCGATCGACGCTGATGATCTTGGCTTCTACTTCCTGGCCTTCTTTCAGAACGTTGCGCGCGTCTTCAACGCGGTCACGGCTGATTTCGGAGGCTTTCAGAGTCGCTTCGATATCGTCGGCCAGAACGATGATGGCGCCTTTGGCGTCAACTTCTTTCACAGTGCCTTTAACGATTGCGCCTTTGTCGTTCTCTTGAACGTACTCGGAGAACGGATCGCTTTCCAGTTGCTTGATACCCAGGGAGATGCGCTCGCGCTCTGGGTCAACCGACAGGATAACGGTGTCCAGCTCGTCGCCCTTCTTGAAACGACGAACAGCTTCTTCGCCAACTTCGTTCCAGGAGATGTCGGACAAGTGAACCAGGCCGTCGATGCCGCCGTCCAGACCAATGAAGATACCGAAATCGGTGATCGACTTGATGGTGCCGGAGATTTTATCGCCCTTGTTAAACTGGCCAGAGAAATCTTCCCATGGGTTAGATTTGCACTGCTTGATGCCCAGGGAGATACGACGACGCTCTTCGTCGATGTCCAGAACCATGACTTCCACTTCGTCGCCGACTTGTACGACTTTCGAAGGGTGGATGTTCTTGTTGGTCCAGTCCATTTCGGAAACGTGTACCAGGCCTTCAACGCCTTCTTCCAGCTCAGCGAAGCAGCCGTAGTCGGTCAGGTTGGTAACACGCGCGGTGACGCGAGTGCTTTCTGGGTAACGGGCTTTGATAGCGACCCATGGATCTTCACCCAGTTGCTTCAGGCCCAGGGAAACACGGTTGCGCTCGCGATCGTATTTCAGAACCTTGACATCGATCTCGTCGCCAACATTGACGATTTCGGAAGGATGCTTGATACGCTTCCAAGCCATGTCGGTAATGTGCAGCAGGCCATCGACGCCACCCAGATCGACGAATGCGCCGTAATCGGTGAGGTTCTTGACGATACCTTTGACTTGTTGGCCTTCCTGCAGGGATTCCAGCAGAGCTTCACGCTCGGCGGAGTTCTCTGCTTCCAGGACGCTGCGACGGGAAACGACAACGTTGTTGCGCTTCTGGTCGAGTTTGATGACCTTGAATTCGAGTTCTTTGCCTTCCAGGTGCGTGGTGTCGCGCACAGGACGAACGTCGACCAAAGAACCTGGCAGGAACGCACGGATGCCGTTAACGTCGACAGTGAAGCCGCCTTTAACCTTACCGTTGATAACGCCCTTGACCACTTCTTCAGCTGCGAAGGCTGCTTCGAGAACAATCCAGCATTCAGCGCGCTTGGCTTTTTCACGGGACAGCTTGGTTTCACCGAAACCGTCTTCAACCGAGTCCAGAGCAACGTGAACTTCGTCACCGACATTGATTGTCAGATCACCAGCATCGTTGTAGAACTGTTCCAGCGGGATCAGAGCTTCAGACTTCAGACCAGCGTGAACGGTTACCCAGCGAGCTTGGTAATCGATATCAACGATAACACCGGTGATGATGGAGCCTGCCTGAAGGTTCAGGGTTTTTAGGCTTTCTTCAAAGAGTTCCGCAAAGCTTTCGCTCATTTTAATTCCTGTTGATAAGGGCGAAGAATACGCCCATCTCCACACCCCAGACGGTGTGGGTCAGTTTCAGTTAAAAGAAGCCACCGCAGGACTATGACTGGTCCCCTGCGGCCTTCTTGATCACCCGGCGATATCGCGAATGGCGATTTCACTCAAGATGCGTTCCAGCACCTGCTCGATGGACAACTCCGTGGAATCCAGCTGTATGGCATCAGCCGCCGGCTTGAGCGGGGCTACTGCGCGCTGGGTATCACGCTCATCGCGTGCACGGATCTCATCTAGCAGACTCGACAGACTAACACCATCGACTTTGCCCTTCAACTGCAAGTAGCGGCGGCGAGCCCGCTCCTCGGCGCTGGCGGTCAGGAAAATCTTCAGCGGCGCCTCGGGAAACACCACCGTGCCCATGTCGCGGCCATCGGCCACCAGCCCCGGCGGCTCCTGGAAAGCCCGCTGACGCTGCAACAGCGCATCACGCACCGCCGGCAGCGCGGCAACCTGGGAGGCCCAGGAGCCGACCTGCTCGTTACGCAGGTCATCGGTCACATCGTCCCCTTCCAGGATGATGCGCTGGGGATGACCTTCCGTCGCGCCGACGAACTGCACATCGAGGTGCGCGGCCAGCAGCTTCAGGGATTCTTCGTTGGTCAGGTCGACGCCATGGTTGCGTGCGGCAAACGCCAGCAGGCGGTACAACGCGCCGGAATCCAGCAGGCACCAGCCCAGGCGCTTGGCCAGGATGCCGGCGATCGTGCCTTTGCCCGAGCCGCTTGGCCCGTCGATGGTAATCACCGGTGCTTTGATATTCACAATTGAGCCTCTTGGGCAACACGGATGCCGACTTGGGCACACAGTGTAAGAAAGTTCGGAAAAGACGTAGCAACATTGGCGCAGTCATGGATACGAATCGGCGCAGCCGCCCGCAGGGAAGCCACGCTGAAGGCCATGGCAATCCGGTGATCGCCATGGGCATGGACTTCACCACCGCCCATCAGGCCACCGTCAATGATAATCCCATCGGCGGTCGGTTCACACTTCACCCCCAACACCTGCAGACCGTCGGCCATGACCTGGATACGGTCGGACTCCTTCACGCGCAACTCTTCGGCGCCCCGCAAAATGGTCCGGCCTTCAGCGCAGGCGGCCGCGACGAACAACACCGGGAATTCATCAATAGCCAGGGGCACCAGCGCTTCTGGAATCTCGATACCCTTCAATACAGCTGCCCGCACCCGCACGTCAGCGACAGGCTCGCCACCCACTTCGCGCGGGTTTTCCAACGTGATATCAGCCCCCATCAACCGCAGGATATCGATCACCCCGGTGCGGGTCGAGTTGATGCCGACATGCTCCAGCAACAACTCGGAGCCTTCGGCAATCGAAGCCGCCACCAGGAAGAATGCCGAAGAGGATATATCCCCCGGCACTTCAATATGGGCAGCCGTCAGTACATGACCCGATTCCACCGATGCGGTAGCGCCTTCCACCGCAACCGGGTAACCAAAACCGCGCAACATACGCTCGGTATGGTCACGGGTCGGCGCAGGCTCGGTCACCGCAGTTTGACCTTCGGCATACAGCCCCGCCAGCAACAGACAGGATTTGACCTGGGCACTGGCCATCGGCATTGCATAGCTCATGCCTTTGAGCGCCTGGCCGCCACGAATGGTCAGCGGCGGACGCCCTTCCGGCCCGGTCTCGATCACCGCGCCCATGTCCCGCAATGGCTTGGCCACGCGGTTCATCGGGCGCTTGGACAGGGAAGCATCGCCGGTCAACACGCTGTCAAAGCGTTGTGCCGCCAACAAACCGGACAGCAGGCGCATGGACGTACCGGAATTGCCCAGGTAGATCGGCCCCGGCGCCGGCTTCAGGCCGTGCAAGCCCACACCGTGAATGGTCACGCGCCCATGGTGCGGCCCTTCAATCACCACGCCCATGTCGCGAAACGCCTGCAGGGTCGCCAAGGCGTCTTCACCCTCAAGGAACCCTTCCACCTCCGTCACGCCCTCGGCCAACGAGCCGAGCATGATCGAGCGATGGGAGATCGACTTGTCACCCGGCACCCGGATACGCCCGCTCAAGCGGCCGCCCGGGTTGGCGAGAAATGTCAGGTCATCGGCGTTCACAGCGGTTTCCATATAGGCCCGGCGAGCCAGGATCTTGCTGAAATGCTCACGCGCCACCCGCGCACGGGTGAACACGCCCAATAATTGATGGCCATCCCCGGCATCGACCGCGTCGCGCAAGGCGTCGAGGTCACTGCGGAAGGTGTCCAGGGTGCGCAACACCGCTTCGCGATTGGCGAGAAAGATGTCGTGCCACATCACCGGATCGCTGCCGGCAATCCGCGTGAAATCACGGAAGCCACCGGCGGCATAACGGAAAATCTCGAGGTTTTCGTTACGCTTGGCCAGGGAGTCCACCAGGCCGAATGCCAACAGATGGGGCAAATGGCTGGTCGCCGCCAGCACTTCGTCGTGGCGCTCGACCTGCATATGCTCCACGTCCGCCCCCAGCTCACGCCAGAGACGATCCACCACCGCCAGCGCGGCCGGATCGGTTTGCTCCAGCGGCGTCAGGATCACTTTATGACGGCGGAACAGCTGCGCATTGGACGCTTCCACCCCGCTCTGCTCGGAGCCGGCAATCGGATGGCCCGGCACAAAGCGCGACGGCATGCCGCCAAAGGCCTGCTGCGCCGCCCGCACCACATTGCCCTTGGCGCTGCCGACGTCGGTCAGGATCGCCTGGCCCAGGTCCATGCCGGCCAATACCGCCAGCAGTTTCTCCATGGCCAGGATCGGCACAGCGAGCTGGATGACGTCAGCCCCCTGGCACGCCAGCGCCAGGTCCGCCTCGCAACGATCCACCACGCCCAACTCCACCGCCAGCTTGCGCGATTGCGGGTCAAGGTCCACACCAACCACTTCGCCGCACAGCCCGCTTTCGCGCAGGCCTTTGGCGAAGGAGCCACCGATCAAGCCCAGGCCGACCACCACCAGGCGACCGATCATAGGCACGGCAGGTTGCAATGCAGTGACATCAACCACGAGCCAGGACCTTGGCCAGCGCCTCCAGGAAGCGACTGTTTTCAGCCGGCAAGCCGATGGTGATCCGCAGGTGGTTCGGCATGCCGTAGTTGGCCACCGGCCGCACGATCACACCTTCGCGCAGCAGCCCCTGGAATACCGGGGCGGCCACTTGACCAAGGTCGACACAGATGAAGTTGCCCTTGGAGGGAATCCAGCCCAGGCCCAACGCACGGAAGCCATCCTGCAACTGCAGCATGCCGCTTGCGTTGATGCGGCGACCGTCTTCCAGGTACTCGGCATCCTTCACCGCCGCACAGGCTGCCGCCAGGGCGAGGCTGTTGACGTTGAACGGTTGGCGCACGCGGTTCAGCACATCGGCCACCACCGCTGTCGACAAGCCATAGCCGACCCGCAGCGACGCCAGGCCATAGGCCTTGGAGAAGGTGCGCGACACCAGCAGGTTCGGGTAGGCCGCCAGGAAATCCAGGCCGTTCGGCAGGTCGCTGCCTTCGGCGTACTCGATGTAGGCCTCGTCCAACACCACCAGCACATGCTCAGGCACGTCCTGCAGGAAGTCGTTGAGCGCCTGTGCATCGAACCAGGTGCCGGTCGGGTTGTTCGGGTTGGCGATAAACACAACGCGGGTCTGGGCATCGATGGCAGCCAGCATGGCCGGCAGGTCGTGGCCCCAGTCCTTGGCGGGAATCACGCGGGCGTCGGCACCGACCGCCTGGGTGACGATCGGGTAGACCGCAAACGCGTGCTCGCTGAACACGGCGTTCAGGCCCGGCGCCAGGTAGGCACGGCCAACCAGCTCGAGGATGTCATTGGAACCGTTGCCCAGGGTGACCTGGTTCAGCCCGACCCGGCATGTTTCTGCCAGCAGGGACTTGAGGGCGAAGCCATTGCCGTCCGGGTAACGGGTCAGCTCGGCCAATTCTTCGCGAATCGCCGCCAACACCTTGGGGCTTGGGCCCAGTGGATTCTCGTTACTCGCCAGCTTGACGATCTTGGAGGGGTCCAGGTTCAACTCACGCGCCAGCTCGTCCACAGGCTTGCCCGGAACGTAAGGCGACAGTTGTTGCACGCCCGGCTGGGCCAGGGCGAGGAAGTTGCCACTCATGTTAAAGCCTCACAAAACCGCTTTCGGGTAAGAGCCCAGCACCTTGAGTGCCACAGCTTCCTGACTGATCTTCTCCAGCACGCCCTTGACCAGCGGATCGCGGTGGTGGCCGATGAAGTCGATAAAGAACACGTAAGTCCATTTACCGCTGCGCGAAGGACGTGTCTCGATGCGCGTCAGGTCAATCCCGTTATCGTGGAACGGCACCAGCAGCTCATGCAGCGCGCCGGGCTTGTTGCTCATGGAGACGATGATCGAAGTCTTGTCGTCGCCGGTCGGCGGCACTTCCTGGCTGCCGATCATCAGGAAGCGCGTGGAGTTGTCCGGGCGATCCTCGATTTTCTCGGCCAGGCGCGTCAGGCCATACAGACCTGCCGCCATATCACCGGCGATCGCCGCCGAATTCCATTCACCCTTGACCCGCTTGGCCGCTTCGGCGTTGCTGGACACCGCCACGCGCTCCACATTCGGGTAATGCGCATCCAGCCACTTGCGGCACTGGGCCAGGGACTGGGCGTGGGAATAGATGCGGCTGATGCTGTCGGTCTTGGTGTTCTCACCCACCAGCAGGTGATGGTGGATGCGCAGCTCGACTTCGCCGCAGATCACCATGTCGTGCTCAAGGAAGCTGTCCAGCGTGTGGTTGACCGCGCCTTCGGTGGAGTTTTCCACCGGCACCACGCCAAAGTTCACCGCGCCGGCCGCCACTTCACGGAACACCTCGTCGATGGCCGCCATGGGCTTGCTGATCACCGCGTGGCCGAAGTGCTTCATGGCCGCCGCCTGGGTGAAGGTGCCTTCCGGGCCGAGGTAGGCCACTTTCAGCGGCTGCTCGAGCGCCAGGCACGACGACATGATTTCACGGAACAACCGCGCCATCTCTTCGTTGCCCAGCGGGCCCTTGTTACGCTCCATGACGCGCTTGAGCACCTGGGCTTCACGCTCCGGCCGGTAGAACACCGGCACTTCGCCCTCCGCCAGGGACGCCATCTTCACCCGTGCCACTTCCTGGGCGCAGCGCGCACGCTCACTGATCAGCTCCAGGACTTTCTCGTCCAGGCTGTCAATGCGTACACGCAGGGCCTTGAGTTCTTGTTCAGACATTAGCCGTGTTCCTTTTCGAACTCTGCCATGTAGGCAACCAGCGCGTTGATCGCATGGATGTCGACAGCGTTGTAGATGGAGGCGCGCATGCCACCCACCGAACGGTGGCCCTTGAGGTTCAACAGGCCGCGGGCGTCGGCACCGGCCAGGAAGGGCTTGTCCAGGCGGTCATCAGCCAGGCGGAACGGCACGTTCATCCACGAGCGGTCGGTGAGGTTGATCGGGTTGCTGTACAGGCCGCTGGCGTCGATGAAGTCATACAGGGTGCGCTTCTTCTCTTCGTTGAGCTTGCCCATGGCCGCCACGCCGCCCTGCTCTTTCAGCCACTCGAACACCAGGCCCGACAGGTACCAGGCGAAGGCCGGCGGGGTGTTGTACATCGAGCCGTTGTCGGCCGCGACCTTGTAGTTGAGCATGGTCGGGCACAGTGAACGGGCGCGGCCCAGCAGGTCCTCACGGACGATATTGACCAGGATGCCACTCGGACCGATGTTCTTCTGCGCACCGGCGTAGATCATGCCGTAGCGCGAGACATCGATAGGCCGCGAGAGGATGTCCGAGGACATGTCGCACACCAGCGGAACGTCACCCACTTCCGGCACCCAGTCGAACTCCAGGCCGCCAATGGTTTCGTTCGCGACGTAGTGCACGTAGGCCGCGTCCTTGGACAGCTTCCATTCGTTCTGACCGGGAATGGCGAAGTAGTCGTAGGGCTTGGCGGTGCCGGCCACATTGACATGACCGTAGCGCGAAGCCTCTTCAATGGCCTTCTGCCCCCAGATGCCGGTGTCGATGTAGTCGGCCGTGCCGTCTTCCGGCAGCAGGTTCAGCGGGATCTGGGCGAACTGCTGGCTCGCGCCGCCTTGCAGGAACAGCACTTTGTAGTGGGATGGAATGTCGAGCAAGTCGCGCAGATCCTGCTCGGCCTTGGTGGCAATGGACACGAACTCATCACTGCGATGGCTCATTTCCATCACGGAGAGGCCTTTTCCATGCCAGTCGAGGAGTTCACCCTGCGCGCGCTGCAGGACTGCTTCAGGAAGCGCCGCGGGACCGGCACAGAAGTTATAGGCTCTCTTGCTCACATCCAATCTCACTCTGATCTGGTGGGGTGGTGCAATAAATCGGGTTTCAATACTTTCATAAGGGACAAACAACAAGGGGGCGAATCTTCATCCGCCCCCTGTGTGTCCGCTTATTCCTGCGGTTCTTCTTCGTCTGCGGCAGCATCGAGGGTTGGCTCGTCGACGCTGTCATCGCCGGTTGCGATCACCTCGCCTTCGAACTCCTCACCTTCCAGCTCTTCGCCTTCGACTTCCGATGGTTCCTGGACACGCTCCAGGCCGACCAGTTTTTCGTCCTTGGCCAGCTTGATCAAGGTCACACCCTGGGTGTTACGGCCCAGGCTCGACACTTCGGCCACACGGGTACGCACCAGGGTGCCCTGGTCGGAAATCAGCATGATTTCCTCGCCATCGAGCACCTGGACCGCGCCGACCAGACGGCCGTTGCGGTCGTTGCTGACCATGGCGATAACGCCCTGGCCGCCACGCTTGTACTCCGGGAACTCGCTGATGGCGGTGCGCTTGCCATAGCCACGCTCGGAAGCGGTGAGGATCTGGCTGCCTTCTTCCGGGATCAGCATCGAAATCAGCTTCTGCCCTTCCGGCAGGCGCATGCCGCGTACACCGCGGGCGGTACGGCCCATGGCGCGAACATCGGATTCCTTGAAGCGGGTGACCTTGCCGCCGTCGGAGAACAGCATGACTTCACGCTCGCCATCGGTGATGGCCGCGCTGATCAGCACGTCGCCTTCGTCCAGCTCCAGGGCGATCAGGCCCACGCTGCGCTGACGGCTGAAGGATTCCAGCGGGGTCTTCTTCACGGTGCCTTTGGCGGTGGCCATGAAGATGAAGTGACCTTCGGTGTATTCCTCGACCGGCAGCATGGTGGTGATGTACTCATCACTGTCCAGCGGCAGCAGGTTGACCAACGGACGACCACGGGCAGCGCGGGAGGCTTCCGGGATTTCGTAGGTCTTGAGCCAGTACACCTTACCCTTGCTGGAGAACAGCAGCAGCGTGGTGTGGCTGTTGGCGACCAGCAGGTGGGCGATGTAGTCCTCAT
This sequence comes from Pseudomonas sp. LAMO17WK12:I1, assembly GCF_900177315.1. Classification (NCBI taxonomy): domain Bacteria; kingdom Pseudomonadati; phylum Pseudomonadota; class Gammaproteobacteria; order Pseudomonadales; family Pseudomonadaceae; genus Pseudomonas; species Pseudomonas sp. LAMO17WK12:I1. The sequence continues at coordinate 449,943 of NZ_FWZV01000004.1, read as the reverse complement.
CCTTCACGCCGGTAGCCGATTTACCTTTACCGCCACGACGCTGGGCCTGGTACGCAGCCAATGGCTGGGTCTTGGCATAGCCACCGTGGGAGATGGTCACCACGCGCTCTTCTTCCGGGATCATGTCACCCAGGGTCAGGTCGAGGCGGGCATCGAGGATTTCGGTGCGGCGCACGTCGCCGTATTCGGCGCGGATCACTTCCAGCTCTTCGCGGATCACTTCCATCAGGCGCACGGCGCTGTTGAGGATGCGGATCAGCTCGCCGATCTGGTTGAGGATCTCCTGGTACTCGGCCAGCAGCTTCTCGTGTTCCAGGCCGGTCAGGCGGTGCAGGCGCAGTTCCAGGATGGCCTGGGCCTGTTCCGGCGACAGGAAGTACTTGCCGTCACGCAGGCCGTATTGCGGGTCCAGTGTCTCCGGGCGGCACGAGTCGGCGCCGGCACGTTCAACCATCGCCACGACGGCGCTGGATTCCCATGGCATCTTGATCAGCGCTTCCTTGGCTTCCGACGGCGTCGGCGAAGCCTTGATCAGGGCGATGACCGGGTCGATGTTCGACAGCGCTACAGCCTGGCCTTCCAGGATGTGGCCGCGCTCGCGGGCCTTACGCAGCTCGAACACGGTACGGCGGGTAACCACTTCGCGACGGTGACGTACGAAGGCTTCCAGCAGGTCCTTGAGGTTCAGGATGCGTGGGCGGCCGTCGATCAGTGCAACCACGTTGATACCAAACACGCTTTGCAGCTGGGTCTGGGCGTAGAGGTTGTTGAGGATCACCTCAGGCACTTCGCCACGACGCAGCTCGATCACCACGCGCATACCGTCTTTGTCGGATTCGTCGCGCAGCTCGGTGATGCCTTCGAGTTTCTTCTCTTTAACCAGCTCGGCGATCTTCTCGATCAGACGCGCCTTGTTCAACTGGTACGGGAGTTCGGTGATGACGATCTGCTGGCGGCCACCGACCTTGTCGATGTCCTCGATGATCGAGCGGGCGCGCATGTAAATACGGCCGCGACCGGTGCGGTAGGCTTCGATGATGCCGGCGCGACCGTTGATGATCGCGGCGGTCGGGAAGTCCGGGCCCGGGATGTATTGCATCAGCTCATCGACGGTCAGCTCAGGGTTGTCGATGAGGGCCAGGCAACCGTCGATGACTTCACCGAGGTTGTGCGGCGGGATGTTGGTGGCCATGCCCACGGCGATACCGCTGGAACCGTTGACCAGCAGGTTGGGAATCTTGGTCGGCATGACCGCCGGGATCATTTCGGTGCCGTCGTAGTTCGGCACCCAGTCCACGGTTTCTTTATGCAGGTCGGCCAGCAGCTCGTGCGCCAGCTTGGTCATGCGCACTTCGGTGTATCGCATGGCCGCGGCGTTGTCGCCGTCGACCGAACCGAAGTTGCCCTGGCCGTCTACCAGCAGGTAGCGCAGGGAAAACGGCTGGGCCATCCGAACGATGGTGTCGTACACCGCAGTGTCGCCGTGAGGGTGATACTTACCGATCACGTCACCGACAACACGGGCAGATTTCTTGTACGGCTTGTTCCAGTCGTTACCCAGCTCGCTCATTGCGAACAGCACGCGCCGGTGCACGGGCTTCAAGCCATCGCGCGCATCAGGCAGTGCCCGACCGACAATTACGCTCATCGCGTAGTCGAGGTAGGACTGTTTCAGCTCGTCTTCGATATTGACCGGGAGGATTTCTTTGGCCAGTTCGCCCATGAGAAGCCTGATTCCTTTTTCGGGTGAAACCTCGTCGCATCCATATGGGACGAACGAAGCTCGCCGTCGCCGGCACACTGCCTGACAACGACTTACGACAAATCAACGAGTTATGACACGGATCTGCACGTTATGGGCAACCCCTGGGGGCGGCCCTGGAAACCGCCGGATGTTATCACAATCGCCGCCACGCACCTATCCCCCTGATGCGCATGGAGACTAGTAATTTGACGGATGACAGGCTTGAGGAGGCCGAGAGGGGCTCAGAGATGGGGTGGTGCTTTTTTTTGAGGGTGGATCCGAGGGTTTTATTGACTTTCAGGGCCAATCGGGGGCAAGCCCATTCCACACGTTAATTGTGAACAGTCAAAATGTGGCAGGGGGCTTGCCCCCGATAGCCACTTCACAGACACCAAATCCTTCAATGCAGCCGCTTACGGCACATCAGCCTGGCCAATTTCGCCGTATCCGGCCGCTCAACCACGCCCTTCTCAGTCACGATCACATCGATCAGGTCGGCCGGGGTCACATCAAATACCGGATTCAACGCATTGACCTCCAAGCGCTGCCCCATGACCTCCAGCAGTTCACCGGGATCGCGCTCCTCCAGGGCCACATCGTCACCAGTGGCCATCATCAAGTCGAGGCTCGAACTCGGCGCCACCACCATGAAACGCACGCCGTGGTGCATGGCGCACACTGCCAATTGATAAGTGCCGATCTTGCTGATCACATCGCCATTGGCGGCAATGCAATCGGCGCCGACGATCACCCAGGTGATGCCCTTGGTCTTGAGGAGATGCGCACCGGCCGAGTCGGCATTCACGGTGACCGGGATCCCCTCGCCCGCCAGCTCCCAGGCGGTCAGCCGCGAGCCTTGCAGCCATGGGCGGGTTTCATTGGCGTAGACGTGCTCGATCAAGCCTTCCAGAAAGGCCGCGCGAATCACCCCGAGGGCCGTTCCGACACCGCCGGTTGCCAAGGCGCCGGCGTTGCCATGGGTCAAGATCGCCTGGGCGTTGCCCTGATGCTTGCGAATCCGCTCAACGCCCAACTGGGCCATGACGAGGTTGGCTTCCCGGTCGCTTTCATGGATAGCGATCGCTTCGGCCTCCAGCACCGCCAGCGGATCGGCGTGCTTCTTGACGCGATCCAGGCGATCGCGCATGCGCTTGAGCGCCCAGAACAGGTTCGAGGCGGTCGGACGGGTATCGGCCAGTAGTGCGTAGTCCTCTTCCCAGGCGGCCTGCCAGTCACCGCCCTCGGCGATGCGCTCGCGAGCGGCGAGCACCAGGCCATAGGCCGCGCTGATGCCGATCGCCGATGCGCCACGCACCACCATGGCACGAATGGCCGCAGCCACTGCATCGACCGTGGAGCAGGCCACCCAGCGTTCCTGGGACGGCAGGGCGCGTTGATCGAGCAGGTGCAGCGTGCCATCACGCCAATCGATGGCCTTCACTTTCTCCGCTGCCAACAGTCGATCGCGCATCCATCACCCCATACTCATCAACAAAAGCCGCCGATTATAGCGATCCGCCAGCCAGGACGCTCGGGTATACTTCGCGCTTCTTTTATAGCTGCCCGGGAAGAAGCCTGCGATGACCTCCACTGCCGCCCCGCTCGACTTATTGCTACTGCCAACCTGGCTGGTACCTGTCGAACCCGTCGGCGTGGTGCTCAAGGACCATGGCGTGGGCATCCGCAATGGGCGTATCGCCTTTATTGGTCCACGGGCTGCGGCGTTGAAGCTGTCGGCCACTGAAGTGCGCGAACTGCCGGGCATGTTGCTCAGTCCAGGCCTGATCAACGCCCACGGGCATGCGGCGATGAGCCTGTTTCGCGGTCTGGCCGATGACCTGCCCCTGATGACCTGGCTGGAAAAACACATCTGGCCCGCCGAAGCCAAGTGGGTCGACGAGGCCTTCGTGCGTGACGGCACCGACCTGGCCATTGCCGAGCAGCTCAAGGGCGGTATCACCTGCTTCTCGGACATGTACTTCTACCCCAAGGTCGCCAGCGATTGCGTGCACAACAGCGGCATGCGTGCGCAGATCGCGATTCCGATCCTCGACTTCCCGATTCCCGGCGCCGGCACCGCCGATGAGGCGATCCGCCAGGGCATCGAGCTGTTCGGCGACCTCAAGCACCATCCGCGCATCAAGATCACCTTCGGCCCCCACGCGCCCTACACGGTGTGCGATGCCAACCTGGAAAAGATCCGGGTCATCGCCGAAGAGCTGGACGCCGCGATCCATATGCATGTGCATGAAACCGCTTTCGAGGTACAACAGGCCGTCGAACAGACCGGCGAGCGGCCATTGGCGCGCCTGGGACGCCTGGGCTTGCTGGGCCCGCGCTTCCAGGCGGTTCATATGACCCAAATCAGCGAGGACGACCTGGCTTTGCTGGTAGAAAGCAACACCAGCGTGATCCATTGCCCGGAATCTAACCTGAAACTGGCCAGTGGCTTCTGCCCGGTGGAGCGTCTATGGCAGGCGGGCGTCAATGTGGCCATCGGCACCGACGGCGCCGCCAGCAACAACGACCTGGACCTGCTGGGTGAAACCCGTACCGCCGCGATGCTGGCCAAGGCCGTCGCGGGTTCGGCCACCGCCCTGGACGCCCACCGCGCGCTGCGCATGGCTACGCTCAACGGTGCACGTGCCATGGGCCTGGAGAGCGAAATCGGCTCCCTGGAAGTGGGCAAGGCGGCGGATATGGTTGCCTTCGATCTGACCGGGCTGGCGCAACAACCGATCTACGATCCGGTCTCACAGCTTATATATGCCACCGGACGCGATTGCGTGAAACACCTTTGGGTCGCCGGCAAGCAGTTGCTCGACGACCGGCAACTCACCCGCATGGATGAACAACAGTTGACCGCCACGGCGATTGCCTGGGGAAAACGCATCAGCGGGCACACCGAATAACGCTGGCTCTGAACCCGCGTGTTCAGAACCGACAAACCGATTTATCAGATTCAGAGGATTCACCATGAGCAACGTCGACCACGCCGAAATCGCCAAGTTTGAAGCCCTGGCCCACCGCTGGTGGGACCGCGAAAGCGAGTTCAAACCCCTGCACGACATCAACCCGTTGCGGGTCAACTGGATTGACGAACGCGTCAACCTGGCCGGCAAGAAGGTGCTGGACGTCGGTTGCGGCGGCGGCATCCTCAGCGAAGCCATGGCCCAGCGCGGCGCCACCGTGATGGGGATCGACATGGGCGAAGCGCCGCTGGCCGTGGCCCAGTTGCACCAGCTGGAATCCGGCGTGAGCGTGGAATATCGCCAGATCACCGCCGAAGCCCTGGCCGAGGAAATGCCCGAGCAGTTCGACGTGGTCACCTGCCTGGAAATGCTGGAGCACGTACCAGACCCATCGTCGGTGATCCGCGCCTGCTTCCGCATGGTCAAGCCGGGCGGCCAGGTGTTCTTCTCCACCATCAACCGCAACCCCAAGGCCTACCTGTTCGCGATCATCGGCGCCGAATACATCATGAAGCTGCTGCCGCGCGGCACCCACGATTTCAAGAAATTCATCCGCCCGTCCGAACTGGGTGCGTGGAGCCGCCAGGCCGGGCTGACCGTCAAGGACATCATCGGCCTGACCTACAACCCGCTGACCAAGCACTACAAACTGGCCAGCGACGTTGACGTCAACTACATGATCCAGACCCTGCGCGAGGAGTAAGCCTGTGAAGTTGCGAGCGGTTCTCTTCGACATGGACGGTACCCTGCTGGACACCGCGCCGGACTTTATCGCCATCTGCCAGGCGATGCGCGCCGACCGCGACCTGCCACCGATCAACCCACAGCATATCCGCGATGAAATCTCCGGCGGTGCGCGGGCGATGGTGGCCGTGACCTTTTCGATGGACCCGGAATCCCCCGGCTTTGAAGAGCTGCGCCTGGAATTCCTCGAGCGTTACCTGAAGGGTTGTGCGGTCCACAGCACATTGTTCGACGGCATGGCCGAGCTTCTGGAAGACATCGAGAAGGCCAAGCTGATCTGGGGCGTGGTCACCAACAAGCCACTGCGCTTTGCCGAGCCGATCATGCAGCAACTGGGCCTGGCCGAGCGCTCGGCGCTGCTGATCTGCCCGGACCATGTGAAAAACAGCAAGCCGGACCCGGAGCCGATGATCCTGGCGTGCAAGATGCTCGGCCTGGACCCGGCCAGCGTGCTGTTCGTGGGGGATGACCTGCGCGACATCGAGTCCGGCCGCGACGCCGGCACCCGCACGGCGGCGGTCACCTATGGATACATCCACCCGGACGACAACCCGCGCCATTGGGGCGCGGATGTGGTGGTGGATCACCCGCTGGAACTGCGCACGGTGCTGGATAACGCACTGTGCAGTTGCTGATGGCTCACTCACTCTACTGACTAAGGAAGATCCAATGTGGGAGGGGGCTTGCCCCCGATTGCAGTGTGTCAGTCACTGCATTTGGTGACTGATATACCACTATCGGGGGCAAGCCCCCTCCCACATTTGGATCTTCACTGCGCTCAAGATGGGTGTTTGTAACCCGCTGAATTCTGTCGAGGCTTTTTATGTTTGATTACTCTGCACGTCCAGAACTGCTCAAAGGCCGGGTGATCCTGGTGACCGGCGCCGGTCGCGGAATTGGTGCGGCGGCGGCGAAAACCTACGCCGCCCATGGCGCGACCGTGCTGTTGCTGGGCAAGACCGAAGCCAACCTGGCCCAGGTGTATGACGAGATCGAAGCGGCCGGCCACCCGCAGCCGGTGGTGATCCCCTTCAACCTGGAGACCGCCCTGCCCCATCAATACGATGAGCTGGCCGCGATGATCGAAAAAGAATTCGGCCACCTCGATGGCCTGCTGCACAACGCCTCGATCATCGGCCCACGTACGCCGATCGAGCAGCTGTCCGGCGAGAACTTCATGCGGGTGATGCACATCAACGTCAATGGGATGTTCATGCTCACCAGCACGTTGTTGCCGCTGCTCAAGCTGTCCCAGGATGCGTCGGTGGTGTTCACCTCCAGCAGCGTCGGGCGCAAGGGCCGGGCGTATTGGGGGGCTTACGGGGTGTCGAAATTCGCCACTGAAGGCTTGATGCAGACCCTGGCGGATGAGCTCGAAGACGTGGCTGCAGTAAGAGCCAACAGCATCAACCCGGGCGGCACGCGCACCAGCATGCGGGCCCAGGCATATCCAGGGGAGAACCCGATGGAAAGGCCGGCACCGGAAGAGATCATGCCGGTGTACCTGTACCTGATGGGGCCGGACAGTACCGGCATCAATGGGCAGGCGTTTGACGCCCAGTGAAACCAAATGTGGGAGGGGCTTGCCCCCGATTGCAAGGTGTCAGTCACTGTATCTGTGACTGACCCACCGCTATCGGGGGCAAGCCCCCTCCCACATTTGTATTGCGGTGTTCTCTGGCTCTTAGTTCTTCACCACTTCCTCAAGGGTGAAGCGCCCCAACGGGTTTTGCAGGAAGTTGCTCACATTCTTGCGTGAGATGTTGATGTACGGGCTGTAGTACAGGTCGATCCAGTTCACATCCTGTTTCGCCAGTTTCTGCAATTCGACATACATCTGCTCACGCTTGACCGGGTCAGCCTCGATGCGCGCCGCCGCGACCAGTTCCTTGACCTTGTCGTTCTTGTAGCGGGTCATGTAGTTCTGGTTGGTGTCGTGGCCCAGCACGAAGGTGGTCTTCTGGTCCGGGTCGAGGATGTCGTTGGTCCAGTACATCACCGAAATATCGTACTCACCGTCCACCAGCATCTGCCAGCTTTGGGTCGGGTCGACCTTCTGCAGGTTGGCGGTCACGCCGACCTTGGCCAACTGGTCCTTGATGATCACCGCGATCTGCTCGTCGGCTTCGTTGCCGGCGTTGACCACATAGTTGAGCTTCAAGTCCTTCGCGCCAGCCTTTTCCAACAGTTTCTTGGCGGCGGTCGGGTCATACGGGCGTTGCAGGTTGTTGGCGTAGTGGAACAACGAGCCTTTCGGGATGTAGGAATAGGCCACAGTGCCCTGACCGTAGGTCGCGGTTTTCACCAGCGACTGCTTGTCGATGGCCATGTCCAGCGCCTCGCGTACTTCCTGCTTGGCCAGCAGACCGTGGGCGTGGTTGATCAGCAGGTGATCTTCACGGGTGGACGGGTCGGAGTGGATCACCACGTTCTTGTCTTTCTTCAGCTCTTCAACCCGGGAAAACGGTACGAAGATCGCCGTGTCCAGCTCGTTGTTCTGCACCATGCGCATCCGCGTGTTGTCGTCGGTCACGGAGACCCACTCCACGCCATCCAGGCTGACCTTCTTGGCCTGCCAGAAGTTCGGGTTCTTCTTCAGGATGACCCGGTCGCCCTTGCGCCATTCGTCCACGGTAAACGCGCCGGAGGTCACCGGATTTTCCGAGTAGGCGTCTTCACCCATTTTTGTCATGGCTTTTTCCGACAGGATCGACACCGTCGGCGAAGCCAGTTGCGACAGGAAGGCGACTGCCGGGGTCTTCAGTGTGACAACCAGGGTTTTCGAGTCCGTCGCCTTTGCGGTGTCGATCAGGTTGAAGGGATCAGCCCACAACGAAGCCTTGTTATCGCGGATGCGCAACAGGCTGAACGCCGCATCCTCGGCGGTGATCGCCGAGCCATCGGAGAACTTCGCATCGCGCAGCTTGAAGGTGTAGGTCAGGCCGTCCTTGGAAATATCCCAGCTTTCAGCCAGGCCGGGCTCCATCTTGGTCCCCAGGTTGTCCACGCGCACCAGGGTGTCGTAGACGTTGGCAAATACCCAGGTATCGCGGTTCTGCGCGCTTTTGATCGGGTCGAACGTGGTGCTGTCTTCACGGCAACCGATAGTGAGGACGCCGGCGGCTTGCGCCAATCCGGCAGTGAGGGACCACGCGGTCAACGTAGCAGCGGCGAGCAACTTCAAGTGGCGCGATTGCATGTCATAACTCCTTGTTCATGATGGGCAGGAAGGGTCAACGGTTCTTCAAGCACGCAACTGTATCGATGCTCGTGCTGGGAATGGGTAGGCGGCAACACCACGGAACACATCGTCCGGGCGTACCGGCAACGCGGGTGGAAGGCACAGCCCGTAGGCAAATTCAGCGGGCTCGGCGGCTCGCCAGGCAACAGCTGCGTCGGCAAAGGCCGGTGCGGATCGATCTCCGGAATCGCCTCGATCAACGCCGCGGTATACGGATGGCGCGGCGCGGTGAAGACCGCTTCCACCGGCCCTTCCTCGACGATCTTGCCCAGGTACATCACCGCCACGCGGTCGCACAGGCGCCGCACGATGGCCAAATCGTGGGCGATAAACAGGATCGCCAGGTTCATGCGCTGTTGCAGTTCCAACAGCAGGTTGATGATCTGGCCCTGGATCGATACATCCAGGGCCGCCACGCATTCATCGGCGATGATCAAGCGAGGCTCCACCGCCAGCGCCCGGGCAATACCGACACGCTGGCATTGGCCGCCACTGAGGGCGCCGGGTTTGCGACTGGCCAGTTCGGGGCGCAGGCCGACCAGGTCAAGCAGTTCGTTGACGCGAGCCGGGATACGCTCTGCCGGGACTTTGCGCTGCACCCGCAGCACCTCGGCGATGGTTTCGCCGATGGTGTGGCGCGGGTTCAACGCGGCGTAGGGATCCTGGAAGATCATCGCCGTTTCATGGCGCAGGCGCGCGATGTCGATCGCGCTGCCATGGGCCATGTCGATGCCATCGAACAGCACCTGTCCGGCAGTGATCGGGTTGAGGTGCAGGATCGCCCGGCCCAGGGTGCTTTTGCCGCTGCCGGACTCCCCCACCAGCCCCAGGGTTTCACCGGCGGCCAGGTTCAGCGACACACCGTTCACCGCCCTCACCCACTGCTTGTTCAGGCCGAACACCCCCGTGCCGGACGCGGCGAACCGCACCTCCAGGTTCTTGATCTGCAACAGGCTCATGGGCGTGCTCCGAGCGGGTAGTGACAGGCCACGCGCGCGCCTTCGGGCAACCGTTCGGTGCACAACGCGCCGACCTGCGGGCAACGCGGGTTGAAGCGGCAGCCGCCGGGTAATGCATCGAGCAAGGGCGGCTGGCCGGGGATGGTACGCAGCAACCCAGGGCCACTGCCGTGGGCCGGCTGGCAATCAATCAGGCCCGCGGTGTAGGGGTGTTGCGGATGGGCGAGCACGTCGTACTTGCTGCCGTGCTCGCACAGGCGCCCGGCGTACATCACGGCGATGGAATCGCAGGTTTGCGCAACCACGCCGAGGTCGTGGGTGATCATGATGAGCGACAGGCCGCGCTGGTCACGCAGGTCCAGCAACAGGCGCAGGATCTGCGCCTGCACGGTCACGTCCAACGCCGTGGTCGGCTCGTCGGCAATCAATACGTTCGGGTTGCAGCCCAGGGCCACGGCGATCATCGCGCGCTGGCGCATGCCACCGGAAAATTCATGGGGATAGTTGTCGACCCGTGCCTGGGGATCGGGAATGCCCACCTGGCGCAACACTTCGATGGCTTGTCGGCGCGCGTGTTTTTTCGACGCGCCCTGATGCAGGCGGATGCCTTCGGCGATCTGATCGCCGATGCGCATCAACGGGTCAAGGTGGCTGCTGGGGTTCTGGAAAATCATGCCCAACTGCCCGCCACGCACCGCGCGCATGCCGGCGTCATCCAGTTGCAGCAGGTCCTGGCCCGCCAGGCGTACCGCACCGCCCTGCACGCGCAGGCTGGGTGACGGCAACAAGCGCATCAAGCCACGGCAGGCCATGGTCTTGCCCGAGCCGCTTTCGCCCACCAGGCCGAGGATCTCGCCTTCGGCCAGGTCGAAGGACACGCGGTCGACCAGGGTCACATCGCGCCCGCTGTTACTGGCGATCACACTCAGATCCCGCACTTGAAGCAGACTCATGAGCGATCCCCCAGCACTTGCGCCACACCATCGGCCAGCAGGCTGAAGCCCATGGCCAGGGTCACGATGGCCAGCCCCGGAAAGGTGCAGATCCACCAGGCCGTGGTGATAAACGCCTGCCCTTCGGCAATCATCGTCCCCCACTCCGCCGTCGGCGGTTGCACGCCGAGGCCCAGGTAGCTCACGGCCGCGCCGTTGAGCAGTACCAGCACCGCGTCAGACATGGAAAACACAATCGAGCCAAACATCGCATTCGGCAGCAAATGCCGGAACAGGATGCGCCCATGGCCAAAGCCCAGGCTCTTGGCTGCCAGGGCAAAGTCGCTTTCCTTGAGCACCAGGATCTGTGAGCGGATCAGCCGCGCATACGACACCCAGCCCACCAGCGCCATGGCGATATAGAAACTCTTCAGGCCCGGACCAAGGATCGCCATGATCGCCAGCATCAACACCAGGAACGGGAACGCCAGGATCACATCGATCACGCGCATGCAGAAACTGTCGAAGCGCCCGCCGATATAGCCGGAAACCGCGCCGACAAACGTGCCGATCATGAACGGGAAAATCACCCCGATAATGGCCAGTTGCAGATCGACGCGCGCCCCCCAGATCACCCTCGAAAGGATGTCCCTACCGTAGTTATCCGTACCGAATGGATGGGCGAGACTCGGCCCCAGCAAGCTGATGTCGGTGTTCTGCGCGATCGGGTCATAGGGCGCGATCCATGGCGCGCACAGCGCCAGGACCAACCACACCAGCAGGACCAAAAGCCCCCACGCGGCCGTCAGGCGACCATTGCGAAAGCCAAACCGCACACGCAGGCGCCATGGAGTAATCAGTGGACGGCTGCTCATTGCATTTTCACCCGAGGGTCGAGGGCCACCGTGACCACGTCGGCGATAAAGTTGACCACCACCGTCGCGCACGCCAGCACCATGGCCACGCCCTGCACCACCATGTAGTCGCGGGTAAAAATGCCGCGCACCAGCAACTGGCCGATGCCGGGAATGGCGAACAGGCTTTCGATCACGACGGTGCCGCTGATCAGCCAGCCAATATTCACCGCCAGCAGGTTGACCGCCGGCACCAGGGAATTGGGCAACACATGGCGACGGAACACCGCTGCTTCCGACAGCCCGCGGGCCCGCGCGGCAGTGACGTGGTCGGCCTGCAGCTCCATCAACATGCTCGCCCGCAGGTTGCGGACCAGCACCGCCGACAGCGCCAGGGCGATGGTCAGGCACGGCAAGACCATATGGTGCGCCTTGTCCAGCCAGGTACGACCGTAGCCGGACACCGGGAACAGGCCCCATTGCACACTGAGCAGCAGGATCAGCATCAGGCCCAGCCAGAACGCCGGCATGCCCAGGCCCACGGTGGTGAACACGCGGATCAGGTTGTCCGCCCACCCGCCTTTATTGCGCGCGGCCCACGTCGCCAGCGGCACCGCGATCAGCAGCGCCAGCACCACGCTGCCGAGCACCAGCACCAGGGTGGGTTCGATGCGGGTGACGATCAATTTCAAGGCGTCGACTTTGTACAGCAGTGATTGGCCGAGATCGCCCTTGAGCAGGTTCTTCAGGAAATAGAAATACTGCTGCCACAAAGGCTGGTCGAGGCCGTACTGGGCGCGGATTTTCAGCAAGGCGTCCGGCGTGCTGCGCGAACCCAGCAGGGCCCGTGCCGGGTCGCCAGGAATCGAGCGCACCAGCACAAACGTGATCAGGCTGATGCCAAACAGTACCGGCAGCAATTGCAGCGGCCGGGACAGTACAAAACGGTAGCGCGCCAGGTTCATCGGTCAGCCTCGGTGGCGAGCGAGAAAGTCCAACAGTACCGGAAAATAAGCCTGTGGCTCTTCATAGAACGGCATATGGCTACTGTTGGGAAATACATGCAGTTCGGCGTGTCTGGCCGCCATCTTCATGCGCATGGCGCAGGCTGGGGTGAGTTCGTCGTGCTGGCCGGTAGTGATCAGGATCGGCATGTTGAAAGCGGCCATCTCGGGGATGCGGTTCCAGTCCTTGAGGTTGCCGACGTAGAGAAATTCGTTGGGGCCCTGCATGGTTTCGTAGGGGCCCATGTTCCAGTCGCCGAGGGAGCGCTTGACCGGCTCGGGCCATTCGTCCAGGCGGCAGACATGGCGATAGTTGAGCAAGGTGATCGCGGCCTGGTATTGCGGGTGATCCAGGGTGCCCATGGCTTCGTGGCGTTGCATCATCGCCACGGTCTCACTGCCCAGCGCGCCGCGCAGGCGTTCGAGTTCTTGAGAAAGATGCGGAATGTCGCCGACGGTGTTCTCGAGGATCAGGCTTTTCAGCCTGTCGGGGTAATGGATGGCGTATTCGATGCCCAGCCAGCCGCCCCAGGAATGCCCGAGCAGGTGCACGCGGCCGAGGCCAAGGGCTTGGCGTACGGTTTCGACTTCTTCGACATAACGGCGGATTTCCCACAGGGAAACATCGGTCGGTCTGGCTGATGCGCCTGTGCCAAGCTGGTCGAATGCAACCACTCGCAGGTCATGGTCCTTGAGCCAGCCATGGGCGTCGCGCAAGTAGTCACACGGCAGGCCCGGCCCGCCGTTGAGACACAAGAGCACCTCATCGCCTTCGCCGAAGCTGTAGACCACGAGGTTGTGGCCATCGACTTGCACGTTGTACTGCTGGTCGGGGGCAATTTCACGCCACATGCATACATTCCTTGTGTTGTTTCGGCCTGGCGGGCAGCGGCCGTTTATCAGGCCAACACTACCGAGGATGCCGCGCGTCCATAACCTGGTATTTCTTATAGGTTTGGCCTGGCAGTCCTTCGCCGGGGCGTGGCATTCTACTTGCAGGAAGTGGAGATTCAAATGAATTCGGGAGCAGAACGGATGCTGGCCAAGCTAACTGCCTTCAATAATCGTCTGATGCCGGGCAGGAGCCTGGATGAGCAGATGGACAACACTTTTATCCTCGCCCAGCAGTTGGGCTTCGATGCACTGGTATACGACTACACCCCGGTGCCGATCGACCAGAATGGTGCGTTGATCACCCCCTCGGTGCTGGAGCTGCGTAACACGCCGACCGATTGGCATGCACTATGGTGCAGCAAGGGTTTCTACCAGATCGACCCGGTGCAACACCTGGCCCTGCGCACGGTATCGCCGTTCGTGTGGTCCTACGAAGCCAAGGCTGACACGGCCCTGCAAACCATCATCGACCCCTGCCACGCCCCCGTTTCATCCTACCTGCACGACCAGCAACTGACCTGCGGCGTCAGCGTGCCGATGCATCTGCCCCGTGGCGGCTTCGCGTCACTGACCGGCTTGCGCACTGGCAAAACGCCTACCGTGTTGCAGGACGCGCAGCAGACCTTGTCGGACTTCAGCCTGATTTCCCACGCTTTGCAGGAAGCGGCCTACCCGCTGTTCGGCAAGGAGCTGCGCACCTACCCGCACATTCACCTGACCAAACGTGAACGCGAATGCCTCAAATGGGCCGCCGACGGCCTGACCGCCGCCGAAATCGCCACGCAACTGAGCCGCTCACTGGCCGTCGTCACCCTGCACCTGGCCTCGGCGATGCACAAACTGGGCGCCAAGAACCGCGTGCAGGCGGTGGTCCGCGCCACCCATTACCGCCTGCTGGAAGACTGATCCCCCGGCAAAACCTAGCTGTTTTGCTAGTTACCTAAATCTCGCCCGCAGACTATCGTGTCCCTGATCATTTTTTCAGGGCAGGGTAGGAAATGGACTTCATCGAAAAAATCCGCGAAGGGTATGCCGCGTTTGGCGACTACCAGACCTGGTACCGCGTCACTGGCGACCTGGCCAGCGGCCGCACGCCGCTGGTGGTCATCCACGGCGGCCCGGGCTGCACCCATGATTATGTCGACGCCTTCAAGGACGTCGCGGCCAGCGGTCATGCGGTCATCCACTACGACCAACTGGGCAACGGCCGCTCCACGCACCTGCCTGAGAAAGACCCGTCCTTCTGGACCGTCGATCTGTTCCTTAAAGAATTGGACAACCTGCTGGACCACCTGCAGATCAGCGATAACTACGCGATCCTTGGTCAGTCCTGGGGCGGCATGCTCGGCAGCGAGCACGCAATCCTGCAACCCAAGGGCCTGCGTGCGTTTATCCCGGCCAACTCGCCGACCTGCATGCGCACCTGGGTCAGCGAAGCCAACCGCCTGCGCAAGCTGCTGCCCCAAGGCGTGCATGAAACCCTGCTCAAGCATGAAGCCGCCGGCACCTACCACGACCCGGAATACCTCGCCGCCTCGCGGGTGTTCTATGACCAGCATGTGTGCCGGGTGAACCCATGGCCGGAAGAAGTGGCGCGCACCTTCGCCCAGGTCGACTCGGACCCCACGGTGTATCACGCCATGAGCGGCCCGACCGAGTTCCACGTGATCGGCAGCCTGAAGGACTGGAAATCCATTGGTCGCCTGTCGGCGATCAAGGTACCGACCCTGGTGATCTCCGGCCGGCATGACGAAGCCACGCCACTGGTGGTCAAGCCGTTCCTGGATGAAATCGCGGATGTGCGCTGGGCGCTGTTCGAAGACTCCAGCCACATGCCCCACGTGGAAGAACGCCAGGCGTGCATGGGCACCGTGGTGAAGTTTCTGGATGAGGCGTGCTCTGTTCCGCACACAGTCCGCAAGGCTGGTTGAGTTCCAAATGTGGAAGGGGGCAAGCCCCCTCCCACATTTTTAGACCTCTGTGGTTTCTGCGTGTGGGGCTTTCCTTGGCTCCTGCGCCACCAATGGAATTTCCTTGCCCTCGGCATCAAATAACTTGCCCCCCCTGAAATAGTCCCCATCACGCAACGCCGCTACGTCGTGGAAACACAAACTGCGCTCAGTCCCCGCCACAAACACCGACTGCTGGTCTGAGTTACCGGCGGTGAAATGGTTGAACGCCAGGTTCAACAGGATCGCCATGATCGCCGACGAACTGATACCCGAATGGAAAATGGTCGCGAACCAGCTGGGGAACTGGTCGTAGAAACTCGGTGCGGCAATCGGGATCATGCCAAACCCGATGGACGTGGCGACGATGATCAGGTTCATGTTGTTGCGGTAATCCACCTTGGACAAGGTGCGAATACCACTGGCCGCCACGGTGCCGAACAGCACAATCCCGGCACCGCCCAGTACCGAGGTCGGCACCGCCGCGATCACGCGCCCCATGAATGGCAGCAAGCCGAGGATTACCAGGAACAAGCCACCGGTTGCCACCACAAAACGACTCTTCACTCCGGTCACCGCCACCAGGCCAACGTTCTGGGCGAAGGCACTCTGGGTGAACGAACCGAAGATCGGCGCGAACATGCTCGACAGCATATCGGCGCGCAGGCCATTACCCAGACGCTTGGAGTCGACCTTGGTATCGATGATTTCCCCCACCGCCAGGATGTCGGCCGAGGTTTCCACCAGGGTCACCATCACCACGATGCACATGGAAATGATCGCCGCGATGTGAAAGGTCGGCATACCGAAATGGAACGGCGCAGGGAAACCGAACATAGGCCCCTGGCTGACCCCGGAAAAATCCGCCATGCCGAGGAACACCGCGATCACCGTGCCGATCACCATCGCCAGCAGGATCGACAGGCGCGAGATGGTCGCGCTGCCGATCTTGCTCAATAGCAGCACCAGCACCAGGGTCAACGCCGCCAGGCCGATATTGGGCATGCTGCCGAAATCCGCCGCGCGGCTGTTACCGCCCATGGCCCAGCGCGCCGCCACGGGCATCAGGGTCAGGCCGATGGTGGTGATCACAATACCGGTCACCAACGGCGGGAAGAACTGGGTGATCCGCGAGAACACCGGGGTGATCAACAGCCCGATAAACGACGCGGCCATCACCGCGCCGAGAATCGCCGGTACCCCGCCGGCGCCATCGCTGCCGACAATCGCCACCATGGTTGCCACACCGGCAAACGACACGCCCTGCACCAGCGGCAACTGACAGCCAAAAAACGGCAGGCCAAGGGTTTGCAACAGGGTGGCAAGGCCACCGGCAAACAGCGACGCGGCGATCAACAGGCCGATATCCGCCGGTGACAACCCGGCCGCCTGGCCCACGATCAACGGTACCGCGACGATGCCGCCGTACATGGTGAGCACATGCTGCAGGCCGTAAGCCATGTTGGCGGCGACGCCTAGATTCTCATCTTCCGGCCGCTGCGGTGACGCCTTCGGGATAGTCATGGTGAGGGGTTCTCTGTTTTTGTTGTGGTGACACTGTATGCAATGTTTAGACTGGATGTCCATAGAGTTGTATACAATCGCTCGAACAAGATACCCTCCATCGGCGTTACAAAAACAACCCGGCCGTGATGAGCCAGAACGCCAAAGGACACTAGAACAATGAAAAAGGCATTACAGGGAGCCACCGTTGCACTCACCCTCCTCGGCGGCGGGGAGGCCGTCGCGGTGGAATGGATGAACAACAGCGTAGGTTTTCGCTACGGCCAGCAGTTCACCAATCCGAATAACCCCGACGAATTCAGCAAGCGCATCTACAGCGTTACCCACGCCAGCGGCTACCGGTATGGCAGCAACTTCCTGAACCTGGACGTGTTCCTGTCCGACAACCGCGACCCGCGCAAGGGCACCGACCACGGCGGCAGCGAGGTGTACGCGGTGTACCGGCATCAGTTGTATGCATCACGGGTGCTGGATGTGCCCCTGGGCACCGGGCTGGTCAAGGATTACGCGCTGACCCTGGGCTTTGATGCCAACCGCAACAACAACGTCGCTTCGGCGAAAAAACGCGCACTGGTGCTCGGCCCGACATTGAAGTTCAACACCGTGGGTGTGCTGGACCTGAGCCTTCTGTACTACAAGGAGCGCAACCACACCGGCATCCCCGGTGCACGTGAGTCGAACCACACGTTTGACGACACCTACATGCTCAACCTGACGTGGATGCGCCCTTTCGAGATCGCCAACCATGCGGCGAAATTCCAGGGTTTTGTGAACTACGTCGGGGAAAAAGGCGCGGACTACCATGGCCGTGACACGGCACCGGAAACCCTGATGCGCAGCGCGCTGATGGTCGCGGTGCGGCCGGGCAAGAGCGTGAAGCCGAACCTGTACCTCGGGGTGGGTTACGAGTACTGGCATAACAAGTTCGGCGTGGACGGCGGCCGGGGCAGCCGTACGTCAACGCCGACGGTGAACATGGAAGTGACGTTCTAGGCGGCGGCCAGTTCCGACTTGTCTGCTTTCGGCCGCGCCAGCCAATAGCCCAAGACGGCCAAGGGCGCGGTCGCCAGCATCACTATCACAGTAATCAGCAACGGCTGTTCGATCATCGATGACACCAACAGGCTGCTGAGAAAGCACAGGCCCAATTGCAGCGTGTTTTGCAGTGCCGCCGCCTTGCCGGAATGTTCTGCAAACGGCATCAGCGCATTCGCCACCACGATCGGGTAGCTGGCGCCGTTGACCAGCGCCATCAGGCAGAACGGAATCAGCAAGGTGGTGAGCGTCGGCACGGTCAAGGTGGCGACCAGGTACAGCGCCACCATGCTGATGCAATAGGCCAGCAGCAACCACGGCAACAGCGTCTTGCCCTGGAAACGCTGCAAAGCGCTACGGCAACTGTAGCCACCCACCAGAAACGCCAATGTCGGCAGCACGTAGCTCAGGCCGATGTCATTCGGGCTATAGCCCATGTCGCCGAGGATGAAGGGTGAAGCGGTCAGCCAGGCGAAGAAACTGGCCGAGCAGGCGGCGAAGATCATCACATTGCCGGTAAACACCCGGGAGGTGAGCAACTGCCAATAGCCAAGGCGCGAAGGTTCGTCTTCCCGCGTCTGAGGTTTCGACACGGAGCGCAGGAACAACGTCGGCAGCAACAACAGCAGCGACACCCCCAGCAATACACCGAAGATGGCCTGCCAACCGAAGTGGTTCAGCACCATCGCGCCCAGCAGTGGCGCCAGCGCCGGTGACAACGACATCAACGGCATGATGCTGGCGAACACACGGTGGGCCTTGTCGGCCGGGTAGCGGTCGATCACCAGCGCCTGCCAGCTCACGGCCGCAGAACACACGCCAATCGCCTGCATAAAGCGCAAGGCCAGCAACTGCGGCGCGGTCTCGACCCAAAACATTCCCGCGCAACCCACGACAAACAGGCTCAAGCCTGCGAGCAGGATCGGCTTGCGCCCCAGGCGGTCGGACAACGGCCCCCACAGCAACTGCCCCACGGCAAAGCCCGCGAGGAAGATACTCAGGCTGGCGCCCACCGCGCCCGCACCAATCTGCAACTGCTCGCCCATGGCGCCGAACGCCGGCAAATACATGTCCATGGCGAGGTAACCGAGCATGCTCAGCCCCGCCAGATACCAGGTGAAACCAAAAGAATTTTTCATTGAAACCTTGTTAATCCTGCCATCAAACTATTTGCTGACTGCCGCCCATTATGAAGCTGACAGTTTTGCTGTGAAGCGATAATAATTGGCGTCTGTTATCAATAATTTTGAAGGCAACCCTCATGTGGTCCGAATACTCCCTGGATGTCGTCGATGCGGTAGCGCGCCATGGCAGCTTCAGCGCCGCCGCCCAGGAATTGCACCGCGTGCCGTCAGCCATCAGTTATACCGTACGCCAACTTGAAGAGTGGCTGGCGGTACCGCTGTTTGTGCGCCGGCATCGTGATGTGGAACTGACACCCGCCGGCCGCCTGTTTATCGACGAGGCCCGCGGGGTAATGAAAAAAATGCTCGGCACACGGCGCCTGTGCCAGCAGGTGGCCAATGGCTGGAGTGGCCAGTTGAAGGTCGCGGTGGATTCCATCGTCAAACCCCAGCGCTGCCGACAGTTGGTGCTGGATTTCTATCGGCAGTTTCCCGAGGTGGAATTGCTGCTGGAATACGAGGTGTACAACGGTGTGTGGGATGCCCTGGCGGATGAGCGCACCGATATTGTCATCGGTGCCACCAGCGCCGTGCCGGTGGCCAGTCACTTTACTTTTCGCGATATGGGCTTATTGAATTGGCTGTGCGTGGTCAGCGCCCGGCACCCATTGGCGGCGGTGGACGGGTTGCTCAATGACGACCAACTGCGCCCCTTCGCCTCGCTGTGCATGACCGACACCTCGCGCAACCTGCCCAAGCGCGACACCTGGACCCTGGATAACCAACGCCGGTTGGTAGTCCCGAACTGGGCCTCCGCCATCGATTGCCTGCGCGATGGCCTGTGCGTCGGCATGGCACCGGCGCATCAGGTATTGCCCTGGATCGAACGCGGTGAATTGGTGGCGCTGCAACTGACGCGCCCCTTCCCGGCCAGCCCATCGTGCGTGGCCTGGGCACAGAGCAAACTGTCCCCGGCCATGGCGTGGTTATTGGAATACCTGGGGGATACCGAAACCATGAACCAGGAGTGGCTCAACGGAAAGGACCTAGTTCAATAGCCGAGTGATGGCCCGCACGATCATCTCCACCTCCTTGGCATCCAGGGTCAGCGGCGGCAGCAGGCGAATGACCTTGCCCCGCGTCACGTTGATCAGCAGCCCATGCTCCTGGGCAGCACGCTGGGCCAGGTCGCGATAGGGGCTGGCCAGTTCAATACCGATCATCAGGCCCTGCCCGCGAATCGCCAGCACCTGCGGATGCTCTTCCAATTCCATGCGTAACCGCGCCAGCAAGCGCTCGCCCTGTTGTGCAGCGTTCTGCAACAAGCCTTGCTCTTCGATAATGTCCAACACCGTGCAGCCCACCCGGCACGCCAGCGGGTTGCCGCCAAAGGTGCTGCCGTGACTGCCGGGCGTGAAAAGCGCGGCTACCGCTGCCCTGGCCAGGCACGCACCGATGGGCACGCCATTGCCGAGGCCTTTGGCCAGGGTCATCACATCCGGGACAATGCCTTCATGCTGGAAGGCAAACCAGGCGCCGGTGCGGCCGATGCCGGTCTGGATTTCGTCGAGCATCATCAGCCAGCCGTGCCGTGTGCAGTGGTCACGCAGGGCTTGCAGGTAACCCGGCGGCGCGGGCAGTACACCACTTTCGCCCTGGATGGGCTCCAGCAAGACCGCCGCGATCCGTGTGCCAAACGTCTGGGTGATTGCCTCGATCGCCGCCAGATCACCAAACCTGACCTTGAGAAAATCCCCCGGCAAGCGTTGGAAACCCAAGCGCACCGAGGGGCCATCGCTGGCCGCCATGGTGCCCAGCGTACGGCCATGAAAGGCATTCTCCATCACCACCACCAAGGGCTCTTCGATGCCTTTTTTCCAGCCATGCAACCGCGCCAGTTTCAGCGCCGTCTCGTTGGCTTCGGCGCCGGAATTATTGAAGAAGGCACGGTCCAGGCCGGACAGCCGCGTCAGGCGCTGGGCCAGACGTTGTTGCCAGTCGATGCTGTAGAGGTTGGAGGTGTGCAACAACAGGCCGGCCTGCTCGCTGATGGCCGTCACCAGTTTCGGGTGGGAATGCCCGACGTTGGTCACCGCCACACCCGCCACTGCGTCCAGGTATTCGCGCCCCTGCTGGTCCCACAGGCGCGTGCCGAGGCCACGGGTGAAACTCAGGGCCAGGGGTTGATAGGTGGTCATCAGGCAGGCGGCGGTCATGGTGGCGGACTCCAGTGCATCGTTGAGATAGCAACAGTATCGTTAGCCATTCCAGCTGGATAAACTGCGCTCCCCTACAATGACTTTAAACCAGGACTTGATAATGGACCTGTTCCAAGCGATGTCGGTGTACGTGAAAGTGGTGGAGAGCGGCAGCATGACCGCCGCCGCACACGCCTGCGGGATGTCGACCACCATGGTCGGCAACCACTTGCGCGCTCTCGAACAACGCCTGGGCGTCAGCCTGCTCAAGCGCACTACCCGCAAACAGAGCCTCACGGAGTTCGGCGGCCAGTATTACCAGCGTTGCCTGGAAGTACTCGGGCTGGTGGCCGACTCCGAGCAATGGGCCGAACAGGCCCACGGCGACGTCCCCAAAGGCACACTGCGCATCACCGCGCCACCGGCGTTCGGCACTGAACGCCTGGCGCCGGCCCTAAGCGAGTTTTCCCAGCGCTACCCGCTGATCAAGCTGTACGTAGTGCTCAGCAACCAGCGCATGGACATGGTCGACAGCGGCTTTGACGTGGCCATCCGCCTGGGCGAGCTGGAACCCTCAAGCCTGATCGCCCGCCCAATGCAGGACTACACCATCACCCTGTGCGCCTCACCGGACTACCTGGCCCGACGTGGTACACCCCGGACGCCCGAGGACCTGCAACAGCACGACTGCCTGGCATTCGCCTACCCTTCCACCGATGACTGGCGCAACGCCGACAAGCTGTGGCGCATGACCGGCGCAGAAGGCGAAGTGGAAATCCCGGTGTCCGGCTCGCTGACCATCAATAGCTCCCAGGCCTTGCGCCAGGCCGCCGTGCAAGGCATGGGGATCGTCATGCTGCCGGATGCCCTGGTACAGCCCGACCTGCAAACCGGCAAGCTGGTGGCCTTGCTGACCACTTATCAACTGCCCAGCCGGCCCATGCATCTGCTGTACGGCCAGGACCGTTATCGCTTGCCGAAGCTGCGCGCCTTTGTGGATTTCGCCATGGAAAAGTGGGCGCGCTAGAAGCCCACGCCCAACTCGCGCAGTCGCGCCGCCGTCTGCTCGGCAGACACATGGTGAATGCCTTGCCAGCCGAGGGCGACGGCCGCTTCGATATTGCCGGCGACATCATCGATAAACACCACTTCCCCCGGCTGGATATCCGGCAGGTACACCCGTACCTGGCTGAGACTGGCGTGGTAGATCGCCGCGTCAGGCTTGATCAGCTTCAACTCGCCAGACACCACGATGTTGCGAAATTTGCGAAGGAAGGGGTAATGGGCCAGCGCATAGGGAAAGGTCTCGGCCGACCAGTTTGTGAGCCCGAACAGTGGCATGTTGGCCTGATGCAGCGCGTTGAGAATCGCCACGCCTTCGGGCAACGGGCCACGCAGCATTTCGTGCCAGCGGCCGTAATAGGCCGTGATCAAGGGTTCATGCTCGGGGTATTGATCGATCAGGATCTGCGTGGCTTCGGCCAGCGGCCGCCCCGCATCCTGCTCGGTGTTCCAGGCCTGGGTACAGATGTTATCGAGGAACCACTGCCGCTCTTGCTCGTCGGCAATCAGTTTGCGATAGAGGTGCTGCGGGTTCCAATCGAAGAGAACACCGCCGAAATCAAAAACGACTGCACGAATCGTCATCAGATCCTCCGTTAGCATGGTTTGAGAGCTGAGGGAGTCTGGCAGATTTACAAGGAGGGAGGTGCGCGCCGGAGCGTAAGACGGATCTGAAAAACCAAAAAAACAAATATGGGAGGGGGACACGCCTCCTCCCACATTTTTAACCGCGTTTAGGCTTGGACCAGACCCTTGATCTTCACGGTCGGGTTGACGTCAGCCTCGTAGTCCACACCATCGACTTCAAAGCCGAACAAGCGCAGGAACTCAGCCTTGTAGCCGGCGAAATCACTGATCTCGTCGACGTTCTCGTCGGTAACCTGGTTCCACAGTGCCGCCACGGCGTCCTGGACCTTCGGTTCCAGTTCGGCCAGGTCGGCACGCAGGCGGCCGTCGGCGTCGAGCTTCGGCTCGCTGCCGTACAGGCTGTCCTTGAACAGGCCGTAGACCTGCTCGATGCAGCCTTCGTGGGTGCCCTGCTCTTTCATCACCTTGAACAGCAACGACAAGTACAGCGGCATGATCGGGATCGCGGAGCTGGCCTGGGTGACCACCGCCTTGAGAACCGATACGCGGGCGTCGCCCTTCAGTGCAGCGAGGTTGTCGCGCAGGGTCAGGACTTTCTTGTCCAGGTCTTTCTTGGCTTCGCCGATGGAGCCGTTCCAGTAGATGTCCTGGGTCAGCTTCTCACCGAGGTAGGTGAACGCGGTGGTCTTGGCGCCTTCGGCCAGTACGTCGGCGTCACGCAGGGCGTCGATCCACAGCTGCCAGTCGGCGCCGCCCATGACATTGACGGTGCCGTCGATTTCTTCCTGGGTTGCAGGTTCGAGGGTGGTGTCGACCACAACGCCTTTGTCGGTATTGATACCGCGCAGGGTTACAGCCTTGCCGATTGGCTTGAGGGTGGAGTTGTAGACTTCACCGGTCTTGGGATCGGTACGGCGTGGCGCGGCCAGGCTGTAGACGACCAGGTCGATCTTGCCCAGGTCTTTCTTGATGGTTTCGATGGTCAGGCGCTTGATCTCGTCGGAAAACGCGTCGCCGTTGATGCTCTTGGCGTACAGGCCTTTTTCAACGGCAAACTTCTCGAACGCAGCGCTGTTGTACCAGCCGGCGGAGCTCAGCTTGCCTTCTTCGCCTTCTTTCTCAAAAAACACGCCCAGGGTGTCGGCGCCGCAGCCAAACGCTGCACTGATGCGCGCGGCCAGGCCGTAGCCGGTGGAAGCGCCAAGGACCAGCACCTTCTTCGGGCCGTCTTTGATGGCGCCGTGCTCAGTTACGTAGTCGATCTGTTCCTTGACGTTCGCTTCACAGCCAACAGGGTGAGCGGTCACACAGATAAAGCCACGAACCCGCGGTTTGATGATCATAAAATTTCTGCCTCTTCCAAGGTGCCGAAGGCCAATGGTGGCCATTCAACTTCAATCGTACCGGTCTATGACGTCCGAAAAACCGAAGCGTCACGATAGTCGCAAATCTTCTGTTTACAAAATCCAATCCATACGAGCCCACCAGGGTTAAAGACTGTGTCGAGCCTTCACAATTTTGCACTATTTAAAACGCCAATCCGCTGCTGGACGCCTTATCATGACGAAGATGTTTCATTATGTTTCAAAACCCCACCACTCGCGGCCACGGATCCGGACCTGTCGAATGGCGTCCTCCTGGAGCTGAGTTGCATGAACAAGTCTGCTTTGCGTAAGAAAGCGGTATCGGTCGCCTGGGTACTCGGCGTGTTGCTGATTATCGATGTGTTCCCCGAAACCACGCTGGTGTTCCTCTGCCTGGTACTGGTGTGCGGCGTTTACGACTTCCTGCGTAACGGCCTGTATGACAAGCCGACCGTCAAGAAATACTTTATCGGCAGCGGTCGCAACACTTGGCTGCTGGCGCCGTTCAACACCCTGTTCGACCTGCTGAGCGCGCGTAACCGTCACGTCTACACGATGGGCGACCTGCCACCGGCCTGGCGCACAGACCTGCAACAGGTGCTTGATGACGCCATGGCCCACAAGGATGAAATCATCGGCTACCTGGACGAACGCATGGCCGAGAAGAAGCGCGGCATGTTGTTTTTCCAGTGGTACGGGCGCCCGATCGAAACCACCCTGGATATTCCTGAACTGCGCAAAAAACTGCCGTTCGTGAAAACCATCGGCGTGTCGGTGTTCAACGAGAACCGCTCGACGTCCTTTCACTTCGGTCCCCTGCGCATGATGTTCCGCGTGCTCTACAACATGGCACCGGCGCCCCATCACGACGGCGTGTACATCCAGGTCGGCAAGCACAAGCACTACTGGCACGACGACCCGCTGTTTATCTTTGATGACACGCTGATGCATGCGTCCTTCAACAAGAACGACGCCAAGCGCTACTGCCTGTTCATCGACATTGTACGGCCGACGCCGCTGCCGTCGGTGCTTAACGCCGTCATCGCGGGATTTGCCGGGCTGGTCTTTACCCTGCGTCGGGTTTTCTACAAAAACTGGAAGCTGATTGAGTAAGTTCTGCGGCATGATGGTGTTGGACGGTATTTGCGCTCGGCCCTGCGCCTGAGGTAAATATCCGGCTCGTGCGCCCTAACCTGCGCCCACCATTCTCACGTCATCGCACCTCGACAGGTGCGGTGGCTGCGTTTTCAAGGAATCAGAATGCCCCAACGCCAAGTCATCAATGCCTCCGTCAGCCCCAAGGGCAGCCTCGAAACCCTGTCCCAACGTGAAGTCCAGCAACTGAGCGAAGCCGGTACCGGCAGCATCTACACCCTGTTTCGCCAGTGCGCCCTGGCGATCCTCAACACCGGCGCCCATATCGATAACGCCAAGACCATCCTCGACGCCTACAAGAACTTTGAAGTGCGCATCCACCAGCAGGACCGTGGCGTGCGCCTGGAGCTGTTGAACGCCCCCGCCGATGCTTTCGTCGATGGCGAAATGATCGCCAGCACCCGCGAAATGCTGTTCAGCGCCCTGCGGGACATCGTCTATACCGAGAACGAGCTGGACAGCCAGCGCATCGACCTGAGCAACTCCCAGGGCATTACCGACTACGTATTCCACCTGCTGCGCAATGCTCGCACCCTGCGTCCGGGCGTGGAGCCGAAGATCGTGGTGTGCTGGGGCGGGCACTCGATCAATACCGAAGAGTACAAATACACCAAGAAAGTCGGTCACGAACTCGGCCTGCGCAGCCTCGACGTGTGCACCGGTTGCGGCCCGGGCGTGATGAAAGGCCCGATGAAGGGCGCGACCATTTCCCACGCCAAGCAACGCATTACCGGCGGGCGCTACCTGGGCCTGACCGAGCCGGGCATCATCGCCGCCGAAGCGCCGAACCCGATCGTCAACGAACTGGTGATCCTGCCGGACATCGAAAAACGCCTTGAAGCCTTCGTGCGCGTAGGCCACGGCATCATCATCTTCCCCGGCGGCGCCGGTACGGCCGAAGAGTTCCTGTACCTGCTGGGCATCCTGATGCACCCGGACAACCGCGACGTGCCCTTCCCGGTCATTCTCACCGGGCCGAAACAAGCCGCGCCGTACCTGCAACAATTGCATGCCTTCGTCGGCGCCACCCTCGGCGAAGCCGCGCAGGCGCACTACCAGATCATCATCGACGACCCGGCCGAAGTGGCCCGCCAGATGACTGCCGGCCTCAAGGCGGTGAAGCAGTTCCGCCGTGAGCGCAACGACGCGTTTCACTTCAACTGGCTGCTGAAGATCGACGAAGGCTTCCAGCGCCCGTTCGACCCGACCCACGAAAACATGGCCAGCCTGCAACTGAGCCACGCACTGCCGCCCCATGAACTGGCAGCCAACCTGCGCCGTGCGTTTTCGGGGATCGTGGCGGGTAACGTGAAGGACAAGGGCATTCGCCTGATCGAAGAACATGGCCCGTACGAGATCCACGGCGACCCGGCCATCATGAAGCCACTGGATGAGCTGTTGCAGGCGTTCGTTGCCCAGCATCGCATGAAGTTGCCGGGTGGCGCGGCGTATGTGCCGTGTTATCGCGTAGTGCAATGAGCTCGCCAGGTAATTTGCTTACAGCCGCCAGGCTTTACTGGCGGTCGGTCATAGTTTGTATCTCTTTGCGCCATGGGTAAGCGTGCGGGAGGGCTGAGTTCGGACTAGGTTTTCATGACTCCGACTCATCCTCCACCTGAAGAGCGACCTATGGACCAACGGATATTGTCCTCCACCACTCCTTACCCTAAGGTAAGGAGCATCATGTTGGAGATCTTTACCATGGCGACCGCCACACTTACCTCAAAAGGGCAAATCACCATCCCCGTCCAAGTCAGGACCGCACTCGGCCTGGAAACAGGCGACCGCGTCGAATTCGTCGAAACGGAAGATGGCAAGTTTTCCATCATTGCAGCGAGCAAGACGGTCCATGACCTCAAGGGGCTGGTCCGTAAGCCTGCAAGGGCCGTGTCCATTGACGACATGAACCGCGCCATCGCAGCACAGGGAGCGAAGGCTGGATGATCGGGCTGGATACCAATGTGCTGGTGCGCTACGTCACCCAGGATGATCCCGTTCAATCCCCCAAGGCCTGCGAATTGATTGAATCCCTCACCACGCTTTCGCCAGGGTTTGTCAGCCTGGTGTCCGTGGTGGAGCTGGTGTGGGTATTACAGAGCTGCTACCAATGCGCCAAAAATGACATTGTCGTCGTTATGGAAACACTGCTGCGCACCCGTGAATTGACCGTCGAACATGCCGAGGTCGTCTGGCAGGCGCTTCGACGGTTCACGGCCAACAACGCCGATTTTGCCGATTGCCTGATAGAGCGCTGCGCCCACGCGGCCGGGTGCGAATACACCGCTACCTTTGACCTCGGTGCGGCCAAGGCAGCGGGTATGAAGCGTCTGGGCTGAGCGGCAACATTGCGGCAAGGGGCAGGCTTTGGTAAAAATCGCTAATCCCTGAACGAGAGAACGCCCCACGTGCGCACGCTTCTTCTTGCTGCCCTGGTCCTGACGCCGCCCCTCGCACTGGCCGAGATCATCTGGCCCGACCTGCCAAAGAACTGCTTCGTCAGCGGGCGTTCTGCCACCAGTGTGGATGTCGACGCCGGCTGCGCAGCGTTCCTGATCAATGTGCAAGGCAAGGCCGCAGGTACGCCGATCAAGGTGGATATTCCCCAATATGCTTTTCACATCGACGAAGCCAGCGGCAAAGAGACACCGGTGATCATCATCCAGGCCGAAGAGAACGGAGAGGTCAAGGCCGTGGGATACAAGGAACTGGGCACCGATCAACTCGGTGCCGCGCTGCTGCGGGAAGTACGGCTCCTGGGTACAAAGAAGCCTTCCTAGTCGGGGTTCAACGAACCCAGCCCCCCACCTGCCAGTGGTAGCCATCATTGCGCTGCACCCAATGCGGATGCACATAACGATAGCCTTCGCGCACCGGCTCCCAATGGCCGTGTACGGCAACGTAGCGCCCGCCTTCCCAGCGCCAGTAACCACGTGACCATATGTAACCTTCACGTACGGCAGGCTCGACTTCGATGACCTGGGTCGGCGGCGGTTGTGGCGCAACCACCTCGACATATTCACGCTGTACAGGCCGGCGCTCATGCACCACGCGCTCCTGTACACACCCGGACGCCGCGACCACAACTGCCGCTAATGCCGCGTAACGTAACAACATACAACCCCCTCGGGCGTTATCGCCCAACACCTGCACCGGTAAAAATGCCCCCGTGTTTCAGCCGTGCTCCTGCTCAGGCCTGGGTACTTTTTTAACAGGTTGTGTCTGTCGGATTGCTGAAGCAGCACGCATCAAGGGTGACCGAAGCGTCCCAACACCGCTTCGACAAAGCGTCTCAACTTGGCCGTACGCTGACGGTTCGCCGTGTAGACAAGGTGCATCGGCCGGCTCGGCGCTTCAAAGTCCGGCAGCACTCTCACCAATTCGCCCCTGGCCAATGCCCCGCGCAAGAAGTCTTCCGGACCGAGCACGATGCCAAAACCATCCAGCGCGGCGGTCATCAAGGCCCTGCTTTCATTGATCTGCAAGCGACTGGCAACCTGCACCTTGCAAGGCGTCGAAGCCTGGTAGAACACCCACTCGCGATCCGCCGGCCGCGACCAGAAGGCGTAGCCGAGGCATTCATGACGCTCAAGGTCCACCGGGGCCTGCGGGGTACCGCGTGCCGCCAGGTACTCCGGCGACGCGCAGACCACCAGGCGATAAGGTGCCAGTGGCCTGGCTGTCAGGCCGGTGGTCGCCAGGGGGCCGATACGAAAAGCGGCTTCATAGCCCTCCTCCACCAGGTCCACGAAACGGTCGGTCAAGTGCAGGTCGATTTCCACATCCGGGTTGTCGCGCAGGAACCCGGTAATCAACGGCATCAGGCTGTAGGAGCCGAAGGTGACGGGCGCGGTGATTTTCAGCTTGCCGCGCGGCGTGTCGTTCATGATCTGCGCCAGTGAATCGGCAGCCTCGGCTTCTACCAGGATATGTTTGCAACGCTCGTAGTACGCGCTCCCCAGCTCCGTCAGGCTTTGCCTTCGTGTGGTGCGGTTAAGCAAGCGAGCGCCCAGGCGCTGCTCCAGCGCGGTGACATGTTTGGCCACCATCTGCGGCGACATGCCCAAGCGCTCGGCAGCCCGCGCGTACGAGCCCAACTCAGCAGCCATCACAAAGGCATTCATGCTCGACAGGCGATCCATCATTCCCTACTCCCAGTAACAACATTCACGCCAAAACGACGATTTATCGCCAATTGGTTGCCAATCATCATAACCGCTCCCCTATTCATTGGAGCAAGACCATGAAGATTGGTGTTATTGGAGCAGGCTTTATCGGGCGCGCCGTGGCCCAACTGGCGCTGGCGGCCGGGCACGAAGTGATGTTGAGCAACTCCCGTGGCCCCCACACCATGAGCAGCGTCGTGAGCGGCATACTCGGCGTGCAGGTGGGCAGTGCCGACGACGCCGCCAAATTCGGCGATGTGGTGCTCGTGGCGATCCCCCTGGAGCATTACCGCAGCGTCCCGGCGCAATGGCTGGAGGGCAAGACCGTGATGGACGCGAATAATTACTACCCGAACCGCGACGGCCATATACCGGTACTGGATCGCTTCGAAACCACCACCAGCCGGCTGCTCGCCGAGCATTTGCCCCATTCACATGTAGTCAAAGTGTTCAACGCGATCTTCGCTCCCGACCTGACGCAGGACGCCCGCCCCCACGGTGCCCCCGACCGCCGGGCGTTGCCGGTGGCCGCGGATGACGCCGCAGCGAAGGCACGCGTCATCACGCTTCTCGACGAATTGGGTTTCGACGCCGTGGATGCCGGCAGCCTGGATGACAGCTGGCGGCTGGAACGCGGCAAGCCTGCCTATTGCGTGCCGCTGGACCAGGCTGGCTTGAAGGCAGCGCTGGCCGCCGCCGAGCGTACGGTTGAACTGCCGCCTGTCGAACGCACCCGCCGTTAGACACGCACAAAAAAACCCGCTGACCGTTACCGGTTCAGCGGGCTTTTTGTTACCGGCAAGGTCCTGACCCAGGACCTCCCCAGCGGCTTACAGCGCCAGGTCAGACGCCGGCTTGCTCGGCTCAGCCGCAGGCTTGGCAGCCTCGGGCGCCTTGACAGCAGCCTGTTGCGGAATCGCAGGCGGTGCAGGCAGTTGCAGGATATTGGCGGTGTAGGCCCATTCCTTGGCAACAGCCTCAGGACTGTCGTTCAGCTTGGTGCCGTAGCTAGGCACGATCTGGTGCAGTTTTGCCTGCCACTCAGGGGTCGCAACCTTGTCCTTGAACACTTTCTGCAGCACGGTCAACATGATCGGAGCCGCGGTGGACGCGCCTGGCGACGCACCCAACAGGCCTGCAATGGTGTTGTCGGCAGAGCTGACCACTTCGGTACCGAGTTTCAGGACGCCGCCCTGCTCTTCGTCACGCTTGATGATCTGCACGCGCTGGCCGGCCTGCCACAGGCGCCAGTCGGATTGCTTGGCGTTCGGGAAGTACTCCTGCAGCGCCTTGAAGCGATCGTCATCCGACAGCATCAGTTGGCCGGCGAGGTACTCGACCAGTGGGTATTCACGAATACCGACTTTGGTCATTGGCCAGATGTTGTGGGTGGTGGTGCTGGTCAGCAGGTCCAGGTACGAGCCTTCTTTCAGGAACTTGGTCGAGAAGGTGGCGAATGGGCCAAACAGAATCACGCGCTTGCCATCCAGCACGCGGGTGTCCAGGTGCGGAACCGACATCGGTGGCGCGCCAACCGAAGCCTTGCCGTAGGCCTTGGCCAGGTGCTGCTCGGCGACGGTTGGGTTATCGGTCACCAGGAACGAGCCGCCGACCGGGAAGCCAGCGTATTCCTTGGCTTCAGGAATGCCCGACTTTTGCAGCAGGTGCAGTGCACCGCCGCCAGCGCCGATGAACACGAACTTGGCGTCGGTTTCAGTCTTGGTGCCGTCTTTCAGGTTTTTGTAGCTGACACGCCACGAACCGTCGGCGTTCTTGGTGATGTCCTGCACTTCGCTCGACAGTTTCAGGTCGAACTTAGGCGTGGTTTGCAGGTGAGCGACGAACTGGCGGGTGATCTCGCCGAAGTTCATGTCGGTACCCAGCGGGCTCCAGGTGGCCGCGATTTTCTGGTTCGGGTCACGCCCTTCCATCATCAGCGGAACCCATTTGGCGATCTGCGCCGGGTCTTCGGAGTACTGCATGCCGGCGAACAGCGGGCTCGCTTGCAGGGCTTCGTAGCGCTTCTTGAGGAACTTGATGTTGTCATCGCCCCACACAAAGCTCATGTGCGGTGTGGAGTTGATGAACGAACGCGGGTTCTTCAGCACGCCCTGCTGGACCTGCCAGGACCAGAACTGACGGGATATCTGGAACGCTTCGTTGATCTCGACCGCTTTCGGGATCTCAACGTTGCCGTTCTTGTCTTCCGGGGTGTAGTTCAGCTCAGCCAGGGCCGAGTGGCCGGTACCGGCGTTGTTCCAGCCGTTGGAGCTTTCTTCGGCGACGCCATCGAGGCGCTCGACCATTTCCATCGACCAACCCGGCTCCAGCTCGTTGAGCCAGACACCCAGGGTTGCACTCATGATGCCGCCGCCGATCAGCAGCACATCGACTTTCTTTGCCTCTTCCGCGTGAACGGACGTGATCCCCATCGACAAAGCCAGCCCCAGCAGGGCAGTGTTTACTTTTTTAAACATCAGTAGCACCTATGATAAAACGCCATCCGCCCCACCGCCCCTGATCATGGGCAACCCTCAATCACGCTGCGCCAGGCAACGCACCGCGGGGTTTGCACATTCACTCGGGGACCGCAGGGTGGGCACACAAGGCCGACGTATCGACCTCACTTTTATGTCCCTTCTGCGCTGACTTCTTATCATTATTGGCTTCAGCTACCTGGGCGACAGCCAAACGCCGGGACGTATACGGGTGTACGTACCGGGGAAAGACCAGACCAAGACGGCGCGCAGAATATCACGCCACACGGCGTTTATGCGTCGTTTGGCCAATTGACAACTCTAAATCGCCGGTTTTAACGCGCGAGTGTCAAGTGTGGCAAGCGCGACCTGAGGTCACAGGGCAGGAACTCTCGGGCAAAAGGTGGTTCTAGACTCCTTCGTCGCTGCTTGCGTAGCATCGACGGTTTTCCCTCGTACCCCTTCAATACAGAGCGATCCATGTCTATCCACCAAACTCCCGGGCACGTACTGCCCGCGCGCAGCGCCGCCAAAATGGAAGCTGCCATGGCCGTGGGCGCCTTCGCTATCGGTACCGGCGAATTCGCCATCATGGGCCTGATGCCCGACATCGCGCAAAACCTGGGTTTAAGCGAACCCCAGGTTGGCCACGCCATCAGCGCCTATGCGTTGGGCGTGATGGTCGGCGCCCCACTGCTGGCCATCCTCGGCGCCAAGCTGCTGCGCAAACATATGTTGCTGTTGCTGATGGGCCTGTATGCCCTGGGCAACCTCGCCACTGCGTTCACCCCGACCTTCGGCTCGTTGGTGGCGTTCCGCTTTATCAGCGGCCTGCCCCACGGCGCCTACTTCGGCATTGCTGCGGTGGTCGCCTCGAGCATGGTGCCCAACGACAAACGTGCCGGCGCCGTGGCGCGGGTAATGATGGGCCTGACCCTGGCCATGCTGCTGGGCAACCCCATCGCCACCTTCCTCGGCCAGCACCTGGGCTGGCGCTCTGCGTTTGCACTGGTGAGCGTGATCGCCCTGTGCACCATCGCCCTCGTCTGGCAATTTGTGCCCCATCGCCACGATGAACAACGCAGCGACCCGCGCAAGGAACTGCGCGCCTTCACCAAACCCCAGGTGTGGATGGCGCTGTCCATTGGCGCCATCGGCTTTGCCGGTATGTTCTGCGTGTTCAGCTACCTGGCACCGACCATGCTGGAAGTGACCAAGGTATCCCCGCAGTGGATTCCATTCGGGCTGGCAGCATTCGGCGTGGGCGGGATTATCGGCAACATCGCTGGCGGCAAGCTGTTTGATCGCATGCAGTTTCGCGCCGTGGGCTGGATATTGGTGTGGTCGATGGCCGTGTTGCTGTTCTTCCCCTTCGCGGCGTCCTCGCTATGGGGCGTGCTGCTGAGCATGGGCCTGGTCGGCACCATGGTCTCGCTGGCCGCACCGCTGCAGATCCGCCTGATGGACATCGCCCACGAAGCACCGAGCCTGGCGGCAGCGTCCAACCATGCGGCGTTCAACCTGGCCAATGCGCTGGGGCCATGGTTTGGCGGGATGGCGATTACGGCCGGGTATGGCTGGACCAGCACCGGCTACATCGGCGCGGCGACGGCACTGGTCGGGCTGGGCATTTACCTGATAGCACGGCGGATGCAGGGAGGGCATTAAGCTCAAGCCCCAGGGCTATAAGCACATTTCAATCGCCATGAACAGTGAAGAATCGGCGCAGTTAGACTATTTCATTTTCGTTCAGGTAAAGTTCAGGTTGGATCCAATAAGTACAAGCTGTAACATATCCGTCATATTTATTCCCAATGACAAGGACGTGTTTTGAGCTTTCCTGACACAGGTGTATTGCAAAGTTTTCCGACGACCATCACTCATCGCAAAGCGACGATCTTCACCACCGACACCACCGACCACAAAACGCAGCAGGCGATTCAGGACCTGATCGACACGCGCCACCAACTGACAGATCGCATCAGCGCACCGCTCAAAGGGATGGAAGCCAACCTGTTCGCCAAGTCCCAGCCGCTGGACAGCCTCAGGCCCAAATTGCGCGTGACCTTCGGGCGCGCCAAGCGGGACGGTGCGTTTGACTGGCCGGTCGAAGAAGTCATCAACACCCTCGGCGCCCAGAAACGCGGTGCGCCGGTTGCTGGCTTGTATGGGTTCGGTTATCGAAAGTCAGCGCTTGGCCTGATCCAGGAATTCTTCATCTTTACCGAGATGCTGGAGGGCCACCTCAATGGCCTGGAATGGCTCAAGCAGGAGCGTGACATCCAGAGCCTGATCACCGCGTCGTTCAAACTGTTGCACTGCCTGCACAGCAAAGGCGTGGTGCATATGGACTTCTGGGCAAACAATGTGATGATCAACCTGGAGCAGCCGACGCACGCCAAGGCCATCGACCTGGAAAACTGCTTTCTCACGCCAACGGACTACTTGACCGAGGTACTGGCGTTTCAATTCGGGTTCTATTATCGGCGGGAAATTTTCCGGTTCATGATCGAAGAGGATTACGACCGGAGGGTGCTGCAAGAACTTGGCAACTACGAGGGCATTGATCGCCGTCGTTTTGACGAAATCTACACGTCAAGCAAACATGAGAACATCAGCCGCCGCGCCAGGCGCGAGATTTTCCATAATGGGGTTGTGATAACAGGCTGACTCACCTCCCCCGGCGACAAGGGCGCTTGCCCCCGCCGGGCCATATGCGCCATCAATCATCATGCAACAACCCCGTCCCATATTCCCCATAACTACTCCCCAGGCCACTACCGCCAAAATTAGCTTTGGCAGCCTTGCTGGAGCTGTGGTCACCAAACGCCTGGCATCCGCCTGAAAAGCAAGGGTCGCCACTCATGCCCGGCGCACCCGAAGAACAAGCGCCCAACAGCAACGCGCCGGTAATCATCACGACTTTGACGAGGTTCAAAATCATTTTTCAGTTCCCTGTGGGCTGGACCGTGGGGGCTTCACTTGAGGAAGATCGTAGACCTCAACGGTGGAAGGAATTATGAAACTTTGCTGGGGGACAGGGAGGGTTCAGGTTGCCGGCTGGTTGATCGACGGAGGCCGGGTCAAACACAACCGCGAATGGGCAGTAGCCAACTGGTCCTACCTGATCGCATGTCGGGCTCGCAGTGATCGCCTGTAAATCCTCGGCATATTCCATACACGGCAATGTCCGCGTTCGAAGTGGTGAATACCGCAAAACAAGCGTCTCCCACAGCCTAGATCCATCCCTGATAAACTGCGCCCAATTCGCCTCGTTGACTCAGATCCCCAATGTCCCTACACACTGCTACTTTCTCCCGCCGCTTCTCCGTCGCCCCAATGATGGATTGGACCGACCGCCACTGCCGGTTCTTCCTGCGCCTGCTCTCCAAACGCGCCCTGCTCTACACCGAGATGGTCACCACCGGCGCAATCCTCCACGGCGACCATGACCGCTTCCTGCGTCATAACGAAGCCGAGCACCCGCTCGCGCTCCAGCTCGGCGGCAGTGTCCCCGCAGACCTGGCAGCCTGCGCCCGTATGGCCGAGGCTGCCGGTTACGACGAAGTGAACCTGAACGTCGGCTGCCCCAGCGACCGCGTCCAGAACAACATGATCGGCGCGATCCTGATGGCTCACCCGGCCCTGGTGGCCGATTGTGTGAAGGCGATGCGTGATGCGGTGTCGATTCCGGTAACGGTGAAGCACCGTATCGGCATCAACGGCAGGGACAGTTATGCCCAGTTGTGTGATTTCGTCGGGACGGTGAAGGACGCCGGCTGCACCAGTTTCACCGTGCATGCGCGGATTGCGATTCTTGAGGGCTTGTCGCCGAAGGAAAACCGCGACATTCCGCCGTTGCGGTATGACGTGGCGGCGCAGTTGAAGCAGGATTTCCCTGAGCTGGAGTTTATTCTCAATGGCGGGATCAAGACGCTGGAGCAGTGCCATGAGCATTTGCAGACGTTTGACGGGGTGATGCTGGGCCGCGAGGCTTATCACAATCCGTATCTGCTGGCGGAGGTGGATCAGCAGTTGTTTGGTAGCGCGCAGCCTGTGATCAGTCGGGCGGAGGCGTTGGCGCAGTTGCGGCCTTATATTGCTGAGCATTTGGCGACTGGCGGGACGATGCATCACATTACGCGGCATGTGTTGGGGTTGGGCACCGGTTTCCCTGGGGCGCGCAGATTCAGGCAGTTGTTGTCGGTGGATATCCATAAGGCTGCGGATCCATTGGCATTGCTTGATCAGGCTGGGGCTTTGTTGGAAGGGCGTTGATTGGATAGCTTGCAGGGGGGGGGCAGTTGGTTATTGGATGAGCCGACACACTGCCATCGGGAGCAAGCCCCCTCCCACATTTGGTGCGGTGTGTGCCAGGGAAGGAGTCAGTTGGCATGAAGGCGCTATCCAAGTGTCATCGGGCAGTCGGGTTGAACCTGTCGGCCGTTCTGGCCTCCTATTCAGCACTACGGCCGGGCATTCAAACGGCTGTTTTCAGGTTGTTGCCCTCGCAAACGATCGAACGCATTTGCGCCCTTGAGCGCCTGCCAGCGCTCGGGTAATGTCATCAGACCCATAGGACAGAGCACGCCCATGACTTCCAAGCTGGAACAACTCAAGCAATTCACTACTGTCGTAGCCGATACCGGCGATTTTTCCACCCTCGCCAAGCTCAAGCCCCAAGACGCCACTACCAACCCTTCCCTGCTGCTCAAGGCCGCGTCGATTCCGGGCTATGCCAAGCTGCTGGATGAGTGTGTGCAGGATTGCAACGGTGATGTCGGCCTGGCCAGCGACCGTTTCGCGGTGGCTGTGGGCCAGGAGATCCTTAAGGTCGTGCCAGGGCGCATCTCCACCGAGGTGGATGCCCGCCTGTCGTTCGACACTGACGCCGTACTCAAGCGTGCGCACCGTCTGATCGACCTGTACGACAAAGCTGGGGTTAGCCGTGACCGCGTGCTGATCAAGATCGCGTCCACCTGGGAAGGCATCCGCGCGGCGGAGAAGCTGGAAAAAGAAGGCATCCAGACCAACCTGACCCTGCTGTTCTCGTTTGCCCAGGCGGTGGCGTGCGCAGAAGCCGGCGTGTTCCTGATTTCACCGTTCGTAGGCCGTATCTACGACTGGTACAAGAAAGCCAATGGCAACGACTACACCGGCGCTGATGATCCGGGCGTGCAGTCGGTGACACGCATCTACAACTACTACAAGGCTAATGGCTACAAGACCGTGGTGATGGGTGCGAGTTTCCGCAACCTGAGCCAGATTGAAGAGCTGGCCGGCTGTGATCGCCTGACCATCAGCCCGGACCTGCTGGAGAAGCTGGCGGCGGATGACGGCAAGCTGGAACGCAAGTTGTCGCCAGGGCACGCCGGAGAAGCGCGAGTGCATCTGACTGAAGCGCAGTTCCGTTGGGAGTCCAACGAGGATGCGATGGCGACTGAGAAGCTGGCGGAGGGGATTCGTCAGTTTGCCCGGGACCAGGAGAAGCTTGAGGCACTGTTGTCCGCCAAGCTGTAAACGGCGCAGGCGACAAAAAGGGCGGTACCTGTGAGGGTACCGCCCTTTTTTGCTCTGCTGTCCCTAAAGTAGCAGGCGATCCCTGGGATCAGTGACGCTCGAGGGCGTTGACGAGGTCGTGGAAGGCTTCGCGGTTGGACTCGTTGAGGCCCATCAGGATCTTGTGCGCTTCCAGCACCTTGACCCGCACCACTTCCTCGGACTGATCCTGGGACGGCAGGTCGGTGAGGCATTCCGGGCAAGGGATCGGGCGATCAACGATGTTGAACACCTGGTCGAAGCCCATGGACTGCAACAGACGGGTGATGTCTTCGTGGGTGGTGACGACGGTCGGCAACAGGCCGACCTTCTGCCGGGACAGAATGGACAACTTGGCCAACAGCCCAAGGGTGGTGCTATCGATGCTGCGGGTTTCGGTCAGATCGATCACGATCGCCGAGAAATTCAACGCCGTGAAAATCCGCTCAATCGTCGCATCCAGCGCCGAACACAAGGTCAGGCGCACTTCACCGACAAACTTCAGGACGAAGGTCCCGTCTTGCTCGGCGAATTGGATTCTTCCGGTACTCATCAAAGATTCCTGCTCAACACCAATAGGGCGATATCATCCGGCATCTCCCCTAGCGTGGCCAATCCAAAAACCTGCCGCAGGCCATCCAGGCTGCCGCCCGCCGACTTGACCTTCTGGGGCAAGGCGGCTTCTTTCTCTTTGAGTGTAGGCTCTGGAAGAAGGTCCAGGATGCCGTCGGACATCAGCGTCAGGCTGAACGTCGGCGGCAGCTCCAGGATGTGGTCTTCGTAAGTAGCTTCATTGAACAAGCCTACGGGCAGACCACGCCCTTCCAGGTAACGCACACTGTCGGGAGTGTATAAAACAGGCATCGGCAGGTGACCGCCGATGCTGTAGGTCAAAAGACCGGTTTCTTCATCAATCACGCCGCCTACCATCGTCACGTGCTTGCCCAGCTTGCAGCTGATCAGGCCTCGGTTGATGTGGCCCAGCACCTCGGAGGGGGTAAACTCCGGCAAGGTGCCATTGCGCTTGGATTCGAACAACAGCCGTGTGGTCATGAACTTCAACAACACGGTGACAAAAGCAGAGGAAGCACCATGGCCGGAGACATCGGCCAGGTAGAACGCGACACGCCGCTCGTCAACACGGAAATAGTCGACAAAATCGCCCGACAGGTACAGCGACGGGATGATCTGGTGAGCAAACTGGAATTCGTCGATGGTCCAGGGGCTGACCGGCAGCATGTTCATCTGCACCTGGCGACCGGCGTTCTGGTCTTCCTGGAGCAGGTTAAGGCTGGCTTCGAGTTCGCGGTTGGCGGTTTCGAGCTTTTCGCGGTAGCGCTGGTTCTCGACCAGCAGGCGCGCACGATCCAAGGCGCGGCGCACAGAGTGCTCCAGTACCGCCAGGTCTTCGAGGGGCTTGATCAGGTAGTCGGCAGCGCCCAGACGCAACGCTTCGACGGCATCGTTCATGACGCCGGCACCGGACACGACAATCACCGGCGTCTGCGGGGCAAGCTCGGTCACCTGGCGAATCAGCTCCAGGCCGCCCATCTGGGGCATGCGCAGGTCGCAGATCACGAGGTCGGGCTGGTCGCGCTCGAATACCTGGAGACCCTGTTGGCCATTACTGGCCTGCAGGACGCTGAAGCCACTGTCTTCCAAATAGGCCGCAAGGCTCGCGCGCACTACTTCGTCGTCATCGATTATCAGCAGCGTGGCACTGGTTTTTTGCATGTGGGCAAACGGCGCCAGAATTAGGTTGGCGTAGGTGGCTCGGCAATGGCCGGGCTCACGTACTGGATTCGCTTTCTAGCCTCTCTGTACTACAACGCAATGGGATTTTTCCCATGCACAACTGTAAAGCAGAGGTGCCCTTCTAAGGCGCAGACGGTACTCCCATCCGCCGGGGGTTTCAAGCTCATGCCGATGGTCGCCGGGCGTCTTTACATCGCAAATCACCGGGAGTTATAAGAACAGCCAAGACCACAACACAAAGTAAGGATGGAACCGATGGGCGAACACGAGCGCGACTACGCCGAAAAACGCGATTTCATCCGCATGCGGGTGGATGCCGAAGTATCTTTGCTCCACGAAGGCCAGGAGTTTGCCGGGGTTTGCGTGGACCTTTCCAGCTCCGGGATGCAGGTGCAGGCACCGCGTCAGTTCGCGGTGGGAGACCTACTCACCGTGCGCATTGATTCAGAGCACGTGGCGCTCAAGGGCCTGGAGGCTGACACGGAAGTGGTCTGGACCAAAACCGTGGGCGACGAGCAACAACTCGGGCTTAGGATCCTGAAAATGCGCTGAAACCCGCGCACAAAAAAGGCGACCGCCAGGGTCGCCTTTTTTTCATTTCAAAACATCACAGCTTAAAAGTCGTCGACGACCTTGCCGTCCTTGACCTTGAACTCGCGGTTCTGCAGGTAGGCATTGCGGATAAAGGTGTACTTGTCGCCGGTGATCAATTTCTCGCTGTCGAGCAGGCTGGCACGGGTGTCAACGATGTTCAGGCCCATGGTGCTGTTGCGCCAGCCGATATCGTTCATATAGCGGTACGGTTGGGTGTAGCTGTCCACGTATTTGGACGGTGCATCACGCAAGGTGCTCGGGCCCAGCAGCGGGATCATCACGTAGGGACCGCTGCCCACGCCCCAGTAACCGAGGGTCTGGCCGAAGTCTTCATCACTGCGTTGCAGCCCCATTTTGGTGCCGACGTCGATAAAGCCCAGCACGCCGAACGTGGTGTTAACCAGCAAGCGCGCAGTGTCGACCCCGGCATTGTGGGGTTTGAGCTGCAGCACGTTGTTGGCCAGGTTGCCGACATCGCCGATATTGCGGAAGAAGTTGTGGATACCATCTTCGACAAATTGCGGAGTGATCCACTGATAGCCTTGGGCCAATGGCTTGAGGGCGTAGGTATCAACGGTGTCGTTGAAGGTGAAGATCGGGCGGTTGACGCTTTCCCATGGATCATCTTCCGATGCAGCCTGTGCAGCGAAAGGCGCCAGCAGGACAGTGGCACACACCGATAGCTGAGCGAAGTAGTGGCTCCAGCGCATAGCTTTTGCTCCTTGAATGGTCTGTCATGGGCGCTATGCCCTGAATAAGGCCGTCAGTATATGACGGAAGTGTCCAATTAGGCAGCTGCTAGGAATCGTCCTAACACAAATGGACAATTTTCCTACAATTACCCCGCTGTCATCTGCTTGTCATCCTGCCCCGATAGCGTCACAGCTATTTCAGGGATGTCGACATGCCTCACGCCGAGATAGCCATCGCCAACGCGCCCGCCTTGACTGCTGTTCTGTTTGGCCTGAGTGGTTGCCTGGTGGACTTTGGTTCCCGGGCGCGCACCGATTCACCCTCCCCGGACTCCCAAGCCACACCCGGCGCCCTGAAAATCCTGCGCAGCCTCAAGGAACAAGGCGTCCCCTGTGCCTGGCTGGATGAACTGCCGCCTTCGGTAACCACACCACTGGCCGCCGTACTGCCCAACTGGCTCAAGGCCGCATCCCCCTCCTCCATCCGCTGGCCCGCCCCTCATGCCTGCTGGCAAGCCTTGATGGAACTCAACATTGAACGCCTGGAAGGTTGCGTACTGGTCAGCGGCGAGCCGCGCCTGTTGCAATCGGGCCTGAATGCCGGCTTGTGGACCATTGGCCTGGCCTCCTGTGGTTCATTGTGCGGCCTGGCGCCTGAGCAGTGGCAGGCGCTGAGCGACAAGGAACGCGAGCACAGGCGCGGCAAAGCCACCGTTGAGCTCTATGGCCTGGGGGTCCACTCGGTGATCGATCACCTCGGTGAACTCGGCACCTGCCTGGCCGACATCAGCCTGCGCCAGCTCAAAGGCGAGAAGCCCTGATCGAGATCATGCACAGTCGGCGCCCGTGGATTAATCTACAGGTCAGTCCGTAGACCTTTCACGGCGTGCCGTGGTCTATGCCAGTGCCTATCGATAAAAGGAAGAACGTCATGCCTGATCGCAAAAAACTGGAAGAACAGGTCGAGATCCTGCGCGGGCAGCTGGAACAGGAGCCGCCGCTGTCGGAAGAAAAACGTGATGCTCTGCAAGCCTTGATTGCCAAGTTTGAATTGCAACTTGAACTTGAACCAGCCACTCAAACGCCGAGTATTTCCGACGATGTGAGCCAAGCTGCCATAGAGTTCGACGCTGAGCACCCGGTGATTTCCGGGACACTGCGCAATATCATGATCACCTTGGGCAATATGGGGATCTGACCCGAGCCCAAGCCAGGCGCAGAACCAAAAGGTAGGAGAGGGCTTGCCCCCTCCCACCTTTGCTTACTGACGGGCCAGGCGCACGTTCTGGAACGCCACATCCTCAGTACTGCGGTAAGGGTTGATATCCAACCCGCCGCGCCGCACATAGCGCGCATACACCGTTAACTTCTCCGGCTTCAGCAAACGCTGCAGGTCGAGGAAAATGCGCTCCACGCACTGTTCATGGAAATCCGAGTGCTGGCGAAAGCTCACCAGGTATTCCAGCAAACTCCCGTGATCCAACGCCGAACCACGGTACTCCACCACCACGCTGCCCCAGTCGGGCTGGCTGGTCA
The DNA here is from genome assembly GCF_900177315.1 of Pseudomonas sp. LAMO17WK12:I1. NCBI lineage: Bacteria > Pseudomonadati > Pseudomonadota > Gammaproteobacteria > Pseudomonadales > Pseudomonadaceae > Pseudomonas > Pseudomonas sp. LAMO17WK12:I1. The sequence goes on along the minus strand of NZ_FWZV01000004.1, from coordinate 407,845 downwards.
CCGGGCAGTTGGACTTGAGCAGGTGGCTGTGCACGCTCTCCTCGACAATGCGCGAGTCATCACAACGCAGCAGCTCCGGGCGCGGGTGTTCGTAGTTGCTGACACTGATATCCAGATCGTCAATGCACGTGCCCGGCAACGCCATCACGCCTTCGGCCTCAATGTCGGCCAAGCTGCGGATACGCACGGTAACAGGCTTGCCGGCGGCGGCGCTGAGGTCGGTGCGCAGGGTCGCTTCCAGGCTTGGTGTATCGGTGAACGCGGTCTGGTTCAGCGAGTTGAGGTACAGCTTGAACGACTTGGACTCGATGATGTTTGGCGAGTCGGCGGGGATGCTGAACTCACCGATGGCCACCACCGGCTTGCCCGACGGCAGCAGCCAGGACAACTCGAAGCAGTTCCAGAAATCCACGCCCTTGTACGGCAGGGTCTCGGCGCTCAGGCCCAGCTCGGCCCATTTGGCGGCGCGTGGAATCGGGAACAGCAACGAAGGGGTGTAGGTGGAAATGTATTCACTGGACTTGCCCAGCGGCGAATGTTCGGCTGCGGGATGCATGGCGGAAACCTGGCTAAATAAACCGCGCCAGTCTACCAGCCTTTGCCCCCGCCCTTAAGAAACGCCTTACTCAACGGTCAGCTTGCCGACCATGCCCGCCTGATAATGCCCGGGGAGGTTGCAGGCAAACTCCAGGCCGGTGGCCTTGGTGAACGTCCAGGTCAGCTCAGCGGTCTTGCCGGGCTCCACCAGCACGCTGTTGGGATCGTCGTGTTTCATGCCGCCCATTTCACCGTGGCCCATGGCACTATGATCCATCTTGCCCATTCCCGTGGAAGTGAGCATGCCGCTGGCCTGCATCTGCAGCATTTCCTTCTGGTGTTCGGCGTGCATCGCCGCGTCACCGAGGTTGAATTCATGCAGCAACTGGCCTTTGTTGACCAGTACAAAGCGCACCGTCTCACCGGCCTTGACGTCCAGGGACGTGGGCGAAAAGGAAATATCCTGCAGCGTCACTTCCACGGTGCGTGTGGCCTTATCCGCCGGTGCCGGCTGGCCGAACGCATAGGTATGGGCCGCATCCGCCATTGCATTGAAACTCAACGCCAACAGGCAGCCCGCCAACAACAGGGGTGTACGCAATGCCATCTCGATTCTCCAAAAAGTGTGCAACCTGCTTGGACAGCACTCTAAGAGTGCGCCGCTGCCAGCCAGCTGACTGCTAGATTACAACTTTGTCAGGTTGCGCCCTTCCCCTGGCACCCAGGGTATAAAGCCCCTGGTGAACTGTTGCCAAGAGCCGCCCATGAAATTGCTGATCGTCGAAGACCAACCGAAAACCGGCCACTATCTGCGCCAAGGCCTGGCCGAGGCGGGCTTCACCACCGAACTGGTGGCCGACGGTACCAGCGGCCAGCACCTGGCGCTGACCGGCGATTATGACCTGTTGATCCTGGATGTGATGCTGCCCGGTCGCGACGGCTGGCAAATCCTGCAAGCGGTGCGCAGTGCCGGCCTGGAGATCCCGGTGCTGTTTCTGACCGCCCGGGATGCCGTGGAAGACCGGGTGCACGGCCTGGAACTGGGTGCCGACGATTACCTGGTCAAGCCCTTTGCCTTCTCCGAACTGCTGGCGCGGGTACGCAGCCTGTTGCGCCGTGGCAGCAGCACGCCGCAGGAAACCGCCCTGCAACTGGCCGACCTGCGCCTGGACCTGCTCCGCCGCCGCGTCGAACGGGACGGCCAGCGCATCGACCTCACCGCCAAGGAATTCTCCCTGCTGGAGCTGCTGCTGCGCCGCCAGGGCGAAGTCCTGCCCAAGTCGCTGATTGCCTCCCAAGTATGGGACATGAATTTCGACAGTGACACCAACATCATCGAAGTCGCGATCCGGCGCCTGCGCCTGAAAGTCGACGATCCTTTCCCCACCAAGCTGATCCATACCGTGCGCGGCATGGGTTATGTGCTGGAGGAGCGCAGCCATTGATCCAGCGTCTGTCCCTGGCCAGCCGCCTGGCTCTGCTGTTTGCGGCGTGCACCGCGGTGGTCTCGTTGTTCGCCGGCGTGCTGTTCAACCGTGCCAGCGAGGCGCACTTCATTGAGCTGGACCAACAGCAACTCGACAGCAAGCTGGTGGCGCTGCGCAGTACCTTGCAGGGCGTCGAATCACTGGACTCATTCGCCCAACGCGAAGCGCAGCTGCGAGCCGAGCTCAATCGCCAGCCTGACCTGACATTGCGCATCACCGCCGCCGGCCAGCGCTGGCTGGACGATGCGCCAAGCGTCAGCCTGCCCGAGGCGCCTGGCCTGCACACCCTGCAGAACGCCGGCACCGACTACCGCGTGTACAACGCCCCCTTGAGGCCCGGCCAGCCCGCCTCACCGCAACTGACCCTGATGCTCGACATCACCCATCACCAGCACTTCCTGCAACGCATGCAACATTTGATCTGGCTCACCGTCGGCCTATCGGCCCTGGCCACCGCGCTGCTGGGCGCCTGGGCTGCACGCAGTGGCTTGCGGCCGTTGCGGCGCATGGGCGAAGTGGCTGCCAGTGTGTCGGCCCACTCCTTGACCCAACGCCTGCCTCAGCAGCAAATGCCGGCGGAATTGGCCGAACTGGCCCAGGCCTTCAATGCCATGCTGGGGCGATTGGACGACGCCTTCCAACGCCTGTCGGCCTTCTCCGCCGACATTGCCCATGAACTGCGCACGCCCCTGTCGAACCTGCTGACCCAGACCCAGGTCATCCTGACCCAACCGCGCCTCTTGGAGGATTACCGCGAAGCGCTGCACAGCAACCTGGAAGAGCTGCAATGGATGGCGCAGCTGGTGAATGACATGCTGTACCTGGCCAAGGCGGACCACGGCTTGCTGGTGCCCAAGCGCGAGCCGTTGGTGCTGGCGGATGAAGTGGAGACGTTGCTGGAGTTTTTCGCGTTGCTGGCAGAAGACGCACAGGTCTCGCTGGTACGCGAAGGCGGCGCACAAACCGCCGGCGATCGCGGCATGCTGCGCCGGGCCCTGTCGAACCTGCTGGATAACGCCCTCAGGTTTACCCCGGCCGGCGGCCAAGTGCGCGTGCGGATGGTTGAAGGCGTACGGGGCGTGACACTGACGGTAGAAAACAGCGGGGAAGGTATTCCAGCGCACGTGTTGCCGAGGCTGTTCGACCGGTTCTACCGAGCCGACCCGGCGCGCCATGAAGGCAGCAGCGAGCATGCGGGGCTGGGATTGGCGATTACCCAGTCGATTGTGCGGGCACACGGGGGGAGGATTTTTTGTGAATCCGCGGCGGGGTGGACAAGGTTTGTGATTGAGTTGCCCAGGGGAAATTGATGCAAGCCAGGCCGGCCCTATCGGGGGCAAGCCCCCTCCCACACGTTGATCCGTGAATACATTCAAATGTGGGAGGGGCTTGCCCCCGATAGCGGTCTTAAAGACTACGAATACCTAAGGGCATGCGCCGGCTCAATCTTCGCCGCCCGATACGCCGGGTAAATCGTCGCCAGGAAGCTCAACACAAACCCGGCCGTACAAATCAGCACCACATCGCCACTTTGCAGCTCCGAAGGCAGGTTGCTGACGAAGTACACATCCGAACTGAAGATATGCTGCCCGCTCACCCGCTCCAGCCAGCCCACCAGCTCACTCACGTTCAGCGCCGCAATCACCCCCAGCACGCCGCCGATCAAGGTGCCGACAATGCCGATCACCGTGCCCTGCACCATGAAGATCGCCATGATCTGCCGTGGCGTGGCACCGATGGTGCGCAGGATCGCGATGTCCGCACCCTTGTCGTTCACCACCATGATCAGCGTGGCGATGATGTTGAACGCCGCGACGGCGACGATCATCAGCAACAACAGGCCGATCATGGTCTTTTCCATCTTCATCGCACTGAACAGGCTGCCCTGGGTGTGGGTCCAGTCATCGGGCTTGTAGCCGCTGCCGAGGCTGGCGGCGATGTCCGCCGAGACCTTGGGCGCTGCGTACAGGTCTTTCAACGCCAGGCGCACGCTCTGCACCTGGTTCGGCTGCCAATGCTGTATCTCGGCAGCGTCAGCCATGTGGATGAGGGCCATGGAGCCATCCAGCTCGGCGCCGACCTTGAAGATACCCACTACGTTCAGACGCTGCATGCGCGGGGTGATACCACCGGGCGCACTGCTGATTTCCGGGACGATCAGGGTCAATTTGTCGCCCACATTCAGGCGAAAACGCCGGGCGGTGATTTCGCCGACCACCACGCCGAACTCGCCGGGCTTCAGGTCTTCCAGTTTGCCCTGCACGATATGCTGGGCCACGATCGACACCTTGCCTTCCTGGGCCGGATCGACGCCGCTGATCTCAATCGGCTGCATCGCGCCCTTGTAGGAGAACATGCCGTCCATCTGCGTGAACGGTACGGCGGCAGTCACTTGCGGATTCTTCATCGCCGCAGCGGCCACCGGCTGCCAATCGTCGATCGGGTTCACCCCGACGATAGTGGCGTGGGGCACCATGCCAAGGATGCGCGAGCTCATTTCACGCTGAAAGCCGTTCATCACCGATAGCACCACGATCATCGCCAGCACGCCCAGGGCGAGGCCGATCATCGAGGTCATCGAGATGAACGAAACAAAACGGTTGCGGCGCTTGGCGCGGGTATAGCGCGTGCCGATGAAAATCGATAACGGTCTGAACATTCGCGGGCACCGTTGGAAAAATAGAAAACCCGGCGTCAGGCACCGGGCTTGAAACAGGTCAGATGGCGACCAGATGACCTTCCTGCAGGTGCAGCACACGGTCCATCTGGCGGGCCATGCTCATGTCATGGGTCACCACCAGGAACGCAGTGCGCATCTGGGTGCTCAGTTCCAGCATCAAGTCCTTGATGCCCTGGGCCGTGTGGGAGTCGAGGTTGCCGGTGGGCTCGTCGAGCATCACCAGCCCCGGGTTGTTCACCAGGGCACGGGCAATCGCCACACGCTGGCGCTCACCGCCGGACAGTTCGGCCGGCTTGTGCTCCAGGCGATGGCCGAGGCCGACGCGCTCGAGCAACGCCTTGGCGCGCTGGCGCGCTTCCGGGATCGCGGTCTTGCCGATCAGCAACGGCATGCACACGTTTTCCAGGGCGGTGAATTCCGGCAACAGGTGGTGGAACTGGTACACAAAGCCCAACGAACGGTTGCGCAACTGGCCACGGGCCTTTTCATTCAGGGCCGACAGTTCTTCACCGGCCAGCCATACGCTGCCCTGGGACGGCGTATCGAGGCCGCCCAACAGGTTGAGCAAGGTACTTTTGCCGGAACCGGAACTGCCGACGATCGCCACGCGCTCGCCGGGATGCAGTTCCAGTTGCAGGTTGGACAGCACCACGACCGATTCCGGGCCTTCCTCGTAGGATTTGCCCAGGTTGCGGCAGCTCAGGATTGCTTTTTCACTCATGCCCGATTCACTCATAACGTAAGGCCTGTGCTGGCTGGGTACGTGCCGCGCGCCAGGCTGGATACAGGGTGGCAAGGAAACTCAGGACCAACGCGGCGCCGCCCACCATTAGCACGTCCTGGGCTTGCACCTGGGACGGCAGGTAATCGATGAAGTAGACGTCGGCGTTGAGGAACTTGTGGCCGATCACCTTTTCAAGCAAGGCGATGGCGGCACTCACATTCAGCGCGGCCAAAATGCCTACCGCGGTGCCGATCAAGGTGCCGACCACGCCGATCACGGTGCCCTGCACCATGAAGATCGCCATGATCTGCCCCGGCGTGGCGCCGAGGGTGCGCAGGATGGCGATGTCGCCCTTCTTGTCATTCACCACCATCACCAGCGTGGAGATGATGTTGAAGGCGGCAACGGCGACGATCAGCAGCAACAGCAGGCCGATCATGGCTTTTTCCATGCGGATGGCCTGGTACAGGTTGCCGTGGGTGCGAGTCCAGTCGCGGGCGTAGTACTGGCTTTCACCCAGGTGTTGGGCGATTTCCCAGGCGCCGCGCGGGGCATCGAACAAGTCGTTGAACTTCAGGCGCAGGCCTTGCACCTGGTCCGGCTGCCAGCGATGCAGGCGGGCCAGGTCGGTGAGGTTGGTCAGGCCGAGGTAGCCGTCGATCTCGCCGGCGCCGACGTGGAAAGTGCCGACCACGGTAAAGCGCTTCATGCGCGGGAACATGCCGGCCGGCGTCACGGTGACTTCCGGCGCGACGAAGGTCAGCTTGTCGCCGATGCCTACGCCGAGCTTGGCCGCCGCCTTGTCACCGATGACAATGCCAAAGCTGCCGGGGGCCAGATCGTCGAGTTTGCCCTGCAACATGAACTTGTCGATGATCGAGACGTTGCGTTCCTGGGCCGGGTCGATGGCATTGAGCAGGATTTTCTGCACCTTGCCGTCGTTGGTCAGCAGCCCCTGCATCTGGGTAAACGGCGCCACGGCCACTACCTTGGGGTTCTGCTTGACCTTGGCGGCCAGGCTTTGCCAGTCGCTGATGGGCGCATCGCCCTCGATGGTCGCGTGGGGCACCATGCCCAGCACGCGGGTGCGCATCTCATGATCGAAGCCGTTCATCACCGACAGCACTACGATCATCACGACCACGCCAAGGGCGAGACCGATCATCGAGGTCAAGGAAATGAACGACACAAAATGATTGCGACGCTTTGCACGGGTATAACGCGTGCCAATAAATACGAAGAGAGGTCTGAACATGTCGGGGCTTGTTCGGAGGAAAAGAAGACGTCCCGGTGGCGGGGTCTGGTAAGCAGCTTTACACTCAGACCATTACCGTTACCTGGGGTTCGCCATGTCGACATTAGATGAAGAAGAGCGCCGCGAATACTACCGTATCGACGACATGATCGCACTCCAAATCAAAAGCCTGTCTGCCCCCGAAGCGGCGAGCAAGGAAGTGTTGCTGGATGATTCACCGCTGTTCAATCTGCTCAGTGAACTGCACCTGAGCGAATTTGAAGCCCAGCACCTGCTGCGCCAGCTCAGCGAGAAGGATCGCACCCTCGTGGCCTTTCTCCGGGTGCAGAACAAACGCCTGGACTTGCTCAGCCAAATCATGGCCCGCGGCCTGCTGGATGAGGTCGGCGCCCCGCAACCGGTGATCATCTCCGAAGGCGGCATCGATTTCCAACACCCCTCCCCCCTGACGGTGGGTGCGCACCTGGCGGTCAAGCTGGTGCTGATGCCCCAGGCGCTCGGCCTGCTGCTGCGCGCGCGGGTCACCCATTGCGATCCCAAGGGCACAGGCTTTGACGTCGGCACGGAATTCGAAGCCATGACCGATGCCCAACGCCAGCTGCTGGCGCGCTACATCCTGCAGAAACAGGCGCAGGAACGGCGCCTGGCACGGGAACAGAGCGACGCCCAAGACACCTGAATTCGTATTTACCCCGCCAGACAAGCTGGCGTAAAGGAGCAACTGTGACCCTGATCTACGGCCACCGCGGTGCCAAAGGCGAAGCACCGGAAAACACCCTGACCAGCTTCCAGGCGTGTCTCAAGCACGGTGTACGCCGCTGCGAACTGGATTTGCACCTGTCCATGGACGGCGAGCTGATGGTCATCCACGACCCAACCCTCAAGCGCACCACCGACCGGCGCGGCAAAGTCGTCGAGTATTCGGCAGCAGACCTGGTGAAGATGGACGCGCGCAAAGGCGGCCCGGGCTGGGTCAAGCCTTGCCCGATTCCGCGCCTGGAAGAGCTGTTCGAACAGTGCGACTTCGATCACTGGCAACTGGAAGTCAAAAGCGCCTCGCGCACCCGCGCCGCGACCACCGTGCTGGCCATTCGTGAGATGGCCGTGCGTTTCGGCCTGATGGACAAGGTCACCGTGACCTCAAGCTCGCGGGAAGTGTTGAAAGCAGCGGTTGAACTCACCCCCGACCTGTCACGCGGGCTCGTCGCCGAATATGCCTGGCTCGACCCGCTGAAGGTCGCGCAGAACTATGGCTGTGAGATGCTGGCGTTGAACTGGACGTTGTGCACCCCCGAACGCCTGGAAAAAGCCCAGCGCCAGGGTTTGCATGTGTCCGTGTGGACGGTCAACGAACCTGCGCTGATGCGCAGGCTCGCCGACTTCGGCGTAGATAGCCTGATTACAGACTTTCCCGGTTTGGCCACTGCCACCCTCGAGAATTACTGAAATCGGTCTCCCCGGCCGGCTCAGGCCACCGGCCGGAGCCGCTCAAAAAAGCCGGTTGAGGCCGTCGTAGGCCGCTACCCGATAGGCTTCGGCCATGGTCGGGTAGTTGAACGTGGTGTTGACGAAATACTTGAGGGTATTTTGCTCACCCGGCTGGTTCATGATCGCCTGGCCGATGTGCACGATCTCCGAAGCCTGGTAGCCGAAGCAATGCACGCCGAGGACTTCCAGGGTTTCGCGGTGGAACAGGATCTTGAGCATGCCTTGCGGCTCACCGGCGATCTGCGCACGCGCCATGCTCTTGAAGAACGCCTTGCCCACTTCGTAAGGCACCTTGGCCTTGGTCAGTTCGTGCTCGTTCTTGCCGATCGAGCTGATCTCGGGAATCGTGTAGATCCCGGTCGGCACGTCGTTCACATAACGCCAGCTGCCGTTGTCGACAATGCTGCCGGCCGCCGAACGGCCCTGGTCATGCGCCGCACTGGCCAGGCTTGGCCAGCCGATCACGTCACCGGCGCCGTAGATGTTCGGCACGCAGGTACGATAGTTCTCGTCGACTTCGATCTGGCCACGGCTGTTGACCTTGACCCCGATGTTTTCCATGCCGAGCTTGTCGGTATTGCCGGTACGGCCGTTGCACCACAGCAAGGCATCGGCCTTGATCTTCTTGCCGGACTTGAGGTGCAGGATCACGCCGTTGTCCAGGCCTTCGACCCGCTCGTATTCTTCGTTGTGACGCACGGTGATGTTGTTGTTGCTGAAGTGGTAGCTCAACGCCTGGGAAATTTCCGAGTCGAGGAAGCTCAGCAACTGGTCGCGGTTGTCCACCAGCTCCACCAGCACGCCCAGGCCGCTGAAGATCGAGGCGTATTCACAGCCGATCACGCCGGCGCCGTAGATGATCAACTTGCGCGGGGTGTGGCCCAGGCTGAGGATGGTGTCGCTATCGTAGATACGCGGGTGGTGGAAATCGATGTCCGCCGGGCGATACGGGCGCGAACCGGTGGCGATGATGATGTGCTTGGCCACCAGCTTCTCGACCACGCCGTTGGCGCACACCACTTCGACGGTTTGCTCGTCGGCGAAGCTGCCGGTGCCGAAGAACAGGTCGACACGGTTACGGGCGTAGTAGCCGGTGCGCGAAGCGACTTGCTTGGAGATGACCTTCTCGGCGCTTTTCAGCACGTCCGGGAACGAGAACCAGCGCGGCTCACCAATGGCCCGGAACATCGGGTTGGTGTTGAACTGCATGATCTGGCGCACCGAGTGACGCAGAGCCTTGGACGGGATGGTGCCCAGGTGGGTGCAGTTACCGCCGACCTGGCGACGGCTATCGACCATTGCCACCTTGCGCCCTGCCTTCGCGGCGTTCATCGCCGCACCTTCTCCAGCCGGGCCGGAACCCAGTACCACCACGTCGTAGTTGTAGACAGCCATGCGTACTCCTCAGAACAGGCCAGGCGCACGGTTGGACGCCTGGCTAAATCATGCCGCGGCCAGCGGTCATGAAGGACAATTTGGCTCAAGTGTGTGAACCGGGGCACAGTCTATATAAGGCTCAACGCCGCGCACATTAACCCTTGGTCGCGTCGTAGGCCAGTTTTGCCTTTACTACAGGAACAGGAAACCGGCATTACACTGCTGACACGCACCTTTGCAGGACGGGCCATTATGCGGCATGTCGTTTTCTGTTTAATGATGATTTTTTCGGTTGTGGTGCATGCGAGTGAGGCAGACCGCCTCCGGCAAGCCGATTTTCCTGCGCAAGCCCATGGACTGGCGCTGAAAAACCAGACGGTGTTCACCTACCTCTGGGCGGATGTGTACGCGGCTGCGCTGTATGCCCCGCAAAATGGGAGCGCCAGGCAGGCATGGGACTCGCAACAGCCGCTGCGCCTTGTGCTGTATTACTTTCGCGACATCGACCGCAACGATGTGATCAAGGCGGCGACGGCCACCTTGGAGCGCCAGCAAGCCAGCCCTCGCCTGAAGCTTGAAGTCGACCAGTTGCACGCCAGCTTTCGTAACATCCGCAGCGGTGATCGCTACGCCCTGGACTTTCGCCCCGGCCGTGGCCTGAACCTGGAGATCAATGGGCAGGTGGTGTTCAGCAGCCGCAATGACGCGCTGGCAAGGGCCTACCTGGGCATTTGGCTGGCGCCCAAGGGTTTGTCCGATGACTTGCGCGGCAAACTGCTGAAATGAAAATGGCCTGCCCGTTAGGCAGGCATACGCTGAACTACCGCTATCGGGGGCGAGCCCCCTCCCACATTTGAAGGTATTCACACCTCGAAATGTGGGAAGGAGCCTGCTGCCGATCAGGCCCTGCTCGGCAACACAAAACCCGCAGCCATGAAAAAGCCCCGAACCAGTCGGGGCTTTTTCATTCAGTGCAAAGGCTTAGCGCGGGAACGCAGGCGGGTTGACCCCGGCCATGTCTTCCATCACGCGAACCACCTGGCAGCTGTAGCCGAACTCGTTGTCGTACCAGACGTACAGTACAACGCGGTTGTCCTGGGTAATGGTCGCTTCCGCGTCCACTACACCGGCGTGGCGCGAGCCAACGAAGTCGGTGGACACCACTTCCTGGGAATTGACGAAGTCGATTTGCTTGTGCAGGTCGGAGTGCAGCGCCATGTAGCGCAGGTACTCGTTCATCTCTTCACGGGTAGCGGCTTTCTCAAGGTTCAGGTTGAGAATGGCCATCGACACGTTCGGCGTCGGCACACGGATCGCGTTACCGGTCAGCTTGCCGGCCAGCTCAGGCAAGGCCTTGGCAGCGGCGGTGGCGGCACCGGTCTCGGTGATGACCATGTTCAGCGCGGCGCTGCGGCCACGGCGATCGCCCTTGTGGAAGTTGTCGATCAGGTTCTGGTCGTTGGTGTACGAGTGAACGGTTTCAACGTGGCCGTTGACGATGCCGAACTTGTCATTAACGGCCTTGAGCACCGGCACGATGGCGTTGGTGGTGCAGGAGGCGGCGGACACGATCTTGTCGTCAGCGGTGATTTCACCGTGGTTGATGCCGTGCACGATGTTCTTGAGCTTGCCTTTGCCAGGCGCGGTCAGCACGACGCGGTCGATGCCCGGGCAGGCCAGGTGCTGGCCCAGGCCTTCGGCATCACGCCATACGCCGGTGTTGTCCACCAGCAGGGCGTCCTTGATGCCGTACTGGGTGTAATCCACCTCGGTCGGGTTCTTCGCGTAGATCACCTGGATCAGGTTACCGTTGGCGGTGATGGTGTTGTTTTCTTCGTCGATGGTGATGGTGCCGTTGAACGAACCGTGTACCGAATCGCGACGCAGCAGGCTGGCGCGTTTGGTCAGGTCGTTCTCGGCGCCTTTGCGCACCACGATGGCACGCAGGCGCAGGCCGTCGCCGCCACCGGTTTTTTCGATCAGGATGCGCGCCAGCAGGCGGCCGATACGACCGAAACCGTAGAGGACAACGTCGGTGCCTTTGCGGGCAGCGGCGTTTTGCTGGCCCACCACATCGGCCATTTCTTCACGCACGAACTGCTCGGCGCTGCGGCCGGCACCTTCCTTGCGGAACTTGTAGGCCAGCTTGCCCAGGTCTACCGAAGCCGCGCCGAGCTTGAGCTCGCTCATGGCCTTGAGCAGGGGGAATGTTTCGTGGACGGAGAGTTCGCTGTCGTCGGCGGAACGATGGCGAGCAAAGCGATGCGCCTTGAGAATCGCGATGACTGATTGGTTGATCAGGCTGCGGCCATAGATCGAGCTCACCACATTGTTATTGCGGTACAGCTGACCGATAAGCGGGATCATCGCTTCTGCGAGTGCTTCACGGTCGATCCATTCACCAAGACACTGGTCGGGCTTCTGAGTCACGGGAACCTTCCACATGTAGGGGCTGAAAAAAGGGGCTACATTATGTCGTCCGACCGCCCGTTGAGCAATGCGCCAACCACAACAAAAAGCCCTTGCAAAAAAATACCACCCCGCTACAGGCCAGGAAACACGCGGGTTTCAGAAGGCCACCAATGGCGCAGTGCCGCCAACTTGTCCGTAACTCTCCGAAACATCCGTGCAAAACGGCACTACATAATGAGTCAAAAGGCTGCTTTGTTTGTCTTAGCCACTACATTTCCTACAAACCGTAATAGGCTCAGTCAGCAACTGACAGGCGGCACCCCGGGCCGTTACAATTACCGACTTTGTCGCAACGCTTGGAGCTCAACCTTCCGTGCCCGTTCTGCGTCTACCGCTTCTCCCTGCCGCGGCAGGTAAACAGCACTGGGGCAACCTGCCCGGTGCCGCCCTGAGCCTGGCCATTGCCGAGGCTGCCAGCGCAGCCAAGCGCTTTACCCTGCTGCTTACCGCCGACAGCCAAAGCGCCGAACGGTTGGAGCAGGAGCTGAGCTTCTTCGCCCCCGATTTGCCGGTGCTGCATTTTCCCGACTGGGAAACCTTGCCCTACGACCTGTTCTCGCCGCACCAGGACATCATCTCCCAGCGCATCGCCAGCCTGTACCGCCTGCCGGAACTGGCCCACGGTGTGTTGGTGGTGCCGATCACCACCGCCCTGCACCGCCTGGCGCCGACCAAGTTCCTGCTGGGCAGCAGCCTGGTGCTGGATATCGGCCAGAAACTCGACGTGGAACAGATGCGCACGCGCCTCGAAGCCAGCGGCTACCGCTGCGTCGACACGGTGTATGAACACGGTGAATTCGCCGTGCGTGGTGCGCTGATCGACCTGTTCCCCATGGGCAGCAAGTTGCCGTACCGCATCGACCTGTTCGATGACGAAATCGAGACCCTGCGCACCTTCGACCCGGAAAACCAGCGGTCCATCGACAAGGTCGAGTCGATCAAGCTGTTGCCGGCACGGGAGTTCCCGCTGCAAAAGGACGCGGTCACGCGCTTCAAGGCGCGCTTCCGTGAACGCTTTGACGTGGACTTCCGCCGCTGCCCGATCTTCCAGGACTTGAGCAGCGGGATTACCCCGGCGGGCATCGAGTACTACCTGCCGCTGTTCTTCGACGAAACCTCGACCCTGTTCGACTACCTGCCCCAGGACACCCAGGTGTTCTCGTTGCCGGGCATCGAACAGGCGGCGGAAAACTTCTGGAACGACGTGCGTAACCGCTATGAAGAGCGCCGCGTCGATCCTTCCCGGCCTTTATTACCGCCCGCCGAGCTGTTCCTGCCGGTGGAAGACTGTTTCGCCCGCCTGAAAAACTGGCCGCGCGTGGTCGCCAGCCAGCAGGATGTGGACACCGGCAGCGGCCGCGAGCGCTTCCCTGCGGCGACGTTGCCGGACCTGGCGATCCAGGCCAAAGCCACGCAACCCCTGGAAGCACTCTCGAACTTCCTCGGCGACTTCCCCGGCCGCGTGCTGTTCACCGCCGAATCCGCCGGGCGCCGTGAAGTGCTGCTGGAGCTGCTGGAACGCCTGAAGCTGCGGCCGAAAACCGTCGACAGCTGGCCGGATTTTGTCGCCAGCAAAGAGCGCCTGGCGATCACCATCGCGCCACTGGACGAAGGCCTGCTGCTGGATGACCCGGCGCTCGCGCTGATCGCCGAAAGCCCGCTGTTCGGCCAGCGCGTGATGCAGCGTCGCCGCCGTGAAAAACGCGCCGACGCCAACAACGACGCGGTGATCAAAAACCTCACGGAACTGCGCGAAGGCGCGCCGGTGGTGCATATCGACCACGGTGTCGGCCGCTACCTGGGTCTGCAGACCCTGGAGATCGACAACCAGGCCGCCGAATTCCTCACCATGGAATACGCCGAGGGCGCCAAGCTCTACGTGCCGGTGGCCAACCTGCACCTGATCGCCCGCTACACCGGCAGCGACGACGCCCTGGCGCCGTTGCACCGCCTGGGCTCCGAGACCTGGCAGAAAGCCAAGCGCAAGGCCGCCGAGCAAGTGCGCGATGTCGCCGCCGAACTGCTCGACATCTATGCCCGTCGTGCGGCGCGCGAAGGGTATGCCTTCGCCGACCCGAAGGCCGACTACGCCACCTTCAGCGCCGGCTTCGCCTTCGAAGAAACCCCGGACCAGCAAACCACCATCGAAGCGGTGCGCGCCGACATGCTCGCGCCCAAGCCGATGGACCGCCTGGTGTGCGGCGACGTGGGCTTCGGCAAGACCGAAGTGGCCATGCGCGCGGCCTTTATTGCGGTACACGGCGGCAAGCAAGTGGCGATCCTGGTGCCGACCACCCTGCTCGCCCAGCAGCACTACAACAGCTTCCGTGACCGCTTTGCCGACTGGCCGGTGACCGTGGAAGTGATGAGCCGCTTCAAGTCCGCCAAGGAGGTGAATGCCGCCGTCGCCGACCTCGCCGAAGGCAAGATCGACATCGTGATCGGAACGCACAAGCTGCTGTCGGACGATGTAAAGATCAAGAACCTGGGCCTGGTGATCATCGACGAAGAACACCGCTTCGGTGTGCGTCAGAAAGAACAGCTCAAGGCCCTGCGCAGCGAGGTCGACATCCTTACCCTCACCGCCACGCCGATTCCGCGTACGCTGAACATGGCGGTGTCGGGCATGCGCGACCTGTCGATCATCGCCACACCGCCGGCGAGGCGCCTGTCGGTGCGCACGTTCGTGATGGAGCAGAACAAAAGCACAGTCAAGGAAGCGCTGCTGCGGGAATTGCTGCGTGGCGGCCAGGTGTACTACCTGCACAACGACGTAAAAACCATCGAGAAATGCGCCGCCGACCTCGCCGAACTGGTGCCGGAAGCACGCATCGCCATCGGCCACGGGCAGATGCGCGAACGCGATCTCGAACAGGTGATGAGCGACTTCTACCACAAGCGCTTCAACGTGCTGATCGCCTCGACCATCATCGAGACCGGCATCGACGTGCCTAGCGCCAACACCATCATCATCGAACGGGCGGACAAGTTCGGCCTGGCCCAGCTGCACCAGCTGCGCGGCCGGGTTGGGCGCAGTCACCACCAGGCGTATGCCTACCTGCTGACGCCGCCCCGCCAGCAGATCACCGGGGACGCCGAGAAGCGCCTGGAAGCGATCGCCAACACCCAGGACCTGGGCGCCGGTTTTGTCCTGGCCACCAACGACCTGGAAATCCGCGGTGCCGGCGAACTGCTGGGCGATGGCCAGAGCGGGCAAATCCAGGCCGTCGGCTTCACCCTGTATATGGAGATGCTCGAACGCGCGGTGAAAGCCATCCGCAAGGGCGAGCAGCCAAACCTCGACCAGCCCCTGGGCGGCGGTCCGGAAATCAACCTGCGCTTGCCGGCGTTGATCCCCGAAGACTACCTGCCGGATGTGCATGCACGCCTGATCCTGTACAAGCGCATCGCCTCGGCCACCGACGAAGAGGGCCTCAAGGACCTGCAGGTGGAGATGATCGACCGCTTCGGCCTGCTGCCCGAGCCGACCAAGAACCTGGTGCGCCTGACCCTGCTCAAATTGCAGGCCGAGCAGCTCGGGATCAAGAAAGTCGACGCCGGGCCGCAAGGCGGGCGTATCGAGTTCGAAGCGCAGACGCCGGTGGACCCCCTGGTGCTGATCAAGCTGATCCAGGGCCAGCCCAATCGCTACAAGTTCGAAGGGGCTACGCTGTTCAAGTTCATGGTGCCGATGGAACGTGCCGAAGAACGCTTTAATACATTGGAGGCGTTGTTCGAGCGCCTCATCCCGAAATCTGCTTGAAGGACGCCCCAATGCGCCTGTTCCGCATTCTGAGCCTGTTGTTGGTGGTACTCGCGCCTTCGGCATTTGCCGACAGTCCGTACCAGGTGGAAATGATCCTGGTACGCCAGAACGCGGAGCCGGCGCTCAACAGCCGCGCTGCGCCGGAAAACTGGGATGCGGGCGCGCAGCGGTTGGGCGACAGGCTGAGCCCGCCGCGCCTGAACAATATCGTCGACAAACTCAACGCCGATAACAGCTTCACCGTGCTGGCGCACAAGGCCTGGGAACAGAACCTCGGCGAGCAGCCGGTCAAGATCGCGATCACCGACGGCCAAGAGCAGTTCGGCCAGTTCCCCATCGAGGGCGTGTTGAGCCTGCAACTGGGGCGCTTCACGGATATCGATGCGGACTTCTGGCTCAACACGTTCGACAGCAACGGCAGCGTGGTGGCCAGCGAACACCTGAGCCAGAAAGACGTGCGCACCAAGAACAACCAGCTCAACTACCTGGACGGCGGCCACCTGGCACTGCTGATCAAGATCACTTCGCTGACCGCCAAGCCACCCAGCGCACCCCCACCCGACATTCAGGACTGATCCAGCGCCATGACCCTGACGTCGCCGTTGACCAAACCCCTGGCCCCTTCATGGGCCAATCGCTTCAAAGAACAAAGCCTGGAGCGCGGGCGGCGCTATGCCCTGGAAAACCGTGTGCGCATCGTCGAGTCCGGCGACAGCACCATCATCGCCAGTTGCGAAGGCTCGGGGGGCAACGTTTACCGGCAGACCATCTCATTGCGCGAATCTGCCAAGGGCGCGCTGATCCTGGTGGACAGCCGCTGTACCTGCCCGGTGCACACCAACTGCAAACACATCGCGGCGGTGCTGCTCAAGGTCCAGGAAACCCTGGCCTACCCGGCGGCGGCCCAGGATGCCGAGTTGCTGGAAAAACTCCAGGCCGTGCTGGATAACCGCGTGGTGTTGCCGCAGGTGGTGATGGAGGATGTGGTGCCCGTGCCGCGCCTGTGGCTGGCCAGCGTCGAGTTCAGCGCATTTGAGCCGCGCAACGGCAAGATGCAACGCTATATCCAGCACCGTGCGGCGTTGTCGTTCAACTACCTGGGCAACTATGTCAGCGGGCAGAAGAACGCCGACATCATCGTGCGCCAGGAAACCCAGAGCCTGCGCATCAAGCGCCATCCCGAGCTGGAGCAGCCCTATCGCGAACAACTGCGCCTGCTCGGTTTCAAGATCGCCACGCGCCAGAGCAAGGCCTTGCCGGAAAGCGCCGGCGAGCTGTTCGAGATGGTCAATGACAGCGCCTGGCTGAACTTCACCCTCAACGCCTCGCCGACCCTGCGGGCCGAGGGTTGGGAACTGCAGATCGATGATGACTTCGGGTTTGACCTGAGCGCCGTCGACGACTGGTACGCCACCGTCGATGAAGGCCCCGAGCGCGACTGGTTCGACCTGGAACTGGGGATTATCGTCAACGGTGAGCGCCTGAGCCTGCTGCCGATCCTGCTCAACCTGATGCGCTCCCACACCGAGATCCTCAACCCGGAAAAACTCGCGCGGCGCCGGGATGACGAGCTGATCCTGGTGAATATTCCCGGCCTGCCCAATGGCGGCCACGGCCCGCTGCAAGTGGCCCTGCCCTACGGCCGCCTGAAACCGGTACTGGCCACCCTCGGCGAGTTTTACCTGCAGGAGCCCGGCACCACCGCGCTGCGCCTGGCCAAGGCCGATGCTATTCGCCTCAACCCGCTGGAAGACCTGCCCCTGCAATGGGAGGGCGGCGAGAAGATCCGCAACTTTGCCCAGCGCCTGCGGGACATCAAGGACTTCACCTGCGTGGCGCCCGAAGGCCTGAACGCGACCTTGCGGCCTTATCAACTGGAAGGGTTGAGCTGGATGCAGTCGCTGCGCCAACTGGAGGTGGGCGGCATACTTGCGGATGACATGGGCCTGGGCAAAACCCTGCAGACCCTGGCGCATATCCTCAGTGAAAAGATCGCCGGACGCCTGGACCGGCCGTGCATGGTGGTGATGCCCACCAGCCTGATCCCCAACTGGCTCGACGAAGCGGCGCACTTCACCCCGCAACTCAAGGTGCTGGCGCTGTACGGGGCCACGCGCAAAAAACACTTCGCCAGCCTGCAGGACTACGACCTGCTGTTGACCACCTACGCCCTGCTACCCAAGGACATCGAGCACCTGGCCGCCCTGCCCTTGCATGTGCTGATCCTCGATGAAGCCCAGTACATCAAGACCCCTTCCAGTAAGGCTGCCCAGGCCGCGCGCGAGCTGAATGCCCGGCAGCGCCTGTGCCTGAGCGGTACACCGCTGGAAAACCACCTGGGCGAGTTGTGGTCGCTGTTCCACTTCCTGCTGCCGGGCTGGCTGGGCGACGTCAAGAGCTTCAACCGCGACTACCGCGTTCCCATCGAAAAGCGCGCCAGTGAGATGCGATTGCAGCACCTCAACGGCCGTATCAAACCCTTCCTGCTGCGCCGCACCAAGGAGCAGGTGGCCACGGAGCTGCCGCCCAAGACCGAAATCATTCACTGGGTCGATCTCAATGAGGCTCAGCGTGATGTGTACGAAACCATGCGCCTGGCCATGGATAAAAAGGTCCGCGACGAAATCACCCGCAAAGGCGTGGCGCGCAGCCAGATCATCATCCTTGAAGCACTGCTGAAGCTACGCCAGGTGTGCTGCGACCTGCGCCTGGTCAACGACGCGACCCTGCCCACCCGCGGCAGCAGCTCGGGCAAGCTCGACAGCCTGATGGAAATGCTCGAAGAGCTGTTTGAGGAAGGTCGCCGGATCCTGTTGTTTTCCCAGTTCACCTCGATGTTGAGCCTGATCGAAGTGGAGCTGAAAAAGCGCGGTGTCGCTTACGCCCTGTTGACGGGCCAGACCCGCGACCGGCGCACACCGGTGAAGGATTTCCAGAGCGGCAAGTTGCAGATTTTCCTGATCAGCCTGAAGGCCGGTGGCGTGGGCCTGAACCTGACCGAAGCCGACACCGTGATTCACTACGACCCTTGGTGGAACCCGGCCACCGAGAACCAGGCCACCGACCGTGCATACCGCATCGGCCAGGAGAAGCCGGTGTTCGTCTATAAGATGATTGCGCGGGGCACGGTGGAGGAGAAAATCCAGCACCTGCAGAAGGAAAAATCCGACCTGGCAGCGGGCGTGCTGGATGGGCGTACGACGGGGGATTGGCAGTTGGGCAACGACGATATCGAGGCGTTGTTTGCGCCGTTGCCCAATAAGCAGGAAAAGCGCTAGATCAGCTGTGCATCCCGCAAAGCGCCCAGTGCGGTGAGCCAGCGCGGATCCTGCTTGTAGTCAGTCGAAGCAATCGCCTGCCCACGCATACGCGCGATGCGGGCCGACGGCGTGACCTTCATGCGCTGCGCCGCACTCAGCGCCAGCTCAGCCGCCGCACGATCGTTGCACACCAGCCCCATGTCGCAACCGGCGGTCAGCGCCGCCTCGATCCGACTGGCGGCGTCGCCGACCACATGGGCGCCAGCCATCGACAGGTCATCGCTGAAAATCACCCCATCGAACTGCAACTCGCCGCGCAGGATGTCCTGCAACCAGCGGCGTGAGAAACCGGCAGGCTGCGCATCCACCTGCGGGTAGATAACATGCGCCGGCATCACTGCCGCCAACTGCTTGCTCAGGCGTGCGAAAGGCACCAGGTCATTGGCGCGAATCTGTTCCAGGCTGCGTTCATCATTGGGAATCGCGACGTGGGAATCAGCCTCGGCCCAGCCATGGCCCGGGAAGTGTTTACCGGTGGCGGCCATGCCGGCGCTGTTCATGCCTCGGATAAAGGCACCGGCAAGCACGGCGGCGCGCTCGGGATTGCCCTCGAAGGAACGGGTGCCGACCACGGCGCTGCGCTGGTAGTCCAGGTCCAGTACCGGGGCGAAGCTCAGGTCGAGACCGACCGCCAGTACTTCAGTGGCCATGATCCAGCCGCACTGCTCGGCCAGGTACTCGGCGTTGGGGTTGTCCGCCAACGCGCGCATGGCCGGCAGGCGCACAAAGCCCTGGCGCAGGCGCTGTACGCGACCGCCTTCCTGGTCGACCGCCAGCAGCAGGTCCGGGCGCACGGCACGAATCGCCGCGCTCAATTCCCGCACCTGCCGCGGGTGCTCGATATTGCGCGCAAAAATGATCAGGCCACCGACCTCAGGCTGGCGCAACAGGTGGCGATCCTCGGCCGTCAGCCAAGTACCAGCCACGTCGACCATCAAAGAACCTTGCAGGGCAGCAGTCATAAACCTTCCTTAAATAACGCACACAACCCGTTGACCCCACCAGGCGCAGTGAGGACAACAGGTTGCGAGTAAATAGCTGAATTCGACATGGGCAGCTAGCTTAGCGGATGCAAGCGGCCGCGCACACCCGGAGCGGTCAAACCTTGGCGGCAGCTGGCGTGGATTTGCTGCGCGGGCGCAATTGGGCGGCAGCCATGGCCGAGTCGGTCACGCCGGTTTCAGCGCGCATACCGGCGGCAAGGAATGGCACCATCAGGCGCATGACCTGCTCAATAGAAGTGTTCACGCCGAAATCGGTCTCGGCAATCGCACGCAACGCCTTGATCCCGGACATGCTGAATGCGGCCGCACCGAGCATGAAGTGCACGCGCCAGAACAGTTCGATAGGCGGAATACGCGGGGCGGCTTCGTTGACCAGCAACATATAGCGGCGGAATACCTTGCCGTACATGTCTTCCAGGTAACGGCGCAAGTGGCCCTGGCTCTGGCTGAATGCCAGGCCCAACAGGCGCATGAAGATCGACAGGTCATTGCCGCTGCGTGGCTGAACCACCAGCGCCTGCTCCACGAGCATTTCCAGCAGGTCTTCCAGGGTCGGCTTGTGGTCGGCCTTGGCCTGGCGGCGCTCGAGTTCACGGTCGAGGCTGGCACAGAACGGACCCAGGAAGCGCGAGAATACCGCCTGGATCAGGGCCTTTTTCGAGCCGAAATGGTAGTTCACTGCGGCGAGGTTGACCCCGGCTTTGCTGGTGATCAGCCGCAATGAAGTTTCAGCAAATCCTTTTTCCGCGAACAATTGCTCGGCAGCATCGAGAATGCGTTCAACGGTTTCCGACTGGGCCATGGATACTCCGCCTGACAAACACTTGTTTGAAACATACGTTTCAGGGTGTGTCTTGTCAAGCCTGCAAGTTCGCTTTCCGGCCGGGCAGTCATCTATTTCATCGCTATTTAATCACATACTCCCAGGTCTGTAGGCAGCGCTATCTCTGCCTTGTAGGACACTTGACGAATGACCGTCCAGCGGAGGCGCAGAAAAGGATGATTGCCAAGTGCAGTCCACTGTATATAATCCCAGTCACTGTATAAAAAGACAGAGCGATCAACATGCTAAAACTGACGCCACGCCAAGCTGAGATTCTGGCTTTTATCAAGCGCTGCCTCGATGACAACGGCTACCCGCCGACACGAGCGGAAATTGCGCTGGAACTGGGGTTCAAGTCCCCCAACGCCGCCGAAGAACACCTCAAGGCCCTCGCTCGCAAAGGAGCGATCGAGATGACCCCCGGTGCTTCACGGGGTATTCGCATCCCTGGCTTCGAAGCCAAGGCCGACGAATCGACACTGCCGATCATCGGTCGCGTCGCCGCCGGTGCGCCCATCCTGGCGCAGCAGCACGTCGAGGAATCCTGCAACATCAACCCGACCTTCTTCCATCCTCGCGCCGACTACCTGTTGCGGGTGCACGGCATGAGCATGAAGGACGTAGGGATCTTCGATGGCGACCTGCTGGCCGTCCACACTACCCGCGAAGCCCGTAATGGCCAGATCGTCGTCGCCCGTATCGGCGATGAAGTCACCGTCAAACGCTTCAAGCGCGAAGGCAGCAAGGTCTGGCTCCTGGCCGAGAACCCTGAGTTCGCCCCGATTGAAGTGAACCTGAAAGATCAGGACCTGGTGATCGAAGGCCTGAGCGTCGGCGTCATTCGCCGCTAAAGGAGGCATCATGCAGCTCGTGCACACCCCCCAACACACACAACTGTCGCTGTTCGAGGCCTTTATGGCCCAACCCCTTGCGCCCATCCTCAAGGAAACGGTCGAGGCGCCCTGGAGCGCCGAACCTGAGGCGTTCAGTGAACTGTCGTTGCGCGGTGCGGCCGGGAGCTGCCTGAGCCTGCTGGCGCCGATCCTTCGTGAACTGAGCGAGGAACAGGATGCACGCTGGTTGACGCTGATCGCCCCGCCCGCCAGCCTGACCCAGGCCTGGCTGCGGGATGCCGGCCTTAATCGCGAGCGCATCCTGTTGCTGCAACCCCGCGGTGCGCAAAGTGCTCAGCAGTTAACCTGTGAAGCCTTGCGCCTGGGCCGTAGCCACACCGTGGTGAGCTGGCTCAACCCGCTGAATGCCACTGCCAAGGCACAGCTGATCAGCGCAGCGCGTACCGGCGATGCACAGAGCTTGAATATTCGATTGGGTTAATTCTGTGTGCCGCAGGCTATCCCTGTGGAGGGGGCCTGTTGTGGTGAGCGGGCTTGCCACAACAGCGAACCCACTTGCCACACTCAGTGAAGAACGCGCGGGCCGTCTTCTTTCTCGGGCTCGCCTTCTGCCAGGCGGCCGGCCATCTGCACACCAACGCTCAACATGGCTTTTGCCACTTCCACGTGCTGGCCCTGCAGGAACACCTTGGCGTCCTCGGAAAAATCCAGGATAACCAGAGAACCTTCGTCCTCGGCCCGGCGCAGCTCGATTCGGCCGTCAGGCAACTCAACAATTTCCAGAAAGGACGTCGGCATAAAAGTCTGTTCTCCACGAAAGGCCGGGATTATATCAGTCATCCGCCCGGCCTCGCTGAGGATCTGAAGAGGTTTCTTTACGGCTTGATGAACGGTGCCATGTGAATCCGACCAACGTTCAGCACTCGTTCAAACCTTCACGAAAGCGCAATGCCATCTTTTTCAGCGCCTGACGCCAGCCTTCCAACTCTTCGCGACTCAGTGGCTCGGGCTCTTCCTCTTCCAGCGCTACCGCCACGATCAAGGGCTGGGTCACATCGCCCTTGGGCACATGGGGAACACGGGGTGGCTGAAACATATCCGCATGGGCCTTAAGCAGACGCGCGACCCAGCTGTCAGGGCTCTGCGCCATTTCCACCAACTCGGCCAGCTCAGGGATCGCCATGCTTTCCAGCACCTCACGATTCATGATCATTTCCGCACGGGGCGAACCGGCCTGGGGCAAGCGGTAGAACCCGGCGATTTCATGACACAAGCCCAGTAACGCACCATACAGGTGGAACAACGCGGCTTCACGCCCGGCCTGGACCAGCGCGATCGCGTTCATCTCCTTCCCCTCCTCGGCACGGCCAAGGGCTTCCAGGGACAAACCCGCAAAATAAATTTTCTGATTGGTACGGGTATAGAGCTCGTTGGCCATAACGGCAATCTCCACAACGAATAAGCGTGATGCTGGCTGAACAGTGTCACGGATCAGCCGAGCCTACTGCAAGTGCAATAAACCGCTGCTTATGCGGGTCAAAACTCGACTTTCAGATCCAAACAGATCCAAATGTGGGAGGGGGCTTGCCCCCGATAGCGAAGCATCAGTCATACACATGTCGACTGATATACCGCTATCGGGGGCAAGCCCCCTCCCACATTGGATCTTCAGCGCATCCGACGGGTCAAGCGCCCTGGCGCTTGTCCTCGACCTTCCACTTGCCACCGTCGTAGAACGCTTTCCAGCCGGTTGGCTTGCCGTCCACTTCGGTCTGCACGTACTGCTCCTTGGTCTTGCGGCTGTAGCGGATCACGGCTGGGCGACCATCCGGGTCCTTCTTCGGCGCTTCACACAGGAAGTGGTACTTCGGATCGATCTCGTCCTTGTGCGGCACGATCTCCAGCACCAACGGCGCTCGGGTCTCGCGGTTTTTCGGGAACTGGCTGGCCGCCAGGAACAGGCCCGAGGCGCCGTCACGCAGGATGTAGGTGTCGTTGACCTTCTCGCACTTGAGTTCCGGCATCTTTACCGGGTCCATCTTCGGCGGCGCCGCGTCACCGCTTTTCAGCAGTTTGCGCGTGTTCTTGCAGGTCGGGTTGGTGCAACCGAAGAACTTGCCGAAGCGGCCGGTCTTGAGCTGCATCTCGCTGCCGCACTTGTCGCATTCCAGGCTCGGGCCTTCATAGCCCTTGATGCGGTAGCTGCCCTCTTCGATCTCGTAGCCGTCGCAATCCGGGTTGTTACCGCAGATGTGCAGCTTGTGCTTCTCGTCCAGCAGGTAGGCATCCATCGCCGTACTGCAGATCGGGCAGCGGTGCTTGCCACGCAGTACCAGCGACTCGGATTCACCCTCGTCGTCGGCGGCGATTTCATCGCCCGGCACCAGGTTGACGGTGGCCTTGCAGCGTTCTTTCGGCGGCAGGCTGTAGCCCGAGCAACCGAGGAACACGCCGGTGGATGCGGTACGAATCTGCATCGGACGGCCACAGGTCAGGCACGGGATGTCGGTCATCACCGGCTGGTTGGCACGCATGCCGCTCTCGGGGCTTTCGGCCACTTCGAGTTTTTTCTTGAAGTCGCCGTAGAACTCGTCGAGCACGTTTTTCCAGTCGCGCTCGCCCTGGGCCACGTCATCGAGGTTCTCTTCCATACCGGCGGTAAAGCCGTAGTCCATCAGGTTGGAGAAGCTCTCGGACAGGCGCTCGGTAACGATATCGCCCATCTTTTCCGAATAGAAACGACGGTTGTGCAGCGCGACGTAGCCACGGTCCTGGATGGTGGAGATGATCGCCGCGTAGGTCGACGGACGACCGATACCGCGCTTCTCCATCTCTTTCACCAAGCTGGCTTCCGAATAACGCGCCGGCGGCTTGGTGAAGTGCTGGGACGGGTCGAGCTTGATCAGCTTCAACGTGTCGCCCTGGGCCATGTCCGGCAGCACATCGTCATCGCCAGGCTTGGCGATCTGCGGCATCACCCGGGTGTAGCCGTCGAACTTGAGGATACGGCCCTTGGCGCGCAGCTCGAAGTCCCCGGCGCCGACACTGACGGTAGTGGACAGGTATTGCGCCGGCAGCATCTGGCAAGCCAGGAACTGGCGCCAGATCAGCTCGTAGAGGCGCTCAGCGTCGCGCTCCATGCCACTCAGCTTGCTTGGCTCGGTGTTGGCATCGGAAGGACGAATCGCTTCGTGAGCCTCCTGGGCGCCTTCTTTGCTGCTGTAGACGTTCGGTTTTTCCGGCAGGTACTTCTTGCCGAATTCGCTTTCAATATAGGTACGCGCCATCGCCACCGCGTCTTGCGACAGGTTGGTGGAGTCGGTACGCATATAAGTGATGTAGCCGGCTTCGTACAGACGCTGGGCCATCATCATGGTTTTCTTCACCCCGAAGCCCAGGCGGTTGCTCGCGGCCTGTTGCAGGGTGGAGGTGATGAACGGCGCCGACGGCTTGCTGCTGGTCGGTTTGTCTTCACGCTTGACGATGCTGTAGCTGGAGGCCTTGAGCTTCTCCAGCGCGGCCATGGCCTGGGCTTCGTTCAGCGGCTTGAACGCCTCGCCTTTCTCACGGGCCACTTCGAAGCGCACGTTGGCGCCCTTGGCGGTGCCCAGGTCGGCGTGGACTTCCCAGTATTCCTCGGGGTTGAACGCACGGATCTCACGTTCGCGCTCCACCACCAGCTTGACCGCTACCGATTGCACACGGCCGGCGGACAGGCCACGGGCGATCTTGGCCCACAGCAGCGGCGAGACCATGTAGCCCACGACGCGGTCGAGGAAACGACGGGCCTGCTGGGCGTTGACGCGATCGATGTCCAGCTCGCCCGGCTTGGAGAAGGCTTCCTGGATGGCTTTCTTGGTGATTTCGTTGAACACCACACGCTTGTAGCGGCTGTCATCACCGCCGATGGCTTCCCGCAGGTGCCAGGCAATGGCTTCCCCTTCGCGGTCCAAGTCCGTTGCGAGATAGATGGTGTCGGCATCCTTGGCGAGCCGGCGCAGCTCTTCGATGACCTTTTCCTTGCCCGGAAGGATTTCGTACTTGGCCTTCCAGCCATGATCCGGGTCCACACCCATGCGCGAGACCAGCTGCTTGCGCGCTTTCTCTTTAGGCGTGAGCACCGGACCTTCGCCCGCAGCCGCCTTGCCGCGCTTGGCGGCAGGCTCCTTGCTGGCGCTAGCCGAACCGCTGGTGGGCAGGTCTCGGATATGGCCGATACTCGACTTCACCACGTACTCGTTGCCCAAGTACTTGTTGATGGTCTTGGCCTTAGCCGGGGATTCCACAATGACCAGCGATTTGCCCATGGATCGGAAAATTCCTGAATTCGAGAAGTGAAAGGCAGTTGGCGCCTGACGCGGCAACGCTATATATAGTGGCAACAAGGTGAGGTCAAGCGCAGCATTCTGCGCGACCTGCCGTTATTGCCCTGAAAAAAGACTGGGTTCGACCTGGACCAAAGCAAAGCGCGGGACCTGCTCGCCGTCAACTTCGACGGTCTCCAGGAACATGCTCAAGGGGCGCACCCAAAAGCCGTAATCGCCATACAGTGCTTGGTAGAACACCACTTCTTCTTCGGTCTCGGAATGCCGTGCCACGCTGAAAACGCGGTACTGCGGACCTTTATAATGTTGGTAGAGCCCTGGTTCGACTTTCATGCTCTGGCCCCCTTACAAAATTTGTTGAAAAAAATATTAAAAATTCCAAAAAACAAAAACCGGGGCACTGGGCCCCGGCTTCCGTCGACTCAACGCTTAGACGCGTTCGAAGACGGTGGAGATGCCTTGGCCGAGACCAATGCACATGGTTGCAACCCCAAGGTTACCGCCATTTTGCTTCATCACGTTAAGCAAAGTGCCGGAAATACGCGCACCGGAGCAACCGAATGGGTGGCCCAGGGCAATCGCACCGCCGTGCAGGTTAACCTTCTCGTTCATCTTGTCGAGCACTTTCAAATCTTTCAGCACCGGCAGGGCCTGTGCAGCGAAAGCTTCGTTGAGCTCGAAGAAGTCGATATCGGAGATGGTCAGGCCCGCGCGCTTCAAGGCTTTTTGTGTCGCCGGTACTGGACCATAGCCCATGATTGCCGGGTCCACACCCGCCACCGCCATCGAGCGAATCACCGCCAGCGGCTGGATGCCGAGGTCCTGGGCACGCTGCGCCGACATTACGATCATGCACGAGGCACCGTCGGTGATTTGCGACGAAGTACCCGCCGTCACGGTGCCGCCCTTTGGATTGAAGGCAGGCTTGAGGGCCGCCAGGCTTTCCAGGGTGGTATCCGGACGAATGGTTTCGTCGTAGTCGAACAGTTTGAGGAAGCCGTTCTCGTCGTAACCGTTCATCGGGATGATTTCATCCTTGAACTTGCCTTCCACGGTCGCCTTGTGGGCGAGCTGGTGGGAACGCACGCCGAACGCGTCCTGGGCTTCACGAGTAATGCCGTGCATCTTGCCGAGCATTTCCGCCGTCAGGCCCATCATGCCCGAGGCTTTTGCCGCGTACAGCGACATGTGCGGGTTGGGATCGACGCCGTGCATCATGCTGACGTGGCCCATGTGCTCCACGCCACCGACCACGAACACATCACCGTTGCCGGTCATGATCGCCTGGGCGGCGGTGTGCAGCGCACTCATGGACGAGCCACACAGGCGGCTGACGGTCTGGCCGGCTGCCGTGTGCGGGATCTGCGTCATCAACGACGCCATGCGCGCGATGTTCCAGCCCTGCTCCAGGGTCTGGTTGACGCAGCCCCAGATCACGTCCTCGACTTCGTTCGGGTCGACCTTGACGTTACGTTCCAGCAGTTTGCTGATCAGGTGCGCCGACATGTCTTCAGCGCGGGTGTTGCGGTGCATGCCGCCCTTGGAGCGGCCCATCGGCGTACGACCGAAGTCGACAATCACGACGTCTCTTGGATTCAAGCTCATAAATATTCTCGCTCTAGTCGTCTGGGCACTTAACCGAAGAAGCGCTGGCCGTTCTTGGCCATCTCACGCAGCTTCGCGGTCGGGTGGTACAGCGGGCCCAGATCAGCGTATTGATCAGCCAGGGCAACGAACTCGGCCACACCGATCGAATCGATGTAACGCAGCGCACCACCACGGAATGGAGGGAAACCAATACCGTACACCAGGCCCATATCGGCTTCGGCGGCGGTTTCAACGATGCCGTCTTCCAGGCAACGCACGGTTTCCAGGCACAGGGCGATCATCATCCAGTTGATGATGTCCTCGTCGGACACTTCACGCTGTTCGTAGATGACCGGAGCCAGCACTTCGTGCACCGACGGGTCGGCCACTTTCTTCTGCTTGCCCTTCTTGTCCGCCTCGTAGGCGTAGAAACCCTTGCCGTTCTTCTGGCCCAGGCGCTTGGCCTCGTAGAGCGCGTCGATCGCCGAACGGCGGTCGTCTTTCATGCGGTCCGGGAAGCCTTCAGCCATCACGTCACGACCGTGGTGGCCGGTGTCGATGCCGACCACGTCCATCAGGTACGCCGGGCCCATAGGCCAGCCGAATTTTTCCATGACCTTGTCGATGCGCACGAAGTCCACACCGGCGCTGACCAGCTTGGCGAAACCGCCGAAGTACGGGAACAGCACGCGGTTGACCAGGAAGCCCGGGCAGTCGTTGACCACGATCGGGTTCTTGCCCATTTTCTTGGCGTAGGCAACGGTGGTGGCAATCGCCAGCTCGCTGGACTTCTCGCCACGGATCACTTCCACCAGCGGCATCATGTGTACCGGGTTGAAGAAGTGCATACCGACGAAGTTTTCCGGACGCTTGAGGGCCTTGGCCAGCAGCGAAATGGAAATGGTCGAGGTGTTAGACGCCAGGATGGTGTCGTCTTTGACGTGGCCTTCAACTTCAGCCAGTACCGCCTGCTTGACCTTCGGATTCTCGACAACCGCTTCGACCACCAGGTCGACATGGCCGAAATCGCCGTAGGACAGCGTAGGACGAATGCCGTTAAGCACTTCAGCCATCTTCGCAGCCGTCATGCGACCTTTATCAACGCGGCCGACCAGCAGCTTGGCGGCTTCGGCCAGGCCCTGTTCGATACCGTGCTCGTTGATGTCCTTCATCAGGATCGGCGTGCCTTTGGACGCCGACTGATAGGCGATACCGCCACCCATGATACCGGCGCCGAGCACGGCAGCCTGTTTCACGTCCTTGGCGATTTCGTCGTAGGCCTTGGCCTTTTTCTTCAGTTCCTGGTCGTTCAGGAACAGGCCGATCAGGCTCTGGGCCGCCGAGGTCTTGGCCAGTTTGACGAAACCTGCCGCTTCCACTTCCAGGGCTTTGTCGCGACCGAAGTTCGCGGCCTTCTGGATGGTCTTGATCGCTTCAACCGGCGCCGGGTAGTTCGGGCCAGCCTGGCCAGCCACGAAACCCTTGGCGGTTTCGAACGACATCATTTGTTCGATGGCGTTGAGCTTGAGTTTTTCCAGCTTCGGCTGACGCTTGGCCTTGTAGTCAAATTCGCCGCTGATGGCGCCCTTGATCAGGTTCAACGCGGCTTCAGCCAGCTTGTCCGCAGCCACCACGGCGTCGACGGCACCGACTTTCAGTGCGTCTTCGGCACGGTTTTCCTTGCCGGCGGCAATCCACTCGATGGCGTTGTCGGCACCAATGATGCGCGGCAGGCGCACGGTGCCGCCGAAGCCTGGGTAGATGCCCAGCTTGACTTCGGGCAGGCCGATCTTGGCGGTGGCCGCCATGACGCGGAAGTCCGCCGCCAGGCACATTTCCAGGCCGCCGCCCAGCGCGATGCCATTGATCGCGGCAACGGTGGGTACGTTGAGGTCTTCGAAATCGCTGAAAATCTTGTTGGCTTCGAGGTTGCCAGCCACCAGCTCGGCATCGGGCAGCTTGAAGTTGTCGACGAATTCGGTGATGTCAGCGCCGACGATAAACACGTCCTTGCCGCTGGAGACGATCACGCCTTTGATCGATGCATCAGCCTTGATGGTGTCTACGGCCTGACGCAGTTCGTTCAGGGTTAGACGGTTGAACTTGTTGACGGACTCACCCTTGAGGTCGAACTTCAGTTCGACGATGCCACTTTCAAGAGCCTTAACCGTGATGGCTTTACCTTCGTAAATCATCAACTGATCTCCACGATATGGAAGCTGAACAGTACACATTGGACGCTGGCCTATGCTTGGACATTGATAATTTCGTCAATGCTCAGGCCAATCCGCCAGGCACACCCGCCAATGCGATAGTCGGGTTTCTGTATGAGCGGTCTGACAGACAAACGCTCAATTCATACGCCCGTTTGATTTGGGTACGCCACCTTCATCCAATTCCGAGCAATTGTCAATCGCTCGAAAGGCTAGGAAAAACGCGACTTTCCAGTCATTTCAGAACCCCGGGGCCAGGCCCGCGATTCGTCAATATTCGACTATTCACGAAATCAATAATGAAAAAGATAGGGAAAACCGCTGTACAGAACCGGATATGCCGCTAGGCTAGCGACAACCGTAACGCGCCTGGATGAACATCCGGCGCGGGAAACCCGGATTTACCGGCCTGCCTGGCCAACTCCAGCCCGATGATGCTTTCGGGCTTTTTATTGCCTGGGGTTTGACACACAGGTGTCAGGCCAGGGCCTTGAGCAATGTATCAATGGCCAGCAGGTCGCTCGCCTCGCCCTTCTCGCCCCAGTAAAGGGCGATCATTTGCTTGTCGGCCTCGACCTTGTAGACATTCGCCGGCAGCGTTGCAAAATGCGGCAACAACTTCTCATCCACACATACTTCGCGCCACTGATTGACCCACACGCCCGGCTCCAGCTGCCAGTAGCTCCAAACGGCCGGCATACTGCCGCGCCGGGGTCGGCAGTACTGCGCACAGGGGCTCGGCGGCTCTTGCTTGAGCCAGTGCGGCCATTCCTGGGGCGCCAGTTGCATGGCCAGGCCGATGCGGCGTGCCTCCATGCGCAGGGCCATGCGCCCGCTCTGATGGCGCGATGGGCGCAGCCATGCCAGGGGGCTCAGAACCACGACAAGGATTGACACCACTATCCAGACCGTCATATGTGTACTCCCGATTTTTCTGATGAGCGGATTTGACCTGACGCAACCCTATCCGCTTGAAAGCAGCCATACTGAATCTATTGCAGTCCCCTGGAGGAACGCCCCATGTCCTACGAACATATTCTGGTCGCCGTAGACCTGACCGAAGAGTGCGATCCAGTGATCAAGCGCGCCCGAGCGTTTGCCGTTGCCAGTGGCGCAAAACTGTCACTGGTGCATATCGTCGAGCCCATGGCCATGGCCTTTGGCGGCGACGTGCCCATGGACCTCTCCCAACTGCAGCAACAACAGTTCGACCAGGCCAAGGAGCGCCTTGACCGCCTGATCGTCAAATACCCCGAAGTGACCAAGGAAAACTCCCACCTCACCTACGGCCAACCGCGCCAGGAAATCCACCACCTGGCCAAGGAGCAGCATTGCGACCTGATCGTGGTCGGCAGCCATGGCCGTCATGGTTTGGCGTTGCTGCTGGGTTCTACTGCCAATGATGTGCTGCACGGTGCGCCGTGCGATGTATTGGCCGTCAGGCTGGTAAAAACCTCTTAAGGCCACATTTGAACCGCATTTCATATGAAAAAGCCCGGCGCCCATATTAGGGCGCCGGGCTTTTTTATTGCACGAAGGTCACTCAGGCATCCAGCTCGGCCCAACGCTCGACCAGCACTTCCAGCTCCTGGTTCAACGTCTCCAGGGAGGCGATGACCTTGGCGGTTTCCGCCGCCGGGCGCAGGTAGAAACCTGCGTCAGCCATTTCCGCTTCTACCGCGGCGATCTGCTGTTCCTTGGCGTCGATATCACCCGGCAAGGCTTCCAGCTCACGCTGCAGCTTGTAGCTGAGTTTCTTCTTGGCCGCCGGTGCCGCTTCCTGGGCCGGTGCAGCCGCTTCCACCGGAGCCACCACAGCCGAGGCCAGGTCGGCCTTGCCGGACTTGCTCTCGGTCACGCCCAACAGACGCGGCGAGCCGCCCTGACGCAGCCAGTCCTGGTAACCACCGACGTATTCGCGCACCTTGCCTTCACCTTCGAAGACCAGGGTGCTGGTGACCACGTTGTCGAGGAATGCCCGGTCGTGGCTGACCATCAGCACAGTGCCGTTGAAGGTCAGCAGGACCTCTTCCAGCAGCTCGAGGGTTTCCACGTCGAGGTCGTTGGTCGGTTCGTCGAGCACCAGCAGGTTGGCAGGCTTGCTGAACAGCTTGGCCAGCAGCAGGCGCGCACGCTCGCCACCGGACAAGGCCTTCACGGGTGTACGCGCACGCTGCGGGCTGAACAGGAAGTCGCCCAGGTAGCTGAGTACGTGGCGGCTCTGGCCGTCGATATCGATAAAGTCGCGGCCTTCGGCGACGTTGTCGATCACGGTCTTTTCCAGGTCCAACTGATGGCGCAACTGGTCGAAGTAGGCCACGTCGATGCGCGTGCCCTCTTCCACCGTGCCGCTGGTCGGCTGCAGACCATTGAGCATCAGCTTGAGCAAGGTGGTCTTGCCGGTACCGTTGGCACCCAACAGGCCGATACGGTCGCCGCGCTGCAGGACCATGGAGAAGTCCTTGATCAGGAACGGACCATCCGGGTGATGGAAGCTGACGTTCTCCAGCACCATGACCTGCTTGCCCGACTTATCGGCGGTATCCAGCTGGATATTGGCCTTGCCGGTGCGCTCGCGACGTTCGCTGCGCTCTACGCGCAGGGCCTTGAGGGCACGCACGCGGCCTTCGTTACGGGTGCGACGCGCCTTGATGCCCTGGCGGATCCAGACTTCTTCCTGGGCCAGTTTCTTGTCGAACAGCGCGTTGGCGGTTTCTTCGGCAGCCAGCGTCGCCTCTTTGTGCACCAGGAAGCTGGCGTAATCGCCGTTCCAGTCGATCAGGCCACCACGGTCCAGCTCGAGGATCCGCGTGGCGAGGTTTTGCAGGAAGGAACGGTCATGCGTGATGAACAGCACGGCGCCCTGGAAATCCTTGAGGGCTTCTTCCAGCCAGGCGATGGCGCCGATGTCCAGGTGGTTGGTTGGCTCGTCGAGCAGCAGCAGGTCCGGCTCGGACACCAGGGCCTGGGCCAGCAGCACACGACGACGCCAGCCGCCGGACAACTCGGCGAGGGTCTTGTCGGCCGGCAGCTGCAGGCGGCTCAGGGTGCTGTCGACCAGTTGCTGCAGGCGCCAGCCGTCACGGGCTTCGAGGTCTTGCTGAACGTGCATCAGCTTGTCCAGGTCGGCTTCGGTGACGCAGTTCTGGGCCAGGTGATGGTATTGCGCAAGCAACTCACCGACACCGTCCAGGCCTTCGGCAACCACGTCGAACACAGTCCGTCCGTCGGCAACCGGCAATTCCTGCGGCAATTCGCCAATCTTGAGGCCTGGGGCGCGCCAGACAGAGCCGTCATCGGGCTTCTGGTCGCCCTTTACCAGCTTCATCATGCTGGACTTGCCGGTGCCGTTGCGGCCGATGATGCACACCCGCTCACCACGGGCGATCTGCCAGGACACCTTGTCCAACAACGGCATAGCGCCGAAAGCAAGGGACACATCGCTGAATTTGAGCAGGGTCATACGCTTCTCCAAAAACTGGGCGCGCATTCTACCTGACTTGAGGGTGGGATGCGGCCAGCATTTTCGCTACCGACACGTTCTGTAGGACATTTCCGGAGAACTTGAACGAACCACCCGGCAAAGCTTTCGCCGGCCGCTGGCAAAAGGCTAAGCTAGGGGCAATCAGTGTCGGCGGTGCCGGTGCTAGTCGTGATTTCTCTGCACGGACGTCTCATGCGCAGTCGCCTTTTCAACTTTTTATCTTGCCTGCTTCTTTCCGCCACCGCCGTTCAATCCGCCCAGGCCGTGGACCTCACCACCCAACGTCAATATTACGATGAAGCCAAACGCGCCCTGGCCAAGGGCGATACCGGCCCCTACATGCAATACAGCCAGGCCCTGGCCGACTACCCGCTGACGCCCTACCTGGCCTACGACGAACTGACCGCCCGGTTGAAGACCGCCAGCAACGAGGAAATCGAACAATTCCTCGCCAAAAACGGCGACCTGCCCCAGGCCAACTGGATGAAGCTGCGCTGGTTGCGCTGGTTGGCCGACCGTGGCGACTGGCAGACCTTTGAAAAGTACTACGACCCCAAGCTTAATTTCGTCGAGCTGGACTGCCTGCACGGTCAGTTCCAACTGACCCACAACCTCAAGGCTGAAGGCTACAAGACCACCGAAAAACTGTGGATGACCGGCAAATCCCAGCCGGCCGCCTGCGATGCCACCTTCAGCCAATGGGCCGCCGACGGCCAACTGACTGAACAAAAAATCTGGGACCGCGCCAAACTCGCCGCCGAAGCACGCAATTACCCGCTGGCCAACAGCCTGGTAAAAACCCTGCCGACCCTGGGCGCCCAGGGCCGCCTGATGGTGGACGTGGCGCAAAAACCCGACATGCTCGGCGACCCGTCGCGCTTCCTGCCGGCCACCGAGGCGATGTCTGACGCCGTGGGCCTGGGCCTGCGCCGCCTGGCACGCCAGGATCCGGACAAGGCCATGGCCCTGCTCGACGGTTACGCCAGCAGCATGCACTTCTCCCGTGACGAAAAAGTGGCAATCGCCCGTGAAATCGGCCTGACCCTGGCCAAGCGCTTCGACCCGCGGGCGCTTGAGGTGATGACCAAGTACGACCCCGAGTTGCGCGACAACACCGTGTCCGAATGGCGCCTGCGCCTGCTGTTGCGCCTGGCCCGCTGGGAAGATGCCTACCAACTGACGCGCAAACTCCCGCAGGATTTGGCCACCACCAACCGCTGGCGCTACTGGCAGGCCCGCAGCCTGGAACTGGCCGAGCCGAAAAACCCGCAAGCCCTGGTGCTGTACAAGAATCTCGCGCAGGAACGTGACTTCTATGGCTTCCTGGCCGCCGATCGCTCCAAGGCGCCGTACCAGTTGAAGAACAAGCCGCTGCTGATGAGCCAGGCGCTGGTCAACAAAGTGCGTAACACCCCGGGTGTGCGCCGTGCCCTTGAGTTCTACGCCCGTGGCCAGATCGTGGATGGCCGCCGCGAGTGGTACCACGTCAGCCGCCATTTCAACCGTGACGAAATGGTCGCCCAGGCCAAGCTGGCCTACGACATGAAGTGGTACTTCCCGGCGATCCGCACCATCAGCCAGGCCCAGTACTGGGATGACCTGGACATCCGCTTCCCGATGGCCCACCGCGACACCCTGGTGCGCGAAGCCAAGGTCCGTGGCCTGCATTCCAGCTGGGTATTCGCCATCACCCGCCAGGAAAGCGCCTTCATGGACGACGCCCGCTCCGGCGTCGGCGCCAGCGGCCTGATGCAACTGATGCCCGGCACCGCCAAGGACACCGCGCGCAAGTTCAGCATCCCGCTGGCCTCACCCGCCCAGGTGCTGGACCCGGACAAAAACATCCAGCTCGGCGCGGCTTACCTGAGCCAGGTGCACAGCCAGTTCAACGGCAACCGCGTCCTCGCCTCCGCCGCCTACAACGCCGGTCCCGGCCGCGTACGCCAATGGCTGCGCGGCGCCGACCACCTGAGCTTCGACGTCTGGGTGGAAAGCATCCCGTTCGACGAAACCCGCCAGTATGTGCAGAACGTGTTGTCTTATTCGGTGATCTACGGGCAGAAGCTCAACTCACCACAGCCGTTGGTGGATTGGCATGAGCGCTACTTTGATGATCAATAAGGTTTAAAGCAGAAATGAAAATGCCCGCATTGAGAGATGCGGGCATTTTTTATCGGCACCGAAACTCAGTGTTCGCTGCTCTCCTCAACCCCATCACTGAACTGCAACGCCGCCAATCGCGCATATAACGGATTGCTCGCAATCAACTGCTGATGCGTGCCCACCGCCACCAGCCTGCCCTGATCCATCACCGCGATGCGGTCAGCGTTCTTCACCGTCGCCAGTCGATGGGCGATAACCAGCGTGGTACGCCCTTGCATCAATTGCGGCAACGCTTGCTGGATCAGGTGTTCACTCTGGGCATCCAGGGCACTGGTGGCTTCGTCCAGCAGCAGGATCGGCGCGTCCACCAGCAACGCACGGGCAATCGCCAAGCGTTGGCGCTGGCCGCCGGAGAGGCCCATGCCGCCGTCGCCGAGGTGGGTCTGGTAGCCGTCGGGCATTTGCAGGATGAAATCGTGGGCGTGGGCGATGCGGGCAGCGGCTTCGACTTGCTCGCGGGTAGCGGTGGGGTTGCCGTAGCGGATGTTCTCTTCGACGCTGCCGAAGAACAGCGCCGGGCTCTGGGACACCAGGGCGAAGTGGCGACGCAGGTCCAGGGGGTCGAGATCGGTCAGCGCCTGGCCTTCAATCAGGATGCGGCCTTGCTGAGGATCGTAGAAACGCAGCAGCAGGTCGAAAAGCGTCGACTTGCCCGCGCCGGACGGCCCCACCAGTGCCAGGGTTTCGCCGGGGTTGATGCTCAGGTTCAGGCCGTCGATGGCGTAGCTGTCCGGTCGTGAAGGGTAGGAAAAGCGCAGGTCCTGCAGCTCCATGCGCCCGCTGACCCGCTCGGGCAACTGCACGCTGCCCGTGGCCGGCGCCTGGATCTCGTTGCTCGACTGCAACAGCTCACCAATGCGCTCCGCTGCACCGGCGGCACGTTGCAGTTCACCGAGGACTTCGCTCAGGGTACCGACGGCGCTGCCGACGATCAGGCTGTAGAACACGAACGCAGCCAGCTCGCCGCCGGAAATGCGCCCGCTGATCACATCCATTCCTCCGACCCAGAGCATCACGCCCACCGCACCCAGCACCAGCATGATCACCAGGGTGATCAACCAGGCGCGCTGGGCGATGCGTTTGCGGGCGGTGGTGAACGCCTCTTCCACGGTCACGGCAAAGCGTTGCTCGTCCTGGACCTGGTGGTTATAGGCTTGCACGGTCTTGATCTGGCCGAGGGTTTCGGACACGTAGCTGCCCACATCGGCGATACGGTCCTGGCTCAGGCGCGACAGGCTGCGTACGCGACGGCCGAAGATCAGGATCGGCGCCAGCACCAGCGGCAGCGCCACCACCACGATGCTGGTGAGCTTGGGGTTGGTGATGAACAACAGCACGATGCCGCCGATCACCATCAAGGCATTGCGCAGGAACAGCGACAACGACGAGCCGATCACCGATTGCAGCAGTGTGGTGTCGGTGGTCAACCGCGATTGGATTTCCGAGCTGCGGTTGTTCTCGTAGAAACCTGGATGCAGGTAGATCAGGTGGTTGAAGACCTGCCGGCGAATGTCCGCCACCACCCGCTCACCGATCCACGACACCAGGTAAAACCGCGCAAACGTGCCCACGGCCAAGCCCAGCACCAGGACCATGAACAGGCCGATGGACTGGTTGAGCAGGTGCGGCGACTGGGTCATGAAGCCCTGGTCCACCAGCAGGCGAATGCCCTGCCCCATGGACAAGGTGATGCCCGCAGTGACGATCAGCGCGACCAGGGCACCGAGGGCCTGCCAGCGGTAGGGCGCGATGAAGCGGCTGGCCAGGCGAATTGCACGGCGTTGACGGACTGAGAGCATGGAGGGCATCACCTGATCGGAAAGGGTTGGTACCTGCCTGCTTACATGGGGGGAACTTGCGCGAATAACAATGAGTCAGGTTAATTATGCCCGCCGATGCTGGCCCCTAGAGGCTATCGGTCTAACGCCCGGCTGGAAATCCACAGCGGTTTCTGGTGGACTGGATGTTCGAACCGGTGATCTCGTAAGGAGTTGTAACAGCGCGGTCACTCGGGGGCTATACAGTAGGTACACAACCTGATGAGGAGACAGGCCATGACCTTGCAAAACAGCAGCGATGCCAAGATTGAAGTGATCCGCCAACCGCAGCACTTGCCTTGCTCCGTGATCGACGCCCAGGGCCGCGAAGTGCAGATTACCGAAGAGATGATCCAGCAGGCGTGCCGCGAGCTGGAACAGCGACTGGTCAAGCCTGCCCAGCAAGGCTGAAGGGCCTACGCTCTTTCAAACCCGGCCCAGGTGGCCGGGTTTTTTGTTCGGTGTTTAAACGGTTGCCGCGCCCAATGCGGACACGATGCGCGCTAACACCGCTGACTCCCCATTCACAATGCGCACCTTCAAGCCGTCGATTTCACGACGCTCCGGATAATGCTTGCGCAGCACGTCGAACGCCTTGCGTTGTTCTTCGACGGTACCTACCAGGCTGCGGCGGAAATCCGCATCATCACGGCGCGGGTCGTACACGCTGCGGCACAACGTCGCCAGCGCCCAGGCGGGGTCGGTCGATGCGTTCAAGTGCACCTCGGCCAGCCACGGTTGCGGTAACAAGTCGCCCAGCTGA
The DNA here is from genome assembly GCF_900177315.1 of Pseudomonas sp. LAMO17WK12:I1. Taxonomy (NCBI): domain Bacteria; kingdom Pseudomonadati; phylum Pseudomonadota; class Gammaproteobacteria; order Pseudomonadales; family Pseudomonadaceae; genus Pseudomonas; species Pseudomonas sp. LAMO17WK12:I1. Next base: position 369,706 of record NZ_FWZV01000004.1, on the reverse strand, counting down.
ATGCTCGGCCCCTGGCCCAGGTGCGAGCAGAACGCCTGATAGATCTGCGCCGTACCGCGCTGCTTGCCATCAAGGCTGTAGCCGGCGATGTGCGGGGTGGCCAACACACACAGGTCGGCCAGGTCGACGTCCACCTCGGGCTCGCCTTCCCACACGTCCAGCACCGCTTGCAGGTCTTCACGCGCCAGCAGCACGTCGCGCAGGGCCGCGTTGTCCACCACCGGGCCACGGCTGGCGTTGATCAGCCAGGTGCCGGGCTTGAGGCGGCTGAGCCGATCGCGATCAAACAGGTGCCAGGTGGAACCATTGCCGGATTTGGTCAACGGCGTGTGCAGGCTGATCACATCGCATTGCTCGATGATCTGCTCGAGGCTGACGTAATCGCCGTCTTCGGCGATCTGGCGCGGCGGGTCGCAGACCAGCACGTTCCAGCCCAGGCCCTTGAGCACTTCGACCAGGCGCCCGCCCACTTCACCGGCGCCGACGACGCCATAGGTACGCTGGTTGAGGTCGGCGCCTTCGATCTCGGCCAGGGTTTGCAGGCTGCCCAGCACATAGTCCACCACGCCCCGCGCATTGCAGCCGGGAGCGCTGGACCACTGGATACCGGCCTGCTTGAAGTAATCGAGGTCGAGGTGGTCGGTGCCGATGGTGCAGGTGCCGACAAAACGCACCTTCGTGCCGTCCAACAGGGCGCGGTTGACGTTGGTCACCGAGCGCACCAGCAGCACATCGGCCTGTTCGACGGTGGCGCGGTCGATGGAACGACCGGACACTCGGCGAATCTCGCCAAATCCTTGGAAAAACTCATCGAGCAGCGGGATATTTTCGTCGGCAACAATCAACATGGCAGGCTCCTTTGGCGGATCAGCAGTGTACAGGGATGCGATCTTCAATGTGGGAGGGGGCTGGCAGGTCGCTTACAAATCCCTAACACAGGTTTTTTCCTGACCGTTACGTCAAGGCGTAGAATCCGCGGCCTTGCACCCTTTTGACTGGACTTGCGTACGTGAACACTGCCACTGCCCCCCTCACCCGCCCCGCCCGCATCAGCCGGGAAGTGGGTGGCCTGCTGACGCTCGCGCTGCCGATCATGATCGGCCAACTGGCAACCACGGCCATGAGCTTCGTCGATGCGGTGATGGCCGGGCGCGTCAGCCCCCAGGACCTGGCGGCGGTGGGCCTGGGCAACTCGATCTGGATTCCGGTGTACCTGCTGATGACCGGTACGCTGCTGGCCACCACGCCGAAAGTCGCCCAGCGCTACGGGGCGGGCCACTACGGCGAAATCGGGCCGTTGGTGCGTCAGTCACTGTGGCTGGCGGTGGTGGTCGGCATCATCGGCGCGCTGCTGTTGCTCTGCGCCGAGCCGATCCTGCATGCCATGAAGGTTGAGCCGGACCTTATCGCCCCCACCATGGGCTACCTGCATGGCATCGCCGCCGGGATGCCGGCCATCGCCCTCTACTACGTGCTGCGCTGTTTCAGTGATGGCCTGGGCCGCACCCTGCCCAGCATGGCCATGGGCCTGTGCGGGTTGGCGCTGAATATTCCGCTGAACTACATCTTCATCTACGGCCACCTGGGCGTGCCGGCCATGGGCGGCGTGGGCTGCGGCTGGGCCACGGCCATTGCGATGTGGGTGATGATGCTCGGCATGGCTGCCTGGACCCGCTGGGGGGCCGCCTACCAGAGCAGCGAACTGTTCAAGCGCTTCGACTGGCCGCAGTGGTCGGTGATCAAGCGCGTACTGGGGATTGGCCTGCCGATCGGCATCGCGATCTTTGCCGAATCGAGCATCTTTGCCGTCATCGCCCTGCTGCTCGGCAGCCTGGGCGCCACCGTTGTGTCGGGGCACCAGATCGCGCTGAACGTCAGCTCACTGGTGTTCATGATCCCTTATTCCCTGAGCATGGCCGTCACCGTGCGCGTCGGCCAGGCCCTGGGGCGTGGCGAGGCGCGTGAAGCACGCTTCGCCGCCGGGGTCGGCATGGGCACGGCGCTGGCGTACGCCTGCCTGTCGTGCAGCCTGATGCTGGTGTTTCGCGAGCAGATTGCGGCGATCTACACCCCGGACCCCATCGTCATCCACCTGGCCTCGACGCTGATCGTGTTTTCAGCGCTGTTCCAGTTCAGTGACTCGATCCAGGTCACCGCCGCCGGCGCCCTGCGGGGCTACCAGGACACCCGCGTCACTATGGTGCTGACCCTGTTTGCCTATTGGGGCGTGGGGCTGCCGGTGGGGTACGCCCTGGGGCTGAGCAACTGGCTGGGCGAACCCAGCGGCCCGAGCGGTTTGTGGCAAGGGCTGATCGTGGGCTTGAGCTGTGCGGCGGGGATGCTGCTGGTGCGCCTGGCGCGCAGTGCACGCCGGCGCATTCGCCTGGAGAAGGCGCGGGGTTAGTCGGCCTTTTTACGGATCCAGTAGAGGTACGTGCCGGCCTGCTCCTGTTGATCCACCAATTCATGGTCAAGGAACACGCAGAACTTGGGGATATCGCGGCGCGTCGACGGGTCGGTCGCGATCACCTTGAGCAAGCCGCCGGGCGGCAGGTCGCGGATGTGCTGGTGCAGCATCATCACCGGCTCAGGGCAGTTGAGGCCCGTTGCGTCGAGGGTGCCATCCACGGCGGTGTCGAAAATATCGCTCATTGTCTACTCCTGGAACCGGCGCTCAGTTTAGCGGGCCTTGGTTTTCTTCACATCCACCAGCCGACGCAGGTGGCAGGTCACTTCTTCACGGTCGTGATACAGCTGCTTGCAGCCGATCTCTACCCGAATACCGCGCGCCTTGAAGCCGTCTTCGATACGCTCCAGCAGGCGCTTGACCTCGGCGTAACGCTGCTTCATCGGCAACTTCAGGTTCACCACCGCCTCGCGGCAATGCCCTTCGCCGATCCAGGTCTCCAGCAATGCCGCGTTGCGCGTCGGCTTTTCGACGATGTCGCAGACCATCCAGTCCACCGGCTGCTTGGGCACGAAGGTAAAGCCGTCGGCCATCAGGTGCTGCACCAGGCCGGTGTCCATCAGGCTTTCGGCCATGGGGCCGTTGTCGATGGCGGTCACCAGCATGCCACGGTTGACCAGCTGCCAGGTCCAGCCGCCAGGGGCCGCACCCAGATCGACACCGGTCATGTCGCCATGCAGGCGCTCGTCCCATTGGTCGCGGGGGATAAAGTGGTGCCAGGCCTCTTCCAGCTTCAGGGTCGAGCGGCTGGGCGCGTCCCGGGGGAATTTCAAGCGCGGGATGCCCATCGGCCACATCGCCGAGTTATTCGACTCGGCCAGGCCCATGAACACTTCGCGGCCGCTTTTGAAGGTCAGCAGCAGGCGCGGCTTGCTCGGGTCGTCCACCAGCTTGCCGGCGTTCAACAAGGCTTTGCGCAGGTGCACTTCGAATTTCTTGCAGAAGTTCGAGAGTTCCTTGCCGTCGTTGGTGTCGACCATCTCCAGCCACAGGCTGCCGCACACCGGGAATTCACGCAGGTGGGCGAGGATCACGCTGATACGGTCGGTTTCCGGCAGGTCGATAAACACCCCGCGCGCCCACTGCCGCGGGAAGATCAGCTCGGCAAAGCGTTGGCCGTGCATCAGGCGCTGGGCGCCGTCTTCTTCGGTGCAGACAAATTCGGCGCAGGCGCTGCCGGTCTTGGCCTTGGCGTAGCCGGAAACGTTCAGGCGCGCGGCGTGTTCCGCGATCTCGGAACAGACTTCGCCCTCAAAACCCGGGCGGCAGTGCATAAAAAGGGTGTTCATCGACTCTCCTGGTGACTCAACTGACGTTGCGCTATCGCAATGCCTGTCATGAAAACGCGCGCATGATAGCCGAGTTCGGAACCTTGGTTCTGTCCATAGAGTCCAGTAATTAGCCAGCTACTGAAAACAGCGCTAGTTTGAAAGCTCTGTTCGTCCCGTCAGGTCCGTAGCCGTGCGGACCATAAGGAGTCATGTAATGTCATCCCTTGATAGCCTGAGTACCCTTAAAACTTTAGAAATCGACGACAAGACCTACCACTATTTCAGCCTGCCCGAAGCCGCCAAGCGCCTGGGTGACCTGGATAAGCTGCCGATGTCCCTCAAGGTGCTGCTGGAGAACCTGCTGCGCTGGGAAGACAACAAGACCGTCACCGGCGCCGACCTCAAGGCCATTGCCGCCTGGCTCAAAGAGCGCCAGTCCGACCGTGAGATCCAGTATCGCCCCGCCCGCGTGCTGATGCAGGACTTTACCGGCGTACCCGCCGTGGTCGACCTGGCCGCCATGCGCGCCGCCGTGGCCAAGGCCGGCGGCGACCCGCAGCGCATCAACCCACTCTCGCCGGTGGACCTGGTGATCGACCACTCGGTGATGGTCGACAAGTTCGGCAACGCCGACGCCTTCGGGCAGAACGTCGACATCGAAATGCAGCGCAACGGCGAACGCTACGCCTTCCTGCGCTGGGGCCAGAGCGCCTTCGACAACTTCAGCGTGGTACCGCCGGGCACCGGCATCTGCCACCAGGTCAACCTCGAATACCTGGGCCGCACCGTATGGACCAAGGACGAGGACGGCCGCACCTACGCCTTCCCCGACACCCTGGTGGGCACCGATTCCCACACCACCATGATCAACGGCCTCGGCGTGCTCGGCTGGGGCGTGGGCGGGATCGAAGCGGAAGCGGCGATGCTCGGCCAACCGGTGTCGATGCTGATCCCGGAAGTGATCGGCTTCAAGCTCACCGGCAAATTGAAAGAAGGCATCACCGCCACCGACCTGGTGCTGACCGTCACCCAGATGCTGCGTAAAAAAGGCGTGGTGGGTAAGTTCGTCGAGTTCTACGGCGACGGCCTGGCCGACCTGCCCCTGGCGGACCGCGCGACCATCGCCAACATGGCCCCGGAATACGGCGCCACCTGCGGCTTTTTCCCGGTGGATGAAGTGACGCTGGACTACCTGCGCCTGTCCGGGCGCCCGGCTGCCACCGTGAAGCTGGTCGAGGCCTACACCAAGGCCCAGGGCCTATGGCGCAACACTGGCCAGGAACCGGTGTTCACCGACAGCCTGGCCCTCGACATGGGCAGCGTCGAAGCCAGCCTCGCCGGGCCGAAACGCCCACAGGACCGCGTGTCCCTGCCCAATGTCGGCCAGGCGTTCAGCGACTTCCTCGACCTGCAGTTCAAACCCACCACCAAGGAAGAAGGCCGCCTGGAAAGTGAAGGCGGCGGCGGTGTGGCCGTGGGCAACGCCGACCTGGTGGGCGAAACCGACTATGAATACGAAGGCCAGACCTATCGCCTGAAAAACGGCGCCGTGGTGATCGCCGCCATCACCTCCTGCACCAACACGTCCAACCCCAGCGTGATGATGGCCGCCGGGCTGGTGGCGAAAAAAGCCGTGGAGAAAGGCCTCACGCGCAAACCCTGGGTGAAGACCTCCCTGGCGCCCGGTTCCAAAGTGGTCACCGACTACTACAAGGCCGCGGGCCTCACCCAGTATCTGGATAAAATTGGCTTCGACCTCGTGGGCTATGGCTGCACCACCTGCATCGGCAACTCCGGCCCGTTGCCCGAGCCGATTGAAAAAGCCATCCAGAAGGCCGACCTCGCCGTAGCCTCGGTGCTGTCCGGCAACCGCAACTTCGAAGGCCGCGTGCACCCATTAGTGAAAACCAACTGGCTGGCCTCGCCGCCGCTGGTGGTGGCTTACGCCTTGGCGGGGACCGTACGCATCGATATCAGCAGCGAACCGCTGGGTAACGATCAACAGGGTAATCCGGTGTATTTGAAGGACATCTGGCCGAGCAGCCAGGAGATCGCCGACGCCGTTGCGCAGGTCAGCACCGGAATGTTCCACAAGGAATACGCCGAGGTATTTGCCGGTGACGAGCAATGGCAAGCCATTGAGGTGCCACAGGCCGCGACCTACGTGTGGCAAAAAGACTCTACCTACATCCAGCACCCGCCATTCTTCGACGACATCGCCGGGCCTCTGCCGGTGATCAAAGACGTCAAGGGCGCCCACGTACTGGCGTTGCTGGGGGACTCGGTGACCACCGACCACATTTCCCCCGCCGGCAACATCAAGACCGACAGCCCCGCCGGCCGCTACCTGCGCGAGCAAGGCGTGGAGCCGCGTGACTTCAACTCCTACGGCTCACGCCGGGGCAACCATGAAGTGATGATGCGCGGCACCTTCGCCAATATCCGCATTCGCAACGAAATGCTTGGCGGCGAGGAAGGCGGCAATACGCTGTACATCCCCACCGGCGAGAAAATGCCGATCTACGATGCGGCCATGAAGTACCAGGCCTCGGGCACACCGCTGGTGGTGATCGCCGGCCAGGAATACGGCACCGGCTCCAGCCGCGACTGGGCCGCCAAGGGCACCAACCTGCTGGGGGTCAAGGCGGTGATCGCCGAGAGTTTCGAGCGGATTCACCGTTCCAACCTGGTGGGCATGGGCGTGCTGCCGCTGCAGTTCAAGCTGGATCAGAACCGCAAGGCGTTGAAGCTTACGGGCAAGGAGAAGATCGATATCCTCGGCCTGACCGAGGTAGAGATCGTGCCGCGGATGAACCTGACGCTGGTGATCACCCGGGAGGACGGCAGCAGCGAGAAGGTCGAGGTGCTGTGCCGGATCGATACCTTGAATGAAGTGGAATACTTCAAGTCGGGGGGGATTCTGCACTATGTGCTGCGGCAGTTGATTGCCTCTTAAGAACACAGGAGATCAAATGTGGGAGGGGGCTTGCTCCCGATAGCGGTGGATCAGTCATAGATGTTTTGACTGACATACCGCCATCGGGGGCAAGCCCCCTCCCACATTTTGACCGCGTCTAACGCTTCAGATCAGCCGAACAACCACTTCCACAGCAGTACCAACACCACTACCGCCAGCACCGGCCGCGCAATGCGGTAAGCCTTCGGATGCTTGCGCTTCCACTGCTTGACCACACCGCTGAACTTGTCGCTGAAGGTCTTGCTCCAGGCATACGCCTGGTTGATGCCGCCGACGCGCTCGTCATCCAGGTTCTGCGGTGCGGTGGCGCGGCCCAACTGCTTGCTGACCCAGCGGTTGACGCGGGTCATCAGGCGGTTGCTCAGGGGACGCTCGATGTCGCAGAACAGGATCACGCGGGTCTTGTCGGTTTCGTTTTTCACCCAGTGCACGTAGGTTTCATCGAACATCACGTCGTCACCGTCGCGCCAGGCGTATACCTGGCCGTCGACGAAGATGCGGCAGTCGTCGGAGTTCGGCGTGGACAAGCCCAAGTGATACCGCAGGGAACCGGCAAACGGGTCACGGTGCGGGTTGAGGTGGCTGCCGCCCGGCAACAGCGCGAACATCGCGCCCTTGACGTTGGGGATGCTGCTCACCAGTGCCACGGTTTTCGGGCACAACGCCTCGGCCGATGGCAGGGGTTTGTCGTACCACTTGAGGTAGAAACGCTTCCAGCCTTTCTTGAAGAACGAACCGAAACCGGCATCGTTGTTCTTTTCCGCGGCGCGGATGTAACCCTCGTCGAACAGGTGCATGGCCTCTTCGCGGATCACTTCCCAGTTGTCCTTGAGCACGTCCAGTTCCGGGAACTTGCTGCGGTCCAGGTACGGCTTGGACGGCACGGCCGAAAACAGGTACATCAAGGCGTTATAGGGGGCGAACAGCGCCGAATGGTTGACGAACTGGCGCAACATCGGCAAACGGGCCTTGCCGCGCAGGTGCACATACAGCGTGCTGCCAATAAACAGCAACAACACCGACAGTTTGGCGGCCAAAGAAAAGGTCATGCAGCAACTCCTGGAAATAAGCGCCTGGCCAACAGCCTCCCGGCGACGGGAGGCCAGACGTGACAGCCGGCCATGATAAACAGTTGGGCCATTATGCAGAAGGCCCAGGCTGACCGGCTGACATAAATCAAGCCTGGTTTTCCTGCTCGGTAAACAAATCGCTGAACAGCATGCTCGACAGGTAGCGCTCACCGGAGTCCGGCAGGATCACCACAATGGTCTTGCCCTGCATTTCCGGCTTCTCGGCCAGGCGCACGGCCACGGCCATGGCGGCACCGCAGGAAATACCGCACAGGATGCCCTCTTCCTGCATCAGGCGCAGGGCCATGGCCTTGGATTCCTCGTCGGTCACCAGTTCCACGCGGTCGACCATCGACAGGTCGAGGTTCTTCGGCACGAACCCGGCGCCAATCCCCTGGATCTTGTGGGGGCTGGGCTTGATCTCGGCACCGGCCAGGGCCTGGGTGATCACCGGCGACACCATCGGCTCGACAGCCACCGACAGGATCGGCTTGCCTGCGGTGTTCTTGATGTAGCGCGACACGCCGGTGATGGTGCCCCCCGTGCCCACGCCCGCCACCAGCACGTCCACGGCGCCATCGGTGTCGTTCCAGATTTCCGGGCCGGTGGTTTTTTCGTGGATGGCCGGGTTGGCCGGGTTTTCGAACTGGGCCGGCATAAAGTAGGTGGCCGGGTCACTGGCAACGATTTCGCCGGCCTTGTCGATGGCGCCCTTCATGCCCTTGGCCGGCTCGGTCAGGACCAATTCGGCACCGAGAGCCTTGAGCACCTTGCGGCGTTCGATACTCATGGACGCCGGCATGGTCAGCAGCAACTTGTAGCCACGGGCGGCGGCGACAAAGGCCAGGCCGATACCGGTATTGCCGGAAGTCGGTTCCACGATGGTCATGCCCGGCTTGAGCTTGCCGGTGCCTTCGGCGTCCCAGATCATGTTTGCGCCAATGCGGCACTTCACCGAATAGCCCGGGTTACGCCCCTCGATCTTGGCCAGGATGGTCACGCCACGGGGTGCGATACGGTTGATCTGAACCAGGGGCGTGTTACCGATGGAGTGCGCGTTGTCTGCAAAAATGCGGCTCATGGCGGGTCCTATTAGGCGGTTTTCAGAAAGGCTCCAAGGGTATGCCTCGTGCTGCAAAGCGTCCAGTCGAAGGAACGTTGCGCCTGCCGCAGGGGTCCACCGCACCAGTATGGACAGAGGACTCTCCCCATGAAACGTCGCTACAGCTGGCCACTATGGACCATTGCCGGATTGCTGGTGGTCCTGGTCGCCGTGAGCATCGCGCTCCCTTACCTGGTGCGTAACTACCTGAATGACAAGCTCGCCGACATGGGCGATTACCGCGGCCAGGTGACCGACGTGGACCTCGCGCTATGGCGTGGCGCGTACCGGATCAACGGCCTGGAGATCGTCAAGGTCGACGGCAAGGTGCCCGTCCCGTTCGTCAAGGCGCCGCTGATCGACCTGGCGGTGAGCTGGCACTCTCTCTGGTACGACCACGCGGTGGTGGCCAAAGTGCTGTTTATCAAGCCCGAGGTTAACTTCGTCGACGGCGGTGCCAACAAGCAAGCCTCCCAGACCGGTAAGGGCACCGACTGGCGCGAGCAGTTGAGTAAGTTGGCCCCCATCACCCTCGATGAAGTGCGCATTGAAGACGGCAAGATCGCCTTCCACAACTTCAGCTCCAAGCCCGTGGTGAAGATCGACGCGACCGACGTCAACGCCAGCTTCTACAACCTGACCAATGTGGTAGACGTCAAAGGCCGGCGCGACGCGCGCTTCGACGGCAAGGCCCTGCTGCAAGGCCAGGCTCCGCTGGAAGCCACCGCCACCTTCGACCCGCTGAGCAATTTCGAGAACTTCGAGTTTCGCTTCCGCGCCAGGGACTTGCAGCTCAAGCGCATGAACGACTTCGCCGCGGCCTATGGCAAGTTCGACTTCAAGGCCGGCACCGGGGACGTGGTGATCGAAGCCCAGGCGGAAAAAGGTCAGTTGACCGGGTACATCAAGCCGCTGCTGCGCGACGTGGAAGTCTTCGACTGGCAGCAGGACGTGGAGAACAAGGACAAGAACATCTTTCGTTCGATCTGGGAGGCCGTGGTGGGCGCCAGCGAGACCGTATTGAAGAACCAGGCAAAGAATCAGTTCGCCACCCGCGTGGAACTCAGTGGCAGCGTGCATCAGCAAAATGTCAGCGCGTTCTCCGCATTTTTGGCGATTTTGCGTAATGGTTTTATCCAGGCGTTCAATGCGCGCTATGAGCAGCCAAAGCCTTCGGCGGATTGAGCCGTGACCGGTCATTCAGAGACTGAATAACCCGTCTGCGTTCACAGTCGCCGGGGCCGCGCGGTATAGTCCGGGCATTGATGAATTCGAGGAATGACCGATGAAGTTCGAAGGCACCCAGGCCTACGTTGCCACCGATGACCTGAAACTGGCCGTCAACGCTGCCATCACCCTGGAGCGTCCGCTGCTGGTCAAGGGTGAGCCCGGCACCGGCAAGACCATGCTCGCCGAACAACTGGCCGAGTCCTTCGGCGCCAGGCTGATCACCTGGCACATCAAGTCCACCACCAAGGCCCACCAGGGCCTGTACGAGTACGACGCGGTCAGCCGCCTGCGCGACTCGCAACTGGGGGTGGACAAGGTGCACGACGTGCGCAACTACCTGAAGAAGGGCAAGCTCTGGGAAGCATTCGAGTCCGAGGAGCGGGTGATCCTGCTGATCGATGAAATCGACAAGGCCGACATCGAGTTCCCCAACGACCTGCTGCAGGAACTCGACAAGATGGAGTTCTACGTCTACGAAATCGACGAGACCATCAAGGCCCGGAAGCGCCCGATCATCATCATTACCTCCAACAACGAAAAAGAGCTGCCGGACGCGTTCCTGCGCCGCTGCTTCTTCCACTACATCGCCTTCCCCGACCGCACCACCCTGCAAAAAATCGTCGACGTGCACTACCCGGACATCAAGAAGGAGCTGGTCAGCGAGGCGCTGGACGTGTTTTTCGACGTGCGCAAAGTCCCCGGCCTGAAGAAAAAACCGTCCACCTCCGAACTGGTCGACTGGCTCAAGTTGCTGATGGCCGACAATATCGGCGAAGCGGTGCTGCGCGAGCGCGACCCCACCAAGGCCATCCCGCCCCTGGCCGGTGCCTTGGTCAAGAACGAGCAAGACGTGCAGTTGCTCGAACGCCTGGCATTCATGAGCCGTCGCGGTAATCGATAATGTTGCTCAACCTGTTCAATGAAATGCGCGCAGCCAAGGTCCCGGTGTCGGTGCGCGAGCTGCTCGACCTGATCAACGCGCTGAAACAGCGCGTGACCTTTGCCGACATGGACGAGTTCTACTACTTGGCCCGGGCGATCCTGGTCAAGGACGAGCGGCATTTCGACAAGTTCGACCGCGCCTTCAGCGCCTACTTCAATGGCCTGGAAAAGCTCGACGATCACCTGCAGGCGCTGATCCCCGAAGACTGGCTGCGCAAGGAGTTCGAACGCTCGCTGAGCGACGAAGAGCGCGCACAGATCCAGTCCCTCGGCGGCCTCGACAAGCTGATCGAGGCATTCAAGAAACGCCTGGAAGAACAGAAGGAACGCCACGCCGGCGGCAACAAATGGATCGGCACCGGCGGTACCAGCCCGTTCGGCTCCGGCGGCTACAACCCCGAAGGCATTCGCGTCGGCGACGCCGGCAAACGCCAGGGCAAGGCCGTGAAGGTCTGGGACCAGCGCGAGTACAAGAACCTCGACGACCAGGTGGAACTGGGCACCCGCAACATCAAGATCGCCCTGCGCCGACTGCGCAAGTTCGCCCGCCAGGGTGCGGCCGAAGAGCTGGACATCGATGGCACCATCGACCACACCGCCCGCGATGCCGGGCTGTTGAATATCCAGATGCGCCCGGAACGGCGCAACACCATCAAGCTGCTGTTGCTGTTCGATATCGGCGGCTCGATGGACGCCCACGTGAAGATCTGCGAAGAACTGTTCTCGGCCTGCAAGACCGAGTTCAAGCACCTGGAGTACTTCTACTTCCACAACTTCGTGTACGAATCGGTGTGGAAGAATAACCAGCGCCGCACCTCCGAGCGCACCTCCACCCAGGACCTGCTGCACAAGTACGGTGCCGATTACAAAGTGATCTTTATCGGCGATGCGTCGATGGCGCCGTATGAAATCACCCAGGCCGGCGGCAGCGTCGAGCATTGGAATGAAGAGCCGGGGTATGTGTGGATGCAGCGCTTCATGGCCAAGTACAAGAAACTGATCTGGATAAACCCGTATCCCAAGGATACCTGGGGTTATACCGCGTCGACGGGGATTGTGCGGGAGTTGGTGGAAGACCAGATGTACCCGCTGACGTTGCGCGGGTTGGAAGAAGGCATGCGCTTCCTGTCCAAGTGATAGCAGGCCCATAGCCGATAACATCGGCTACGGGCCCCTCACTCAGCAGTGCTCGCGGTCGATCCAGGCAAACTTGAGGAAGAGCGCGGCGAACCGCTTGACCAGTTCCGAATCCTGACGGTCGACCTTCCCATCATTGTTGACGTCCTGGTTGATCGAGACAAAGGCGCCACGACCATTACCGTCGCTGTACACCGCTGCCGAATAGACAATGGTTTCATCTCGCGGCCCCCCCTCCCCTTGATGAAAGTGCAAGCGCACCGTGTCGGGAATCCCGTTGTTATCAAAGTCACCGGCAAATACCTTCAGGTACTTGTCGAAGGGTTCGTCGAGGCTGAACCATTCGAACGCCAGAAACAGCTGGGCAAACTCGATGGCCATCTCTCGGTCCACGGTGTCGACAATGCCGTCCTGATTGAGATCGTCCGCAATGATCCAGTCGAACTGGCCGTCGTCGGTGATATCGAAGGCCGTGGCCCGATGGACAAGCGCGGGGGTCCTGGAATCGTCATAGAACTCCAGGTACACCACATCGGGAACATCGTTATCGAGCACATCTTGGGCAAAAATCTTCAAATAGCGCATGGAAAAGCCTGGATAGTGGATGAACCCATTCAGGTTTTCATGACTGCGCTAAAGCAGCGAAGACGACAAACACTGGCACTCCCGTAGGAGCTTTCCTTACAGCGCAAACCGGCGCAGATACTCCACATGCTGCCGATGCGCCATTTCCTGCACCACCGGCACCAACCTCAGCTTTTCTCCCGGCAAACACTGCGCCAGCCGCGCCAGCGCCAACGGCGTCAAGGCGCCCAGGCGCGGATAGCCACCGATGGTCTGGCGATCATTGAGCAACACGATCGGCTGCCCATCCGGCGGCACCTGGATGCCACCCAAGGGAATCCCTTCGGAAATCAGCGACGGTCCCTGGTACTGCAACGGCGTGCCCAGCAAGCGCATGCCCATGCGGTCGGCGCGACTGTCCAGGGTCCACTCGGTGTTAAAGGCATCGAACAGGCTCTGGCCGCTGAACAGGCCAATTTGGGCGCCGACGATCACCTCCAGCGGCCCCTTGGCCGGCAACGCCTGCTCGCTCAGCACTTTCATCCCGCCGCCGGTACCGGAGTAGCCCAGTCGCCCGCCTTCAACCAAGGCCTTGCCGAAACCGTCCGGCCCGCCCAGCGCCTCACGTACCACCGTGGCGCAGCTGCCCAGCACATCCGGCGCATCAAACCCGCCGGGGGCCGCCAGGTAAGCCCGCGCGCCGCTGAAGGGCTGGGTAAAGCGCAGGCGCTGGCCCTTTTGCAGGATAAAACTACGCCCGGGACTGATCGCACGTTCATCGATATACGCCCCCAGATCCGCCCCGGCCAGCGCCAACAGGCAATAATCCTCGGCCTGCACGGTAAAGCCACCGAGGGTGATTTCCACCACCGGCGCGTCCAGCGCATTGCCCAGCAGCCAGTTGGCCCAGGACATCGACACCCAATCCAGCGCGCCGCCCTGGGTCACGCCCAGGTGGCGCACGCCAAAACGACCGGCGTCCTGCAGCAGGCACAGCGGCGTGCTGGCCTCGATGATCAAGCGGCTCATGCCTGCGCCTCCAACGGCGTGTCATCGCCACCCAGGTTTATAAATTCAGCGTGGCTGACCGACTCAAAGCGCACCGTGTCACCGGGTTGCATCAGGCTGTAGCCATCGCGCTCGCGATCGAACAACTTGGCCGGCGTGCGGCCGATCAGATTCCAGCCACCGGGGGACACCACCGGATAGGCAGCGGTCTGTCGCTCGGCGATACCGACACTGCCGGCCGCCACGCGCTGGCGTGGGGTGCTCAGGCGCGGGGTGGCGAGGATTTCATCCACCAACCCCATAAAGGCAAAACCGGGGGCGAAGCCGAGGGCGAACACCTGGTATTCGTGGGCGCTGTGGCGGCGGATCACGTCGTCGACGGACAAGCCACTGCGCCGGGCCAGCAACGTCAGTTCAGGGCCGACACTCAGGTCGTACCATACCGGCAGCACATGGCACTGGCCGCTGCCCTGGGCCTGGGGTTGCAGGTCGGTCAGCGCCTGGTCGATCAATTCCCGCGCCTGGGCCGGGCTCAACGCCGTGAGGTCGTAATGCACCATCAAGGTGGTGTAGGAAGGCACCAGATCCACCAGGGCTGCGCCAAAGCCGCTGCGCAAGCGCTGGGTGGCAGAGAGCATCCACGGCATATTGGCTTCGGCGATCACCTCGAACAGACGCACCATCAGGCAGTCGATCGCCACCACTTCAATCCGTGGCTTCATGCTGGCTTCAATGCCTCGCGGATACGCTTTACGGCGGCGACCGAACTGGCATTGTCGCCATGCACGCACAGGGTATTGGCGCGCAACAACAACGGGCTGCCATCGCTGGCGGTCAGGGGTTCGCCACGGGAAAGGGTCAAGGACTGCTGGACGATGACCTCTGGATCATGGTGCACGGCACCCGGCAACTGGCGCGAAACCAGGTGGCCGTTGGCGTCGTAGGCACGGTCGGCGAAAGCCTCGAACCACAGGATCACCCCGTATTCGTCGCCCAGTGCCTGGGCCGCGCTGTTGTCGCGGGTCGCCAGCAGCATCAGCGGCAGGTCGCCATACGCGGCCACGGCCTCGATCACCGCACGCAGTTGCGCCGGGTTGGCCATCATGTCGTTGTACAGCGCGCCATGGGGTTTGACGTAACTGACACGTCCGCCCTGGGCACGGCAGATGCCGTCGAGGGCGCCGATCTGGTAATGCAGCAGGTCCTGGATTTCCTGGGGGGTGTAGGCCATGGAGCGGCGGCCGAAGCCCTGCAGGTCCTGGTACGCCGGGTGTGCGCCCACCTGTACACCGTGCTTGAGGGCCAGGCTGACGGTCTTGCGCATGATGCTCGGATCGCCGGCATGAAAACCGCAGGCCACGTTGGCGCAATCGATGAACGGCATGACCTCGGCGTCCAGACCCATGGTCCAGTTGCCAAAGCTCTCGCCGATGTCGCAATTCAATAGCAGACGGCTCACGCTGGTTGCTCCTGTAGGCTTTGTTTTTTTGTAGTGTGGGATTTTTTACGCAGAACTCGCAACTTGTCCTGACACCCCAACGGCGCTTATCGTGGAATAGCCTGATTTTTGGCGTTTGCCCGGTGCGGCGTCCAACTAATAAAAACCGATCCATGCATAAGAAAAAGTTGATCCCATGAATTTGAAGTTCCTCGAAACCTTCGTCTGGGTGGCCAAGCTCAAGAGCTTCCGCCTGACTGCGGAGAAGCTGTTTACCACCCAGGCCTCGATTTCCAGCCGCATCGCCGTGCTGGAAAGCGAGCTGGGGGTAAAGCTGTTCCTGCGCGACTCCCGGGGCGTGAGCCTGACCCCGGAAGGCTTGAAGGTGCTCGATTATGCCGAGCAGATGATGGTGACCATGCAGGGCCTGAAACAGTCCCTGGAAACCACCAGCAGCAAGGTCGGGCGCATCCGCATCGGTGCGATGGACACGGTGATCCACACCTGGCTCAGCCCATTGGTGGCGGAACTGATGGACCATTTCCCATTGGTGGAAATCGAATTGGTCGCCGATACCGCGCTTAACCTCAGCGATCAGCTGCAAAAAGGCTTTCTCGACCTGATCCTGCAAACCGACCTGCTGCGCCTGGAAACCGTGCGCAGCCTGGAGCTGGCCAGCCACCCCATGGCCTGGATCGTCGCCAGCCAGTCGATCTACAACCGCGACTACGCCTCCCTCGCCGAACTGGCCCAGGAGCGCATCATCACCTACTCGAAAAACTCCCACCCGCACCAGGACGTCATCAGCCTGATGCAGGCCAACGGCGTGGCCGCGCCACGGATGAACTGCGTGAACTCGGTGTCGGCGATTACCCGGTTGTTGCGCGATGGCTTCGGGATTGGTGCATTGCCGCCGGTGCTGGTCAGGGAAGAACTGGCGCGTGGCGAATTGGTGATGTTGCCGATGGCGCAGAAACTGCCGAACCTGCAGGTGGTGGTGTCGTGGCGCGTGGGGGTGGAATTGGTGGAGGAGATTGTCGGGCTGTGCCAGAAGGTCGTTACCCGCTATGCCGAGGAAGTCGGCGAAGAGCGGATGGTGCTGAACAACTGAATAAACCGGATACACATGTGGGAGGGGGCAAGTCGAGTCGTCGCACCGCCCCTCCCACATTAGACCGAGGCGTGGGTTAGAGACCTTTCAGGTCCCGTTCCTCAATCGGCCGGCTCTGGCGCAAGCGCTTGCCACCCAGCACCACCCAGTCGATCAGGCGGAACAGACACTCC
Source organism: Pseudomonas sp. LAMO17WK12:I1 (assembly GCF_900177315.1). Classification (NCBI taxonomy): domain Bacteria; kingdom Pseudomonadati; phylum Pseudomonadota; class Gammaproteobacteria; order Pseudomonadales; family Pseudomonadaceae; genus Pseudomonas; species Pseudomonas sp. LAMO17WK12:I1. The sequence goes on along the minus strand of NZ_FWZV01000004.1, from coordinate 353,216 downwards.
AGGCCAAACGACAGCAGCATCGCCCCGCCCAGGCCCCAGCCCATGGCTTCGGGGGTCAGCAGGATCTGGTAGCTGTAGCCGTTCCAGGTCTCCAGGCGGATATCCGGGTCGGCGGCCACCGCCACTTGCAGTGCGCGGATGTACCACGGGCCTTGCATGGCCTGGAATTGCTTGTCCAACGCCACCTGGCGGTCAAGCATGGCGCCCAGGCTGTTGGCGTCGCTCTGGAACACCGGGTCGTCGCTGGCGCGGTAATGCGCCACCAAGGCCTTCAAGTCACCGTTGAAGAACTGCCGCGCGGTGGTTTCAAACCCGCTCAGGCCGGTCTGGGCCTCGATCAGGTGGGCTTCGACGCGCTTGGCGTAGTCGTTGATAAACCCCGGCACTTGCACGCCGACCAACAGGCCAATGGCAAACAGCACCAACCGCAGATAACTGAGCAACATGGTCGATATCCTTACTCGGTAACGCCCTGGCTGACGCATTCACCGCGTCGCCACAGGCTCCATTGGCCCGGTTCGTAGCGGGTCCAGTTTTCGTTGTCGGTCAACGGCTCGGTGGCGATCACCGTCACCACATCATTGGGGGTGGTTTCGGCCTGAAAATCGACGATCACGTCGACATCCTTGAGGCGCGCCGGACCAAACGGCGCACGCCGGGTGATCTGCGCCAGTTTGGTCGAGCAATAGCAAAACAGCCAGTCACCGTCGCTGAGCAGGCAGTTGAACACACCTTTGCTGCGGTATTCGGCACAGGCGGCGATCAGGTCCGGCAGCATCTGTTCGATGTCCACCGGCTCGGGGAAGGCCTCGCACACGCGGTTGAGCAAGTCGCAGAAGGCCGCTTCGCTGTCGGTGTCGCCGACTGGCCGATAGAACGTGGCGCGGGGATGGAAGTCCGCCAACTGGCCGTTGTGGGCGAAACACCAGTTGCGGCCCCACAGTTCGCGCACGAACGGGTGGGTGTTGGCCAGGCTCACCTTGCCGACGTTGGCCTGGCGGATATGGCCGATCACCACTTCACTCTTGATGGGGTAACGCTGCACCAGCAGGGCGACTTCCGACTCGCTGCTCGCGGCCGGGTCCTGGAACAGGCGCAGGCCACGGCCTTCGTAGAAAGCGATGCCCCAACCGTCGCGGTGGGGGCCGGTACGCCCACCGCGCTGCATCAGCCCGGTAAAGCTGAACACGATATCGGTGGGGACGTTGGCACTCATGCCCAATAATTCACACATGCCAGGGCTCTCGCTGCAGGGCGGACAACGTTAAAGGCGCGGTTCGACCCGCATACCGCTCACCGGTGCAGGACGACGGAACGGCTCATCGTCTTCATCCACAGGCTCGGCGGCCAAGGCGGCGTCGGTGGCGGCCTTGCGCTCACGGCGGGCGTTGGCGGCGCGCTCGATGGGCCAGCGGATCAGCACAAACACGAGGTACACGCCAAAGGCGATCAGGGTGTACATGAACAAATCGGAAATCGCCCGCCAGGCGTTATTGCCGACCTTGAGCACCAGGTCCAGGGCCGTGATGGCCACGGCCGGTGCGAACTGAGTCTTGACCGGGTCGACGATGGTCGGGCTCAACAGCAGCACGGCCATCAGCAATTGCAGCGGTTCGCGCAGCCAGCGCCAGATCCAGCGGGTCATGCGCCACCACACCAACAGGCAGCCCAAGGCAGCGAAGGCGTAAAGGCCCCAAGCGGTCAGATAGTCGTTCTCGGTCATGGTGTCCATGGCAAGGTAGGCAAACAGGCGGCTATGATAACGGCTTTTGCGTGTCGCGGCTGCAATGCCTGCCACCTTCCGCCAGACAGAGAGTGCTCCATGCCTTCATCGACCGCCCCGATTGCCCGTAAAGCCCCAGGCCAGGACCCGTACGCCTGGCTGCAAGAGCGCGACAGCGTTGAGGTCCTTGATTACCTGAAGGCCGAAAATGCCTTCCAGGAAGCCCGGCTCGCCGACCAGCAGGCCCTGCGCGAAACCCTGTTCGAGGAGATCAAGGGCCGCATCCTCGAAACCGACCTGTCCCTGCCCTCCCCCTGGGGCCCGTACCTGTATTACACGCGCACCACCGCCGGTGACGAATACGCCCGCCACTACCGCTGCCGCCGCCCGGCCGACGACGGCAACCAGGTGGACGACAGCAGCGAAGAGCTGTTGCTGGACCCTAACGTGCTGGCCAACGGCGGCTTCTTTTCCCTCGGCGCATTCAGCATCAGCCCCGACCACCAGCGCCTGGCCTACAGCCTCGATACCAGTGGCGAAGAGATCTACACCCTGTTCGTGAAGGAATTGGCCACGGGCAAAGTCAGCGAACTGGAGTTCCAGGATTGCGACGGCAGCATGACCTGGGCCAATGACAGCCTGACCCTGTTCTTCGGCGAGCTGGACGACACCCACCGCCCGCACAAACTGTATCGCTACCGCCTGGATGGCACGGCGGCGCAGGAAGTGTTCCATGAGCCCGACGGCCGGTTCTTCCTGCATTGCTACCGTTCCAGCTCCGAGCGCCAGTTGCTGCTCTCGCTCGGCAGCAAGACCACCAGCGAGGTCTGGGCGCTGGATGCCGACCAGCCGCACCTGGACTTCACCTGCCTGGCGCCACGGGTCGAGGACCATGAATACGATGTCGACCACGGCCAACTGAACGGCGCGTGGACCTGGTTTATCCGCAGCAACCGTGACGGCATCAACTACGCCCTGTTTGTGGCGACCGACATTGGCGACGTGCCGACCGAGGATGAGTGGCAGAACCTGATCCCCCACAGCGATGACGTGATGCTCGACGGTGTCAGCCTGAACACCGGCGCCATGACCCTGAGCCTGCGCATCGGCGGCCTGCCGGTGATCGAAGTGCACCCCCAGGGCTTACCGGCGTATCGCGTGGAGCTGCCCGACGCCGCCTACAGCCTCTACGTGCAAAACAGCCTGGAATTCGTCAGCGACAAGATCCGCCTGCGCTATGAAGCCCTGAACCGCCCGGCCCAGGTGCGCCAGCTGGAACTGGCCAGCGGCGCGCAGCAGGTGCTCAAGGAAACCCCGGTGCTCGGCGTGTTCAATGCCGATGACTACGTCAGCCAACGCCTGTGGGCCACCTCCGTCGATGGCACCCAGGTGCCGATCAGCCTGGTGGTCAAGCGCGACCAGCTCGGCAAGCCGACACCTTTGTACCTGTATGGCTACGGCGCCTATGGCTCAAGCCTCGACCCGTGGTTCTCCCATGCACGCCTGAGCCTGCTGGACCGTGGCGTGGCCTTCGCCATTGCGCATGTGCGCGGCGGTGGCGAACTGGGTGAAGCCTGGTATCGCAATGGCAAGCAGGAACACAAGCAGAACACCTTCAGCGACTTTATCGCGTGTGCCGAACACCTGATCGCCGAGGGCCTGACCACCTCCAGGCAACTGGTCATCAGCGGCGGCAGTGCCGGCGGCCTGTTGATCGGCGCGGTGCTCAACCAGCGTCCGGAGTTGTTCCAGGCGGCGATTGCCGAAGTGCCGTTTGTCGACGTGCTCAACACCATGCTCGACCCGGAATTGCCGCTGACCATCACCGAGTACGACGAGTGGGGCAACCCCGAAGAGCCTGCGGTGTATGAACGCATCAAGGCCTACGCGCCGTACGAAAACGTCAGCGCCCAGGCCTACCCGGCCACGCTGGTGATCGCCGGCTACAACGACAGCCGCGTGCAGTACTGGGAAGCGGCCAAGTGGGTGGCCAAGTTGCGCGCGACCAAGACGGACGACAACCTGCTGTTGCTCAAAACCGAACTGGGTGCCGGCCATGGCGGGATGAGCGGTCGCTACCAGGGATTACGTGACGTAGCACTCGAATATGCATTTGTGTTCAAGGCGCTGGGGCTGGTTTAAGGAACTTAGCGGGGCGGTCCTGTCTGAACATTCAGACCGCCTCCTGATTGATGGACCAAGATTGCAGCCATGGCACTACCGACGCTAATGAATACCGAAATCCGCGACATGCTCATGGACTGCGGCCTGTTCGACCCGTTGTTGCCGGAAGACTTCTACGTCGCCGCCGGCTACTTCAATATCAGCAGCATTGCCGAGGGCGAGGTGATTTTCCTCGAGGGCGATGCCGGCACCTTCATGTGCATCATCCACAGCGGCCAGGTGGCGGTGCAGAAAACCAACCACACCGGCCAGCGCCTGACCATTGCCACCCTGCGCAGCGGCCGGGCCTTTGGGGAGATGGCCGTGCTTGACGGCGAGCGGCGCTCCGCCAGTTGCGTGGCCGCCAGCGACTGCGTGTTGTTGAACCTGGGCAAGGACGCCCTGGAAAAGATGCTCAATGAAACGCCGCGTGTGGCGGCGAAGATCATCCGCGCAATCGCCATCGCGTTGTCCAAGCGCCTGCGCATGGCCGATGGGCAATTACTCTCCCAACAGTTTTAACCGCCGGGCGTCTTCGGCTTGCTGTCGTTCTGCTGCAAGCCGGGCACCGTCTGATCCTTCGGCGGTGTCGGCAATACGATGGGCACCAACGGCGGTGAGCCGTTCGTCTTCGGCACGGCCGGCGGGGTGATCTGCGGATACAGCGTCGGCGTCGGCGTGCCCGGTGCGCCGGGGCTAGGTGCCGGCGCCACCGGTACGGTTTGCAACTCCTGAGCCTGCGCCGCACCCAATGCGAGCGCGCTCAACACAATGACCGTTAGAATGCTGCACTTCATCGATGGCTCCATGGCCTGACCGGAATGTCGTAAGGCTACTCCCAACCGCGCAAGAATGCCCTTCCCAATGAGATTTCCATGAAACGTTTCGTTCTGCTGGACACCACCCCGATCCCCGACAACGGCGGTGCCTTGTGCCTGTTCGAATACGGTGAAGACTTTGTCATCAAGATCCAGGGCGGTGACGGCGGCCAGTTGATGAACACGCGCATGCACGGCTCCGAAGACGCGCTGGCGGAAATCCCTTGCCGCAAGGTCGCGGGGCGCCCGGGCTCACGGGTACTGATCGGTGGGTTGGGCATGGGCTTCACCCTGGCCTCGGCGCTCAAGCACCTGGGCAAGAGCGCCGAAGTGGTGGTGGCGGAACTGGTGCCCGGCGTCGTGGAGTGGAACCGGGGGCCCCTGGGGGAAAAGTCCGGTCGCCCACTGCTGGACCCACGCACGGTGATCCGCATGGAAGACGTGGCCAAGGTGCTGCAGGCCGAGCCCCAGGGCTTTGACGCGATCATGCTCGACGTCGACAACGGCCCCGAAGGCCTGACGCAGAAGGCCAACAGCTGGCTCTATTCCGCCGGTGGCCTGTCTGCCTGCGCCAAGGCCCTGCGGCCCAAGGGCGTGCTGGCGGTGTGGTCCGCCAGCGCCGACAAACTGTTCAGCGACAAACTGCGCAAGGCCGGTTTCAAGGCCGAGGAAGTGCAGGTGTTTGCCCATGGCAACAAGGGCACCCGGCACACCATCTGGATTGCGGAGAAGCTCAAGGGCTGAGCACGCTTCCCAAGACGCCCTCCTCCCACATGTTGATCCCTGTCAGTCGTGGGATTTGCGGTAGTCGATCACGTACGGCACTTTTTTGTCGAAGGTCTTCTCCAGCTCATCGCGGTCCAGCCGGGTCATGCCGCCCAGTTGATGGGCGGTGAAACCGCTGTCACCCACCTGTGAGCCCGGCGCCAGGCTGACCATGCGCTTGGCGACCGCTTCGATAGCGTCCTTGTAGCCGCCTTTCTTGTTCAGGTTGTACTGGCCCAGATCAATCTGCGTGCGCAGCCAGTTACCCCAATAGAACTCCAGGAACTCCGGTGCGATCTCGCCGCCATCCGGCTTGCCATAGGCGGCCTTGCGGGTGAAATACACCAGGCTGCGGAAGGTGTCGTCCTGCAGGTTCTTGAAGCCCAGGTGCGCCGGCAGTTGTTCCGGCGGCAGGGCCTGGCCCTGGTTGTCCTTGAGCCAGACCTTGCGGGCCGCTTCCATGCGCTGCCAGAAGCTCGCCATGTTCGGGCTGTTGCTGAAGTCGTCGGTGACCTTGACCCACATCTTCAAGCGCGGGCCGCCACCGGGCACTTCCCACAAGGTGGTGAAACTGTGGTGACCGTCCGTCAGGTACAGCTGGCCGGCAGGGCCGACCACCACGGTTTTCATGTCCTCGGGATGGGTGCCCACCGGGTCCTTGCAGGTGAAGCTGTCGGGCTGGTGCAGGTCAGCCTTGTCGGGCACCTTGCCGGCCTCACCCTGGCCGTTGGTTTCGCAGTATTCATCGAAGACCTTGGCGGGTTTATCGGCGAACAGGCCCAGGCTGTAGTAGATCTGGTCGAAGCCCACCACCGCCTGGGTCGGATGCAACTGTTCAAGGGCAACCTCGATCACCTGCCCGGGCTGGGGCGTCGAGAACGCCTGGGCCTGAAGGGTAACGACACACAGCAGCAGTGCAACAGTCCATGAAAGCAGACGCATGTTTTTCAGATCCTTATGAGTAAAGTAAATCGATCCCAGCGGTCATTTGCGACGCAAGCGGCTAGAATCAACGCTATCCGTGACCACCAAACAGCCAGGAGCCATGATGAGCTCGACCAACCCGCCCTCCCACACCGCCAAGCTGGACCGCATCCTTGCCGATGCCCAGCGCGACCGGGAAATGGGCTACCGCGACAAAGCCCTGAAGATGTACCCCCACGTGTGCGGCCGCTGCGCCCGTGAGTTCGCCGGCAAGCGCTTGAGCGAACTCACCGTACACCACCGTAACCACAATCATGATGACAATCCCCAGGATGGCTCGAACTGGGAGTTGCTGTGCCTGTACTGCCACGACAACGAACACTCGCGCTACACCGACCAGCAGTACTTCGGCGAAGGCTCCACCAGCAGCCCGACGATCGCCAAGGCCACGCATAACCCGTTTGCGGCGTTGGCGGGGTTGATGAAGAAAGACGACTGAAGAGTGTCGTCGCCTGTCCTGGCCTCATCGGGAGCAAGCCCCCTCCCACATTTTGAGTTGTGAACACTTTCAAATGTGGGAGGGGGCTTGCTCCCGATAGCGTTAGCCCAAGCAATACACCACCTTCAGGCCGTATAATCGCCGCTTTTCTCCAAGGCACCCTTCCCCGTGGGCAATAAACGCTACAGCTGCATCGGTCTGTATAACCCCAAATCCCCCGAAAACGTTGGCTCGGTCATGCGTGCCGCCGGCTGCTACGGCGTGGCCTCGGTGTTCTACACCGGCGTGCGCTACGAGCGCGCCCGGGACTTCGTCACCGACACCAAGAAGGTCCACCACGACATTCCGCTGATCGGCATCGATGACCTGAAGAAGATCCTGCCCCTGGGCTGCATCCCGGTCGCCGTGGAGCTGGTGGACGGTGCCCGCCCGCTGCCCGAATACACTCACCCCGACCGCGCGCTGTATATCTTCGGCCCTGAAGACGGGTCCCTGGATAAAGACATCCGCGACTGGTGCGAAGACGTCGTGTACATCCCCACCACCGGCTGCATGAACCTGGCCGCCACCGTCAACGTGGTGCTCTACGACCGCATGGCCAAGGGCAACAACACCCGCTCGGGCCCCAAGTACTGATCTTTTGGGAACATCCGGCGCCTGCGCGCAGTCAGCTGCATACACTTGACCTTGTTGGAGACAGATCATGAGCGACAGCACAACCTTGCGACCTATCATCGAACACACCCCCTTCCAGAATCAGCCCACCCAGAACGTGCACGGCTGGGAGCGCATCGGCTCAGTGGCCGGTGGCGTGATGATGGTGGGCAAAGGCCTGCGCCGTGGCGGAATTTTCGGCCTGATTCAGGTGGCGATCGGCGGCGTGGCCCTGGCGCGCGGCTTTACCGGGCACAGCGCGCTTAAAGACAAGCTGGAACAGGGCCGCCAGGAAATGAACAGCGTGCGCACGAAGATCGAACGTGCCGGTGCAGAGCTGAAAAACCTGAAGACCAAGGCGGAAGTGGCGGCTGAGAAGGCGGTTAAAACCACTGGTTAGATTCAAGTGTGGGAGGGGCTTGCCCTCTCCCACTTTTTTGTATGGCGAAGACTCAGCGTAACAACTTGCTGTCGAGCACCACCGACGACTCGCCGATGATGCTCTCCGCCAACTGCACGAACTCCGCAGTGGTGATGCTGTTGGCGCGCATCACCGCCTGCGCGAGGTCATCCAGGGAGCGCTTGTTGTGAGTCTTTACGCGGATCTCGCGATCCAGCTCCTGCAACACCACCACCGCCCGTGACACCGTCGCACCGCTGACGTGGTCGCCGCGCAGGCTGGTCACGTCCTTGCCGTCCCTGGCCAAGCGCGCCTGTATCGCCTGATAGCGCTCATCGGTCACCCCACCGGCACGGCGCACCAGCTCAATGGCGTAGTACTCCGCCAGCCCCTCGCTGATCCAGTCACTGGTGTCGTGGTCGTTGAAGCGGCCAATCGCCTGCACCACTTCACGGATCAACGGGCTGCTGCCGTTCTCGCTGACCAGCGGCGTGCGGCTGTTGAGGTAGATCGAGTCGCGCGCCGAGACCGCACCACGGCGCATCGGATCGCTGGCGCCCACCACCAGCAGCTTGGCCGGATGACGTGGGAACGCCGCTTCCACCTGCGGCCAGACAAAGGTCAGCAGTGTCAGCACATCCATCCGCCGCATGGCTTGCCCCTTGGGCGAGGCGATGGTCACTTCGGTCTCGCCCAGGCGCACGCGGCGGCTGCCCAGGGTGCCGGCGAGCATCCAGCCGGTGGGCCGGTCAAACAGGCGCGAGACGTTGTCGATGCGGAACTTGTTCTTGCCGATGCGCGGCCAGGCGGTTTCGATGCTTTTCCAGCCGGCCGGCAGTTCGAACACCAGGCGCGAGACCAGTTCGACGCCGTCCTGCTGGTCGAGGCGGGCGGGCGGCACCAGGTCCTCGCCGCGAAACAGCGCCCAGCTCGGGGTCATCCGCGCTTCGTAAATACCCGGTTTGCGCGCGTGGCTCAGGCGCACCCGATAGGTCAGGCTGGCCTTGTTGGCGCTGGGTTGCCACAGGCCACGGTGGTCATTGACGCTCCACTGGCCATCGGCCTTGAAGTCGCTGTAGTCGCCGGTGCGGCCCAGGTCGAAGTTCAGGCTGCGCACCGCCGAACCCTGGGACAGGCTCACCCGCACCTCGGCCTGCTCGCTCTGGGGCAGCAGCTTGACGTGATAATCCAGGTCGACTTTCTTCGCGCACCACGCAGGCATGCTCAACGCCAGCAACACCAGGCTTGCCGCCAGCTTGGTTCCCGCCCTCATACACACTCCTTGCTCAGCCCGCGCGGAAGATCAGGTAATCCTCCCAGTCGTCCTCGGGCACGCTGCCTTCGCTGAGCATGCGCCCGGACTGGGAAATGCGTTCGTGGTGCACGGCATCGCGGTCGCCGCAGACCAGGTGGTGCCACAACGGCAGGTCCTTGCGCTCGCTGACCAGGCGGTAGCCGCAGGTGGGCGGCAGCCATTTGAACTGGTCGGCCTGGCCCGGGGTGAGCTGGATGCAGTCGGGTACCGAGGCGCGGCGGTTGGGGTAGTCGGTGCACTGGCAGGTTTTCAGGTCCAGCAGCTTGCAGGCGATGCGCGTGTAATAGACGCTGTTGTCGTCTTCATCCTCAAGCTTTTGCAGGCAGCACAGGCCACAGCCGTCGCACAACGACTCCCACTCCTCCTGGTCGAGGTGTTCAAGGGTTTTGCGTATCCAGAAAGGTTCGACTTTGGCGGCCATGGCTCTACATCGGTATCGGTAGGTGAAAAGGCCGCCAGTCTAGTGCCCAAGGCCCCTGGGGCCAAGCGCTTACGACTGTCGGTATGACAAGACTTGTCAGTCTAGCGGGGGCGCAGTAGCTTTGAGCGCCGAATTGACGATCAGGAGCTGCCCATGACACGCGTTGCCGATTACCCGATCCATACCCAGTTCACCGAACGCTGGTCGCCCCGTGCCTTTACCGGCGAGAGCATCCCGCAGGAAACCCTGCTGAGCTTCTTCGAAGCCGCACGCTGGGCACCGTCGGCCTACAACTCGCAGCCTTGGCGTTTTCTCTACGCACGCCGTGATACGCCGGACTGGGAGCGCTTCCTGGGCCTGCTGAATGAATTCAACCGTGGTTGGGCACAGCATGCGTCGGCCCTGGTGATCATTGCCTCGAAAACCGACTTCATCGCCCCCGGCGCCACGGAAGAAACCCCGGCACTGTGGCACACCTTCGACACCGGCTCGGCCTGGGGCCACCTGGCGCTGCAAGCCAGCCTCAGCGGCTGGCACACCCACGGCATGGCCGGCTTCGATCAGGAGCTGACGCGCAAGGAGCTGAAGATTCCACAGGGTTATGCGCTGCATGCCGCCGTTGCGGTGGGCAAGCTGGGCGACAAATCGACCTTGCCGGAGTACCTGCAAGGCCGTGAAGCGCCAAGCCCGCGCAAGCCGCTGAGCGAGCTGGTGTCAGAAGGTGATTTCAGCCTCTGAAACTGACGCAATCTCAAAATGTGGGAGGGGGCTTGCCCCCTCCCACATTTTCTCCCAGCGCCGCCTCAGTAACCGCGCTCGAAATCCACTTCCCCACGCAAGGCTTGCTTGGCCTTGTACGCGCGCAGGTTTTCCAGGAACAACTCCACCATCATCGGCGGCGAGGTCGGCGCGGAGCTGTGCCCGGTCAACAGCAGGCCCCAGGCGGTCCAGAACGGGTGGCGCTGCGGCAACGGTTCCTGGCGGCACACGTCGATTACCGCGCCGGCCAGGTGCCCTTCCTTCAGGGCTTCGACCAGATCGGCATCCACCACCGCCACACCGCGCCCGACGTTGATGAACAAACCGGTCGGCTTGAACTGCTTGAACAGCGCGGCGTCGTACAGGTCGTGGGTATTCGGTGTGTTGGGCAGCAGGTTGATCACGTAGTCCACCTCCCCCACCAACCGGCCCAGTTGGTCGAGGCCGGCCACTTCGATAAACGGCGCTTGTTCCCGCGCAGTGCTGGCGATGCCGTACAGCTTGACGCCGAACGGCACGAGAAACTCGGCGACACGCTGGCCGATGTCGCCGGTACCCACGATCAACGCCTTGCGCCCCGCCAGGCTCTGGCCGGTGCGGCTGTCCCACTTGCGCTCGACCTGGCTGACCAGTCGCGCCAGTACTTCGCGCTCGTGACCCAGCATGTAGGTGAGGACAAATTCGGCCATGACCTGGCCAAAAATACCGACGGCGCGGGTCAGGCGATAGTCGCGGGGCAAGCCTTCGGCCAGCAGCGGCGTAATGCCGGCCCAGGTCGATTGCAGCCACTGCGGCTGGTGTCCCTGGCGCAACAGCGTCGCCAACAGGTCCGGCTGGCCCAGCCATACCGGGCAATCGGCGGCCAGGCGCGACAGCTCGGCCGAGTCGCCGCTGGTGAGCACCTCCAGGTCCGGCGCCGCGTCATTGAGCAATTGGGCGTAGAGCGGGTGATCCTGTTCAGCAATCAGAACACGCATGGTTCAAACCTTTCAAAAACAGTGCAGACGGCCGCCCGCTTCCCTACGGCCACCGCCCACTAATACGATTCCATTGAAACCTGTGCCCCGGGCGGGGCACTGCCCGATCACATCGGGTCGTTGCGACGCAGCAGCTCTTCGGGCAGGTGCTCGATGTACTCGTCCTCGGCCGGCGGCATTTGCAGGTGATAGCCCTGCTTGTCGAGATTTTCCAGCACCACGATGATGTCTTCGCGGGACAACTTGCGCTCCGGCGTCAGCACCATGTCGAAGGCGTGGTGCGGTTTGCCGAACGCCGCCATCAAGGGCTCCGGCACGCGCTCCAGGGCGTCGCTTTTGAGCACGTAGAGGTACATGCCGTCTTTTTTCAGGCTGCGATAGATGGAGCAAATACGTTTCAAGGCTGTTCTCCGGCAGGGGCCAGGCTGTCGAGCAGCGCCTGGCCCATCAACTCGCGGCGCCAGCCACGCAGCGAGTCTGGCAATTGGTAAGGCCCATCGGGGTAGCCACTTTTAACCAGGGCTTCGAGGGTTTTCTTGCGCAGCATCAGTTCCGGCGCCATCTCCAGGCGCTCGGCGAATGTCTGGCCGAGGGCGCGCAGTTGCTTGATCAGCGTGGCGGCGTCCACCGGCAGCGGTTCAGCCACGGCCGGCGGCCACTGGTCCATGGAAACGCTGCCGGCACGCTTGATCAGGTCCAGCAGGAACTGGCCATCCTGGCGCACGGTACGCGGGTGCATGTCTTCGATCTTGCCCAGGGCGGCGAGGTTGTCCGGCTGGGATTTGGCCAGGGGCCACAGCGAGTGTTCGCGAATGATGCGGTTGCGCGGCAGGTCGCGGGCGCGGGCCTGCTGCTCGCGCCAGGCGCAGAGTTCACGCAATACGGCGAGCTGGGCACGGGACAGTTTCCACGCCAGCTTGGCGTCACGGTAGACCTCGTACGGGTCGACTTCGCGGCGCAGGTTGGCAACCAGTTCGGCGCCGTCTTCCAGGACCCAGGCGTATTTATCATCCGACAAGCGCGGGCGCAGGCGAATGTAGACCTCGGCCAGGTGCACGGCGTCTTCGGCGGCGTAGCTCACCTGGGTCTCGGACAATGGCCGCTGCAGCCAGTCCGAGCGGGTCTCGCCCTTGGGCAACTCGATATCGAGCACGGCTTGCACCAGGCGCGAGTAGCCCATGGAGAAGCCGAGGTTCAGGTAGGCGGCGGCCAATTGGGTGTCGAACAACGGCACCGGCAGGCTGCCGGTCAGGCGCAGCAACACCTCAAGGTCTTCGCTGCAGGCGTGCACCACCTTGATCACCGCCGGGTTCTCCAGCAACGCGGCCAGGGGTTGCCAGTTGTCGATGGTCAGGGGATCGATCAGGTAAGCGCGTACGCCATCACCGATCTGGATCAGCCCGGCAATGGGATAAAAGGTGTCGACCCGCATGAATTCGGTGTCGAGGGCGACGAATGGCAACTGCTGCCATTCGGCGCAATGCTGGCCGAGGCTATCGTTGTCGCAGATCCAGTGAATATCGATGGCCACACGGCTCTCCCTTGAAGAATGGCGCGCAGTATATATCGCGAACGGGGCTAGCGAGCATCCGCAGTGCACAGGCAACCATGAAAACTCAGACAGGAGATGAAGAATAGTCCGACAAGTAGGAGTTATCCTTTCTTACGAAGAACGTAGACCCGCCACAGGCTGGAGCCCGGCATGAATTCCTGCTGACTCAAGACCTTGAACCCGGCCTGGCGAAATTCCTCTTCCACGGCGGTACGCGAGGGTACCGACACAATCACCGTGTCGCGGCTGACCCGGTGAAACTCGCGCAGCAACGCCATGCGCCCTTCGCTGCTGGGCACATGACGAAACAACTCCAGGCAGAAAATGCAATCCACCGCATTCGCCGACAAGCCGATGGAAAACGCCGAGCCCTGGAAGGTCTTGACGCGCTTGAGCAATGACGGCGGATGGTGGCTACGGGCGTGGTCGAGCATGTCCTGGGAATTGTCCGAGGCCAGGATCACCCGGTTGACGTGCTCGGCCAACACCGGCCAGAAGCGCCCCGAGCCGCAGGCCAGGTCCAGGATCAGCCCCGGCTCGCCAGCGACCTTGAGCGCCTGGCGCACCAACCACTCGTCGCGCCATGACGCCAGGCGCTGGCGCAGACCGGGCGGGCGCGTGTCACCGCAGACCCTGGCGTGCTCAAGGCCACAGCGTTCGGCGTATTCGATCTCGATGGAAGAAGGAGGTTGTGGCGACATCGCAGGCTCATGTGACTGAAACGGTAGTGAACGACCTTGATTCGCAGCTTAACCCTTGCAACGTGAAAAAAAGGTCGAAGCCCTCACCACCGTAAAAACCATCACGCCTGATGCAGATACCAACGCCAGTCCTGCTCGCCCACCTCGCCCATGAACTGGCGGTATTCAGCATGTTTCACCGCCAGGTACACGCCCAGGAACTCGCTGCCGAACGCCTTTCGCGCCCAATCGGAACCTTCCAACGCGCGCAGGGTGGTGAGCCAATCGGTGGGCAGCAACGCCTTGGCCTGGGCGTAGCCGTTGCCTTCCACCGGGGCGCCGGGGTCCCGTTGTTCGCGAATGCCACGGTGGATGCCCGCCAGGATCGCGGCCGCCGCCAGGTAAGGGTTGGCATCGGCGCCGCAAATGCGGTGTTCGATATGCCGGGAATGGGCCGGACCACCCGGCACCCGCAGGCTGACGGTGCGGTTGTCCACGCCCCAGGTGGCGGCCAGCGGCGCATAGCTGTTGGTTTGGAAACGGCGATACGAGTTGGCGTTGGGGCAGAACATCAGCAGTGAATCGAGCAGGGTGCTGAGCATGCCCCCCACTGCGTGGCGCAGCAGTGGCGTGCCGTCGGCGGCTTCACTGGCGAACAGGTTGTTGCCCTCGGCATCGGCCAGGCTGATGTGCATATGCATGCCGGTGCCCGCCAGGTCATCGAACGGCTTGGCCATGAAGCACGCCGCCATGCCGTGTTTGTGCGCCACGCCCTTGACCAGGCGCTTGTAGCGCACCGCTTCGTCCATGGCTTGCAGGGCGTCGGCGCGGTGTTCCAGGGTGATTTCCACCTGGCCCGGGGCGTATTCGGAGATCGCCGTGCGCGCCGGAATGCCTTGCAGTTTGCAGGCGCTGTAAAGGTCGGCGAGGAACGGTTCGATCTGCTCCAGCTCACGCAGGCCGTAGACCTGGGTTGCGCGTGGACGCCCGCCGTCCACGTCCCGCGCCGGTTGCGGGCGGCCATTGCCGTCGGGCTTCTGGTCGAGCAGGTAGAACTCCAGTTCCGCCGCCATCACCGGGTAATAACCGTCGGCGTTCAGGCCTTCGATCACCTTGGCCAGCAAATGCCGAGGGTCGGCCACGGTGGCGGGCAGGCCTTCGGTGGGGTGCATGCTGACCTGCACCGCAGCGGTCGGGATCAGCCGCCATGGCATGCGCTGCAAACTGCCGCTGATCGGGTAGGCGCGGCAGTCGATATCGCCCACCTCCCACACCAGCCCGGAATTCTCCACATCGTCGCCATTGATGGTCAGGCCGAGGATGGTGCTGGGCAGCGGACGGCCGCTTTCATACACCGCCAGCAATTCGTCGCGGTGCAGCAACTTGCCGCGCGGCACGCCGTTGTTGTCGAGGATAAACAGCTCGAACATCTCGATATCCGGATGCTGTTCAAGGAAGGCGTGAGCTTCGTGCAGGCTGGCAAAAACACTCATGGGGGTTTCTCTTACGTTTGTTTCAGGCAGGCGCGCACAAGGGTGCGTCATCCGTGGGGTAAATCAGCGTAGGAGAAGGGAGTCTGGCGGGCGCGCGTGGCGGCAGTGGAACAGGGCCCAGAAGGCGAGCTCGGAGGGCAGTGTCGCAGGGTGAGTGTCGGAAGAGCCGCCCATGGGTGGATCACAATGATAGAGATGCCCCCAGCGTCACACGCCCGCATAGGTGTTTAAATTCAGGGTTGATGGAGTTTGGTTGCGACTTGGCTAAACATTCAACGCCTCTTGCTACCTGGCCTTGCTGCTGGAAATAATGACCGCCCCCGAGCATGCCCCAAGGACCCGATCGCATGAAAACAACGATAACCCTGTGCGTACTGGCAAGCCTGGCCACCTCCGCCCTGGCCGACACCGCCCCCTCGCGCCTTGACCAGGTGCTTGAGCGCGGCACCCTCAGCGTCTGCACCACCGGCGACTACAAGCCCTACACCTCGTTGCGCGCTGATGGCAGCTATGAAGGCATCGACATTGCCATGGCCGAGTCCCTGGCCAAGAGCCTCAATGCCAGGATCCAATGGGTGCCCACCACCTGGAAAACCCTGATGCCGGACTTCCTCGCCCAGCGCTGCGACATCGCCGTGGGCGGGATTTCGGTGTCCCTGGAACGCCAGAAAAAAGCCTTCTTCAGCCAGTCCCTCGGGGTCGACGGCAAGATCCCGCTGGTGCGTTGCGCCGACGTCAAGCGCTACCAGACCGTGGAGCAGATCAACCAGCCCCAGGTGCGCGTGATCGAACCGGCGGGCGGCACCAACGAAGTCTTCGCTCGCGCCCACCTGGGCCAGGCGCAAATCCGCCTGCACGACAACGTGACCATCTTCGACGAACTGCTGGCCGGCAAGGCCGACGTGATGATCACCGACGCCAGCGAAGCGCGTTACCAGCAGAAGCAAAAGCCCGGGTTGTGCGCGGTCAACCCGGAGCGGCAGATGCAGTACAGCGAAAAAGCCTTCCTGCTGCCCCGTGATGATGTGGCGTGGAAGAGCTATGTCGACCAGTGGTTGCACCTGAGCGTGGCCACCGGCGTCTACGACGGCATCGTCAGCCAATGGTTGGCGGCGCCCTGAGCCAGAGCCGTCTACGCTGTGCTCACATCAATAAGAACGAGGGACGGGACATGAAGGGACTGCTCCGCATCACCTGGCTGCTGCTGTTTTGTTTCAGCCAGGTACACGCCGCGACCACTCAGGACGAGGACGCCCAGGCTGCCAAGGCCCTGCTGGAAAAAGCCCTGGCCTACTACCAGAGCAACGGCGACAAGGCGCTCGCCGTGTTCAGCCGCCAAGGCGAGTTTGTCGACCATGACCGCTACGTATTCGTGGTCGACACCCAGGGCGTGCTGCTGGCCAGCGGCGGGCCCTCCTCCGCCTTGATCGGCCGGGATGTGTCCGAGGTACTCGGGCCAGAGTTGCGCCAGTCATTCAAGGACGCGCTCAAGGTGCCGGAAGGCCAGGGTATCCAACAGGCCGACTACCGCTGGCAGAACTGGAACGACGGCAAGGTCGAGCACAAGCATGTGTTTTACCAGCGCGTCGGCGAGCGCATCCTGGCCGTGGGTTATTACCTGCCCCGCGCCACCCCGGAACAGGCCCGGGCCCTGCGCAACAAGGCGGTGAACGCATTGCTGAAGGATGAAGCCGGCACACTCAAGGCCATCAACTCATTGCAGGGCGGTTTCCTGCAGGATGACCTCTATGTGTTTGTCGTGGACTTGAACACCCAGCGCTACGTGGCCCATGGCACCAACCTGCGCCTGATCAACACCGACTTCAGCAAGATCAAGGACCCCGACGGCAAGCCGGTGGGCGAGCCGATCCTCAAGCTGATGGCCGAGCAGGACCAGGGGGAATACAAGTACCGTTGGAAAAACCCGGTGACGGATAAGGTCGAGAACAAGCATGCGTATGTGCGCAAGGCCGGGCATTTCATGGTTGCGGTGGGTTACTACAGCCCCTGATCTGAACTGGAATGCATTCAAATGTGGGAGGGGGTAAGCCCCTCTCACATCAAATCTCTATTGTGTCAGTCAGCGGGTTTTGTCTTCCCGCCCGCGCAGCACGCGATTGGGCATCGCGATCGCCGCCGCCAACCCCAGCAGCGACACCCCCGCACTCACCAGCAGCAAATGCCTGAACGTCACCCCCAGCTCCCCGCGCAGGGCATCCTGCGCCGGGCCTGGCGCGGCGTTCAGGCCGTCGAGCAGCACGTTGCCGGAACCGCCTTCGACCACCAGCGCACCGCTGGCCAGGTGGGCGAAGCTGGAGTCCTGCAACAACGCCAGCAGCAACGCCGACATGCACGCCACCCCCACCGCGCCGCCCAGGGAGCGGAACAGGTTGGTGGTGCTGGTAGCAACGCCGATGTCCCGTTGCTGCACCGAGTTCTGCGCCCCCACGAGGGAGGTGGGGAACTGCATGCCGGCGGCGATCCCGCACAGCAACATGCACACGCCGGTCAGCAGCATATCCTGGGGCGCACTGTAGGCCATGCCCAGGATCGCCAGCGGGCTCAACAGCGCGCCGCTTAGGATCATCGGTTTGTAACGCCCGGTCACCGAGGTCATGCGCCCGGCGCAATAGGCGCCGATGGGCAGGCCCATCGCCAGGGGCAGCAAATGCAAGGCGGCGCTGTCGGCACCGCCGCCGGTCACTGTCTGAAAGCGCAAGGGCATCAGCACCGTCAGGGAAATCGCCTGGAAGCTGGTGAAGAAAATCGTGCACCAGCACAGCACCGCGCTGCGGTTGGCAAACAGGTGCATCGGCAGCAAGGGCTCGCGGGCGCGGCGCTCGTGCCAGACGAACAGGGTCAATGCCACCAGGGCACAGGCCAGCAGCCCCAGCACCTGGCTGTCACGCCAATGATGGCCCTGGCCGATTTCGGTGATGCCCAACAGCAAGGCGGTGAGACCGATGATCATCAGCACGGTGCCGAGGTAATCGATGATCGGCTTGCGTTGCGGTGCCGGCAGCCCCACCAGGGTGCGATGGGCCACGTACCAGGCACCGGCGCCCAACGGCAGGTTGATCAGGAACACCCAACGCCAGGATAAATACTCGGTCATGTAGCCGCCCAACACCGGCCCGGCCACGCTGGCCACCGCGTACATACTGCTGAAATAGCCCTGATAGCGCCCGCGCTCACGGGGCGGGATGATGTCGCCGATGATCGCCTGGCTCACCGAGATCATCCCGCCGGCGCCGATGCCCTGCAGCACCCGCGCCAGCACCAGTTGCTCCATACTCTGGGCCATGCCGCAGAACAACGAAGCGACGGTGAACAGGCCCATGCCGATCAGCATCATCGGCCGCCGCCCGTAAAGGTCGCCGAGCTTGCCGTAGATCGGCACCGCCACCGTCATCGCCACCATATAACCGGAGATGACCCAGGCCAGCAGGTTGACGTCGTGGAATTGCGCGGAGATGGCGGGCATGGACACCGCGACAATGGTCTGGTCCAGGGCACCGAGGAAGATCGCCATCATCAACGAGGCGAGAATACTGCGCACCGCGGGGAGCGGTGGCGCGGGCTGATTGAGCTGAGTCACGGCAGAACCTTCGAGCAAGGCCCGCGGGAAAAGGCGGCCCGCGGGAATGCTCGATACGATAGCAGGCTATTCGATAGGCTCGTAAGGAAGTCCGACGTAATTTTCCGCAATGGTCTGGCGCCCGGCTTCGGAGTGGATGAAGTACTCCAGCTCGCTCTGGGCAATGCGCTGGCTGAATCCGTCGGACTCAGGGAATTGATGCAACATCGAGGTCATCCACCAGGAAAACCGTTCGGCCTTCCACACCCGGCGCAGGCAGATGGCGGAATAGCGTTCGAGCAAGTCCACGCGCCCCTCGCCATACACCTTGAGCAAAATCCGGAACAAGGTGCTCACGTCGCTGGCCGCCAGGTTCAAGCCCTTGGCCCCGGTGGGCGGCACGATATGGGCCGCATCGCCGAGCAGGAACAGGCGCCCGTACTGCATCGGTTCCACCACAAAACTGCGCAGGGGCGCGATGCTTTTTTCGATGGAGGGGCCGGTGACCAGTTGTTCAGCCAAGGCGCTGGGCAGGCGGGTTTTCAGTTCCGCCCAGAAACGTTCGTCCGACCATTCATCCACGGGTTCCTCGGCCGGCACTTGCAGGTAGTAGCGGCTGCGCGTCGGCGAACGCATGCTGCACAGCGCAAAGCCCCGTGGGTGCTTGGCGTACACCAGTTCCGCGTGCACCGGCGGGGTGTCGGCAAGGATACCCAGCCAACCGAAGGGGTAGACCCGCTCGAACACCTTCAGCGATTCAGCCGGGATCGACTGGCGCGCCACACCGTGGAACCCATCACAACCGGCGATGTAGTCGCACTCCAGGCGAAACGCCTGGCCCTGATGCTCGAAAGTCAGCCAGGGTCGATCACTTTTAAGATCATGGGGCTGCACGTCGCGCGCTTCATACAGGGTGGTGGCGCCAGCGGCGGCGCGGGCGGCCATCAGGTCGCGGGTGACTTCGGTCTGGCCGTAGATCATCACCGATTGGCCGCCGGTCAGCGCCTTGAGGTCGATGTGGGTCAGTTGGCCGTCCAGCGCCAGCTCGAAGCCATCATGCACCAGGCCTTCGGCATCCATGCGCTGGCTCACGCCCGCCTCGCGCAGCAGGTTGACCATGCCTTGTTCCAGCACCCCGGCGCGGATGCGGCCTTGTACGTAGTCGGCACTCTGGCGCTCCAGGATCAGGGTCTGGATACCGGCGTTGTGCAACAGCTGGCCGAGCAAGAGTCCGGAGGGACCGGCGCCGATAATGGCGACTTGGGTTTTCAGGGTTTTCATTATTTTTATCGCCCGCAAGTTCCACCCGAACGGATCGAGTGAAAGAGTTGTCATTGATCTTGTGGCTGACAGTTTTCACTTGAGTGCGCAGTATAAGAAGGTGAAAACTGCGACAAAACCTGCGCTTTTTGCCAATTTGGGCGATTACCGCACCACTGTCCTGAGTATCGGATTGAAACCATGACCAACACCGCGATTCCGGTCTTCAAGCTTTACGGAGAAAGCCAGCAATGGCCGACCCCCGATTTGTTGCACTGCGAAACCATTTCCCGGCGCAGTCGGGAATACCAGTGGGAAATCCAGCCCCACCGGCACGCGGATCTGTGCCAATTGCTGTACGTGCACAAAGGCCAGGCCGAGTTGGAAATCGAAGGCCTGCGCACCACCCTCAAAGAAGCCACGCTGCAGGTATTGCCGCCGTTGTGCGTGCATGGGTTTCGCTTTGCCGAAGATGTGGAAGGCTATGTAGTCACCCTGGCGGCACCGCTGGTCAGCCACTTGCAAGCCCAACTGGGCGCAACGGCAGGCGGTTTGCAGACCCTGGGCAGCTACCCGGCGGGCAAGGACAGTGATTACCTCAACAGCCAGTTCGCCCGCCTGCAGGACGAATACGCCGACGACCAACCGGCCCGGGACATGCTGATGCATGCGCTGGTCAGTGTGCTGCTGGTGTGGATCAGCCGCCAGGCCATCCAGCGTCGCCACCCGCGCGCGCCAAGGGGCCGCGAGTATTTCCGGCGCTTTACGCAATTGGTTGAACAGCACTATCGGGAACACCCGAAGATTGAGGATCTGGCCCACAAACTGGGTATCTCGGTCTCACACCTGAATGGGACGTGTCGGGAACTGGGCGGGCAGCCTGCCTTGCAGATCATGCATGACCGTCAATTACTCGAAGCCAAGCGCCTGCTGACCTACACCAGCATGACCATCAATGAAATGTCGGAAGTACTGGGTTTTTCCGACCCGACCAACTTCTCTCGGCTGTTCCGCCGACGGGTCGGGTTCTCACCCAAGGCGTTTCGCGAGCAACTCAAGGCCGAACAGCCGCCTACCTGAGTGCACTGAAACTGCCGGTGTGGGGAACGCATTGGTCCTGATGGCAGCTGATCGCAAAGGTCGGCTGCATCCGGGTCTGCTCCACGCGGTAGGCGGCGGTGCCATACAGCCCGGTCGCCAGGGCGCAGAGGAAGAAAATCATCAGGTATTTGCGGGTTTTAATGCTCATGGCACAGACCTCTGAGCGGATCTACAGGGTGCTGTTTAAAGCATAGGTCAACCAGGGCGAGTTGCCATTATCGGGCGACATTCAACAGGGTTATGTCGCCTTAGAGCCCCCTATCCCACACCGGCTGCTCGGGGAACCTCACCACCAGGAAATCCAGCAGGCTGCGCAACGCCGATGGCATGTGTTTGCGCGACGCATAGACCGCGTAGATGTTCATCTGCCGGGGTTCGGCCTCGGGTAGCAGACGTACCAGTTCACCACGGCGAATGTGATCGCCGGCCTGGTAGCTGGGCAGCATCGCCACACCCGCGCCGGCCAGCGTCACGCGTAACAACGTACTGGCTTCGTTAGCGGTGATATTGCCGTGCACCGGCACCGACACGTGCTCGCCGTGCTCCTCGAAATGCCACAGGCTTTTGCCGAAGTACGAATGGGTCAGACAGTTGTGCCGGGCCAGGTCCTCGACTTTCTGCGGCGCCGGGTGCTCCAACAGGTAGGCCGGGGTTGCGCACACCACGGAGCGACAGACCGTCAGGCGCCGGGCGATCAGGTTGGGGTCCAGGTCGTTGCTGGTGCGGATGGCCAGGTCGATGCGCTCATCCACCAGGTTCACCGTGCGGTCGAGCATTTGCAGGTCAATGGTCACCAAGGGGTAGCGCTTGACGTACTCGGCAATGGCCTCGGCCAATTGCGCCTGGCCGAACGAGGTGCTGACACTCAGGCGCAACAGGCCACGGGGCGCATTATCAGGCTCACTGACGGCGGCCTGCATATCGCCGCACAACTCCAGGAGTTGCCGACAGCGTGGCAGGGTTTCGCCACCGGCCGCCGTAAGGCTGAGTTTGCGGGTGGTGCGGTGCAACAGGCGCGCGCCGACCCAGTCTTCCAACTCGGCCAGGTAACGCGACACCACCGGGCGCGACAGGTCCAGATGATCGGCGGCGGCGGACTGGCTGCCCAGGTCCACCACCGTGACAAACACGCGCATTGCTTGAAGACGATCCATGATTTGCCCGATTTCAGAAACAAACTATGTCCCAGCATCGCATTTTTAGTTCGGTTTAGTGCAACTAAGCTCTGTGCATCCTTTGAATCCACTGCTGGAGCTGCCCGATGTTCTCAACCCTCAAGCGCTTGACCTTCACCGCTACCTTGGCGTTTGCCGGCCATGCAGCGGCGGCCGACCTGACCCTGGATGTCTACAACCCAGGCGAGGCGGCGATCTTCCCGGTCAGCTCGGTGCTGGTCAGCGGCGCCAAAGACGCGATCCTCGTGGACGCACAATTCGGCAAAGGCCAGGCCGAGCAACTGGTGCAGAAGATCCGCGCCAGCGGCAAACACCTGACCACCATCTACATCAGCCACGGCGACCCGGATTACTACTTCGGCCTCGACACCCTGACGGCCGCGTACCCCGACGCCAAGGTCCTGGCACCGCAACCGGTGGTCGACCATATCAACGCCACCGTGGCCGGCAAACTTGAGTTCTGGGGCCCGAAAATGGGTGCCGACAAACCGGGCAAAACCATCGTGCCCCAGGTGCTGCAAGGCCACAGCCTGACCCTTGAAGGGCAGCAACTGGAGGTGATCGGCCTGGATGGCCCGCAGCCGGACCGCAGCTTCGTGTGGATCCCGTCGATCAAGGCCGTGGTCGGGGGCGTGGTGGTCGCGCAAAACATTCACCTGTGGATGGCCGACACCCAAAGCGCGCAATCCCATAAAGACTGGCTTGCGACCCTGCAACGCATCGAACAGCTGAAACCTCGCACGGTGATTCCGGGCCACTACCTGGGCACGCCATCGCCGCAATCCGTGGCCTTTACTGCCGACTACATCAAGGCCTTCGACGTAGAAACCGCCAAGGCCAAGGACGCCGCCGCCCTGATCGCGGCCATGAAAAAGCGCTACCCCACCCTCGCCGACGAAAGCTCGCTGGAACTCAGCGCCAAAGTCGCCAAGGGCGAAATGAAGTGGTGAATGGCTTTAAACCCTGACCGTACTGGAGAACATCATGAGCAAGATCGCAATCATTGGGGCCACCGGCCGTGCCGGCAGCCAATTGCTGGAAGAAGCCCTGCGTCGTGGGCATAGCGTGGTGGCTATCGCGCGTAACACCGACAAGCTGGCCGTACGCCCCGGCGTCACCGTCAAGCAGGTTGATGCACTGGATGCCAATGCCCTGGAACAAGCCATCAGCGGCAGCGATGTGGTGATCAGCGCGGCACATTTCGCCACGCTGCCCGCCAGCGCTGTGATCGGCCCGGTGAAAAAAGCCGGGGTGAAACGCCTGCTGGTGGTGGGTGGCGCCGGTTCGTTGCTGCTGCCCGGTGGCGAGCGGGTGATCGACAGCGCGGGCTTCCCTGCCGAATACAAGGCCGAAGCCAGTGCAGGCGCCGAGTTTCTTGACGTGCTGCGTCAGGAAAAGGACCTGGATTGGACGTTCCTGTCGCCGTCGGCCTTGTTCGATGGCACCGAACGCACCGGTAAATTCCGCCTGGGCCAGGATGATTTACTGGTGAGCAGTGACGGTACCAGCTCAATCAGCTTTGCCGACTACGCCATCGCCATGCTCGATGAAGTGGAAGCACCGAAGCACTCGCGCCAGCGCTTCACCGTCGGCTACTGACACCTGTGGGAGGGGGCTTGCCCCCTCCCACATTTGGACCTCCAGCGCCTACGACTGTCGTGCCTGGCTCACCAACCAGTCCATCAACGCTTCAAGCCCTGCCGACGGCACCGTCCCCGGCGGATACACCAGGTAGTACCCCTTCCCCGTCGGCACGCGCAGTTCAAACGGCATCGCCAAGCGCCCCGCCTTGAGATCCTCGCCCATCAACGCACTGTCGCCCATCGCCACCCCGGAGCCCTGGGAGGCCACGTTCATCGCCAAGTCCAACGTTTCGAAATGATGCCCCTGGCTCAAGTTGCTCAACCGCGTATCCGCCGCCTTGAGCCACCGCGCCCAATCGCGCTCGTCCCGGGTGGGGTGCAACAGCACCTGTTGCTGCAAGTCCGCCGGGGTGTGCAAACCGGCGAGCAGCGCGGGGGCGCAGACCGGGGTGAGTTGCTCATCGAACAAGTGCCGCGCCTCGGCCGATTGCTCGGCGATGGGCGCATAGATCACCGCCGCGTCGAATTGCTCGCGACGAAAATCCACGCTGTAGGCCACGGTGGTGGTGAGTTCCACCGGCACGTCCGGGCGCTCCCGCTGCCATTGCATCAGACGCGGCAACAACCAGCGCATGACACAGGTGGAGGCCTTGATTTGCAGGGTCTGGCGGCGATTGCCGATCTGTTCCAGCGCGTCACCGAGCAGGCCAAACACCTGCTGCACCCGTTGCGACCACTCGCGACCTTCTTCGGTCAGGCTCAACCCCCGTGCCTGGCGCTGGAACAAGGCGTAGCCCAAATGGCTCTCCAGGCCGGCGATCTGCCGGCTCACCGCGCCTTGGGTGATGTGCAGTTGCTCGGCGGCGCGGGTGAAGTTGCAGCACTGGGCCGTGACCCAGAAGGTATGCAGCGCGGGCAGGGGCGGAAGGCGTTTCATATGGGCGCAGCCATGACGTGAGGACATGGCTAGTATGACTTTTTATCGATTGTTGCCGCTACGGGCCAACCGGTCCAATACCGCCACGATTCCATAACAAGAGCGACACCTATGGCGACCTGCGGCGAAGTATTGGTCAACCTCCTGGAACGCTACGGCGTGGACCAGGTGTTTGGTATCCCCGGCGTGCACACCGTGGAGCTGTATCGCGGCCTGGCCCGCTCGAGCATCCGCCACGTCACCCCGCGCCACGAACAGGGCGCCGGCTTTATGGCCGACGGCTACGCGCGCACCCGTGGCAAGCCGGGCGTATGTTTCATCATCACCGGCCCGGGCATGACCAATATCACCACCGCCATGGGCCAGGCCTACGCCGACTCGATCCCGATGCTGGTGATTTCCAGCGTGCAATCGCGCAGCCAATTGGGTGGTGGGCGCGGCAAGCTGCATGAGCTGCCGAACCAGGGCGCGATGATGGCCGGGGTGGCGGCGTTCTCCCATACCTTGATGTCGGCAGCGGAGCTGCCCGCGGTGCTGGCGCGGGCGTTTGCGTTGTTCCAGGCCGGCAGGCCGCGCCCGGTGCATATCGAGATTCCGTTGGATGTGCTGGTGGAAAACGCCGATGCACTGCTGGGCAGTCAACCGGTCAGCATCGCCCGTGCCGGTGCGGCACCGGCGGCGGTCAGGCAGATGAGCCAGTTGCTCGCCGCCGCCAAACGTCCGCTGATCCTGGCCGGTGGCGGCGCGATTGAGGCGGCCGCCGAATTGACTCGCCTGGCCGAAACCCTCGGCGCGCCGGTGGCCCTGACCATCAATGCGAAGGGCATGCTGCCTTCCGAGCATCCGCTGCTGATCGGCTCCACCCAGTCCCTGGTCGCTACCCGCGCGCTGGTGGCCGAGGCCGATGTGGTGCTGGCCATCGGCACCGAGCTGGCCGAGACCGACTACGACGTGACCTTCGCCGGTGGCTTCGAGATACCCGGCGCGCTGCTGCGCATCGATATCGACCCCGACCAGACCGTGCGCAATTACCCGCCGCACCTCGCACTGGTGGCCGATGCGCAGATCGCCGCCGATGCCTTGCTGACGGAATTGAACCGCACGCCGCTGGCCCCTCGCCACACCGACTGGGGCGCTCAGCGCGTCGCCCGGTTGTGGGCCGAACTGGTCCCCACCTGGGACGCCGCCACCCGCGCGCAAACCCTGTTCCTCAATACGGTGCTGGAAGCACTGCCGGGCGCCGTGCTGGTGGGCGACTCGACCCAACCGGTGTACAGCGGCAACCTGACCCTGAACCTCGACCACCCGCGCCGCTGGTTCAATTCCTCCACCGGCTACGGCACCTTGGGCTACGCCCTGCCGGCCGCCATCGGCGCCTGGTTGGGCCGTGGCGATGGGCAACCGGTGGTGTGTTTGATCGGTGACGGCGGGCTGCAATTCACCCTGCCGGAACTGGCCAGCGCAGTGGAAGCGCGCACGCCGATCATCGTGCTGCTGTGGAATAACCAGGGTTATGAAGAGATCAAGAAATACATGCTCAACCGCGCCATCGAACCGGTCGGCGTAGACATCTACACCCCGGATTTTATCGGCGTGGCCAAGGCCCTCGGCAGTGCTGCCGACAGCGCTCACAGCGTTGCACAGCTGCGCAACGCCTTGCGCGCCGCCGCCGATCGCCCGGGGCCGACGCTGATTGAGATCGACCAGGACCTATGGATGAAGGAGACAGCGGTATGAGCGCAGTAGTGAACGGTGTGTATATCGACGGTGCATGGCGTGCCGGCCATGACGTGCTGGAGGTGATCAACCCGGCCACCGAGGCGACCCTGGCCCGGGTCAGCGTCGGCGATGGGCAGGCCGTGACCCAGGCCGTGGATGCAGCCAGCGCGGCCTTTATCGACTGGTCGAAAAGTAGCGGCCGTGATCGCGCCAGCCTGCTGCGCAAAATTGCCCAAGGCGTCAGCGCGCAGCGCGAACAGCTGATGCACCTGCAATCGAGCAACAACGGCAAGCCACTGTTCGAAGCCGGCATCGATGTGGACGACGTGATCGCCACGTTCGAGTACTACGCCGGTATCGCCGACGACATGGACGCCGGCCAGGACCGCCCGGTGGCGCTGCCCAGCGATGACTTCAGCGCGCGCCTGCGCCGTGAGCCGTGCGGCGTGGTGGGGCTGATCGTGCCGTGGAATTTCCCGATGGTCACCACCGCCTGGAAACTCGCCCCGGCCCTTGCCGCCGGTTGCTGCGTGGTGCTCAAGCCCTCGGAAGTAACGCCATTGGCGGAGTTGCAGTTGGCGCAAATCATCGCTGACGCGGGCTGCCCGGCGGGGGTGTTCAACCTGGTCTGCGGCACCGGCTTGGCCGTTGGCGCACCGTTGGCCGCAGACCGTCGCGTGGCGAAGATTTCCTTCACCGGCAGCAACGCCGTGGGCGTGCAGGTGATGCAACGCGCAGCGGAAACCATCAAGGGCGTAAGCCTGGAATTGGGTGGTAAATCTTCGCTGCTGGTACTGGCGGATGCCGACCTCGACCTGGCGGTGGAACTGGCGTGTGGCGGTGGTTTTTTCAACGCCGGGCAAATGTGTTCCGCCACCAGCCGCGTGCTGGTGGCCGACAGCCTGGCGGATGAATTCCTGCAACGCTTGCAGGCACGGGCTGAAGGGATTCGCGTCGCCGACCCATTTGCCGACGACGTGGGAATGGGCGCGCTGATCAACCGCGTGCAGTATCAGCGGGTGCTGGGGCATATCCAACGGGGCGTCGAGGCTGGCGCACGATTGGTGTGTGGCGGCGAACGCCCGGCGAACCTGGCGAAGGGCTACTTCATTCGCCCGACGGTGTTTACCGACGTGCCACTGGACAGTGCATTGTGGAACGAAGAAATCTTCGGCCCGGTGCTGTGTGTACGAGCTTTTGCCACTGAGGAAGAGGCCATTGCCCTGGCCAACGACAGCGATTTCGGCCTGGTGGCCAGCGTGGTCAGCCGTAGCGTCGAGACCACCGAGCGCGTGGCGAATGCCTTGCAGGCCGGGCTGGTGTGGATCAACTCACCGCAGGTGATCTTCCCGCAGACCGCATGGGGCGGTTACAAGCAGAGCAGTATCGGCCGTGAGCTGGGCCCGTGGGGGCTGGCGGCGTTTCAGGAGATCAAGCATGTGATCCGGTCTATCTGACGACGCAGAACAAATATGGGAGGGAGCTTGCACCTAATGCCAGTCAGTTAAGGAGGAACACTGTAACTGTGGTGAGCGGGCTTGCCCGCTCTCACACTTTGACTTGCGGTGTTTCAGTTAACCGCAATTTTTAGATAGTCCCTGCGACTTTCTCATTTGCCCCCCTCCCCCCTGCGTGGCCTGATTCACCCTTGTTCATTCAAGGCAGGCCCATGGAAAACGTTCAGGCAAAACCCACCACCGCCGTATGGCTGATGATCAGCGTCGTGCTGGTCGCCCTTAACCTGCGGCCGTCGATGGCCGCCGTGGGGCCGTTGTTGTCGTCGATTCGCGGCGAGGTGCCGTTGAGTTTCAGCAGCGCGGCGTTGCTGACCATGTTGCCGGTCATGGCCATGGGCCTGGCGATGTTCTTTGGCATGGGCCTGGCCAAGCGCGTTGGCGAGCACCGCAGCATTGTGCTGTCACTGCTGGTGATTGGCGTGGCGACGTTGTCGCGGCTGTTCCTGGATTCGGCCCTGGAATTGATCGTCAGCGCCATTGCCGCCGGTGTGGGCATCGCCATGATCCAGGCGTTGATGCCGGCCCTGATCAAGTCGCGGTTCAGCGACAACGTGTCGCTGTTCATGGGCCTCTACGTCACCGCCATCATGGGCGGCGCGGCGCTGGCGGCAGCGTTCTCCCCCTTCGTGCAGGTGCAGACCGGCAGTTGGCGCATCGGCCTGGCGATCTGGGGGTTTCTGGCGCTGCTGGCCCTGGTGTTCTGGTACGCCCAGCGCTCGGTGTTGCCACCGTTGCCCCAAGCCGCCGCTGGCCCTCAGGAATCGTTTTTCGGCAACGGCCGCGCCTGGTTGCTGGCGATCTTTTTCGGCCTCGGTACGGCGTCCTACACCTGCGTGCTGGCGTGGCTGGCGCCGTACTACGTTGAGCAAGGCTGGAGCGAACAGAATGCCGGTTTGTTGCTGGGATTCCTGACCGCGATGGAGGTGGTGTCCGGCCTGGTGACGCCGGCCATCGCCAACCGCCGCCGGGATAAACGCGGGGTGGTGGCGGTGTTGCTGGGGCTGATCATCCTGGGGTTCTGCGGCCTGATCCTCAGCCCGCAACACCTCAGTCTGCTGTGGCCGTGCCTGCTGGGCCTGGGTATCGGCGGGTTGTTCCCGATGAGCCTGATCCTGTCCCTCGACCACCTCGACAACCCGCGCCGCGCAGGGGGCCTTACCGCATTCGTGCAGGGCATCGGCTACCTGATTGCCGGCCTGTCGCCGCTGATCGCCGGGATGATCCGCGACCAGCTGGGCAGCTTCGAATGGGCCTGGTGGTCGTTGACGGCGGTGGTCGTGGTGATGCTGCTGATCGTCACGCGCTTCAACCCAAGGCATTACGCAGAACACATTCGCTGACGTCGTGTTGTAAACAGTATTTGTCTCACGACAAACATAGAAACGCCCTACAGAGCTTTCTATTGGTACGGCCGTTCCGTTAAGCTTTCGCGCTGTCTTGTACTGACTTCGGTACATGGGGTTTACGGACGAAACCGATGTTAAACAGTAACTTGCTCAGAAAACTCGATATGCAGGACTTGATGGTGTTTATCGCCGTCTATGACCAGAGCAGCGTTACCGACGTGTCAGAAACGCTGTTCGTCAGCCAGTCCACCGTGAGCTACAGCCTGAAGAAACTGCGGACCAGTTTTGAAGACGAACTGTTTATCAACACGCGGGCGGGCATGCGGCCTACGTACAAGGCTACTACCATGTACGCCCATGTGCAGAAGATCCTCGAAAGCATCAACCTGTGCCACGCCGGTGGCCAGGCCTTCGACCCGACCCAGAAGGCCGTGACCTTCAATGTCTGCGCGCCGGAGTACTTCGAACAACTGATCCTGCCGCGCCTGTTGAAGCATTTCGACCGCGCCGACCTGCCGGTGATCGTCAATGTGCAGAAACTGGAAGCCGACATCCCCGCCGACGACCTGCGCGAGGGCCGCCTGGACCTGGTGATCTGCTTCGGACCGCACTTTCACCGCGCCCATAAAGACTTCAAGACCCAGATGCTGCTGGAGGACGATCTGGTGTGCGTCTTCGATAAACGCTCGGCACCGCGCGAGCCGGCATTCAGCCTGCAATCATTCGTCGAGCGGCGCCACGTGTTCCCCACGCCATGGACGTCCGACACCAACATGATCGACGGCTGGCTGGCGCGCCAGGCCCACAAGCGCCAGGTGATCGCCCGCGCCAACAGCTACAGCGCGGCGCTGAAGATGATCACCGGCACCGACTTCATCGTCACCCTGCCGCGCCGCGTGCAGAAACTGCTGGCACCGGCGACGGTGTTCGGCCACTGCGAGGCCCCCAACGGGTTGCCGGGGTTCACCCTGGATATGCAGTGGAATGAAAGCAGTGAACAGGACAGTGCCAATACCTGGTTTCGTGAACAGGTGGTGAAGGTGTGTGCGGATCAGGGATTACTCTGACTTCTGTGGCGAGGGTTAGCCGATGGCGACTTTGCTGTAGGAATCGCGATCCATGTCGACCAGCTGGACACTGAGTTGAACCTGCAGATCCGTCGGCCAGTCGCCCAGATCCTGCAACGCTGCCAGCAGGCTTTGCGACAATTGCTGCTTGACCTGCGGCGACCGCCCGCTGAGCAGTGACAGCTTCACCGCGATGAAAGCGCGTGGGTTGAGGGAGGTGCCGACCTGAAAACTCTCGAGCTTCACGGCGCGGCTTTTGATATCGAACTCGGAACCGAACTGCCCGGACGCCATCAGCACATTGTTGAGCCGCAACAGGGTTTTCTCGACGGCCAGGTTTGTCAGGTTGGCGGTGTATTCCAAGTGCAGGTGTGGCATGGATGACTCCGAGTCATTCGTAGGAAAGTCTGTAGATATAGCACGGATAAAAGCCTCAGGCCTTGTTCGCCTGACCTCGATCGCTCATGAACGCTTCCAGCCGCGAACGCACCCAGCGTTCGGCCGGGTCGGTGTCCACATGACTGAGCCAGACCATGGACAAATCCAGAGTCGGCGTCTCGAACGGAAACGGCTCGCAGAACAGGTTGCCCGACACCGCCATGGCCTCGGCGGTGTAGTCCGGCAGGCTGGCGATCAAGTCGGTCCCGGCCAGCAGCGCGGGCAATGCGCTGTATTGCGGCACCGACAACACCACATGGCGCTTGCGGCCGATTTCCGCCAGCCACTCATCGGCAAACCCGGACACGTTGGCGGTGTGGGACACCAGCACATGGGGGCGCGAGCAATATTCATCGAGGGTCAGCGGGGTGTCCGAGGCATCGGCGCGCAGCAGTCGCGGACGAATGTGGCGCAGCAGCTTGCGCTTGGCATTCGCCGGCAGGCCACGGGTCTGGGTGATGCCGACGGTAATATGGCCGGACGCCAGCAGATCGGGAATCCGCCAATAGTCCACGTGCTGCACCACGAACACCACCTGCGGCGCTTCCTGGCGCAAGGCGCGCAACAACGGTGGCAACAGGCCGAACTCGACGTCGTCGGACAGGCCGATGCGAAAGGTCATGGTGCTGATGGATGGGTCGAAATCGTGGGTCAGGCTCAAGGCCGACGACAGTGAGTCCAGGGCGGGCGACAGGTGCTGGATGATTTCCTCGGCGCGCGCGGTAGGTTCCATGCGATGGCCGACGCGAATGAACAGCGGGTCGTTGAACAGGGTGCGCAGACGGTTGAGGGCCGAACTGATGGTCGGCTGGCCGAGAAACAGCTTCTCGGCCACCCGCGTCACATTGCGCTCGAGCATCAGTGCTTCGAAGACCACCATCAGGTTGATGTCGGCCTTGCGTAATTCATTGCGATTCATCGGCGCCTGCCCCTAGCCCAAGACAAGCCGCAGTTTAGAAAGCCGGGCCGGCCGCGTCTATGTGCACACTGTTCATCACCCGGCTTTGGGACTATAAACAGCGCTCGAACGTCGCAGGAACACTACCGTGCTGGTCATTTTTGGCCTGGCCATTCTGGTGGCCGGACTCTGCCTCTGGCTTATCCGCTTTGTCACCCGCCCCACCGCCCGCACCTTGTTGCGGGTGTTCGTCGGCCTGTGCCTGGCAGCAGTGGTGGCGTACCTGGTGCTGGCCTCGGGTTTTCCTGTTTCGTTGCTGGTTTCATAACGCCCCTTCTTTGAACTGGATGCTATTGCCTTGATAAACAGCCGCAACATCGCACTACCGCTGTTACTGGCCGGATGTACCGCCATGACGCCCTACAAGGCACCGCTCGAAGGCCCGCGCGCGCAGCTCAAAAGTGAGTTGAGCACCCACGCCAGCTACAACGAATGGCTGTCTGTCAGCGTTTCGACGGATCATGAATGCCTGCAAGGCAGGGTGGGAACGCCGAGTAAGGAAACCGCACTGTTTGCGGTGCACAGCAGCACTTCGCGCCCCGACGGTTACGTGGACATCGCCGCCGACCAACCGCTGCACTTGATCGTGTCGGGCCTGGCGAGCGCCGGCCGGCGCTGTGTGATTGAGTTCAACACCCAGTTCGCCGCCCAGGGACGCTACCTGCTCAAAGGCGGGATTGCCGACGCCGACAGTGGGTGGTGTCGCGTTAAGGTGATCAATGCCGATACCGGCGCCGCGCTGGCGGAATTCGAAACCCCGACCCAGGTAACACCCGACCCCACGGAGAGCCCTTCGTGGAGGCAGTTCATGGCCCGTCAAGGGTGCTTTTTGGCTCCGGCCGAACATTGATCAGGGCTTGAGCGGACGCTCCTGATCCCGCTCGGACAGCTCAGTGCCGTCGTCCGGGTGCTTCCAGGTCTGGGGTTTTTCCTCTTCATGTCGCCGGGGTTGCTCATGCTCCGGCTCATCTTGGCGCTTCGGTTCATTGCCCATAGCCATCTCCCCTCCGTAAGAATGGGTCATACCTTCCAGCATAGAACAGAGCGGGATCTTTGACAGACACGCAAATTCATAACCAACAGACATTAATCAATCCATATTTTTCACTTTTCATTTCTAAATGTGTCAGCCACTATCCTCGGTCTTACGCGAAACAAGCATTTAAAAAGAACGCTGGAGACACAAACCCATGACTAGCCCTTCCCGGCCCGATTCTGCCCGTTCGAAAGTAGGTGCGGTATTCCGCGTTACTTCGGGCAACTTCCTTGAACAATTCGACTTCTTTCTGTTCGGCTTCTACGCCACCTACATCGCTGCCGCGTTCTTCCCTGCCGCCAATGAATTTGCGTCATTAATGATGACCTTCGCCGTGTTCGGCGCGGGCTTCCTGATGCGCCCACTGGGCGCCATCATCCTCGGCGCTTATATCGATGACGTCGGTCGCCGCAAAGGGTTGATCGTGACCTTGTCGATCATGGCCAGCGGCACGCTGTTGATCGTGCTGGTGCCGGGCTATCACACCATTGGCCTGTGGGCCCCGCTGCTGGTGCTGGTGGGCCGCTTGCTGCAAGGCTTTTCGGCCGGTGCGGAGCTGGGCGGTGTGTCGGTGTACCTGTCTGAAATGGCCACCCCAGGCCGCAAGGGGTTCTACACCAGTTGGCAATCGGGCAGCCAACAGATCTCCATCGTGGTCGCCGCCGCCCTGGGCTATGGCTTGAACGTGTGGATGGAACCGGCGGTGGTTGCCGATTGGGGCTGGCGCATTCCGTTCGCCATCGGTTGCGTGATCATCCCCTTTATCTTTGTGTTGCGTCGCAACCTGCAGGAAACCGAAGAATTCGCCAACCGCAAGCATCGCCCGACCATGCGCGAGGTGCTGGCCACACTGGTGAAAAACTGGACCGTGGTCATCGGCGGCATGCTGATGGTGGCCATGACCACCACCGCGTTCTACCTGATCACCGTGTACGCGCCGACCTTCGGCAAGACCGTGCTGCAACTGAGCACCTCCGACGCGCTGCTGGTGACCTTGCTGGTGGCGGTGTCGAACTTTGTCTGGCTGCCGATCGGCGGCACCCTGAGCGACCGCTTCGGCCGCAAGCCGGTGCTGATCGCCATGACCGCGTTGACGGTACTCACGGCTTATCCAGCGCTGTCCTACGTGGTGAATGCACCGAGCTTCGCCCATATGCTGGAGACGCTGCTGTGGTTCTCGTTCCTGTACGGCATGTACAACGGCGCGATGATCCCCGCCCTCACGGAAATCATGCCGGTGGAAGTGCGCGTGGCGGGCTTCTCCCTGGCCTACAGCCTGGCGACCGCGATCTTCGGTGGGTTTACCCCGGCGATCTCCACCTGGTTTATTCACATCACTGAAGACAAGGCCTCGCCGGCCTATTGGATGATGTTCGCTGCGTTGTGCGCGCTGTGTTCGACCCTGGCGCTGTATCGTCGCGCCAACGCACGCGGGCAGGTGATGCAGGGGGCGGCGTGATGAAGTCTCTGTTCAAGACCCTGGCGGCCCTGGCCCTCGGTGCCCTGGCGCTGACGGCCCAGGCCGAGGAACTCAAGGTGATGACCTCCGGTGGCTTCACCGCCGCCTATAAACTGCTGGGCCCGCAATACGCCCAGCACAGCGGCGACACCCTCGATACCGTCCTCGGCCCGTCCATGGGCAAGGCGCCGGAAGCGATTCCCAACCGCCTGGCCCGTGGTGAACATGCCGACGTGGTGATCATGGTCGGCTATGCCCTGGATGACTTGATCAAACAAGGCAAGGTCGACCCGGCGTCCCGCGTGGAACTGGCGGATTCGCGCATCGGCCTGGTGGTGAAGGCAGGTGCGACCAAACCCGCGATCGGCACCGATGCCGAACTCAAGGCCGTACTGAGCAAGGCCAAGTCCGTGGCGTATTCGGACAGCGCCAGCGGTGTGTATGTCGAGAAAGAGCTGTTCAAGAAGCTCGGCATGCCCGCCAAAGGCACCATGATCGAACGCCTCCCGGTGGCCGAACAGGTCGCCAAGGGCGATTACGAGGTGGGCTTGCAGCAGGTGGCGGAGTTATTGCCGGTGCCGGGTGTGACGTACGTCGGCAAGATCCCGGAAGACGTGCAATCGGTGACGCGCTTTGCGGCGGGCATTCCGGTCAATGCCGAACACCCTGCACAGGCCAAGGCCTTGTTGCAATTCCTCGCGTCGCCCCAGGCACAACCGGTGGTGCAATCCACCGGCCTGGACTCGGTGGCACACTGACCGAAACGGCATCTCGCGCACCAACCGCTCCAATTCCAGCGCCGCCGGCGGCCAGCTCCGTCCGCGGCGTTTGATCAAGCCCACATTACCCATCACCTGCGGTTCCACCCACCGCACACTCAGCCAAATGGGCTGCTCCGACGCCAGTATCGCGATCGACGGCAGCATGGCCCCCCATCCCGCCTCCACCAGTCTGAAGCGCCCGGTCCACAGGGCTTGAGGCAAATGAACGAAAACCTTCGAAACAATTCAAAGCACTTCAATTTAGTATAAATTGCATGCCACTCAACAAGGCATTCAAGGAGGTTTCCCGTGGCAACTCTGCAAGCTCACACCATCCAGGCACTGCACACCCATCGCCCGACCCTGCTGACCGAATGGGTTGCCAGCCTTGAAGCTTCGGGGGCCACGCGTAACGTCAAGGCCGAAGACACCCGGCAGCAGGCCAACGACTTCCTCAACCTGCTCATCGCGGCGCTGCAGCAAGGCGGTTCCCAGCCGGTCAACCATGAAAACTGGGCAGAAACCCGGGTATTCCTGGAAAAGCTCTCCCACAGCCGCGCCCTGGTCGGCCAGGACTCGCAACAGACCGCCAGCTTTATCTTTGCCCTCAAGGGCCCGCTGTTCGCCCTGCTGCAACGGGAGTACGCCGAACAACCGACGCAACTGGCCGAACAACTGTGGGAAATCTCCGAGCTGCTTGACGCGCTGGGCATGCACACCATCCGTACGTTCCAGAAATCCCGTGAGTCGGTGATCAAGCGCCAGCAGGAAGAATTGCTGGAACTGTCCACCCCGGTGGTCAAGCTGTGGGACGGCGTGCTGGCCCTGCCGATGATCGGCACCCTGGATTCGCAACGCACCCAGGTGGTCATGGAGTCCCTGCTGCAGCGCATCGTCGACACCGGCTCGGAAATCGCCATCATCGACATCACCGGCGTACCCACCGTGGACACCCTGGTAGCCCAGCACCTGTTGAAAACCGTTACGGCCATCCGCCTCATGGGGGCCGACTGCATCATCAGCGGCGTGCGTCCGCAGATCGCCCAGACCATCGTGCACCTGGGCCTCGACCTGCAAGGCGTGGTGACCAAGGCCAACCTGGCGGATGCCTTGGCGCTGGCCCTGAAACGCCTGGGCGTCACCATCAGCAAGGCTGTTTAAGCATGGAACGTATCCCTATTTTGCAGATGGGCGAATTCCTGCTCGTGACGATCCAGGTCGACATGCATGACCAGCTCGCGCTGACGCTGCAGGACGACCTGTCCGAGCGCATCAGCCGTACATCGGCCCGGGGCGTGCTGATCGACATTTCGGCGCTGGACATGGTCGACTCGTTTATCGGCCGCATGATCGGCACCATTTCCGGCCTGTCGCGCATCATGGATGCCCAGACCGTGCTGGTAGGCATGCAGCCGGCCGTGGCGATCACGCTGGTGGAACTGGGCATGACCCTGCCGGGCGTGGCCACCGCGTTGAACGTCGAGCGCGGCATGAAGTTGCTGCGTGACCGGGTAGATCACTCATGACCCAGGCCAGCAGTGGCACTCACCCGGTGCTCATCGAACAGGACGTAGTGCTGGCCCGACAATTGGTGCGCAAGCTGGCCCAGGAATGCGGCATGCGCCTGATCGACCTGACCAAGCTGGTCACCGCCGTCAGTGAGCTGGCGCGCAACACCGTGGTGTACGGCGGCGGCGGCCATATGGATTGGGCCGTGGTCGAAAAAGACCACCGCCCAGGCCTGCGCCTGACCTTTCGCGACGAAGGGCCGGGCATCCCCGACCTCAAGTTGGCGATGACCGACGGCTGGACCTCCGGCAGCGGCCTGGGCCTGGGCCTGACCGGCGCCAAGCGGTTGGTGGACGAGTTTGAACTGGACACCGCACCCGGCCAGGGCACCCGCGTGACGATTACCCGATGGGCCTGAATATTCCCAGTGCCCTGACCCAGGTGTTGTTGATCGAGGATGTCAGCCAGATCGGCCATGCCCGACGCACCGCGCAACAGTTGGCCGAACAATCGGGTTTCGACGAGACCGATGCCGGCCGCGTGGCACTGGTGGCCACCGAGCTGGCCAGCAATATCCTCAAGCATGCCGCCCATGGCCAATTGCATCTGCGCCTCACGGGTAACCAGGGCGTGGAGCTGATCGCCGTGGACCGTGGCCAGGGCTTTGACCTGGACAGTTGCCTGGTGGACGGCTTTTCCACCGGCGGCACCCAGGGCATCGGCATGGGCGCCATTTCGCGTGTGGCCCAGGTGTTCGACGTGTACGCCGATCAGCGCGGAACGGCGATGCTGGCGCGCCTGTATCCACGGGCATCGGCCAGCAAAGATATGCGCTACGGCGTCAGCCAGCATTCCCTGCACGACGACCCGGCCTGCGGCGATGCCTGGCACCTGGTGATCGAACCCGGCCGGTTCAGCGTGATGGTAGCCGACGGCCTGGGCCATGGCAGCGAAGCCGAACGCGCGGCGCAGGCCGGCGAAGCGGTGTTTGCCCAAGACGCCTTCTTCGACGCAGGCGAGCTGTTCAACGACCTGCATATCGGCATGAACGGCACCCGCGGCGCAGCCGTGGCCGTGGCGCAGTACGATGCCACGGCAGACAGCCTGCGCTTTACCGGGGTGGGCAATATCGGCGCCAGCCTGATCGGCCCCGGCAAGTCCCGCGGGCTGGCGTCCCATCCGGGGATCGTCGGCGTGCAGTTTCGCAAGGCGCAGCCCTTCGACTACGCTCAAGTGGGTGGCCAGATGCTGATCCTCTACAGCGACGGCCTGCAGTCACGCTGGAACCTGGCGGACTATCCCGGGCTTTCCCATCGCCACCCCGCCCTGATCGCCGCCGTCCTGCACCGTGATTTCTGTCGCGGCCGGGATGACGTTACCGTCTTTGTGATTGCCCTGGAGGCCATCGATGGCTGACACCACCGTTTCGCTTGAGGAGCAAGTGCGAACGCTTCGCCTGGAAGCCGATGCACTGCGCGCCGAACTGGACGAAACCAACCAGGGCGTATTGGCACTCTATGCCGAGCTGGATACCCAGGCCGACCAACTGCGCCAGGCGTCGGACCTGAAAAGCCGTTTCCTGTCGTACATGAGCCATGAATTCCGCACGCCCCTGGGCTCGATCCTGAGCATCACCAGTCTGTTGGCCGACGAACTCGACGGTCCCCTGAGCCCTGAGCAGCACACACAGGTCGGGTTTATCCGCAGCTCGGCACGCGAACTGCGGGAAATGGTCGACGACCTGCTGGACCTGGCCAAGATCGAGGCCGGGCGCATCACGATCTCGCCGGCCTGGTTCGACATGTTCGATCTGTTCTCGGCGTTGCGCGGGATGTTCCGCCCGATCGTCGATGCGACGTCGGTGGACTTGATCTTCGAAGAGCCGATCGGCTTGCCCAAGCTGTACACCGATGACAAGAAGCTCGCGCAGATCCTGCGCAACTTCATTTCCAACGCCCTGAAGTTCACGGTGCAAGGTGAAGTGCGAGTGTCGGCGCAAAGAGTGGGTGATCAGGAAATCCGCTTTGCCGTGCACGACACCGGCCTGGGCATTCCGGCCGAATTGCATAGCAACCTGTTCGAAGACTTTTCCCAGATCGATTCGCCGCTGCAAAAACGCCTGCGCGGCACCGGCCTGGGGCTGTCGCTGTGCAAACGCTTTGCCGAGTTGCTCGGCGGCCGCGTCGGCGTGGAAAGTACCCCAGGCGTGGGCTCGATGTTCTTCGTGATCATTCCTCTCTCTATTCCTGGCGGGCTTGTTGATGAACCGTGACATCCAACTGCTGATCGTCGACGACAACGCGGCGACCCGCTATGCCCTGCGCCGGCGCCTGGAGAACCATGACTACCGCGTGCTCGAGGCCGGCACCGGCCAGGAAGGGCTGGACCTGATCGCCAGCCAAAAGATCGACGGGCTGATCCTCGACGTCAACCTGCCGGACATGAGCGGCTTCGACATCGTACGCGGGCTGCGCGCCGATCCGGTCACGGCCTTGCTGCCGGTGGTGCACGTGTCGGCCGCCTCCATCGAGACCGGCGATATCATCACCGGCCTGGATGCCGGGGCCGATGCCTACCTGATCCACCCCATCGACCCCGATGTGCTGCTGGCGACCCTGCGGACCTTGCTGCGGGTGCGCGACACCGAATATGCGCTGCGCGAGAGCGAGGCACGCTTTCGCGAAATATTCTTCAATATCAGCGCACCGATTGCGGTCATGGATGCGCAGCTCAAGGTCCACGAATGTAACCACGCCTTCGCCCAATTGATTCACGACAACCTCAACCCCGACGCCCTGCTGGAGTGCTTCGCCGCCGATCAACTCGGCGTGCTCCAGGAACTGTGCCAGCGCCTGGCTGCCGGCGAGCGCTGGAAGGGCACCCTGCACATGAAGGTCGACGGTCAGTTGCGCGAGACCGAATGGCAGGTTTCGCCCTACCGCAGCGCCGAATTGAGCCTGGTGTTTGTCGAAGACGTCACCGAGCACCGCCACCGCGAGCGGCACCAACAGGCCGAGCTGGCCAACGCCGCCACCCAGTTGGCACGTACCGAGGCGCAACTGTTGCAGGCGCAGAAGATGGATGCCCTGGGCAAGCTCACCGGCGGCATTGCCCATGACTTCAACAACCTGCTGACCGGGATCATCACCAGCCTGGAGCTGATCAAGAAACGCATCGAGACCCAGCGCACCGACAAGGTCATGGCCTATGCCGATGCAGCGTTGAGCTCGGCCCTCAGCGCCGCCGGCCTGACCAACCGCCTGCTCGCCTTCGCCCGCCAGCAGCCGCTGGACACACGGCCGATCGACATCAACGCGCATATCCGCTCCCTGGAGGAACTGCTGGTACGCACCATCGGTGAACATATCGCGCTGAAGCTGGAGCTGACCCACAACCCTGCCGTGGCGATGGTCGATCCGATCCAGCTGGAAAGTGCGGTGCTGAACCTGGTGATCAACGCCCGCGACGCGCTGCCCAAGGGCGGCACTGTCTGGGTGACGACTTACCCGGCCTACTCCAGTGGCAACCTGAAACTGGAAAACGGCGCCTACATCGCCCTGTCGGTGCGGGACAACGGGGTGGGCATCGAACACAGCGTCATCGACAAAGTCTTCGACCCTTTCTTCACCACCAAGCCGCTGGGCCAGGGTACCGGGCTGGGCCTG
Source organism: Pseudomonas sp. LAMO17WK12:I1 (assembly GCF_900177315.1). NCBI lineage: Bacteria > Pseudomonadati > Pseudomonadota > Gammaproteobacteria > Pseudomonadales > Pseudomonadaceae > Pseudomonas > Pseudomonas sp. LAMO17WK12:I1. The sequence goes on along the minus strand of NZ_FWZV01000004.1, from coordinate 312,965 downwards.
TCGACCATCTACGGGTTTGCCCGCCAGTCCGGCGGCGATGCACAGATCCGCAGCGTGACCCGCCAGGGCACCGAAGTGACCATCATGCTTCCCGCCGCCAGCGGGCCTGCCAGCATCGTGACCAAGCCTCTGGCCGCACCCGGCCAGAGCCAGGGCGAACATGTGCTGGTCGTCGAAGACATGCCTTCGGTGCGCAGCTTTGTCGCCGAAATCCTGGCCGACGCCGGCTACCGTTGCAGCCTGGCCGCCAATGGTGACGAAGCGGTGGTCTGCCTGCGCAGCGACCCGAGCATCAACCTGTTGTTGACCGACGTCGGCCTGCCCTTTATGACCGGGCGCGAACTGGCAGACGTGGCACGCGAGATCCGCCACACCTTGCCGATCCTGTTCATGACCGGCTACGCGGAAAATGCCGCGAACCGGCAAAGTTTCCTCGGCGAAGGCATGGATCTGATTTCCAAGCCGTTTCACATCGATGAGTTGCTGGAAAAGATCCGCCGTGGGCTGGATGGGACGGCAGGCGAGCGTTAGAAGGGACAGGGGCACCACGCCAAAAGGCACCTGCCTGGTGCCCGAAGGCGGCGAAAACCGAATGCCCGCGCGGCGCGAAAACCCACGGTAAAACGAAGCAGTATCGCGCAACGGCACAGGCGGCGAACCTGTCAGGAATGACAGTACCGCTGGTCCCGTGGCGCGTTGACGAGCAGCGGCTTCGGGACTTTGCTTATGGTTACCGCGACGAATCTGCAGCGGGGCACACCGGTTCGAGGACAGGAAGAATGAGCGACAGACAGAACGGCACAGTGAAGTGGTTCAACGATGAAAAGGGTTACGGATTCATCACGCCGGAGAGCGGCCCCGACCTGTTCGTCCACTTCAGGGCAATCGAGGGCAACGGGTTCAAAACATTGAAGGAGGGCCAGAAGGTCACCTTTGAAGCCGTACAGGGCCAGAAAGGCATGCAGGCCGATAAAGTCCAAATCGTGTCCTGACCCGCTTGATGCCCGCAGACATACCTGCCCCGACGGGCCACCTATTGCACTGGAAAGGAGAACGGCCATGCCCAGGAAAACTCCACAGACTGCAATCTCCATCAGCAGCAAGACTGCCGCCTACGATGAGCAGGACATTTTCTTTCGCAGTGCCACCACCGCCCAGGGCGGACGGCGGCTGCGCGAGGGGCAGACGGTCACCTACGAATTGGTCAGGGGCCCGGGCGGCGACTGGCAGGCCGTCAATATCGAGATCGTGGACGAGTCGACACTGAACTAGCCCGCGCATGTCACTACAGCTGAAACCTTGCGACGGCTTCGTTCAGGGAAACGGCCAGCTGCGCCAGTTCTCGACTCGATCCATTGATCTGCCCGGCGCCGGAAGAGGATTGCGCAGACAGGTCGCGAATATTGACGATGTTGCGATCGACTTCCTTGGCCACCTGGGCCTGCTCCTCGGCGGCGCTGGCGATGACCAGGTTGCGCTGGTGGATCTGGTCGATGGAGTCGGTGATCTGGCTCAATGCGCCGCCCGCGCCCTCAGCCAATGCCAGAGTGTCGGTGGCACGCTGGGTACTCGACTGCATCGAGCTCAACGCGTCGTTGGACCCCGTGCGCATCGCGGTCACCATCTGGTCGATTTCCAGGGTCGATTGCTGGGTACGGTGGGCCAGTGCACGGACTTCGTCAGCCACCACCGCAAAGCCACGCCCGGACTCACCGGCCCGCGCCGCCTCGATCGCAGCGTTGAGTGCCAGCAGGTTGGTCTGCTCGGCGATGGAGCGGATCACATCGAGCACCTTGCCGATATCCCGCGATTGCTCGGCGAGGTTCTGCACCAGGGTCGAGGTTTCGCCGATGTTGGTGCTCAGGGCTTGAATGGCGCTGACGGTTTCACCCACACGGTGCTGGCCTTCGCGCGCGGTTTCATTGGAAAGGCGAGTGGACTCGGAGGTGGACACCGCATTGCGCGCTACCTCATCCGCCGCCGAGGTCATCTCGTTGACGGCGGTGGCGGCCTGCTCGATTTCAGCGGTCTGCTTTTGCAGGCTGCGGCTGCTCTGGTCGGTGATGCCGTTGAGGTCGGTGGCCGATGACGCCATCTGCCCGGCCGACTGGCGAATCAGTTGCAAGGTCCCGCGCAGGTTGGCCTGCATGGTCTTGAGTGCCACGAGCAGGCGCGTCACTTCGTCGTCGCCGCTCACGTCCACCGTTTGGGTCAGGTCACCTTCGGCAACGTTCTCGGCAGCCCGTACGGCATGACTGAGCGGGCCGACAATGCTGCGCGTGAGCAACCAGGCCAGCAGCACGGTGCTCAACCCGGCCACGATCACAAAGCCGAACACCATGGTGCGCGAACGGCCGTACTGCGATTCGGCCGCCTGGCCTTGCTGGTTGATCTGGGCGTTGTAGTAGTCGGCCAGGGCATTGAGTTGGGCCCCGGAGCCATCCACCACGGTTTTCATATCCACCAGCAACAACTTGTTGAGCTCGGCGCCCTGCTGCTTGTCGGCAAGGATGAACGACTGCGCCAGCCCTTGCTGGTATTGGCGCAGCGAGACCTGGAACTGGTCATAGAGCGTGCGTACTTCGGGGGTGTCGATCACTGCATCGAGGTCGGCCAGCCGTTTGCTCAGGTCCTGGCTGCGGGTGTCCATCTGGCTACGGTATTGCGGGATGCTCGCCGGGTTCGGGTCCAGGGCCATGCGCAAAGAGATCGTACGAATGCGCAGCATGATTTCACGAATGTCCGCCACCAGCCGCATCTTCGGCACCAGCCCGCTTTCCACCTGCACCGCGCTGGCGCGGATGCTTGCCATGTTCGACAGTGCAAAAAAACCCAGCAGGGCCACGAGCAAAGCAATCAGGGCAAAACCCAGACCCGCACGGCGGGCGATGGACAGGCTGCGAAGGGACATTAGGGGGGACTCTCTTATTGGGGATACGATGTCGTACGAGAGTGTTTCGGCCGTGTAGGTAAAGACTTGAGGGGCGTACACCCAGGAAATGGGAAGTTATAAATATCAGTGAGTTATTTGCAGTATCGACGAGCACGGCGCCCACCAACGACAATACTGGGAACATCAAAGGATTACCCCACCAGCAGGTCTGACATGGAAAAAGCCGTCATTACTCTGGCACTGATTTCTTGCCTATACGGCTGCATCGGCGCACAACTTTCACTTCCTGAACAGAAAAACGTACGCACCACCCCTCAACAGAACCCGCCTGAACGAGCATGGTGCGGCGTGACGCTTTGGGCTGTAGTTCCAATACCCCTGAAGCTCCCCGTGTGCCGCTCACATCCCGCTCCCTCGCCCTTATATGCCTGTGGTCCTTTCATGTTCCTGGGACCGGTCATGCACGGTTACAAGGGGAATGCCTTATGTGGAGAAATGCCTTGAGAGCCCATGACACCCGTCTGGAAAACTGCTTGCTCCCATGTGCCCACTTGCAAAAGTCCCAAGGCGGGACTAGGATTTTCCCATGAGAATAGTCGCACTCAGTCAACTCAAAACCTTTTGGCACAAGCACCCGGATTCGGAGCAACCGTTCCTGGCCTGGATAGACGAAGTAAAAAACGCCGACTGGTCAAACCCGGCTGACATCAAGGAACACTTTCGCAGCGCTAGCATTCTCAAAAGCCGAAGGGTCGTCTTCAACATCAAAGGTAACGACTACAGGCTCGTGGTCGCCGTGGCCTATCGCTATGGCGCTGTCTACATCAAGTTTGTCGGTACACATAAGCAGTACGACGCAATTGACGCCGATACCGTCGAAACGGAGTAACCCATGAACATCCGACCTATCCACACCGAACAGGATTACAAGGACGCGCTCAAGTCTGTCTCTGCACTGTTCGACAACGAACCAGAACCCGGCACCCCGGAAGGTGATTACTTTGACGTAATGATCACGCTGATCGAGGCCTATGAAGCCAAACACTTTCCCATGGACCTGCCCAACCCAATCGATGCCATTCGCTTCAGAATGGAACAGTCTGGCCTGTCGGCGGCTGATCTTATTCCCGCCATTGGCCGCCAGAATCGTGTTTATGAAGTGCTGAATGGAAAACGAGCGCTGACCTTGCCAATGATTTGGAAGCTGCATGAGATGTTTGGAATTCCAGCAGAAAGCCTGATCAAGCCAGTAAGGCATGCTTGAAGATGGAATACGGTTGGTTGTGCCTGCTGGAAAGAACCACTACGGCCTTGTTTGCTGCTCGGAACGAGTAGCTCTGCCCCAAACTCTCAGAAACGAAAAAGCCCCGTAGCTTATTCAGCTACGGGGCTTTTTCTATGTAATGGCGGAGAGATAGGGATTCGAACCCTAGGTACCGGTGAAGGTACAACGGATTTCGAATCCGTCCCATTCGGCCACTCTGGCATCTCTCCAACGGCGCGCATCATAACAGCCTGTTTCGTGGAAGCAAAGCGCGGATGCGATTTTTTTCCGTGCTATCAGATGCTTGCGTCGATTAAAGCGGTACGCCGAGGCGCTTGGCGACTTCTTCGTAGGCTTCGATCACATCACCGAGGCCTTGGCGGAAGCGGTCCTTGTCCATCTTCTTCTTGGTGTCCTTGTCCCACAGGCGGCAGCCGTCCGGGCTGAATTCGTCGCCGAGGACGATGGAGCCATCGTGGAACACACCGAATTCCAGCTTGAAGTCCACCAGCAGCAGGCCTGCGTCGTCGAACAGCTTGCTCAGCACGTCGTTGACCTTGAGGGACAACTCCTTCATGCGTGCCAGTTGCTCGGCGGTGCCCCAGCCGAATGCCACGACGTGGGATTCGTTGATGAACGGGTCGCCCTTGGCGTCGTCCTTCAGGAACAGCTCGAACGTGTAAGGGTTGAGCTTGAGGCCCTCTTCCACGCCCAGGCGCTTGACCAGGCTGCCGGCGGCGTAGTTACGCACGACGCATTCCACCGGGATCATGTCCAGCTTCTTCACCAGGCACTCGTTGTCGCCCAGCAGTTTGTCGAATTGGGTCGGAATGCCGGCCGCTTCGAGTTTCTGCATGATGAAGGCGTTGAACTTGTTGTTCACCATGCCCTTGCGATCAAGTTGTTCGATGCGCTTGCCGTCGAACGCCGAGGTGTCGTTGCGAAACAGCAGGATCAGGCGGTTGGCGTCGTCGGTCTTGTAAACCGACTTGGCTTTGCCGCGGTAGAGTTCTTCACGTTTTTCCATGATGGGCTCCGCTTTGAGTGAGGTGGGCTAGGCGATATGTCGCCAGTCGAGCCCTGAATCTTGATCGGCCAGTTGCAGCCAGTCCGGGTCGCACCCGAGGGTGTCGACAAAACATTGCCGGGCAAGCGTCGGCAGGTTGTTCTTGCTGCTCAAGTGGGCCAGGACCAGGTGTTGCAGGTCTTGCCAGCCCAACTCATACACCAGGTACGCCGCCTGATGGTTGTTCAAATGTCCCAGTTCGCCGCCGACCCGTTGCTTGAGAAAGTACGGATAGTGACCGCGAGCCAACAGGTCTCGGCAGTGGTTGGACTCGATCATCAAGGCATCGAGGTTCCGGTAGCCGTCCAGTACCTTGGCGCAGTAGGAGCCCAGGTCGGTGAGCACGCCGAAACGCCGCTCTCCGTCACTGAATACATACTGCGTCGGTTCCTGGGCGTCGTGCGCCACGGCAATCACATCGATGCTCAGGGCACCGATTTGCAGCTGCTCGCCACCGGCCAGGAAACCTGCGGGTTCTATAGGTTTGCGCATCCCGCGCAGTGTGCCGCGACTGAGGTACACCGGAAGATTGTAGCGCCGAGACAGCAAACCCACGCCATGCACGTGATCGGCATGTTCGTGGGTCACCAGAATCGCGCTCAGCTGCGAGGGGTGAACCCCCAGGCGCAGCAGGCGCCGCTCGGTTTCCTTTAACGAGAAACCACAATCCACCAGCACGTACGTGTCGTCATGGGCGACCAGCGTGCCGTTCCCTTGGCTACCGCTGCCGAGAACGGCAAAACGCATCGGATCAGCCCAGGTTGTCCTGAATCACGCCCAACACCTTGCGCGCTGTTTCAGCCGGCGCGACGGTGTTGATGTTCTTCTCGACGGTGACCTGCACAGTCTCGCCAACCTTGCTCAAACGCACCTGATAACGCTCGGCGCGGGTTTCGATTTCTTCCTTGGTCGGCTTGCTGCCGAACAGTTTGCCGAAGAAACCAGGCTCTTCGTCTTTGCGCTCGGCCTTTTCAGCCACGTTGATGTAGTACAGGCCCAGGCTGCGGTTGATGTCTTCAACACGCCATGGGCCTTGCTCCAACGCGCGGCCGACGCTGGCCCAGGCGCGATCCAGGTCTTCACCCAGGTTCAGCACCACGTTGCCGCTGCCGTCCTCGGTGAGGCTGACACGGCTCGGGGTGTCGTAATCACGGGCGGCGAGCAAGGAAACGGAACCGCCCTTCTCGGAGATACGGCTCATGCTGGCCAGCATCTCGTCGACCAATGCCGAGTCGACACCGGTGTTGACCGAGCGGTTGGTGAAGTCGACGTTGGCGGTGCTGCCGGCAGGACGCTCGGCGCTGACCACGTAGACTTCACTGGTGTTGCGCTGTACGCCCGGCTCGATGCGCACACGCACTCGGGCTTCGCTGTCGGCGGCGACACCACCGGCCTGCAGGCGCTTGGCCATGGTGGCGGACAGCTCGCTGCCCTGCTGCCATGCCGTGGTGAATTCACCGGTCTGCGGGCGCTGCTCGTCGATGCGGAAACCGTTATCCTGGAAGAACTGCACCGCTACCGGCCAGACTTCGGCAGGAGGGCGCTGCGCCACGATCCAACGCGAATCACCGCTCTTCTGCAGGCTGTAGTCGCTGGCATCCGCCACGGCCGAGATCGGCTGTGGACGTGGCACGACGTATTCACCCTTGGTGGTGTCGTCGGCAACGTTGCGTGGAATCGGCAGCAACGGGTCAAGGCGCTTGGCGACGTTGACGTCCGGCGGCAGTTGCATCGGTTTGGTTGCTTGTGCTTCCAGGTAATCGCTGCCGCGGTCACGGAAGTAGCCTTCCGGGCCCCAGATCCAACCGCAGCCACTGGTGCTGGAGATAATCAAGGCAAGTGCGGAAAGTCCGGCCAATCGCTTCATGCGTAGTGCTTCCTCAATTAAACCAGGACGCCGGACTGGCGCAGGGCCTGTCGCAGCGGTTCGTGACAGGCTTCGCTGAGGCGGGTGAGCGGCAGACGGATACCGTCCGGCATCAGGCCCATCTCGAACAGCGCCCACTTCACGGGAATAGGGTTGGATTCGATAAACAGTGTCTTGTTGAGCGGCATCAGCTTCTCGTGGATCGCACGGGCGGTCACGGCGTCGCCGGCGATGGCGGCGGCACACAGGTCGCTCATGGCGCGCGGGGCCACGTTGGCGGTCACGGAGATATTGCCCTTGCCGCCCAGCAGGATCAGCTCGACAGCCGTGGCGTCGTCACCGGAATACAGCAGGAAATCGCCGCTCACCCCGGCCAGGATGTCCTTGGCGCGCTGCAGGTCGCCGGTGGCTTCCTTGATGCCGATGATGTTCGGCACGGTGGACAGGCGGATCACGGTCTCGGCCTTCATGTCGCACGCGGTACGACCCGGCACGTTATAGAGGATCTGCGGGATGTCGACGGCTTCGGCAATGGTGCGGAAGTGCTGGTACAGGCCTTCCTGGGTCGGCTTGTTGTAGTACGGGGTCACCAGCAGGCAAGCGTCGGCGCCGGCTTTCTTGGCGTTTCGGGTCAGCTCGATGGCTTCGCGCGTCGAGTTGGCGCCCGTGCCGGCGATCACGGCGATACGCCCTGCGACACGCTTGACCACGAATTCGATCACCTGGATGTGTTCTTCCACATCGAGGGTGGCCGATTCACCTGTGGTGCCGACCGCCACGATGGCGTTGGTGCCTTCTTGCAGGTGGAAGTCCACCAGTTTGCCCAGGCTGTCCCAGTCGAGATGACCTTGTGCATCCATGGGTGTGACCAGTGCCACCATACTGCCCGCAATCATGCAACCGCTCCTGCCGGAAAAAGAGAGCCGTAATGGTACTGGCGCCAAGATGCTTGTACAAGCGAAGTACCGCCTGAGGATGCGTTCTGGCGCAACTAAACGACGGGCAATGCCATCATCGGGCCAAAGCACCGGTTGAGACAGGGCAAAATCAGGCGGATCACGTAATGAAAACGCCACCTCCTATCCCTTGGCGACGCTTTTCGCTACCCTTCATGCTTTGATCGATACAGCCCTCACCGTATCGACCGCTCATCGTTTTAGGAAGGCTGCATGTCCACCCCCACAGTTCGCGAACAATTCCTTGTTATCAGTGCCCTCGGCGCCAACCCCATGGAGCTGACCAACGTCCTGTGCCGCGCCAGCCATGAAAACCGCTGTGCCGTGGTGACCTCCCGCCTGACCCGCCATGGCGAGTGCAGTGCGCTGGTCCTGCAGATTTCCGGCACCTGGGATGCCCTGGCGCGCCTGGAGACCGGCCTGCCGGGCCTGGCCAAGAAGCACGACTTCACCGTCAACGTGGTGCGCAGCGCCGCCCTGGAAAATCGCCCGCAGGCGCTTCCTTATGTGGCGTATGTCAGCTCGGCCTACCGCTCGGACATCGTCAATGAGCTGTGCCAGTTCTTCATCGACCATAACGTCGAACTGGAGAACCTGACCTGCGACACCTACCAGGCCCCGCAAACCGGCGGCACCATGCTCAACGCCACCTTCACCGTGACCCTGCCGGCCGGCGTGCAGATCAGTTGGCTGCGCGACCAGTTCCTGGATTTCGCCGATGCCCTGAACCTCGACGCGCTGATCGAGCCGTGGCGCCCACAGAACCCAATGTAAGGAAGTCATCATGGCGGTAGTCATCGATAAACCGGTCGCCGATTTCGAAGCCCAGGCCACCAGCGGCCAGACCTTCAGCCTTGCCACCCTCAAGGGCAAGCAAGTGGTGATCTATTTCTACCCGAAGGACAGCACCCCGGGCTGCACCACCGAAGGCCAGGGTTTCCGTGACCAGTACGCGGCATTCAAGGCGGCCAACACCGAGGTGTTTGGCGTGTCGCGCGACAGCGTGAAGTCCCATGAGAACTTCAAGGGCAAGCAGGAATTCCCGTTCGAGCTGATCAGCGACAAGGATGAGGCGGTCTGCCAGCTGTTCGACGTCATCAAGCTGAAGAAGCTGTACGGCAAGGAATACCTGGGTGTGGATCGCAGCACCTTCCTGATCGACAAGGACGGTGTGCTGCGCCAGGAATGGCGCGGCGTGAAAGTGCCGGGCCATGTGGACGCCGTTCTGGCCGCAGCCCAGGCGTTGAACAAGGCCTGATCTGTAGCGCGGATCACTGCGGCGATGAAGCAGTGATTCGCGCCTCCCCTTACAACAACGGTGCCACCACCGGCTCCTGCCGCGGCCACGCATCCAGCACGGCCTTGAACAGCGTCGCCAGGGGAATCGCAAAGAACACCCCCCAGAATCCCCACAGCCCACCAAACAACAACACTGCACAGATGATCGCCACCGGGTGCAGGTTGACCGCCTCCGAGAACAGCAGCGGCACCAGCACGTTGCCATCCAGGGTCTGGATGATGCCGTAGACCGCCATCAAGTAGATGAACTGGTCGCTCCAGCCCCACTGGAACAAGGCGATCAAGGTCACCGGCACCGTCACCACCACGGCACCGACATACGGCACCACCACCGAAATCCCTACCAGCAGTGCCAGCAAGGCGGCGTAGTTGAGGTCCAGTGCGATAAACGCGATGTAGGTAACGCCCCCGCAGATAATGATCTCGATGACCTTGCCACGAATGTAGTTGGCGATCTGCCGGTTCATTTCTTCGGCCACCCGGGTGATCAGCGCTCGTTCGCGGGGCAGATAGCCGCTCACCCAACGTCCGATCATGGCGCGGTCCTTGAGGAAGAAGAACACCAGGATCGGTACGAGCACCAGGTAGATCATGATGTTGACCAGCAGCGGCAGGCTGGACAGGGAAAAGGTCAGCGCCCATTGCCCGAATTTTCCGATTTCGCCCCGTGCCACTTCTATGGCCTGCAACACCTGCTCGTCCGACACCAGATGCGGGTAGCGCTCCGGCAACAGCAGCAACAACGACTGCCACTTGGCGAGCATGCCCGGCAACTCGTTGAACAACGTGATCAGTTGGTGCCACAGCAGCGGCAATACCACGACGACAAACACCACCAGCAGCCCCATGAACAAGGCGAATACCAGGCCCACTGCCGCGCCGCCCGGCAAGCGTAGACGCTCCAGGGTGGTGACCAGGCCCTGCATCAGGTAAGCCAGCACCATCCCCGCCAATACCGGCGCCAGCATGCCTCCCAAGGTGAGTACGGCCGTAAAGGCCAGAAACAGCAGGACCGCCAGCACCACGGCTTCTTCATCGGAGAAGTAGCGCTGGATCCAGTCTCGTAACACTTTGAACATCAATCAACCTCGGGTGGTAGGGGCAAACGGTTCAGGCCTTGCGCAACCAGTAACGGTACACACCGGCGGCGTCTTCTTCATGCAGCAGGGTATGGCCGGCCAGCTTGGCGAAGGTGCGAAAATCACGCTGGGAACCTGCGTCGGTGGCGATCACCTTGAGCACAGCGCCACTGGCCAATCGATTGAGTTCCAGCTTGGCCTTGAGCAGAGGCAACGGGCAATTGAGGCCGCTGGCATCGAGTTCGGCATCAAAGGCTACAGCGTCGGTCATGGTTTTACTCCGGGCACGCATTCGGGGTGCTTAGAATATCTGGTCCGAAGCTCAGTGTCCGGCTACAGTAAGCTCTTTGTCGAAAGGCTCTGTGCATGACTTTTTTGCGCCCCACCCTGCTGACGCTGGCTTGCCTGCTGGCCTCCCCAGGCTTCGCTGACGACCTGCCGTCACTTGGCGACGCCAGTTCTGCCATTGTCTCGCCGCAACAGGAATATCAGCTGGGCCGCGCCTGGCTGGCCTACCTACGGGGCCAGGTCTCGCAGTTGAACGACCCGCAGCTCAAGGATTACGTCGAAACCAGCGTGTACAAGCTGGTGGAAACCAGCCAGGTGAATGACCGGCGCCTGGAATTCATCCTGATCAACAGCCCGCAGCTGAACGCCTTTGCCGCACCCGGCGGTATCGTCGGCGTGAACGGCGGCCTGTTTCTCAATGCCCAGACCGAAGGGGAATACGCGTCGGTGCTGGCCCACGAACTGGCTCACTTGTCCCAGCGTCACTTCGCCCGTGGTGTCGAGGCGCAGCAGCGCATGCAGATCCCGATGATGGCCGCCCTCCTCGGCGGCATCATTGCGGCCGCCGCCGGTGCCGGGGATGCCGGGATTGCTGCGATTGCCGGCACCCAGGCGGCGGCCATCCAGGAACAACGACGATTCTCTCGCCAGAATGAACAGGAAGCGGACCGTATCGGCATCGTCAACCTGGAGAAAGCCGGCTACGACCCGCGTTCCATGCCGACCATGTTCGAACGCCTGATGCGTCAGTACCGCTTCGACGCCAAGCCGCCGGAATTCCTGCTGACTCACCCGGTGACCGAATCGCGTATCGCCGACACCCGCAACCGCGCGGAACAAGCCAAGGCCGGTGGCAAGGAAGACAGCCTGCGCTACCAGCTGATTCGCGCACGGGTACAGCTGCAATACGAAGACACCTCCGGACTCGCCGCCAAACGCTTCCAGGCGCAACTGGACGAAAATCCTAAAAACGACGTGGCGCGCTATGGCCTGGCCATCGCCCAGATCAAGGCCTCCCAGTTCAAGCAGGCACGGGAAAGCCTGCAACCCTTGCTGGCCAAGGCGCCCAATGACATCACCTACAACCTGGCGCAGATCCAGTTGGACATCGACAACAACCACCTGCCCGATGCCCAGCAACGCACGGATCGGATGCTGACCCAATACCCCGGCAACTACCCGCTGAATCAGATTCGGGTAGATCTGTTGCTTAAACAGAATCGCACCGCCGATGCGGAAAAGGCCCTGGATGGCTTGCTCAAGTCGCGCCCGGACGATCCGGATGTGTGGTACCAGGTCGCCGAGACGCGTGGTTTGTCGGGCAATATCATCGGCCTGCATCAGGCTCGCGCCGAATACTTTGCATTGGTGGGCGACTTCCAGCAGGCGATTCAGCAGTTGGACTTTGCCAAACGTCGCGCCGGCAGCAATTTCCCGTTGTCGTCACGTATCGATGCACGTCAGCGTGAGTTGATCGAACAGGAGCGCCTGGTTAAAGGCATGATGGGCTAAACCTATCGCCCACAAAAAAGCCCCGCCCTCGTAACACGAAGGCGGGGCTTTTTATTGGCCGGGTGGGTTACTCGGCCAGCTTGAAGGTAATGAAGCTGGCACGCCCCTGGCGAAGCACGCGCATCGATACCGAGCGGTTCTTCGGCAACGCCTTGGCGATGTCGGTGAACTGCTTGGTAGTCTCAATCGCCTGATTGTTCAGGTGAGTGATCACGTCGCCAGGCTGCAGGCCGATCAAGGCTGCCGGGCCGTCCTGCACTTCCTTGATCACCACGCCGCTCTTGAGATCGAAGGCTTTCTTCTGCTCGTCAGTCAGCTCGGCCACGGCAATGCCCAGGCGATTGCTGCTGCGCTCGGCGCCCGGCTTGGTGTTACCCAGGGCATCCAGGGTCGCGCCCTCTTCAGGGATCGCTCCTACAGTCAGCTCGACATTCTGGCGCTTGCCATCACGAATCACTTCCAACTTGGCCTTGCTGCCGGCCTTGAGTGCGCCAACCAGGTGCGGCAGGTCGGCCGACATAACGATCGGTTGACCGTTCATGCTCAGGATCACGTCGCCCACTTGCAGACCGCCTTTGGCAGCCGGGCCGTCATCCTGGATTTGCGCGACCAGGGCGCCCGCCGGCTTGTCGAGGCCGAAGGATTCAGCCAGGTCCTTGTTCACTTCCTGAATCACCACGCCCAACCAGCCACGGCTGACCTTGCCACCGCTTTTCAGCTGATTGGAAACATCCATGGCCACGTCGATAGGAATGGCGAACGAAACCCCCATGAAGCCACCGGAACGGGTGTAGATCTGCGAGTTGATCCCCACCACTTCGCCCGCCAGGTTGAACAACGGGCCACCGGAGTTGCCCGGGTTGATCGGCACGTCGGTCTGGATGAACGGCACATAGTTCTCGTTCGGCAGGCTGCGACCAATGGCACTGACGATACCCTGGGTAACGGTATGGTCAAAACCAAACGGCGAGCCGATGGCTACCACCCACTGCCCCGCCTTCAGGTCCTGGGACTTGCCCAGCTTCAGCACCGGCAGGTCCTTGCCCTCGATCTTCAGCAAGGCCACGTCGGAACGCGGATCGGTGCCGACCAATTTGGCTTTCAGCTCACTGCGATCGGCCAGGCGTACGAGGATCTCGTCGGCGTCGGCAATCACATGGTTATTGGTGAGGATGTAGCCATCTGGCGAAATGATGAAGCCCGACCCCAGGGACTGCGCTTCACGCTGGCCACCACCGCCACCACGGGGCGCACGCGGTTGTGGCATGCCACGCTCGAAGAACTCGCGCAGCATCGGCGGCAGGCCTTCCAGGTCAGGCATCTGCTGGTTGGAGACTTTGCGATCCGGCAGCTTCTGGGTGGTACTGATGTTCACCACGGCAGGCGAGGCTTGCTCAACCAATTGGGTGAAGTCAGGCAACTCGACCGCTTGCGCGGGCACGGCCTGACCCAGCACCAATACCGTGGCGACTATGGATAGGTAAGACTTCAAACGTGGTATCGACATACAGCTCCCGTTACGACGAGCAGGGTTGAGCGACAGGGTTCAAGAAACGCCGAAAACTGCGAACGACATCTTTGTTCCGCGAACAAAACAAGGCCAGGGCCAACAAGCCCTGACCTATAAAAAACATGGGAGATTTTTGCAAGTGAAAATGCTGATCCAGACATTTCATGCTCTCGGCAGCCAACCTGGCATGGGCGTACTGTGAAAGATCCGGATGAACATAGGATTAACGACTCACGGCTTGGGGGTGGCCTTTTTTTCACCGCGCACCGACAGTGCGATGCGTTCGGCGGTGCCAATAGGTATTTCGCCGACCACAGTCACCATCATTTCGCCATCCACCGTATTCAAGCGACGAGATACAGCGACCGTGGGGCCTAATTGGGTGCGAGTCTCGGTCACGCTCACATCGCTGATCGGCTCGAGAAACACCGAGAAGCGCGCCAGTCCATCTTCATACATCAGGCTGTCGACCGTGGCCTTGGTATGGGGATCCTTGCGGGCGCTGCTATTGGTCAGCTGAAAGCCTGGCGGCAACCACTCCAAGTGCCACGCCTCGGTGGCCTCTACGGCCGCTGCCTTGGTGTCGCCGACGGCGATGGAGGTGCATTCGCCGCTGGGCTGCAAGTCGCGATCATTAGGCGTGGTGGAGGTGTCCAATCGAGTGAACTGAAAGCGCTCCAGCAACTGCCCTTGATCATTCAGCAACAAGGATTTGAGCGGCAAGGCAGTTTCACGATCAAGATGCAGCTCAAAACCGTAGCGGTATTGATCACGGGGTGTAATCGACACAATCACTGCATTACGACCGGCCACGCGAGATTTGCCGATAACGGCCAGTTCGTAGAATTGATTGAGTCTTTGCGGATCGAGGGCGCGCGAGGGCGCATCACGCGAATTGCCAAGGCCGGCGACAAGAGTGCCGCTGACGCACTGAGTGCGGCCATCTACGCGAACGACTTCCTGGGCAGAACCATCAAGCTGCAAAAGCCGCTCGCGGACCTGGCCATTCTGGACACGATGCCAGATGTCATGGGTAGAAAAACTGCCATTACGTTCGTAGACAAACGTACCTTGAAAACTTTGCTGCTGCTCAGCACGCCCAAGTCGAGTCAGCCAGTCTTGGGCGTCGTCGGCATGGGCGGGGAGTGCAAACCAACCACTGAGCAATAAGGTAAGGAGCGGTATGGCGCGCATAGGGCTCCTTAACGGATCAGCGGTTTTCCAGGCTTGCAGCGCGAGCGTATGGCAGAGCGCTTTCAGTGCCTTTCAAGGCGGATTCCTGTGCGTGTTGGCGCAGGTAGCCTGGAAGACGCTGGTCCTGCCAGCCGGATTGCCCTTGCAGCACACCGTTGGCCATAGGGCCGGTGGTGTCGGAGCTTTCCTTGTAGCCGGCCAGTACCGCTGGGCCTTTGACTTGCGGACCGGCCATGACCGGTTGCTGAGTCTGCTGGGCCAGTTCGGCACCGGCGATTTCGTCCTGGTTGTACAGGCGAACACCGGCCAGCACTGCAACAGTCACCGAAGCAGCCACTGCCAGGCGACCCAGGCTGCGCCAAGGGCCACGAGCAGCTTTTGCCGGAACGGCTTCATCAGCCAGCGCGGCAGAAACGGCCGCAGCAATATCCAGACGAGGGATTAGAAGATCCTTGTGCATCACCGCCCGAGCGACTTGGTAACGAGACCAGGTATCACGGGTTTCGGCATCATCAAATGCATTGAGCACTCGACGAAGTTCCAGTTCATCCGCTTCGTTATCCATCACTGCGGACAGCGATTCCTGCAGGGCATCACGACTCATGGCGGTTCCTCTCTTGGCTGTCGCCGCTGTCTTTAGTTTTCCTGCAACAACGGTTGCAAGGCTTTATCGATGGCTTCCCGGGCCCGGAAAATCCGTGACCTTACAGTCCCCACCGGACACTGCATGACGCTCGCAATGTCTTCGTAACTCAGACCATCGAATTCACGTAAAGTTAACGCCGTACGCAAATCTTCTGGCAGTTGCTGAATCGTGCGATGAACGGTGCCTTCGATCTCGTCGCGCAGCAATGCACGCTCCGGCGACTCGAGATCTTTGAGGCCGTGATCACCATCGTAAAATTCTGCATCTTCTGAACTTACATCACTATCCGGTGGGCGGCGTCCGCGAGACACCAGATAGTTCTTCGCCGTGTTGATGGCGATGCGGTAGAGCCACGTGTAAAACGCACTATCACCGCGGAAATTGCCCAGTGCACGGTACGCCTTGATAAAGGCTTCCTGTGCAACGTCCTGCGCTTCATGGGTGTCGTGCACAAACCGCACGATCAACCCGAGAATTTTGTGCTGGTATTTCAGCACTAGCAGATCAAATGCTCGCTTGTCACCGCGTTGAACGCGCTCGACCAGCTGCTGATCCTCTTCCTGGGTTAGCATGAACACTCCTCGTTGTACTTGAAGGAGGCTTGCATAACTAAACGATCAGGCTTGCAAACATAGACTCGGACTTTTCGCAAAAGTTCTCCCCCTTCAAGCAAGTTTCCGGCATGCACTGATTTGGCACACACGAAAAACGCAGCGCGGGCAACGCCGGCTGCGCGAATAATCTTGTCGTCGGTTTTCTGACGCGTCCAATGCTCCCGACGGGCCAATAAACTCAACGTTTCCCAGCTTTCGGGCAACCTGCTATTGAGTCGAGGCTTATGCAAAAAGTTCCCATCTCAATAACCTGCCGATTTTACCCGAGCCGTGCACCGTAATCTCACATTGCCACGAATGCCCGGCTATTGTGCCGCTCCCCCCCTCTATATACTAGTGGCCCGTGTGACCCTTTGATTCGCCGATCCAGGCGTCCTGTTTGCGCCAGCCCTGTGGATCGCTTTTTGCGGAATCCTTCAAATGAGCCAACAGTTTCAACACGATGTCCTGGTGATCGGTAGCGGCGCGGCCGGCTTGAGCCTTGCACTTACCCTTCCCAGCCACTTGCGCATTGCCGTCCTGAGCAAAGGCGACCTGGCCAACGGTTCGACATTCTGGGCCCAGGGCGGTGTCGCCGCGGTGCTGGACGACACCGATACGGTGCAATCCCACGTTGAAGACACCCTCAACGCCGGCGGTGGCCTGTGCAACGAAGACGCGGTGCGCTTCACCGTCGAGCATAGCCGCGAGGCGATCCAATGGCTGATCGACCAGGGCGTGCCCTTCACCCGCGATGAACACGCAGGCAGCGATGACGGCGGCTTCGAGTTCCATCTGACCCGCGAAGGCGGCCACAGCCATCGCCGTATCATCCACGCCGCCGATGCCACCGGTGCCGCGATCTTCAGGACCTTGCTCGACCAGGCCCGCCAACGCCCCAACATCGAATTGCTGGAACAACGCGTCGCTGTCGACCTGATCACCGAAAAGCGCCTGGGCCTGCCGGGCGAACGCTGCCTCGGCGCCTATGTGCTCAACCGCGCCAGCGGCGAAGTGGATACTTATGGTGCGCGCTTCACCATCCTCGCCTCCGGCGGCGCCGCCAAGGTCTACCTCTATACCAGCAACCCCGACGGCGCCTGCGGCGACGGCATTGCCATGGCATGGCGCTCGGGCTGCCGGGTGGCCAACCTGGAATTCAACCAGTTCCACCCCACCTGCCTTTATCACCCACAGGCCAAGAGCTTCCTGATCACCGAAGCCCTGCGCGGCGAAGGTGCACACCTCAAGCTGCCCAATGGTGAGCGCTTCATGCAGCGTTTCGACCCGCGCGCCGAGCTGGCTCCACGGGATATTGTCGCCCGCGCCATCGACCATGAAATGAAGCGCCTGGGCATCGACTGCGTCTACCTGGACATCAGCCAAAAGCCCGAAGCGTTCATCAAGACCCACTTCCCGACCGTCTACGAGCGCTGCCTGGCGTTCAACATCGACATCACCAAAGGCCCGATCCCGGTGGTGCCGGCGGCGCACTACACCTGCGGCGGCGTGATGGTCGACCAACATGGGCGTACCGATGTACCCGGCCTGTACGCGATTGGCGAAACCAGCTTCACCGGCCTGCACGGCGCCAACCGCATGGCCAGCAACTCACTGCTCGAATGCTTCGTCTACGCCCGCTCGGCCGCAGCCGACATTCTCGAACAACTGCCGCGCATCCCGGTGCCGGCCGCCCTGCCCCGCTGGGATGCCAGCCAGGTTACCGACTCGGACGAAGACGTGATCATCGCCCACAACTGGGACGAGCTGCGGCGCTTCATGTGGGATTACGTGGGGATCGTGCGCACCAACAAGCGCCTGCAACGGGCACAGCACCGGGTGCGATTGCTGCTGGATGAGATTGATGAGTTCTACAGCAACTATAAGGTCAGCCGTGACCTGATCGAACTGCGCAACCTGGCCCAAGTCGCGGAGTTGATGATCCGTTCGGCCATGGAACGCAAGGAAAGCCGGGGCCTGCACTACACCCTCGACTACCCGCAGATGTTGCCCGAGGCCCGCGACACTATTCTGGTGCCAACCACCTACGGCGGCTGAACTTCAAGCGAACCCGCAGGCGCCGGTGCACATCGGCGGCCTGCGAATCCGTCGGCACGCAGACCGAGCGAACCCGCCATTCCCCCGGTACGCGATAGCGCAACACCACAATCAGCGGCAACGCCAGGCTGTCGGGGCGCAGCTGCACGCGATGCCAGCCGCGCTCACCGCTGAATAATTGCCAGCCCTCTTCATCCCGTCGCAGGCCACGAATCGACGAACGGTGAGTCAGCAGGACATAACGCGGCAATACCCAGGCAGCCTGGGCCAGGCACGCCAGCACGCCGAGGACGGCAAAGGGAGCGTCGAGGACCATCAGCGCACCCAGCGCGAACAGCTGGGCAAGGAGATACGCCGCCAGCAGCAGCCGTGAGGCCTGCCAGCGGCATTCAAAACGATTACTTGGGCTGGACACGATCCAGGATCATCCGGACCATGCGCTGCAGTTCAGGATCTTCGGATTCGGCCCGCTCCATGAACCAGCCGAACATGTCCTGATCTTCGCAAGTCAGCAGCCTGACGTAGAGATCGCGATCTTCCTTATTGAGCGTCGCATACACCTCTTTGGTAAAAGGCACCAGCAACACATCAAGCTCAAGCATGCCACGACGGCTGTGCCAGTAGAGACGATTGATTTCTACATCTTCGACCATGGAGCGCTCCTCAAATAGAGTGCAAGTATACAGGCCCGACGGCACCGGAACAGTCGGCTTTGGTCGCCCCCTACGGAAACTATCCATTTGCCGGGCGCCCCTCTATGATGCACCCATGACTTTTTGACCTGCGATGACCCATGGCTGACTCTGCTTTCTTCTGCCCCCTGTCCCACGAAGGCGTTCTCGCCGTCCGCGGCTCCGACGCTGCCAAGTTCCTGCAGGGACAACTCACCTGCAACCTCAATTACCTGAGCGACACCCAGGCCAGCCTCGGTGCGCGCTGCACGCAAAAAGGCCGCATGCAGTCGAGCTTCCGCATCCTGTTGCAGGGCGACGGCGTACTCCTGGCCATGGCCAGCGAACTGCTCGAACCGCAACTGGCGGACCTGAAGAAATATGCGGTGTTCTCCAAGTCCAAGCTCACCGACGAAAGCGCCGCCTGGGTGCGTTTCGGTGTGATCGATGGCGATCAGGCGCTGACCGGCCTTGGCCTTGAGCTGCCCACCGAAACGGACAGCGTTGCCCGTACCGAACACCTGATCGCCGTCCGCGTGTCCCCCGCCCGCGCCGAACTCTGGGTACCGGCCGAGCAAGCCGACGGCGTGCGCGGCCAATTGGCCGCACAGTTGACACAAACCGACTTGAATCACTGGCTACTGGGCCAGATCCGCGCCGGTATCGGCCAGGTCATGCCCCAGACTCGCGAACTGTTCATCCCGCAGATGCTCAACCTGCAGGCCGTGGGCGGCGTCAGCTTCAAGAAAGGCTGCTACACCGGCCAGGAAATCGTCGCGCGCATGCAGTACCTGGGCAAACTCAAGCGTCGCCTGTACCGCTTGAGCTTGAACGCGGCGCAAATGCCCGAGCCAGGCACCCCGTTGTTTTCCCCCAGCCACAACAGCTCGATCGGCGAAGTGGTGATTGCAGCAAAAGCTGACCAGGTGATTGAACTTCTGGCGGTATTGCAAGCCGAAGCTGCCGATAGTGGCGATGTGCACCTAGGCACACTGGAAGGCCCCGGTTTGCAACTGCTTGACCTGCCTTACACCCTTGACCGCGATCGTGAGATCCAGCGTTAGTCGCCGTATTTTCCTGCAACACCCTAGAGAGCATGAATGAACAAACTGGCGGAAAAAGTCCAACAGGCGTTGGTTAAGGCCATCGACAACGATGACCTGGTTCTGCCGACATTGCCGGAAGTGGCCCTGAACATCCGTCAGGCCGCTGAAGACCCGGAAATCAGCATCAGCCACTTGAGTAAAGTGATCGGCCGCGACACTGCGTTGTCGGCGCGCCTGATCAAAGTGGTCAACAGCCCGCTGTTGCGCGCCACCCAGGAAGTCACCGACCTGCACACCGCCATCACCCGGCTGGGCACCAACTACAGCAGCAACCTGGCCATCGGCCTGGTGATGGAACAGATCTTCCATGCCCGTTCCGAAGTGGTCGAACAGAAAATGCGCGATGTGTGGCGCCGCAGCCTGGAAGTGGCAGGTGTAAGCTACGCCCTGTGCCGCAACCACAGCCAGCTCAAGCCGGACCAGGCAGCGCTGGGCGGCCTGGTGCACCAGATCGGCGTGCTGCCGATCCTGACCTACGCCGAAGACCACTACGAGCTGCTGTCGGATCCGGTCAGCCTCAACCACGTGATCGACAGCATCCACCCGGTGCTGGGCGACAAGTTGCTGAGTGGCTGGGACTTCCCGGAAATGCTGGCGAAACTGCCGGGCCAGTACCTGAACCTGGAGCGGGACTCAGCCTGCCTCGACTACATCGACGTAGTGCAGATTGCCATGCTGTATTGCCATCACGGCACCGATCACCCCCTGGCCAAGGTGGACGTCTCCAGCGTGCCTGCGATGAAAAAACTGCGGGTTGATCCCTACAGCGAAAAACTGCGCGCAGAGCTGGATGAAGCGCGCGCCATGTTCGATTGATCAACCGGCGATAAAACTCACCCGCACCTTCAACCCCGCGTGCTCGCCGTCATGCAGGCTGATCTGGGCCAGATGCGCACGACAGATTTCGCCCACGATCGCCAACCCCAGGCCTGAGCCCATGCCTTGCTGGCTACGGCGGTAGAAGCGCTCGAACACCCGGTCGCGCTCATCCTGCGGAATACCCGGGCCATCATCTTCCACCTCCAGTACCGCCGGCGCCGTGACCCGCAGGATCACGTTGCCGCCCGGTGGCGTGTGCGCCAGGGCGTTGTCCACCAGGTTGCTCAACAGTTCATTGAGCAGCGTCGGCTCGCCACGCAACCACACCGGTTCATCCGCCTCCAGCGCCAGTGCCACGCCGCGCGCATGGGCCAACGGCGCCATGGCCATGCCCAGTTCACGAGCCAATTGGCTGAGGTCGAGCAACTGCGCGCCGCCTTCGGCAATCGCCCGGGCACCGTTTTCGATGCGCGCCAGGGACAGCAACTGATTGGCCAGGTGGGTCAACCGATCGGTGCCTTGGGCGGCGGTCTCCAGGGTACTGCGCCAGGTTGCGGGATCTTCGGCGCGTAGGCCCAGCTCCAGGCGCGCCTTGAGCGCCGCCAACGGGGTACGCAGTTCATGGGATGCATCGGCAATAAACTGCGCCTGACGCTCGAACTGGCCGCGCAGGCGTTCGGTGAAGTGGTTGAGGGAACGCACCAGCGGGCCGAACTCATGCTGAACCTCCACCAACGGCAACGGCCGCAAGTCGTCGGGCTGGCGCTCTTCCACCGCCGTGCGCAGGCGCTCCAGCGGGCGCAAGGCGGCGCTGACGGCAAACCACACCAGCAACAAGGCGCCAATGGCGAGCATGCCCAGGCGCAGCAAGGTGTCAGCCATCAGGCTGCGGGCCATGCTCACCCGTGCCTCATCGGTTTCGGCCACGCGGATTTCCGCCATGCCGTTCATGTTCGGTTCGGAGACCGCCTTCAGCAGGCTGACCACCCGCACTTCCTGGCCCTGGTACTTGGCGTTGTAGAAGCGCGCCAGCGCCGGGTAGTCGTCGGTGCGCGGTGTGCCGGGGGGCGGGCCGGGGAGGTTTTCGTAGCCGGAAATCAGTTTCTGATCAATGTCATTGACCTGGTAATAGATGCGCCCGGCGCTGTCGTAGGCAAAGGTGTCGAGGGCGACATAGGGCACGTTGGCGCTGAGGGTACCGTCCACCTGGGTCAGGCCGGCGGCGATGGTACGCGCCGAGGCCAGCAGCGTGCGGTCATAGGCGGTGTCGGCCGCTTCGCGACCGTTCCAGTAGGCACTCATGCCACTGGCGAGCATCAACAGCACCAGCAGCAGCGCCAGGTTCCACAGCAGGCGCCAGCGCAGGCTGCTGGGCTTATGCATCGCGGGCTTCCAGCAGGTAGCCGAGACCGCGGAACGTCACGATGGCAATGGGTTGGCCATCGAGCTTCTTGCGCAGGCGGTGCACGTAGATTTCGATGGCGTCGGGGCTGGCCTCTTCGTCCAGGCCGAACACCTGGGAAGCCAGTTGCTCCTTGCTCATCACCCGGCCTGGGCGGGCAATCAGCGCTTCAAGCACGGCTTGCTCGCGGGAGGTCAACGTCATCAACTCGCCGCCCACCGTGAAACGTCGGGTGTCGAGGTCATAGACCAGCACCCCGCAGGCCTGCTGGCGCTCGCCGCCCAATACGCTGCGGCGCAGCAGCGCCTTGACCCGGGCTTCCAGCTCGGTCAGTTCGAACGGTTTGGCCAGGTAGTCATCGGCGCCCAGGTTCAGGCCATGCACGCGGTCCTTCACATCGCTGCGCGCGGTCAACATCAGCACCGGCAGGTTTTTCCCACGCGCCCGCAAGCGCGCCAGCACCTCGAAGCCGTCCATGCGCGGCAGGCCCACATCGAGGATGGCCACCGCGTAATCCTCGCTGCTCAAGGCCAGGTCGGCGGCCACGCCGTCATGCAATACGTCAACGGTCAAACCTGTGCTCTTGAGCGCTTGGGCGACGCTTTCGGCGAGTTGCAGATGGTCTTCAACCAGAAGGACACGCATGGATTTCCACCTTATTCGGACGTGGTCGGCGCCACGCTTTGCCGGGCAGTTTACAGGCGCCGACTGCCCTGTGAAGCCTGAAAACATTGAAAGGCAGCTGAAAGGTTAGTGAAAGCTTCGCCCTTTAGCATCCAGCCACGGTAGGTCATGCCTGCCGAGCGACCTGATGGGTCGCGCCCGAAAAACGCCTCGAAGCGTTTTCGCCAAAATAAGAACAATAACGGAGTGCACCACGATGCTGTCGACACAGCCCCAGGCTTGCCCGCCTGTTCGTATTTCCCGCCTGACCCACACCGCCCTTGCCAGTGCCGCTGCCCTTGCCGGCTTTTCGCCGCTTGGCCAGGCTGCCTTCTTCGAAGACAGCAGTGCGACCCTGGAAACCCGCAACATGTACTTCAACCGCGACTTTCGCGACGGCACCAGCGCCCAGCAGTCCAAGCGCGACGAGTGGGCCCAGGGCTTCATGCTCAACCTGCAATCGGGCTACACCGACGGCACCGTCGGCTTTGGCGTGGATGCGCTGGGCATGCTCGGGGTCAAGCTCGACTCCAGCCCCGACCGCACCGGCACCGGCCTGCTGCCCACCCACGACGATGGCCGCGCCGCCAACGAGTACTCCAAGCTGGGCCTGACCGGCAAAGTGAAGATTTCCGCCACCGAGCTCAAGATCGGCTCGCTGATGCCTGAACTGCCGATCCTCAAGCCCAATGACGGGCGCATCCTGCCGCAGACCTTCAACGGTGGCCTGGTCACCTCCAAGGAATTCAAGAACCTGGTCTTCACCGGCGGCCGCCTCGACAAGGCCAAGGACCGCGACGACAGCAACTACGAGGACATCGCCCTCAACAACAAGAACAGCCGCTTTCTCAGCGGTGCCACCGGCAAGCATTTCAACTTCGGCGGGGTCGACTACAAGTTCGCCGACAAGATCACCGGCAGCTACCACTTCGCCCAACTCGACGACGTGTACCGCCAGCACTTCCTCGGCCTGGTTGCCGCGCGCCCGATGGGCCCCGGCACCTTCGCCACCGACCTGCGCCTGGCGATCAGCGATGACGCAGGCGCAGCCCGTGGCGGCAAGATCGACAACACCTCCCTCAACGGCCTGTTCAGCTATGCCCTCAATGGCCATAAGCTCAGCGCCGGCTACCAGCATATGTCCGGCAACAGTGCCTTTCCGTACGTGGATGGCAGCGACCCGTACCTGGTCAACTTCGTGCAGATCAACGACTTTGCCGGCGCCGAGGAGCGCTCCTGGCAGGCGCGCTACGACTGCGACTTCGCCAAGCTGGGCATTCCCGGCCTGAGTTTCATGAGCCGTTACCTCTCGGGTGACAATATCAAGCTCAGGAACGGCGACACCGGCAAGGAATGGGAACGCAACAGCGAGATCAAGTACGTGGTGCAAAGCGGTACGTTCAAGGATGTCGCCGTGCGCCTGCGCAATGCCACCTACCGTTCCAACTATTCAGCCCGTGATGCGGATGAAATGCGCCTGCTGGTCAGCTACAGCGTTGCGCTCTGGTAAGCCACTCATAACAACAAAGACGGAGATCACCATGACCCCTTCATTGCGTAAATTGGCCCTCGCCGCCGGCTGCATGCTGTTCGCCGGCCAACTGCTGGCCGCCGACGAACCCAAGCGCCCGGAATGCATCGCCCCGGCCTCCCCCGGCGGTGGTTTTGACCTGACCTGCAAACTGGCGCAAAGCGCGCTGGTCAACGAGAAACTGCTGAGCAAACCAATGCGCGTGACCTACATGCCGGGCGGCGTGGGCGCGGTGGCCTACAACGCCGTGGTGGCCCAGCGTCCTGCGGACGGCGGTACGCTCGTGGCCTGGTCCAGCGGTTCGCTGCTGAACCTGGCCCAGGGCAAGTTCGGGCGCTTCGATGAGAGCGCCGTACGTTGGCTGGCCGCCGTGGGTACCAGCTACGGTGCCATCGCTGTGAAAGCCGATTCGCCCTACAAGACCCTCGACGACCTCGTCAAAGCCCTGAAGAAAGATCCCGGCAGCGTGGTGATCGGTTCCGGCGGCACCGTCGGCAGCCAGGACTGGATGCAAACCGCGCTGATCGCCAAGGCCGCCGGGATCAACCCGCGCGAGCTGCGCTACGTGGCGCTCGAAGGCGGCGGTGAAATCGCCACCGCCCTGCTCGGCGGACATATCCAGGTCGGCAGTACCGACATCTCCGACTCCATGCCGCACATCCTCAGCGGTGACATGCGCCTGCTGGCGGTGTTCTCCGAGGAGCGCCTGGACGAGCCGGAAATGAAGAATATTCCGACCGCCAAAGAGCAAGGCTACGACATCGTCTGGCCGGTGGTGCGTGGCTTCTACCTCGGGCCAAAAGTCAGCGATGCCGACTACGCCTGGTGGAAGGAGGCCTTCGACAAACTGCTGGCCTCCGACGAGTTCGCCAAGCTGCGTGACCAGCGCGAGCTGTTCCCGTTCGCCATGACCGGCCCGGAGCTGGACACCTACGTGAAGAAACAGGTGGCTGACTACAAAGTGCTGGCCAAAGAGTTCGGCCTGATCCAGTAATCGCCCCTCTGTCGCGCGGCCATGCCTGGCGAACCCCAGGCATGGCCCAGGAGTTCAACATGCTCTTACAACGCATATTCGCCGCCGCGCTGCTGCTGGCCTGCGCCGGTCTGGCGCTGATGGCCTGGCCCTACCAGGCGTCGTTTTCCTACGAACCCGTAGGGCCCCGCGCCTACCCATTGCTGATGCTCGGGCTGATGAGCCTGGCGCTGATCTACATGCTGTTCCGCCCGCAACCCACCCAGCACACCGAAGAAGAACCGGCATTGGACCGCCAGACCCTGGTCAAGATCGGCATCTGCGTGGCGCTGTTGATCGTGTTTGCCGGCACCTTCGAGCCCCTGGGCTTCATCCTCAGCAGCATGCTGATCGGCATCCCCATGGCGCGCCTGTATGGCGGGCGCTGGGTGCCCAGCGTGGTGATCGTCAGCCTGATGGCCATCGGTCTTTATCTGCTGTTCGATAAGGCCATGGATGTTCCACTGCCCCTCGGCCTGCTCGACGTTCTGGAGAACTGATATGGATACTTTCGGCTATTTGGGCCAGGGCTTCGGCGTTGCACTGTCCCCCTACAACCTGGTGACCGCCCTGTGCGGCACCCTGATCGGCACCGTGGTCGGCCTGTTGCCGGGCCTGGGCCCGATCAACGGCGTGGCGCTGTTGATCCCCATCGCGTTCGCCCTGGGCCTGCCGCCGGAATCGGCACTGATCCTGCTGGCGGCCGTGTACCTGGGCTGCGAATACGGCGGGCGTATCAGCTCGATCCTGCTGAACATCCCGGGCGAAGCCTCCACCGTAATGACCACCCTCGACGGCTACCCGATGGCCCGCAAAGGCCTGGCCGGCGTGGCGCTGTCGTTGTCCGCGTGGAGTTCGTTCATCGGCGCGTTTATCGCCACCTGCGGCATGGTGCTGTTCGCGCCGCTGCTGGCCAAATGGGCGATTGCCTTCGGCCCGGCGGAATATTTCGTGCTGATGGTGTTCGCGATTGTCTGCCTGGGCGGCATGGCCGGTGACAAACCGCTGAAAACCTTCGTGGCGGCGCTGATCGGCCTGTTCCTCTCGGCAGTGGGCATCGATGCCAACAGCGGCGTGTACCGGTTCACCGGCGATAACATCCACCTCACCGACGGCATCCAGTTTGTGGTGTTGGTATTGGGCTTGTTCTCCATCAGCGAGATCCTGTTGCTGCTGGAAAAAACCCACCGTGGCCAGGAAGCGGTGAAAGCCACCGGGCGGATGATGTTCAACCTGAAGGAAGCAGGTTCGGTGTTCGTGGTGAACATTCGTTGCGGCCTGCTCGGTTTCATCATGGGCGTGCTGCCCGGCGCGGGCGCGACCCTGGCCTCGGCCGTGGCGTACATGACCGAGAAACGCCTGGCCGGTGCCAGCGGCAAATTCGGCCAGGGCGACATGCGCGGCTTGGCGGCACCGGAAACCGCCATCGGCGCGTCCGCCTGCGGTGCCCTGGTGCCGATGCTGACCCTCGGCGTTCCCGGTTCGGGCACCACCGCCGTGATGATCGGCGCCCTGTCGCTGTACAACATCACCCCCGGCCCGCTGCTGTTCCAACAGCAACCGGACATCGTCTGGGGCCTGATCGCCTCGTTGTTTATCGCCAACATCATGCTGGTGATCCTCAACATCCCGATGATCCGCATCTTCACGCGCATCCTCGCCGTGCCGAACTGGGCGCTGGTGCCGGTGATCGCGATCATCACCGCGATCGGTGTGTACGCGGTGCACGCCACCACCTTCGACCTGTTCCTGATGGTCGGCATCGGCATCTTCGGCTACATCCTGCGCAAGCTGGACTTCCCGCTGTCGCCGGTGCTGCTGGGCTTTATCCTCGGCGGCCTGATGGAACAGAACCTGCGCCGCGCGCTGTCGATTTCCAACGGTGACCTGCAGATTCTCTGGTCAAGCCCGATCACCTTCGGGGTGTGGGTACTGACCGCGTTGATGCTCGCCTTCCCGCTGGTGCGCATCTACCGCAAACGTGCCCTGCAGCGTCGTGCCGTGGCCGATGTCTGAGGTCACCTTTAAACATTGGTGGGGAACACCGCTGGTCGGCCTGGCCGGCGGTTACCTGGCCAGCCTGGTCGGCTGGCCTTTGCCGTACATGGTCGGCTCCTTACTGGCGATCATCCTCGTGCGTTGCCTAACGCCCTGGCAGTTGGCGGAGATTCCCGGCGGGCGCAAATGCGGCCAATGGGTGGTGGGCATCGGCATCGGCCTGCACTTCACCCCCGTGGTAATCGAACAGGTAATGAGCCATTTCGGCCTGATTTTCTTCGGTGCGTTGGTCACCAGCCTGTCGAGCGTGGTCGGCGTGTGGTTGATGCGCCGCAGTGGCGAAGACCGCGCCACCGCGTTTTTCTCGAGCATGCCGGGCGGTTCCGGGGAGATGGTCAACCTCGGCTCGCGCAATGGCGCGGTACTCAGCCGTGTGGCGGCAGGGCAAAGCCTGCGTGTGCTGGTGGTGGTGCTGTGTGTGCCGGCGATCTTCAAGTACCTGTTGGGCGGCGGTGCGCCGCAGTTTCATCCGGCGCCGGTCAGTTGGGTGTGGCTGGCGCTGCTGTTTCCACTCGGTGCACTGGTGGCCTGGGGATGGCAGCGCTTGCGCCAGCCTAACCCGTGGTTGTTCGGCCCCTTGCTGGTCAGTGCGACGGCCAGCGTGGTGTGGGACCTGCATATCGGCCTGCCCGACGGCGGCAGCCAGATCGGCCAGTGGTTGATTGGCAGCGGGTTGGGCTGTCACTTCAATCGGCAGTTCTTCCGTCGAGCGCCGTCGTTCATGGGCCGCACCTTGATCGGCACGGCCTTGACCATGGCGCTGGCAACGTTGGCGGCAGTGGGCTTGAGCGCCCTCACCCACCTGGATTTGCGCTCGCTGACCCTGGGCATGATGCCCGGCGGGATTGCCGAGATGAGCCTCACGGCCGAGACCCTGCAACTGTCGGTGCCGTTGGTGACGGCGATGCAGGTGATGCGCTTGTTGTTTGTGCTGTTCCTGGCGGAGCCGTTGTTTCGGCATTGGAACCGTCAGCCGGAAAAAATCTAAACCTTCGGCACAGGTTGAACTGTGCCTGGCCTTAGAGCGGCGGCAGGCGCCACTCAATCGGCGTCTCGCCGTTCTGCTCAAGAAACTTGTTGGTGCGGCTGAAATGCCCGCACCCCAGGAACCCCCGGTACGCCGACAACGGCGACGGATGCACCGACGTCAGCACCAAATGCTTGGTGGCATCGACCAGCTTCTGCTTGCCCTGGGCATGGGCGCCCCACAACAGGAACACCAGGTGCGGCTGGTGCTCGCTGACCACCTCGATAATGCGATCGGTAAAGAACTGCCAGCCCTTGCCCGCATGGGCATTGGCGTTGGCGCGTTCCACGGTCATGGTGGTGTTGAGCAGCAACACGCCTTGGTCGGCCCAGCTTTGCAGGCAGCCGTGGTTGGGGATGTCGATGTTCAGGTCGCGTTTGAGCTCTTTGTAGATATTGACCAGGGACGGCGGTGCCGGCACGCCCGGTTGTACCGAAAAGCACAAACCGTGGGCCTGGCCGGGGCCGTGGTACGGGTCCTGGCCGAGGATCACCACCTTGACCTTGTCCAGCGGCGTTGAATTAAGCGCATTGAAGATCAGCGGTCCGGGTGGGTAGATCTCTTTGCCGGCGGCATGTTCCTGGCGCAGGAACTCACGCAACTGGCCCATGTAGGGCTTATCGAACTCATCACGCAGGGCGTGTTTCCAGCTGGGTTCGAGTTTGATACGGTCGCCTTCGGTCATAGTTGAAATGTCTTGTAGAAAAGAATGAGGCGAACCCTAGGAAAGCCGGCCCTGCTTGTCAATTGATCTGACACACCACCGGCACTTTCCCACGAAGCGATCATACTGATCCTTCACCTTCTCGATTGAGGTCACGATGAATCTGCACTTCGAAGAACTGACCGGCAGCGGCGGCGCCCGCGTCGGCATCGCCAGCCTCGACGCTGAAAAGTCCCTCAATGCCCTCTCTTTGCCGATGATCCTGGCCCTGACTGATCGCCTGGAGGCCTGGGCCAAAGACCCGAACATCGTCTGTGTGCTGCTGCGTGGCAACGGGCCCAAGGCGTTTTGCGCCGGGGGCGAAGTGCGCAGCCTGGCCCAGGCCTGCCGCGAGCAGCCGGGTGAAGTGCCGGCCCTGGCCGCACAGTTTTTTGCTGCGGAATATCGTCTCGACTACCGCTTGCACACTTACCCTAAACCACTGATCTGCTGGGGCCACGGCTACGTGCTGGGCGGGGGCATGGGCCTGCTGCAAAGTGCGGCCATACGGATTGTCACGCCGAGCAGCCGCCTGGCCATGCCCGAGATCAGCATCGGCCTGTACCCGGACGTGGGCGCCAGTTGGTTCCTGTCGCGCCTGCCGGGCAAGCTGGGCTTATTCCTTGGCCTTACCGGCGCCCATATCAACGGCCGTGACGCCCTGGACCTGGGCCTGGCCGACCGTTTCCTGCGCGACGATCAACAAGACGAGTTGCTCGATGGCTTGCTGCAACTGAACTGGCAGGAGCAGACCGCGATACAGCTCAACAGCCTGTCCAAGGCCCTGGCCCAGGAAGCCGTGGCCCAGCAACCCGAGGCGCAATGGCTGCCGCGCCGAGCACAGATCGACGAATGGCTGGACGTCGGCGATGTGCGCAGCGCCTGGCGCGCCTTGAGCCCGCTGCGTGACCACGCGGACCCACTGTTCAATCGCGCCGGCAAGACATTGAGCGAAGGCTGCCCGCTGACCGCGCACCTGGTGTGGGAACAGATCCAGCGGGCCCGCCATCTGTCCCTGGCCGAGGTGTTCCAGATGGAATACACCCTGAGCCTGAACTGCTGCCGCCATCCGGAATTCAGCGAAGGGGTGCGCGCGCGGTTGATCGACAAGGACCAGAAGCCCCATTGGCATTGGCCGGACATCAATACGGTCCCGGACGCCGTGGTGCAGGCGCACTTCACCAAGGCGTGGGAAGGCCGGCACCCGCTGGCGGACTTGTCCGATTACTGAGGTTTTGCGCCCATGAAAAAGCGGCGCTTCATGCGCCGCTTGTCATACAGGCCGGTCAACGGTGACCGCCGCGGCCACCTCCACGGTCATGATCGCCACCGCGTCCATGCCCGCCATTGTTCCAACGATCCCCCCAGCCCTGGTTCGGGTAAGGCCGGTAACCGGCCCTTGGCCCTGACGGGTAATAGCGAGGCGCCGGCTGGTAATAACGCGGTGCCGAGTAGTAACGCGGTGCCGGAGCGTAGTAACGCGGCGACGGGTAGTAATCACGGCGATATTGATACGCCGTGCCGCCGCCATAGTAATAAGCCGGCGCCGGTGAGGTGTAGACCTCGGAACGGTAGTAGCTCTGGCCTCCATCGTAGTAGGGCACACAAGCGGAAAGGGTCAGACCGAGTAAAGCGCTGAGCAGCAGTCGTCGATACATGGCGGCCTCCTGGACCGCGGAAGAGCACCTCCAGCGACGCTGGGGGGCGGCATTCAGCTTTCACTGAATGACGAAATATCTGACATCAAAAAACGAAACTGGTGCGTTTTCGCAATAGTTTGAAACATGTGTGTAACCGTCATGAACAGGGCTTTTTTGTACGAACTGAAACTTTCCGGATTTGCATGATGTCATTACGACATCGCACAATGCCAGGGAGGCTCTAGCGCGAGCTTCCTCCCCTCATACCCGGATTCCAGTCATGAAGATTTCAACCAAACTGCTGCTCTCATTTGTATTGTGCGCGTTCATCACCCTCGTCGTGGGCGCCTTGGGTATCAAGGGCGTGACACGGCTGGCTTCGGCGCTTGAACTGACCTTCTCGAACAACCTGGTCTCGGTGAGCAATACCGCCGCCACCCTCAATGGCATGGTCGCCCACAACCGTGGCCTGTATCGCCTGGTGGATGCCAGCAATGGCGATGTGGCCCAGCAGGACCGCGAACGCGTGCGCCAGGACATCGCCAACGAACTCAAGCGCAGCCAGACCGCCTACGCCATTTATCGCGCCACACCGTTGGAAGATGACGAACGGGCAGCCGGCGACAAGTTCGACCAGATCTGGCCCACCTACGTCAGTAACTCCGAACGCATCATCGCGATGCTCGATGCCGGCCAGCTTGAGCAAGCCCGTACGCAGCTCAACACCAGTAACAATGAACTGTTCCGCCAGGCACGTGAGCTGATTCGCGTGATGGTCGACTCCAATAACCGCCAGATCAAGGAAGGCGCCGCCGCCGCCGACGATCTGCGCAACAGTGCGATGACCTGGATGATTGCCGGCATCGTGCTGGCCTTCATCATTGCAATCATCATTGGCGTGCTGATCACGCGGCTCATCACCCGCCCCATCGCACAGGCGGTGGAAGGCGCGCAGCGCATTGCCAAGGGTGACCTGACCCAAGCCATCGTTACCGAGCGCACCGACGAAGCCGGGCAACTGTTGATGGCGTTGTCGGATATGCAGGGCGGCCTGAAAAGCACCCTGGTGGAAATCGCCAACGCTTCCGACCAGCTCGCGTCAGCCGCCGAAGAGCTGAGCGCGGTCACCGACGAAAGCAGCCGCGGCCTGACCCGCCAGAACGACGAAATCCAGCAAGCCGCCACCGCCGTCAACCAGATGACCGCAGCGGTCGACGAAGTGGCGAGCAACGCCGTGTCGACCTCCGAGGCGTCGCGCCAGGCCACCGCCGAAGCCGAGGACGGTCGCCAGCAGGTGGAGCAGGCCGTGTCGGGCATGTCATCGATGGTGGTCGAGATCAACGATTCGACCCAATCGGTCGCCGACCTCGCCAACCAGGTGCGCGAAATCGGCAAGGTGATCGATGTGATCCGCGGCATTGCCGACCAGACCAACCTGCTGGCCCTCAATGCCGCCATCGAAGCTGCCCGAGCCGGTGAACAAGGCCGTGGTTTTGCCGTGGTGGCCGATGAGGTGCGCGCGCTGGCCCACCGCACCCAGACCTCCACGGTCGACATCGAGAAAATGATCGGTGAAGTCCAGGCCGGTGCCGATGGCGCCGTGGCCGCCATGAACAAAAGCCTGACCTGGGCCAACAACACCCAGACCCTGGCGCAAAACGCCGGCCAGGCGCTGGAGCGCATCACCGCCAGCGTGGCCAGCATCAACGAGCGCAACCTGGTGATCGCCTCGGCGTCCGAGGAACAGGCCCAGGTGGCCCGGGAGGTGGATCGCAACCTGCTCAACATCCAGGACCTGTCCACCCAGACCGCCGCCGGTGCGCACCAGACCAACGCCTCCAGCCAGGACCTGTCGCGCCTGGCCACCTCGTTCAATGTGCTGGTCAGCAAGTTCCAGCTGTAAGCGCCTCATAGCAGTGCGCCGACGCACCCGCGTGGCGCACACCGCCCTCTTCTACACCCTCCTCTCCCGCCCGCCCGGCTGAACCGCCGGGCATCGAAGCCACTTGGCACGACTCTCGCTTTATCTCTTGCGTGCAGGATTGATACAGGTTCGCGGCACCACAATTTGCAATGGCCGACTAGGGTTCCGGCTCGCCGAAAGCGAGTGGCTGGTCCGAGAGTTGGCGACCTCCAGTTGAGGTTACACGGCGGGATAAAAGCCCGGGAGACAAGCCACCGTTCACGGTGCCGCGTTGCTCCTGCTCGCCCTTGATCAACTGGAGAAGACCCATGCCCTCAATCCGTTTACCCGCCCTGCTCGCCGTCGTCTTTGCCGCCGTGCTGAGCGTCCAGGCCCAAGCCGCCCCCAAAAAACACTTCAGCGTGTGCTGGACGATCTACGCCGGCTGGATGCCGTGGGAGTACGCCGGCAGCCAAGGCATCCTCGACAAGTGGGCGAAGAAGTACGGCATCACCATCGACATGGTGCAGCTCAACGACTACGTCGAATCCATCAACCAATACACCGCCGGCCAGTTCGACGGCTGCACCATGACCAACATGGACGCCCTGACCATCCCCGCCGCCGGTGGCGTGGACAGCACCGCGCTGGTGGTCAGCGACTTCTCCAACGGCAACGACGGCGTGGTGATCAAGGGCACCGGCAAGACCGTGGCCGACCTCAAGGGCATGAACGTCAACCTGGTGGAACTCTCGGTGTCCCACTACCTGCTGGCCCGCGCGCTGGAGTCGGCGGACTTGACGGAAAAAGACCTGAAGGTGGTCAACACCTCCGATGCCGACATCGCGGCGGCGTTCAACACCGACCAGGTCCAGGCCGTCACCACCTGGAACCCGATGCTTTCGGAGATCAAGGCCAAGCCTGGGGTGAGCCAGGTGTTCGACTCGAGCAAAGTGCCCGGCGAAATCATGGACATGATGGTGGTCAACACCCAGGTCCTCAAAGACAACCCCAAGCTGGGCAAAGCCCTCACCGGCGCCTGGTTCGAAGTGGTCGCGCTGATGAGCGCCAAGGGCCCCGCCAGCACCGCAGCCCTCGAACATATGGCCAAGGCCTCCGGCACGGACCTTGCGGGCTTCCAGTCGCAACTGGACACTACCAAGCTGTTCGCCACGCCCCAGGAAGCCCTGGCCTTCGCCACCAGTCCACAGTTGCCCGCCACCATGGGCAAAGTCGCCGAGTTCTCGTTTAAACACGGCCTGCTGGGTGAAGGCGCCAAGGACGCCAGCGCCGTGGGCATGCGCTTCGCCAACGGTGTGACCAGCGGCGACAAGGCCAACCTCAAGCTGCAGTTCGACCCCAGCTACGTACAGATGGCCGCCGACGGCAAGCTGTAAGAGGACCCGGCCATGCGCCTGATCAACCGTCATCCGGACCGCTCCAGCCGCCTGCTGTTGGTGCTGCTGCCGTTCGCCCTGCTGCTGTTCGCCTACTTCGTGGGCTCGGCCGAGCGCCTGGCGGACAACCCCAACGACAAGCTGCTGCCCGGTGCCGGGCAAATGCTTGACGCGGTAAAACGCCTGGCCTTCAACGCCGACACCCGCACCGGCGAATACGTGCTGTGGCAGGACAGCGCCGCCAGCCTGCGGCGCCTCGCCATCGGCCTGGGCATCAGCGCCCTCGCCGGCCTGTGCCTGGGGATCGCCGCCGGCACGCTGCCGCTGTTTGGCGCGCCGTTGTCACCGTTGCTGACGGTGCTGTCGATGGTGCCGCCGCTGGCGATCCTGCCGATCCTGTTCATCGTGTTCGGGCTGGGGGAATTGTCCAAGGTGATGCTGATCGTCATCGGCGTCACCCCCTGCCTGGCCCGCGACCTGGAACAGCGCGCGCGGGAAATTCCGGTCGAGCTGCTGGTGAAGGCGCAGACCCTCGGCGCCTCCACCTGGACCCTGATGCTGCGTGTGGTATTGCCGCAATTGCTGCCGCGCCTGCTGATCTCGCTGCGGCTGATGCTCGGCTCGGCGTGGTTGTTTTTGATCGCCGCCGAAGCCATCGCCTCCACCGACGGTTTGGGCTACCGGATCTTCCTGGTACGACGCTACCTGGCGATGGACGTGATCCTGCCCTACGTGGTGTGGATCACCCTGCTCGCCTGGCTGATGGACTGGGGCCTCAAGGCCCTGACCCGGCGTGCGTTCCCTTGGTACGAAGGAGCGCGGGCATGAGCTTTATCAGCGTCAATAATGTGTGGCAGCGCTATGGCGATCAGGTGGTGCTCGAAGGCCTCAACCTGCAGGTCGCCGAGGGTGAATTCTGCACACTGGTGGGCACGTCCGGCTGTGGCAAGTCGACTTTCCTGCGCCTGCTGCTGGGCCAGGAAACCGCGAGCAAGGGCCAGATCCTGCTGGACGGCCAGGCCCTCGCCGCCGAGCCGGATGCCAGCCGTGGCGTGGTGTTCCAGCGCTACTCGGTGTTCCCGCATTTGACGGTGCTCGACAAC
The DNA here is from genome assembly GCF_900177315.1 of Pseudomonas sp. LAMO17WK12:I1. Lineage (NCBI taxonomy): Bacteria > Pseudomonadati > Pseudomonadota > Gammaproteobacteria > Pseudomonadales > Pseudomonadaceae > Pseudomonas > Pseudomonas sp. LAMO17WK12:I1. The sequence continues at coordinate 277,705 of NZ_FWZV01000004.1, read as the reverse complement.
GTCGCCCTTGGCCTGGAACTGCCACGTTCTCGCCTGCTGGGCCGGCTGTTCGGTAAAGCCAAAAAGGACGCCCGCGAACAGGCTGCCGCGCTGTTGCACAAGGTCGGCCTCGGCCACGCCCTGGACAAGTACCCCGCGCAGCTCTCCGGCGGCATGCAACAACGCCTGGCCATCGCCCAGGCCCTGATCATGAAACCCCGCGTGTTGCTGCTGGACGAGCCCTTCGGCGCCCTCGACCCGGGCATTCGCAAGGACATGCACCAGCTGCTGCTGGCGCTGTGGCGCGAAACCCGGCTGACGGTGTTCATGGTCACCCATGACCTGAGCGAAGGCTTCAGCCTCGGCACGCGCCTGCTGGTGTTCGACAAGGTTCGCGTCGATCCCCACGCCCCCGGCGCCTACGGCGCGCGCATCACCTACGACATCCCTTTGAACAGCGAACGCCGCAAGGCGCTCGCCGCCGAACTTGGAGCCACGTCCAAATGACCGATTCCACCCAACTGTTCCCACCCTTTGCCGAAGAAATGCTGCCCGGCGGCGGCCACCGTTCGTTCGTGCTCAAGCGCGGCCAACTGCTGCGCCTGACCGACCTGCGCGGCGGCGCCAACGTCAGCCTGACCCTGCTCAACGCCAACGAAAAAACCGAGCGCCTGAACCTGCCCGACAGTCTCAAATGCCAACACACCGCCAAGCTCACCACCGGCCATTGCCTGTACTCGGACATGGGCCGCGTGCTGGCCGCGATCACCGCCGACACCTGCGGCTGGAGCGACAGCATCGGCGGCGTACTGTGCGCCGCCGAAGTCGCCGAGAAATACGGCCAGGGCCGCTACCAGGAACTGCGCAATGGCTTCTTCCGCAACGGCACCGACAACCTGTTGGTGGAGTTGGGCAAGTGGGGCCTGGGCCTGTCCGACCTGCTGATGACCCTCAACCTGTTCAGCAAAGTCACGGTGGACAGCGACGGAGGCCTGCACTTTGTACCGGGCCATTCCAAGGCCGGCGATTACATCGAGCTCTACGCGCCGATGGACACCCTGGTAGTGCTCACCGCGCTGCAACACCCCATGGACCCGAACCCGCAATACGCCCCGCAACCGCTGAAACTGAGCTGGATGAACGCCGACAAAAGCGTCGCCGAACACTGCCGCACCTCGCGCCCGGAAAACGAGCGCGGCTTTATCAACACCGACCGCCTGTTCGCCTGAGGAGCTGCCATGTCTATCGCACTGAAACAACCGGACGCGGCCGTTTACCGCGCAACCATCCCCGCCGGCGAACCGTGGCTGATGGAGGTCAAGGTCGGGCAGACCCTGCGCATCCTCGACCTGGAGGGCAACCAGGCCGTCGACACGTTGTTCTACAGCGTGAAAACCCCCCGTGAACGCTACGACGTGCAACGCACGTTGCGCCGGCAGAACAGCGTGTACCTGGGCACCGGCAGCGTGCTGTATTCCAACCTCGGCCAGCCGATGCTGACCATCGTCGATGACACCTGCGGACGCCACGACACCCTCGGCGGCGCCTGCGCCCAAGAGAGCAACACCGTGCGCTACGCCCTGGAAAAACGCTACATGCACAGCTGCCGCGACAACTACCTGCGCGCCTGTGCCCACGACGGCCGCCTGGGCAAAGGCGACATCGGGCCGAACATCAATTTCTTCATGAATGTGCCGGTGACGGCCGACGGCGGGCTGACCTTCGAAGACGGCATTTCCGCCCCCGGCAAGTACGTCGACCTGCGGGCGGAGATGGATGTGATCGTGCTGATCTCCAACTGCCCGCAGTTGAACAACCCATGCAACGCCTACAACCCCACCCCTGCGGAGCTGCTGGTATGGAACTGAAACTCAAGCGCCTGCGCCGTTGGCTGTTTGCCCTGTGCCAATCCCGAGCCGGGCAGTGCATCCGCAAACAATAGCGCGCCAATCTGGGATCCACACTGACTGCACCCACTGCGGACGACCGCAGTGCTCCCCCACTTTGCGGGACGGCCCGCAGGGTTTTGCCATGTTCGAAAAACTGTTGATCGCCAACCGTGGCGCCATCGCCTGCCGCATCCTGCGTACCTTGCGCGAGCTGCAGGTCAAGGGCATCGCCGTGTACGCCGAGGCCGATGCGGCGAGCCTGCATATCCAGCAAGCCGACGAGGCCTACAGCCTCGGTGAAGGCGCAGCGGCCAGTACGTACCTGGCGGTGGACAAAATCCTCGCCACCGCCAAGGCCTGTGGGGCCAAGGCGATCCATCCCGGCTACGGCTTCCTGTCGGAGAACGCCGCGTTTGCCGAAGCCTGTGAAAACGCCGGCATCGCCTTTGTCGGGCCGACGCCGCAACAGCTGCGGGTATTTGGCCTCAAGCACACCGCCCGCGCCCTGGCCAAGCAACACAAGATCCCGCTGCTGGAAGGCACCGAACTGCTCGACAGCCTCGCCTCTGCGTTGCTGGCCGCCGACGCCGTGGGCTACCCGGTGATGCTCAAAAGCACCGCCGGCGGTGGCGGTATCGGCATGCGCGTATGCCGCAGCAGCGTGGAGTTGAGCGAGTCCTTCGAGGCGGTCAAACGCCTGGGGCAGAACAATTTCAGCGATGCCGGCGTGTTTATCGAGAAGTACATCGAGCACGCGCGCCACCTGGAAGTGCAGGTGTTCGGCGACGGCGCCGGTGAAGTGATCGCCCTCGGCGTGCGCGACTGCTCGGTGCAACGGCGCAACCAGAAAGTCCTCGAAGAAACCCCGGCGCCGAACCTGCCCGAAGGCATGGCCGAGGCCCTGTGCGCCGCCGCCATCACCCTGGCCAAGGCCGTGAACTACCGCAGCGCCGGCACCGTGGAATTTATCTATGACAGTGCTGACGGGCGCTTCTACTTCCTCGAAGTGAACACGCGCTTGCAGGTGGAACACGGCGTCACCGAACAGGTATGGGGCGTGGACCTGGTGCGCTGGATGGTGCAACTGGCGGCCGGGGAAATGCCGCCGCTGAACACACTCGAGTTAACCCCCCGGGGCCACGCGATCCAGGCGCGCCTGTATGCCGAAGACCCGGGCCGCGATTTCCAGCCCAGCCCTGGCTTGCTGACCTGTGTGGATTTCCCGCTGGCCGAGGGCCTGCGAATCGACACTTGGGTGGAAGCCGGCTGCGAGATCCCGCCGTACTTCGACCCGATGATCGCCAAGCTCATCACCTGGGCGCCCACCCGCGAACAGGCGCGCCTGGATCTGCACCGGGCGTTGAGTGACAGTCGGTTGTACGGCGTGGAAACCAACCGCGATTACCTGTGCCAAATCCTGCTGGCTCCGCCCTTTGCCAATGGCCGGCCGTGGACGCGGTGCCTGGAAGGCCTGGTCTACGTGGCCGCCACGTTTGAAGTGATCAGCGCAGGCACGCAAACCAGTGTGCAGGACTATCCCGGCCGCCTCGGCTACTGGGCCGTGGGCGTGCCGCCGTCGGGGCCGATGGACAGCCGCGCGCTGCGCCTGGGCAATCGCCTGCTGGGCAACGAGGAGGGAGCAGCGGCGCTGGAAATCACCCTGAGCGGGCCGCTGCTGCGCTTCAATTGCGCGGCGGTTGTCGCCGTGACCGGCGCTGAAATCCCGCTGCGGTTGAATGATCAAGCCGTGCCAATGAACACCGCGTTGTTGATTGAGGCCGGGTCGGTCCTGAGCCTGGGCACCCTCGCCGGCGCCGGGGCGCGCAGTTACCTGTGCCTGCGTGGCGGGCTGCAAGTGCCGGACTATCTGGGCAGCAAAAGCACCTTCACCCTCGGCCAGTTTGGCGGGCATGGCGGGCGCGCCTTGCGGGCGGGCGATGTGTTGCATCTGTTGCCGTTGGAAGACCGGAACGCCGGGCAACAATCAGTCGCTGAACCGCTGCCGGAGGTCCGCACACTGCGGGTGATTTACGGCCCCCACGGCGCACCGGAATACTTCCTGCCGGCGTACATCGACACGTTCTTCGCCACGCAGTGGGAAGTGCATTTCAACTCCAGCCGCACCGGTGTTCGGCTGATCGGGCCCAAGCCATTGTGGGCGCGTACCGATGGCGGTGAAGCGGGGCTGCATCCATCGAACATCCATGACAACCCCTATGCCATCGGCGCGGTGGATTTCACCGGTGACATGCCGGTGATCCTGGGACCGGACGGGCCGAGCCTGGGCGGTTTCGTGTGCCCGGTCACGGTGATCGAGGCGGACCTTTGGCAACTCGGCCAGCTCAAGGCCGGTGACAAGGTTCGCTTTGAACCGGTGGACCTCAAGACCGCCCGCGACCTTGCCCTGAACTGGGATCAAAAGAATGCCGAAACCCTGTGGGAGCAGAGCTTGCTCGCGATGGGACCAACTCGGTCAGCCGCCCGCATCGAGCAATTGGCATCCCCCATCATCCTGGACATCGGCCACGCCGACACCCGCCTGGTCGCGCGCCTCGCCGGCGACACCCACCTGCTGCTGGAAATCGGCGCGCCGGAGCTGGACCTGGTGCTGCGCTTTCGCGCCCATGCCCTGATGCAGGCCCTGGAAACCCGAGCGCTGAAGGGCGTGATCGACCTGACGCCCGGGATCCGCTCGTTGCAGATCCACTACCAGCCGGAACAACTGCCCCTCGCCGACCTGATCGCACTGATCAGCCACGAGTGGACCGCCGTGTGCACCCGGCAAAACCTGCAGGTGCCCTCGCGCATCGTGCACCTGCCGCTGTCCTGGGACGACCCGGCGTGCCAGCTGGGCATCGAAAAATACATGACCACCGTGCGCAAGGACGCCCCGTGGTGCCCGAGCAACCTGGAGTTCATCCGTCGCATCAACGACCTGGCCAACCTCGATGAAGTGCGCCACACCGTGTTCGACGCCAGCTACCTGGTGATGGGCCTGGGCGACGTCTACCTCGGCGCGCCGGTGGCTACGCCGCTGGACCCGCGTCATCGCCTGGTGACCACCAAATACAACCCGGCCCGCACCTGGACCGCCGAAAATTCGGTGGGCATCGGCGGCGCGTATTTGTGCGTGTACGGCATGGAAGGGCCCGGCGGTTATCAGTTTGTCGGGCGCACCTTGCAGATGTGGAACCGCTATCGCGAAGTGGCGGCGTTTGACGGCAAGCCGTGGCTGCTGCGCTTCTTCGATCAGATTCGGTTCTATCCCGTGAGCGCGGATGAGCTGGTACGGATTCGTCGGGATTTCCCCCTGGGACGCTTCGAGCTGGATATCGAGGAGAGCACCCTGAACCTGGCGGATTACCAGGCATTTCTTGCGCGGGAAGCCTCGGGGATCAGTGCTTTTCGTGAACAACAGCAACAGGCGTTCAATGCCGAGCGTGAGCGCTGGATCGTCAGCGGCCAGGCGCATTTCGACAGCGAAGAGCTCGCGGCGCCAGCGGCGCAAGACACGCTGCTCAAGGCCAATGAATACAGCATCGACAGCCCTATCGCCGGCAACCTCTGGCAGGTGCCGGTGGCCGTGGGTGCGCGGGTTGCCGCCGGGGATGTGCTGGTGATTCTGGAGTCGATGAAAATGGAGATCCCGGTGCTGGCGCCCTTTGCCGGGGCGGTGCGGGAAATCCCGGTGCAGCCGGGCAGCGGCATTGGCGCCGGCCAACGGGTCGTGGTGCTGGAACGGGACTGACCGGCGCTGTATCGTGCAGGGACTTCCGAGGCCCTGCCACACCGACCATGACCACGCCAACCCTTTGCCCCGCCTGCGGGGCCCGCAACAATTGCACCCTGGCCGACCCACGCACCGCCGACCAGCCGTGCTGGTGCTACAGCGTCACCATCGACCCGGCGGTGCTTGAAGCGCTGCCCGATGCATTGCGCAACACAGCCTGCCTGTGCCCGCGCTGTGCTCAGGTGGATGAGCAGCTTCGCAATGCGCGTTGACCGTTTCCTCAGCAACCTGCCGCGTTTCAATCGCCAGCAAGTGCGCGTGTTGCTGGTGGAGCGGCGGGTGAAGGTGGATGGCGTGGCAGTCAGCGACCGTCATCATGAAGTGCGCGAATTCAGCCGCGTGTGCGTGGACGATGACGTACTGCAGGTGGGCAAAGCGGCGCGCTATTTCATGCTGCACAAACCCCAGGGCTGCGTCAGCGCGACCTCAGACCCGCAACACCCGACCGTCCTGGACCTGCTGGATGAGCCGGACAAAGACGAGCTGCATATCGCCGGCCGCCTGGATTTCAACACCACCGGCCTGATGCTGATCACCAACGACGGCCAGTGGTCGCGGCGCCTGACGCAACCGCAGACCAAGTTGCCCAAGGTCTATCGGGTAGAGACGGAGCAGGACATCGGCCCCGAATACGCGGCAACCTTTGCAGCGGGCCTTTATTTCGCCTTTGAAGACCTGACCACGCAACCGGCCGAGCTGGAGCTGCTGGGGCCACGCCTGGCCCGGCTGAGCATCATCGAAGGCCGCTATCACCAGGTGAAGCGCATGTTCGGGCACTTCAACAACAAAGTGATCGGCCTGCACCGTGAGCGAATGGGCCCATTGGGCTTGGATGCGGCCCTGGCGCCCGGCAAGTACCGGGCGCTGTCCGAGGAAGAAATCCGACAGGTCTGACGACCGTTCGGCCGGTGATGGCAAAAACCCATTTGCGCGACTTGCGGCATCCCCGGTCTACTGCTTGAATCAAACCGTCAGCCAAATTATGACTGGCGAGTCGCCTATAACCTCCAAGAAACACCTTGCCCCGCCCGCGCTTGATCTACGGGCCTCCCAGGCAAACAGCCCGCCCTAACAACAGCCGTCGGCCAGCCGTCATCGGACCGACATGGGCTCTCATCTTCCAGGCGTATGCCTACCTGTCATAAAGCTCGTGCAGAGTGATCTGCGCGCCCTACCCGCTTGCCAGGAGTCTTACGACATGAGGCCAGAAATCGCTGTGTTGGATATACAGGGTCAGTATCGGGTTTACACGGAGTTCTACCGCGCGGATGCTGCTGAAAAGACCATCATCCTGGTCAACGGCTCGCTGGCCACCACGGCCTCCTTCGCCCAAACCGTGAAAAGCCTGTACCCGCAATTCAATGTGGTTTTGTACGACCAGCCCTACGCCGGTCGCTCCAAAATCCATAACCGTCATGAGCAAATGCTGACGAAGGAAGTCGAAGGCCAGATCCTCCTGGAGCTTATCGACCACTTCGCCGCCGAGCACGTGCTGTCCTTCTCCTGGGGCGGCGCCGCCACCCTGGTGGCCCTCGCCCAGCGGCCACGGCGTGTGGAAAAGGCCGTGATCAGCTCGTTCTCGCCGGTGATCAACGCGCCGATGCGCGACTACCTCGAGCGTGGCGTCGACTACCTCGGCAACCTCGACCGCGACCGCGTCGGGCACTTGATCAACAGCACCATCGGCAAACACCTGCCGTCGCTGTTCAAGCGTTTCAACTACAAGCATGTGAGCAGCCTGGCCGAGCACGAATACGGGCAGATGCATTTTCACATCAGCCAGGTACTGCACAACGACCGCCTGTGCTACCTCAAGGCCGCGCGGCAGATCGATGTGCCGGTGCTGTTTTTGAACGGCGAATGGGACGAATACACCAGCGCCGAGGATGCCAGGCAGTTCGGGCAGTACGTGACGAAGAGCAGCTTCAGCACCATCCAGGCGACGGGGCACTTCCTGGATATGGAGCACAAGGCCGCCTGCCGGGACAGCCGGGACGCGGTGGTGGGCTTTTTGAAACCGGAACGGCAAGCCAGCCGATTGCGTTATCACCAGGGCCAGACGCAGCATGCATTCGCCATCTGAAATGAAGGCTTGCCGTGGCGAACGGACCTGCTCCCCACGGCAAGCTGCACAAATTCCGAAGAAAAACTTCAAATCCCGGCGCACATCTGGTACAAAGTCAGCCGCTCTGAGCGGGTGTCGTATAATGGCATTACTCCAGCTTCCCAAGCTGATAACGAGGGTTCGATTCCCTTCACCCGCTCCACTCAGACATAGATTCCACGCCGGCAGGATTTTGGCGGGGGATGCATAAAAAAACCGGTCCTTGGTGGCCGGTTTTTTTATGGGCTTTCCAGAATCAGCTTTATTGGGGAACGCCTCTACTTATTCTTCCTGCTCACCAGCAACTCAAGCCACCGCCCGGAATCCTTTGATCAGAGTTGCAGTGGACAATATTAGACGCCTAGGATTATTCGTTGACGCCACGAAACCCAACTTAGCCTGGTAATAACTTGCAGCTCTCTGATCTTTAGCATCCACGACTACAAACGCTACGCCCGATTGTTTGGACACCGTATAAACCCGCCTGAAGAAGTCGGACATGAGCCGCTGGCCAAGCCCCACGCCCTGCCTGCTTTTATCAATCGCCAAACGACTCAAAAGCACTGCCGGCATGGGGTATCCGGGCATCCGCTTTTTTTGGTCTTCACTCAGTTCGTCAACCGCAACAGATGCATTCGCCAAAGCATAGTAGCCGAGCAAAATGCCCCTTTCGATGTACATGAATGTTCGAGAAACGTTGCGCTTTTCGTCTTGCCCTGCGTGCTGGGCGATATAAGCGTTTAGCGCTGGGTGAACTTCACAATCGAAAGCAGAACGGTCAATAGACTTGTTAAAATTGACGGTAATGAAACCCATTGAGAGGCCTTAGCGCAAGGCGAGCAATTTTTGCAGAGCCTCTGTCGGCTCTGGTGGCGTATCCAACAGTTGGTGTGCGGTACCGGCATCAAGCACAGTGACGCCGTAAAGGTCCAAATCAAAAGCCATTTCTTCATGCGCGACAGAGCGTACAGCCAGCGCTGCTACAACTTTCTTGAGCTCTGCCAGCTCGCGTTCCACACTCGAAAGATGCGTAGCACGCATTGAACGAGTCTTAAGCCCACTGGTGCGACTGAACGCACTACTTGCCAGGCTTTTCGAGGCATGTCGCTCAACCACCGCGTCGGCGTCTGACAAAGCAGCCGACACCTTGTCGGCGGTCAGCTGCGTGCTTTTTGGTTGAACCGGTTTGTTCACGATGCATCCCTCTGTATTCGTGAATCCTAGCACATTGGACTTTACGCCTATCCTCAGGCCTTGCCTCTCGGACTTGCCCCGACTGAGTGAGATAGAACGCGATACGCCTCCATGTTCACTTCGAACGATTTCGTCCATCTGCCACAGACTTTGCGCCAAACGATCAAATAAGACTTTTTCCACCACTTCTCTCCCCTCTGGTGCTCTGTAAGGCCTGCTCAACCCATTCTCATTTGATCTATGGGGTAGCTTTTTTCGGGACACCAGCACACTCCAAATGCCCTGCATACAGCTGCGGTCAAGCGCGGATAGTCGCTGGCAAACCATAAGTACCTCGTCCAACACGCACAACACCGACGCTTCCGATGATTGCGTAGGCAATGCCCGAAATTTCAACATCCCTCGCGCACTCAAAAACATGTACAAACAATGAATTATGTACAAGTATCAGGCCCAAGCGTTGGCATCGCGCCTCGCACGCTCAAGGAGCCTGGTCATGACGCGTCTATGGGTTTCACTGTTGCTGGCATTGAGTGTGAGCAGCTGCGCCAATGTGGGTGTCGACCACTACGCCGACCAGCAACCGAAACTGGACCTGGAGCGCTTCTTCAGTAAACCGGTGAAAGCCTGGGGCATCTTCCAGAAGCGTTCGGGGGAAGTGGCCAAGCGCTTTGAGGTCGATATTGCCAGCCGGCGCGAGGGCAACGCGTTGATTCTGGATGAGCGTTTCTTGTACAGCGATGGCACGCGCCAGCAACGAGTGTGGACACTGACGCCGGACGGCCCAGGACGCTGGCGCGGACGAGCCGGGGATGTGGTGGGCGAGGCGATCGGCGAAGTGGCGGGTAATGCGCTGCGTTGGCGCTACCGGCTCAACCTGCCGGTGGATGGCTCGGTGTACGAAGTCAGCTTTGACGATTGGATGTACCTGATGGACGAGGACACCTTGATCAACCGCTCGAGCATGTCCAAGTTCGGTGTCGAGTGGGGTCAGGTCACACTGTTCTTTCGTCGCCAATGAGCCCTAAGCGAGGGTCAATCATGAATATGCAAATGCTGGCCGAGCTGGCCGGGAAAGGCGAAATACGTGAGCTGGAGTTGCTGTCCCTGGAGGGCGGTTTCTATATCGCTCGCGTCAGGCTGGAGCACGTCGAGGCGACGTTACTGGACGATCACGGCAAGCCGATGCGCATCGGGTCCACCACGCATTTACGCGACCTGTTGCAGCGGGTTCCGCCGTTTCCTTGCGTACTGGTGCAACACTGCGTTCACGATGAAATGTGCGGTACGCGTGAAGGGCCTATCGGTGCGTTGCGCATTCCGTTTTCGCTGGCGGCGACACTGTAAATCCTGGCTCCCCTCCCCCGTGGTATGGGCGGCCTGGGAAGGCAAGCCGTTTACACCGTACGGGTGACCTACGCGGCTCGGTCCACGCGGTCCTGAACAGCCTCGACCAGCAGCAGGCCCAGTTCAATCATTTGCTGAATGGCCAGGGCCAGGTAGCGCTGTTGAGAGGGCAGGCTTTCGACGAACTCGTGGGTCATGGCACCTGCACCGGCGATGGTTTCGTAGGCGTTGGCGAGCAGCGCTTGAGTGTCGATTTCGGGACGGACGCTGAACAGTTTTACGGATGGATTGCATGAGTCAGTACACATCTGTTGATCCTCGTTAGGGACCGCATACCAGAGCTACTAAACAATGGGTGGCGGCTGTACGCAGGTTAGTAGACCGGCGAATCAACGAAACCGGCGCGCCCGAAGACGCCCTGCGTGCAGCCACCATAAGAGCAGCTGTACGCCGTTGATCGTATCGGGCTACTAAACCCGACCGCTGATGGGCAGCGGCTGACGAACCTTAAAGAGGCCGTCCAAGGCGCACAACTCGGACGAGTCTGATCGTTGTGTAGGCAATGCCGCAAGGTTCAGCCCCATGCTCGAAGCGTGAAGAAATCGAAGCTTTTGGCAACAAATAGCCGTTGAAGAACGTTTGAATTCAACCTACCACTCACATCATTGTCCATGGCCCCAGCCCACCAGAAATGCATACGCAGGTTTGATCATGACTCAGCCATTGACCGCTTTCGATATTGTTGACCTGCTCGACAGCCAGGAAGCCATCCACGAATACCTTTCTCAGGTGATTGCAGAGGGTGATAAATCAGAGTTCCTAAGGGCTGTCGATTTTGCGGCCAAAGCCCGTGAGAAAATCCGGGCAGAACTGGCGATGGTTGAGTCCAGCCGAGAACCTCAGCCGTTCGACTCCGTGGCATTTAAGCAAAAAATTCCAAGTACCCGAGAGTGAGCCTTTTAAGCCTCAACCCCACTCCTCTGCACCACCCACGCCAACGGCAACGTCACACCCAACATCCCCGCCAACACCATCACCGCCACCGGCACGCCGAGCACATCCCCCACTGCACCAAACACCACCGGCGCCAGCGCGCCACCCCCAATCGTGCCGGTGTAGAACAGCGCAAACGCCTGCTCGCGCTTGCCCGCGCCGGCAAGGTCGGGCACGGCGCCGTACAGTACCGAGGAGGTGCCATTAAGCACCAGGCCCAAGAGCGGCAGCATCACCATCAACCCACTGAGCGGCAGGTACACCGCCGCGACGATCAGCACTGCAGTGCTGGTTTCCGTGATCCACACGGTCTTCATCATGCCGATGCGTGCGCCGAGGTAGCCGCAGAACAGTTTGCCGAAGGCACCACCGATGAACAGCAAGGTGAGGGCGAGGCCGATGCCAGCAGTACCGGCGCCTTTGGCTTGCAGCAGGAACGGCAGGAAAGTGAGAAATCCCATGCGCACGGCGCTGTCGAGGGTGCCGGTGAGGATCAGCGCGTGCAGGCCCGTGGCGGAGGCGCTACCCCTGAGGGACTTGGCTGTTTTTGTGGCGGTGGATTCGGATGCTTGAGCAGGAATCAGCCACCACAACAGCCCCGCCGCCGCCAGGCCAAGCAGGCCCAGCAACGTGGCGCTCGCCCGCCAACTGATGACGGTGAGCAGCAGCCCGACCAGACCAGGAATCAGTGTTTTGCCGATGTCGCCGGAGAAGTTGTACTGGGACAGCGCCTGCTTGATCCCACCGCCGTCCTCGTAGGCGTCGGTGATCATCGACGAGGCCAATGGGTGCTGGGTGCTGGCGCCCAGGCCGCCGAGCAGCAGCGCCACCAGCAACACGCTCAGCCCTGTAGCCTGCCCCACCAACAAGTAGGCAGTACCCGCCAGCGCCGTGCCGCCCACCAGCATCGGTGTGCGGCCCCAGCGTCTGGCGGCGCGGCTGGCCAGCAATTGGAACACGGCCATCACCCCGGAATAGGCACCACGCAGCAGACCGATCTGGGCGTAGGACAAGGCGAACTGAGCCTGCCAGACAGGCAGCAAAACGTAGATCACGTCAGTGAGCCCATCATGCACGGCATGGGCGCTGCAACCAGCGAACAAAGCGCGACGGCGCGTCGATAATTCGGGCGAAGGCACAGCAACGGTATCGTTCATGGCGTAGGAATCAGCTCAGGTTTAAGGGGCTTCCAGCCGGTCAAGGCGATCAACAAGATCAGCAGTTGGAACCCGATGATCAGCACCACGCACCCGACCCAGCCCCAGCGTTCCCAGATCAGCGCCGGGACAATGGCGCCGCCGCTGCCGCCCAGGTAATAACAGGTGAGATACACCCCGACAGCACCCGTCTTGTTATCGCCCGCGGTGGCCGTGATAAACCCATTGGCGGCCGCCTGGGCGAGGAACACACCGGTGGAACTAAGCGCCAGGCCCACTACGATGCACCACAGGGACGGCATCAGGGTCAACGCCGAACCACTGACGCCCAGCACGGCGGCGACACCCAGCAGTTGGGCATGGGGCCGGGCTTTGCTGAGGCGTCCGGCGATGGGGATCACGATCAACGCCAACAGGAACACCATGTACAGCGTCCCCAACGCCGCAGGCCCGAGGTTGAACGGCGGCAGGCCCAAGTACAAACCTGCGTAGGTAAACGCCGCGACTTGCGAAAACAACACGCAGAAACCTACGGCGTATGCGGCCAACAGCGGCTGGCGAAATACACCTGACGAGGAGGCTTTAACCTGCACGGTCCGCGGACGGTTGGCCGGCAACAGAAACTGGATGAATCCGCCGACCATCAAGCTCAACACTGCGAGCACTTCAAAGGCCTCACGCCAGCCCACATACTCGGTCATGACTCCGGTGACGAAGCGCCCGGCGAACCCGCCCAACACGGTGCCCGCGACGTAGAGACTCGTCACCTCCGTGACCGTGCCGCCGTGCCAGCGGTCGCCGATGTAGGCCACGCTGGTGGCGAACAGTACCGGGATCAGCATGCCCTCGACAAAGCGCCACACCAGCACTTCGGCAAAGCTGTCGGCATAAGCGGTCATCAATGCCGGCACCGCCAGCAGCACAGCGGCCACCGAGATCACCGTGCGTTGTGCAAAACGTCCGGTCAGGCGACTGACGAAAGGTGCCGTGATCGCCACCGCCAGGGTGGTGACGGTGATGCTCCAGCCCGCCTCCTTGGCACTGATATGAAAGTGCGCGGCAAACGTCTGGAGAATGCTTTGGCTCGCATAGAGGTTGAGAAACGCCGCGCAGCCACACAGGAACAGGGCAAGGCGGGCACAATGCAGGCGCGGTTTCATGAAACCTCTCGTTTTATTTTGAAAGGTCTTTATAGAATGGCCGGCGGGTCTTAAACCAATACCGAATTCCGACCGATTGATACCCAAGGATCAGGATGCTCGACCTACGCAAGCTGCGTTACTTTCTGACCGTCGCCGAAGAATTGCACTTCGGTCGCGCGGCCCTGCGCCTGCACCTCGCCCAGCCGCCTTTGACCCGGCATATTTCAGCGCTGGAGGCAGAGTTGGGTTTCAAGCTGTTCGATCGCACCAGCCGCACCGTGACCCTCACCGCACAGGGACGCTCGTTCTTGCCCTATGCACGTGGCGTGTTGGAACAGGTGGAGTTGGCTCAGGTGATTGCCGGGAAGTTGGCAGCAGGGACAGCGGGTCAACTGGCCTTGGGCTACGTCAGCTCGATTGCCCTGTCGGACCTGTTCAGCCAATCGATCCAGGCCTTCGCCCAACGCTTTCCCGATGTGCAACTGACCCTGGTGGAATGCGCCTCCGGCAGTCTCGGTGCGCAAGTGGCCGATGGACGGCTGGATATTGGGTTGAGCCGGCTGTTGCCACAAAACGACGCAGTGCAAACGCTGTCGTTGGGCGAGGAACCCTTGGTGGCAGCGGTGTCGAGTGACAGCCCGTTGGCCTGCCAGGCCGACATCAGCCTGGCGCAGCTCAGTGCCTATCCTTTGATTCTGTTTCCAGCCGATTACGGCTCGGGGCTGAACCAGTCCATCGAGCAGCTTTACCGCCACCATGGCGTGCCCCTGCATGCCGGACCGACCGGACGGCAGATCACTTCGATCATTGCACTGGTGGCCGCTGGGCAAGGGGTGGCGCTGGTGCCGGCCTGTACCCGGAGTTTGATGAACAAAGGCGTGACTTATCGGCCTTTGGTGGAGGCGGATGCGTGTGCGCAGTTGTTGGTGTTGACGCCGACCGAAAGACACAGTGTGTTGATTGACGCGTTTCTTGCCGTTATAGGAGAGGCATTACACATCCGGCAATGACCCGAAAAACCTCGCAATACCTCCCCACAGCGCCGATCCCACTGGCTTTTACACTGCATTCACCACCTGCCGAAATACCGGCCATCGAAGACTGGTAGGTAGAGTGTTGATAATTTATTTTCAGTGGTTATAGTCACCACCAACACACACCACAAGGATGTGCTGTGGATAGCCGATACTTGATAGGTCACATCGTCGCAGACGGCTGGTACCTGGTGCGCATCAGAGGCAGTCATCACCACTTCAAGCACCCGACGAAGCCTGGCTTGGTGACGATCCCCCATCCAAAGAAAGACCTGTTGGACAAGACCGCCAAGAGCATTTTGAAACAAGCTCTGTTGAGTTAATCGTCCCTGGAGGACAACGAACATGCTGTACCCCATCGCAATTTCAACCGGTGACCACGATCACGCCTGGGGCGTGGAAGTCCCGGATATTCCCGGTTGCTACTCTGCCGGCGACGACCTGGACGACGCCATGGCCATGGCGCGCGAAGCCATTGAAGGGCACTTCGAAATCCTCGCGGAAGACGGCGCGCCGATCCCGAGCGCCCAGAAGGTCACCGTGCATGCCGCCAACCCTCAGTACGCCGGCTGCACTTGGGCGGTTGTAGACATCGATGTCACCAAGTACCTGGGCAAGGCGCAAAAACTCAACATCACGTTGCCGGGCTACCTGCTCAACCGCATCGATGAATACGTACTGCACCACCCGGAGGAAAAAAGCCGCTCCGGCTTCCTCGCGTCGGCGGCGCTCAAGGTGCTGCAACAGGATCGGTAGCTGCAACGGGAGCAAAGTCTGAATGCGGCACTGCATCCATAGCGTGATGATGTCGCTTCATTGAGCTTGCGGCCCCAGGGTTATTGCCATGATTGAACCCAAACAACCCACATCCACACCTGTTCTGCGCCAAGTACTCGGCTGGGTGCTGGTGTTGCCACTGCTGGTCGCGCTGGTGCGACTTCCGTACCCCTTGGGGCTGGGGCTGGCGCTCGGATCCATCGCCGCATCCGTCTACGGCGTAGTGTTTGCCAGGCGCCATGCCAGCCGAGGCGTCACCGCATTCGCTGCAATCGTCACGCTGTTCAATCTGATTTCCCTGGTCGCCATCGGGGAGGCCTCAGTCATCATGGGGCTCTACAGGATTTCCTGGTTCTACTGGTACCCGTACTATTCCAACTGGGTTTACTGGAATGTCCAGGGCCAGTGAGAATTCCACCGCAAGAAACGTAGTGTTCAGTCCGGCGGATGGCAATACCGTAGGCCTGTAGCGTTTAACAACTGCCCCTCGAGGAGCCCGCTCATGTCTTACGAATACAAGCTCATGCCCTCCCCTGTCGGTGAGCTCACCCTGGTGGCGCGCGATGGCAAGCTCAGTGCCATCCTGTGGGAAGTCGAGCGCGCCAACCGTGTGCGCCTGGGTCAATTGCACGAAGCCAACGACAGCCCGGTGCTGTTGGAAACCGAGCGCCAGTTGAAGGAGTACTTTGCGGGGACTCGCCACACATTCGACCTGGAACTGGATTTCACCGGTACCGCCTTTCAGAAGCAGGTCTGGCAGGCGCTGCTGACTATTCCTTTTGGCGAAACCCGCAGCTACAGCCAGATCGCCCGGCAAATTGGCAACCCGAAAGCCGTACGAGCCGTGGGCGCCGCCAATGGGCGTAATCCCATCTCGATCATTGCGCCGTGCCATCGAGTGATTGGTGCCTCGGGCACCTTGACCGGGTTTGCCGGAGGACTCGACGCCAAGCAGTATCTGTTGACGCTTGAGGACTGCAGCCAGGTGAAAATGAGCTTCTGATCAGGCAATTGCAACCGGCCCTCGAGTAAAAGCCTGGTAATCGAATAAGCCTTCGAAACCCAGCTTGCGATACAGCGAGATCCCCTCCATCGTCGCTTCAAGAAAACAGCGCCGGGCCCCCAGGCTTGCAGCGTGAAGCAGGGCGGCTTGAAGCAATCGCGTGCCATAACCTCTTGCGCGAAAATCCACGAGCGTGCCGAAATCGCTAAGCCGTGCCTCTCCATTCCACATGGATAAAGTCAACGAACACCTCACCTGCCCCTCGGTGGAAAGGATGAAGTGGTAAAGCGATTGGCCCGTTTCAAGGGCCCGCTGGTGCCGGGCCTGATAACGTGCAACACCCTCGGGCGCCATCGAAAACGCATTGCCAAGGGGAACTGCCCAGTGGGCCAGGTTCCGAGTCAAGCTGATCTGCACCGAGCGGTCATCCGTAGATAAAACAAAACCCGACAGATCGAGGACCATCGCAGTGGTCTTTTCGGCAGGCTGAAAGCCCAGCCCGATGAGGGCCTCGGCTACCGCACCGACCTTTTCCTCATGAATCACGACGCGCGTATCCAGGAAAATACGACGAAGCAGGTCCAGGGGCGCTGTCATAGCCCCCCCCAGCGGGGCACTGCCGACCCGGATAAACAACAGGTTCCACGGGTCGAAATATTCGCCGGTAAAGTAAGCGTTGATACAGGCGTTGTAGCGGCGATGCAGCGAGCACGTCGCGGCGAAATAATGATCTTCGGTCTGGTGATAAAGCGTAGGCAGGTCGCAGGCGGTATCAGCGTGCATGGGAATTTCCGCATAAAAACCCAGTCTTGCGCCTATCGCTGCAGAGCGCCGTAGGCTCACTCCTAAGAACCGTGCAGAAAACGCACGATGTTGCTCACACCCTAAGTTGTAAAAAGAAATTTCAGAGCGTGCCTGCGGTCAGTATTTTCATCACTCACCTTTAAGGAAAACGGTCATGAAATTCTCTGCAGTCTCACAATCCCTGTCCCGTTGGGCAGGCAGTGCCCGGACGTTCTATGCGGCGGTCGCGTTGATTTTCCTGTGGAGCTTGAGCGGTCCGTACTTCCACTACAACGACACCTGGCAGTTGATCATCAACACCTCGACCACCATCATCACCTTCCTGATGGTGTTCCTGATCCAGAACACGCAAAACCGCGATAACGACATCCTGCACATCAAGATCGATGAACTGCTGCGGGTCTCCAAGGATGCGCAGAACGCCGTGCTGAGCCTGGACGGCCTGGACCGCAAGGAACTGGAAAAACTGCGCCAGGAATACCGCAGCATCGGCAACACCGGCACCGTCAGCCTGAACAGCAGCTGTGGCCACGCGGCCGACGATGCGGCCCCGAACAAGACCGATCTGAACCAGGCATAAAAAAACGGCGGTTGGACATGATCCAACCGCCGTTTTTTATATCAAGCGAAAGGCTCAACCGTCGCCTTGATGGCCCTTACCGTAGGTCGAGGCCAGGGCTCGGGCCTTTTGCAGACGTTCTTCCAGCTTGGGCAGCGTCTCATCCACCAGTGCCTTGATTTCCGGCACATCCGAGGCCGCCCCTTCGCGCTTGAACAGGGCAATGGCGTCTTCGTTTTCCTTCACTTGCTGCGCGGTGTAGGCCGCGTCGAAGGAGTCGCCGTCCTTGAGTTCGGGCATCAGGGTTTCGGCCTTGTCGACGATCTTCTCCCGTGGGGCCACGGGCAGGTCAAGCTTCTTGGCGATCGCCGCCAAATGCTGGTTGGCCAGGGTGCGCTCGTTGATCACCTCGATGGTGTAGTCCTTGATTTCCTGGGACGAGGTCTTGGCGTGGGCCATGCGACTGGTTTCGATATCGGCCATGCCTTTGGCCGAAGCCTGCTCGATGAATTCAGCAGGCGACTGGGCGAAAGCATTGCTGGCGCCGAGGCCCAGCAGCATCGCGAAACTGGCGGTGCGTAACCGGATAGCCATGCGGCTCATGATGGGTTCCTCCAGGGCAAAAATAAGTGCGGGGAAAGACACCTCGCCCTGAATTCGAATTTTCAGGGCGGCAAAGGTTTAGAAAAAACTTGCCCGTGCGACGAACGGTCGTGCCCAGTCAGGCCGGTTTGCTGCCGAACAGGCCTGGCAGCGCATGGGCCAGGGCATTAATGGCGAAGCCGATAAACATCACGCCGCAAAGCCTGGTGATGAGGATTTCGTGGCGCTGATACACCGTGCGCACCCGCTGGGCACCGACCACGCCGATCAGGATCGCGTAGGCCAACAGGCCACCGACGAAGCTCAGGAAGATCAACGCCGGCAGCATCGACCAGGTCAGCAATTCGGCGCGGCTGGACAGCAATGCAGTAAATGTCGCCACGGCCACCGGATACGCCTTGGGGTTGGTCAAGCCGAACAGGATGCCGTGCCAGAACGGATGCCGCGCCGCGCCCTGGGGGGCTTCACTGCTGCGACGCTGGGTACGAATCGCGCGCCAGCCGAGCCAGAACAGGTACAGCCCACTGAGCACGCCGAGCACATCGAACGCGCTGCTGCCGACTTCCCGCGCGCCCACAATCGCGATCAGCGCCGTACTGCACCACAGCACATCGCCGAGCAAGTGCCCGCACAGAAACCCCGCCCCGGCACGACGCCCCCGGGCGGCGCCGATGCCAAACACCGCCAATACGCCGGGGCCAGGCGTAATACCGTAGATAAAACCCGAAGCGAGGACGGCAAGCAGCAAGGAGGGGGTCATGGTCGCGACTCTGACAAAACATGGGAAGGTGGACGGATTCTGCACGTTCCTGCGCTATGGGTAAAACCGCATTCCCGCATAGGGCTGGTCACGGCAGGCCAGCAGGCGCGAAGCCAGGTCGCCGACATGGGCTTCGAGCTTATGGCCGTCGGGATCAAGGAAATAGAACGAGGCACCTTCGCTGCGATTGTCGCGCCACGCTTGCACCTTGGCGGCGCGCAGACGCGAGACCAGCGCAGCGAAATCACTCGCAGCGACAGTGAACCCATAGTGGGTGTAATCGGCCGACGGCTTCGAGTCGCGCAGCGGATCAAGGGACAGGCATAGCCATAGGCCCGGCAATGACAAATAGGCGCCGGTGTCCCAGGTGGCGTCGAGCTTGAGTTGCAACAACTCATGGTAAAAGGTGACGCTGCGACTCACGTCGGTGACGGCCAGGGTCAAGTGGTTGAAGCCTGAGAACATGTTTTTTCCTGTTATCTGCGGCCTTCGGACAACATACCCTGCACCTGCCCAATCAACCACTGCAACCCCGAATCCCCGCCCCGTCGCGCATGCCACGCCAGTTCAAAGGTAAACGACGGAATATGAAACGGCGGCGCCACGGCGACCAGATGCGGGTGATCAATATTCAGCAAGCCTCGCGACGATACGGTGAGAATCAAGTCCGTGCCCTCGATCAACTGCGGCGCCACGCCCCAGTGCGGCAGGCTGATCGCCACATGCCGTCGCTCGCGAATCGCGGTCAGTGCCCGCTCGATTTCCGGCGCGCCGCTGCCGCGCATTTCCAACAGTACGTGGGGGCGCGACAGGTAGGTGGGCAGGTCGAGCGCACCGCCCTGCGGCAGGCTGTTGCGGTCCAGCAGGCAGGTGTAATGCTCTTCGAATAACGCTGCGGTGCGCAGCTCGGCGGGCATGTCGGGAAAGACGCCGGCAGCCAGGTCGATATCACCATTGAGCACGCCCTCCACCATGCCTTCGCGGCTGGCCTGGATGATTTGCAGGTCGATACCGGACGCTTCACGTCGCAGGACGCGGACCAGACCCGGTAGGAAAATCGCCGCACTGTAGTCCGACATCGCCACGCGAAACCGGCGCTTGGCCGATGCCGGGTCAAAGCGATTCGGCGCCAGCAACGCCTGCACCTGGGCCAGGGCTTCGGCCAATGGCGCCGCTAACTCCAGGGCGCGGGCCGTGGGCACTAACATGCCGCCCTGGCGTACCAGCAACGGGTCACCCAATAAATCGCGCAAGCGCGCCAGCGCGTGGCTCACTGCCGGCTGGCTGAGGTGCAAACGCTCGGCGGCGCGGGTGACGTGTTGCTCACTGAGCAAGGCGTCAAGGACCACCAACAGGTTAAGGTCGACGCGGCGCAGATCATTCATCAGTTGCATGCTCGGCATAAGAACTTGGAATTTAAATTTGCGTGACGAATAGCCTAGAGTCCAGCAAAACCTCTGGGAGATTCGCCATGACGACGTTGCATTGGGCCGGTTTGTTGCTATTGGCGGTGATCGCCGGGGCGATGGTGCCGTTTCAAAGTGCGATCAACGCCAGCCTCGGACGCAGCCTTGGGCACCCGCTGTGGGCCACCCTGGCGTCGCTGCTGGTAAGCATCCTCGTGCTGCTGCCGGTGATCGTGGCGCTGCGCCTGCCGCTGCCCGGCCTCGCATTTATCACCAAGGCGCCGCTGTGGATGTGGGCCGGGGGCGCGTTTGGCGTGTGCTTTATCGCGCTGGCGTTGACGCTGCTGCCCAAGCTGGGCGCGTCGGGGTTTATCGCCCTGGCCATGGCCGGGCAGATTCTCGCGTCGCTGCTGCTGGATCACTTCGGCCTGTTTGGCTTGGCGGAGCGCCCACTGACAACGCCCCGAATCCTTGGCGCGTTGTTGTTGATGGGCGGCGTGGCGTTGATTCAGTTCAGCGCCACACCGGCCCACGCGCTGACAACCGCCGGCTGATCAGGCCTTGTCGAGGGTGCGCAGCTTTTGCGGCAGGCCCCACAGCAGCAGCGCCGCCGCCAACAGCGCGCACACGCCGATCACATAGAGTGCCGGGGTGGTGCTGCCGGTAAGGTCCTTGATCCGCCCCACCATCACCGGGCTGACAATCCCACCGAACTGCCCGAGGGTATTGATCACCGCAATCCCGCCCGCCGCGCCTGCGCCGGCACCGGCCAGCAACTTGGGTGGCAGGGTCCAGAAGGTCGGGATCGACGCGATGATGCCGGCGCCCAACATGCCCAGGGCGATGATCAGGAAGGTGGTGTGGTCGGCAAAGATCCCGGCACTGAAGAAGCCCACCGCGCCCAGCACCACCAAGCCGCAGACAAACTTGCGGCGCTCGCCGGTCGCGTCCGACAGCCGCCCGATCACCACCATGCTGATCGCGCCGCACACATAGGGAATCGCGGTGAGCAGGCCGATCATCACCGGGCTTTGGGTGCCGGCGCTGCGGATCAGCTGCGGCGCCCAGAAGTTGAGGCCGTAAGACGCCACCTGGATCAGGAAGTAGATAAACCCGAGCATCAGGAAGCCGGGAATGCGGATCGCCGACAACAGTGAGCCGCCATGTGTGTTCGGCTCATGCCGGGCAATGCGGCTCGACAGCAGGGTCTTCTCCGCCGGCGTCAGCCAGTGCGCATCTTCGATACGGTCCTTGAGCAGGGTCAGCACCAGCAAGCCCAAGCCGATGCAGGGCAAGCCGCCGAGCAGGAACAGCCAGTGCCAGCCGCGCATCTGCAGCACGCCGTCGAGGTGTTCCAGCACCAGGCCGGAGAACGGCGCACCTACCAGGCCGGCAAAGGCGGACGCCAGGAACAGCATCGAGGTAATGCGCCCGCGGAAGTGCTGCGGGAACCACAACGTCAGGTAATACAGCACACCGGGCGCGAAGCCCGCCTCCATCGCACCGATGATGAAACGCAGGCCATAGAACTGCCATTCGGCGGTGACAAACACCATGGCCGCCGTGGCCAGGCCCCACGACATCATGATCCGCGCAATCCAGCGCCGCGCGCCGACCTTGTACAGCATCATGTTGCTCGGCACTTCAAAGATCACATACCCCACCACGAACAACCCGGCGCCCAGGCCGTAGGCGGTGTCGCTCAGGCTGAGGTCGGCCTGCAGCTGGAACTTGGCAAAGCTGATGTTGATGCGGTCAAAAAACGCGAACAGGTAGCACACCATGATCAGCGGCATCAGGCGCCAGGCGACCTTGCTGACCAGGGCTTTTTCGGCATCGATTTCAGCGGCCGGGCGCGCGCCGGCCTCCAACGTATTAGTGCTCATGGTTTCTCTCCAGCGGACTGCTCACAGGCGTCCGATTGTTTTTGTTGTCTGGTATGGCGTTACAAGGCGGCGATGTAGTCCGGCGGCGGATGCAGGTCGCAATTGCGCCCGGCCTTGGCCACCTGGCCAGGCAATTCATGGCCCAGCAAGACCGGCAAGCGGCGGGACAGGTTCAGCAGGTGCGGCAGGTCGACTCCGGTGTGAATGCCCACCTCTTCACACAGGTTGACCAGGTCTTCGGTGCAGATATTGCCCGACGCCCCCGGCGCAAACGGGCACCCACCCAGGCCACCCAACGCCGCGTCAAAACGCCGTGCCCCGGCTTCGTAGGCGGCCAGCACATTGCACAGGCCCAGGCCGCGGGTGTTATGGAAATGCAGGGTCAGGTCGCTGGCCGGCACGTGTTGCAACACGCGCTTGACCAGGCGTTCCACCTGGCGCGGGTTGGCCATGCCGGTGGTGTCGGCAAGGCTGATGCCCTGGATGCCGAGTTGCAGATAGGCCTCGACCAGTTGCAGCACGCGGTCTTCATCGATCCTGCCTTCGAACGGGCAGCCAAAGGTGGTGGCGATGCTGCCGTTGAGGCGTACCGGGTGCCCGGCGGCAAAGCTGACGATCTCGCCGAATGCCGCCAACGACGCCTCGCACCGCATGCGCATATTCGCCAGGTTGTGGGTCTGGCTGGCCGACATCACCAGGTTCAGTTCATCGGCGCGCGACTCGACGGCGCGCTGGGCGCCCTTGAGGTTAGGGATCAGCGCAACGTAGATCACCCCGGCTTTGCGCGCAATGCCCTGGAACACGTGTTCGCCATCGCGCAATGCAGGGATGGCCTTGGGCGACACGAAGGAACCGGCTTCGATCCGCGAAAAACCGGCCAGGGAAAGCTGGTCGATCAGGGCGATCTTGTCAGCGGTCTCGACCCAGGTCGGTTCGATTTGCAGGCCATCGCGCGGGGACACTTCCTGCACGATCAGCGGGTCGGAATAGTCAGTGATCATTGCACCACTCCCGAGGTTTTCAGGCGTTGGATGTCGGCAACCGTAAGGCCCAGGCTGCCGAGGATGTCATCGGTGTGCTGGCCCAGGCTCGGGCCCTGCCAGTTCACGGCGCCGGGGGTTTCCGAGAGCTTGGGTACGATGCCGGGCATCTTCACCGACACACCGCCCGGCAGTTCGGCATTGAGCAACATGTCGCGCGCCTGGTAGTGCGGGTCGCTGACGATATCGGCCACGGAGTAGATGCGCCCGGCCGGCACTTCGGCGGCTTCCAGGGCGCTGAGCACCTGCTCGATAGGCAGGCTGCTGGTCCAGTGGGTGATGGCGGCATCGAGCAAAGCGCTTTTCGCCGCACGGCCATCGTTGTGGGCGAATTCGGCGGCTTCGGCCAGGTCGGCACGGCCGATGGTGGTCATCAGGCGCTTGTAGATCGGGTCGCTGTTACCGGCGATCACCACATAGGCACCGTCGGCGGTCAGGTAGGTATTCGAAGGTGCGATACCGGGCAAGGCACCGCCGCTGCGCTCACGCACGTGGCCGAGCATGTCGTATTCGGGCACCAGGCTTTCCATCAGGTTGAACACGCTTTCCGCCAGGGACACATCGACAACCTGCCCGTCGCCCTGGCCCGTCTTGACCCGCAGCAACGCCATCAGCGCGCCGATCACGCCATGCAACGACGCCAGGGAGTCGCCTAGGCTGACGCCGACCCGCGCCGGGGGCGAGTCGGGGTTGCCGGTGGTGTAGCGAATCCCGCCCATGGCTTCGCCGATGGCACCGAAACCAGGGCGGTCGCGGTACGGGCCGGTCTGGCCGTAGCCGGAGATACGCACCAGGGTCAGCTTGGGGTTGAGCGCGTGCAGTACGTCCCAGCCCAGGCCGAGTTTTTCCAGGCCACCGGGGCGCAGGTTTTCGATCAGCACATCGGCGTCGCCGAGCAGCTGCTTGATCAGGTCCAGGCCTTCAGCGGACTTGAGGTCCAGGGCCAGGGATTTCTTGTTGCGCGATTGCAGGTACCACCACAGCGAGGTGCCTTCATGCAGCTTTCGCCATTTACGAAGTGGATCACCCTGCCCCAGGGCTTCGATCTTGATCACCTCGGCACCGAACTCGGCCATCAGCCGGGCGGCGAACGGCGCGGCAATCAGCGTGCCGATCTCGATCACCTTGATACCGCTCAAGGGAGCCGTCATGGGGTGTACCTCTTATTCTTGGAATGTGCAGCCAAGGCTAGAGGACAGGGACAGGAAAAATCCAACCGTCAGTTGGCAAGGAGCGTTCGCTGAATGCGAACGCTCAGGTAATCGAACAACAGCCGGCTCACGGGTGACAACTGCGCCTCATCGCGCACCACCAGGATCAAACTGCGGTCCGACCAGGCATCGGTCAGCGGCACGGCATGCAGGCCCAGGGCACGGCCAAACAACTCATAGGCCTTCAGCGGCAGGATGCCGATGCCCATGTTCGCCTGGACCATCCGGCACATCGCATCAAAGCCCGGCACATGAATACGCAGGCGCAGTGTCTTGCCGGCCTCGCGCGCGGCGGCGTGGGTGCGCATGTTGATCGAGCTGGCGGCGTGCAGGCCCACGTAGTCACTGTCCAGGGTCTCGGCGAAGGCCAGGCTTTCGCGCGGCGCCAAGGGGTGATCCGCCGGCATCAACACCACCAGTTTGTCGTGGCGATAGGTCACGCTGGGCAGGCCCTTGGTGTCGGTATCACTGGAGCAGATCCCCAGGTCCGCCACCCCATCCAGCACACCTTGCACCACGCCGTTGCTGGGGCGTTCTTCGAGGTCGGTTTTCACTTCGGGATGCAGCCTGGAAAAATCCCGCAAGTCTTCCGGAAGAAACTGAATAATCGCCGAGAGATTGGCCAGCATCCGCACATAACCGCGCACGCCGTGGCTATGCTCGCCAAGCTCCAGGCCCATTTTTTCCACGTTGAACAGCATCTGCCGGGCATGGTGCAGCAGGGTTTCGCCGGCGGCGGTGAGGTCCATGCCCTTGGCCCGTCGCACGAACAGGCTCACCCCCAGCACCTGCTCCAGCTCCATCAAACGCTTGCTGGCTGCCGACACGGCGATGGCTTCGCGGGCGGCGGCGCGGGTCAGGGTGCCCTCTTCGAACACCGCGACGAACAGCTGCAGGGTGATCAAGTCAAGGCGACGCACCAGGCTCTTGTGCAGCATCAGGCGCGCTCGGACGCCAGGCGATTGATCTCGGCCTGTTCCACCACCGGTTGCGGCGCGCCATGGCGCACCGCCGCGAGCATCGCCCGGCCAACGGTCTCGGTGCTCACCACCCAGCCCGGCTTGACCCGACGCACCAACGACAGTACGGGCCCGAGTACGGAATAGAAGGCTTGATACAACGGCGTCTTCGAGCGCACACCGTGCAGCGGCTGAATGATCCCCGGCCGGAACAGGAACACCGCCTTGAACGGCAGGCGCAGCAGGGCATTCTCGGTCTTGCCCTTGACCCGCGCCCACATCGACTTGCCCGCTTCGGAGCTGTCGGTACCGGCGCCGGACACGTAGATAAACGTCATTTGCGGATTAAGCCGCGCCAGGGTGCTGGCGGCGACGAGGGTCAGGTCATAAGTGAGGTGGGTGTACTTGGTTTCATTCAGGCCGGCAGACGACACGCCGAGGCAGAAGAAACACGCGTCAAACCCTTGCAGCAGGTTTTCCAGGGGTTGGAAATCCAGCATGTCGCTGTGCAATACCTGATGCAACTTGCCGTGTTCCCGGGTCAGGGGCGTGCGGCCGACGGCGACGACTTCCTGTACGTCAGCGGCCAGCAGGCACTCGCGCAGGACGCCCTGGCCGACCATGCCGGTGGCACCGAATAACAGAACTCTCATCAAGTACTCCCTTCATCCATATGGTTTCGACTACCCAAGAGACAGGTCCTTGAAGGCCATCGTCACATCCGGCCGGTATGCGGACACCTTACTCAATCCTGCGGGATACGACCTCAACAAAACGCGAACGCCCCCACTGCATTCATTTACCCAATCACAATCAAATGCTCCCTGGATCCGCTACGTTGAGTCATGCACATAAGAATCGGTCGGATGTCCATTGGGACTTACAAAATGTAGGACCTTACTCACAACAAAATATCCATTCGGAGTAGCTTGCATGGGAAATATCTGACTTACCTTATCAAAATTTCCCCTTTACTGTTTTTGCCTTCCCTAAGGACAGGTAAAAACAATGGAAAATATTCATTCAAAAAACCAGTTCACAAATTACAAAAAACTGATCGACCTTGCCGACAGAGACTGGCACTCAGCACAGTCAGGCCGAATTTGCGAACTTAATGTAAAAGTCAAAAGCAACAACCAACTTATTGATCAGTACGGACGAAAACTTCATCACTTTTGCACAACATCATATCTTGGCCTCGACTATAACCCAAAGATACTAAAAGGGGCTATCCAAGGAATAAAAGAAAGCCAAAACACTTCGCATTGCAAACTCAAAAAATCGATGCAAACTTGAAATACTTGAACGATATGAAACAGAGCTATCAGGCCTTTTCAACTCAATCTGCCTCAGCACTTTGTCCTGTAGTGCGGCCAGCTCCGGACTCTTGCCCATGCTCGCCAGCGGCGTATTTACCAATAACTCCCCACCCACAATGATATTCGACAAATATTCCCACTATTCAATGAATCATATTAAAGCCTCGTGCGCAGATGAAACAGAAGTAAAAACCGCGCCTCACAATGACATGTGCTGGATTGAAGACTTGTGCAAAAAACGTAAAAATGTAGCTTACATAGCAGACGGCATATACAGCATGGGTGGAGTCGCAGATATCGATAGCCTGCTCTACTTGAAGGCGCGTTACGGACTGTTCCTTTATTTGGATGACTCCCACGCCTTGTCCGCATTTGGAGATAAAGGGGCCGGTTTTATCCGGCCGCGCTTGCAAGAGATAGACAATAAAACCTTAATCGTGGCCTCTCTAGGCAAATCATTTGGTGCCAGTGGAGGAATGATCATGTTCGGTAGCGAAAGACAGAAAAGTCTAATGTATCGATACGGCGGGCCCAGTAACTGGTCCCAAAGTCTCAATTCTGCCGCTATAGGAGCCGGGCTGGCGTCAATAAAAATACATCAAACAACCGAGCTATCCGTGCTTCAAGAACAGCTTCAAACCAATATCCGGTTATTCGACAGCCTTATCCACACTGAACAACAGGGTGCCGACACCGCAATACGATTGGTAACCTGCGGCGAGGCTGAAAAAGCGAACAAACTCGCTATGCGACTGGCTGACAGCGGATTTTTCACCTCTGCCGTATTTTTTCCTGTCGTGCCCAAGGAAAAAGCAGCATTACGTATAACTCTTCGGGCAGACATGAGCCCTAAAACAGTAGAGTTGTTTTGCTCCACACTGACAGCCTTAATACAGGAACATAAAGACGCAAAATAAATTGCGCACCTACTATAAACAACCGCCACATACTCACTCTTATTTCTCAATGAGCATAAACATCAATCATTGTTCGGATCCATACGGAGGAATCGACTTACGATGACGTACGCAGAACTTAAGGCGCAGGACGCCTCCCCTTGAAAAACACCACCCGTCTCGCCCTCGCTTGCTGCGCCGCCTTCCTCGCCCAAGTCGGCATTAGCAGCTATTTGCCCGCTGTGCCGGTCATCGCCCAGTCCCTGCTCGCCGCCGAGGACTACGTCGCACTGGCCCTGGCCGTGTACCTGGTGGGCATGGCGCTGCCGATGTTGCTCTGGGGCAGCCTGGGGGAGCGTTTTGGCAGAAAGCCGGTCCTGCTGGCGGCGCTGGCGGTATATGCCTCGGCAAGCGCGGCGATTCCATCGGCATTTAACGTCGAGTCTTTTTTGTCATTACGCCTGATTCAGGGTTTGGGCGCGGGTGGAGTCGCGGTCATGGCCAGGGTGTTGGTGCGGGACAGTTTCAGCGGGGCGCTTTTGGCCAGAGGGTTGTCGTGGCTGGGGATGACGTTTGTAATCGCGCTAGGTATCGGCCAGTTCATGGGGGCGCTGTTGCAGGCGGCCTTCGGCTGGAAGGCCATTTTCTATGGGTTGGCAATAAGTGCCCTCACGTTGATTGCTGTGCTGCAAAGGGTGGTGTTTCCGTCAGTGATGAAGGCTGATTCGCCAGACTCAGCCTGGCGGATCTACACCACGATTGTGCGGCATCCCCCCTTTCTACACGCAGCATTGGCCGGTGGGCTGGGCTATGGGGTGATCATTGCCTTCAACACCTGTGCTCCGCTGATACTGCAAGGGCGCTTCGAGTGGAGCGCGGCGCAGTACGGCTGGCTGGGGTGGCCGATCAGCGGGGCCTATCTGGCGGGGGCGTTGATGGTCAACCGCTTCGTCGCGCGGATGGGGCGGTTGACGATGATGAGCTGGGGCGTGGCGCTGGCGTTAATGGGAACGGCGCTGATGCTGTTGGGTAGTGTATTTGCCAGCGGGATCGCGCTGTTGTTGTGGTTGCCGTATTGCCTGGCAGTATTTGGGCAATCGATGAGTTACCCCATCAGTTTGTCACTGGCTAATGATCAGTCGCCGGTCAGCGGTTCCTATGCCATGGCCTTGAGTGGCTTCATGCATCAGTTGATGGCCGCGTTGATCGGCGGCGTAGCAAGCCTGCTGGTGAGCCAGCAGGCTTGGCCATTGGCGCTCTTGTGCGTGGCATTGGCTGGCGGCGCGTTCATGTGCACCGCCAGTTGCCGGACAGATCAGAACGCGCTACGAAAGATCTCCTCAATCTGACGCTGATCGGCGCGCCGTGGGTTGGTCAGCCCGCACGCGTCCTTCAATGCATTGGTAGCCAGCAGCGGAATGTCCTGCAACTTGGCCCCCAGTTCGCGCAGGCCGGCGGGGATTTCAACGTCCTGGGACAGGCTGCGAATGGCGGCGATGGCGGCTTGGGCGCCCTCTTCGTCAGTGGTGCCCTTGGCGTCGACACCCAGCGCGCGGCCGACATCGCTCAAGCGCTTGGCACTGACGCTGGCGTTGAAGCTTTGTACATGGGGCAGCAGCACCGCGTTGCACACGCCGTGAGGCAGGTCATAGAGACCGCCGAGTTGGTGGGCCATGGCATGCACGAAACCGAGGGAGGCATTGTTGAACGCCATGCCTGCGAGGAACTGGGCATAGGCCAAGTTTTCCCGCGCGGCCTTGTCGCTGCCGTCGCGTACGGCCAGGCGCAGGTTGGCGCTGATCAGTTCGATGGCCTTGATCGCACAGGCGTCGGTGATCGGGGTGGCCGCCGTGGACACGTAGGCTTCGATGGCGTGGGTCAGGGCGTCCATGCCGGTGGCGGCGGTGAGGCCCTTGGGCATGCCGACCATCAGGCTCGGGTCATTGACCGACAGCAGTGGCGTGACGTTGCGGTCGACGATGGCCATTTTCACGTGGCGGGTTTCGTCGGTGATGATGCAGAAACGCGTCATCTCGCTGGCGGTGCCTGCGGTGGTGTTGATCGCCACCAGGGGCATCTGCGGCTTGCTGGATTGGTCGACCCCTTCGTAGTCGCTGATATGCCCGCCGTTGGTGGCGCACAGGGCGATGCCCTTGGCACAGTCATGGGGCGAACCGCCGCCCAGGGACACCACGAAATCGCAGGCGCTCTGCTGCAGCAACGCCAGGCCTTTCTCGACGTTTTCCACATTGGGGTTGGGCTTGGCGCCGTCGTAGATCACCGAATCGATGTCCTGCATCGCCAACTTCTCGGCGATCATGCCGGCCACGCCCGCCTTGGCCAGGCCCGCGTCGGTGACGATCAGCGCTTTGCGAAAACCGTAGTTGCGAATGGCATTCATGGCTTCGTCGAGGCAGTCGGTGCCCATGATGTTGACGGCGGGAATGAAGAAGGTGCTGCTCATGGCGAATCCTCGGATGACGTGTATGCCTACAGCATCAACCTCACCTGCCTGCGGCATCTTGACCAGGATCAACGCCGGCTCGTGATAAAGTCGCCATCCAGCCGATTTCGAGTAGACCCACAGCAATGAAGGATTTCCAGGATATTGACGCCCACCTTGAAGATTGGAGCGCCCTGCGCAGCCGCACCGCCTTCAGTGGGATTCTGATCGGCAATGGCGCGAGCCGCACGATTTGGGAAGACTTTGCCTACGACTCGCTGTTCGAAAACGCACGCACCGTCGAAGAAAAACCCCTGGGCCCATCCGAGCTCAGCGTGTTCGACGCCCTGCAGACCCGCAGCTTCGAGCAGACCCTGGGGGCCTTGAAAACCACCAGCCGAGTCAACAAGGCCCTGGCGGTCAGCTCGGCGGCACCGCGTAATCGCTACTACGCGATCAAGGAAGCGCTGATCAATACCATCCACGCCGTGCACATTCCGTGGCGCCTGGTGCAGCCGTCGACGCTGGCGACGATCAACCGCGAACTGGCGACCTACACCAGCGTGTTCACCACCAATTACGACCTGCTCAACTATTGGGCGATCCTGCACACGCCGGGCATCGACGACCTGTTCCGCAGCGCCGATGCCAGCTTCGACCTGCGCAACACCCACACCGATAGCACGCGCATCCTCTACCTGCACGGCGGCCTGCACCTGGTGCGCAACCTTGACGGCACCGCACGCAAATTGCCGAGCACCGACAGCACCTTGCTCAGCAGCTTTGCGATCAACAACACGATCAAGACCCTGGACGATGTGCCGCTGTTTATCAACGAAGGCACGGTGCAAGAGAAGCTCAAGACCATCCGCAGCTCGGATTACCTGTCGTTCTGCTATGAACAGTTGCTGAGCCATGAGGGCGCGCTGTGCATCTTTGGCCATGACCTGGGAACGCAGGATCAACACGTGGTGGATGCAATTCGCCAGGCCCGCCCCGCGACCCTGGCGATCTCGGTATCGGGCCGCAGCGACGGGTTTATTCGCCAGCAGAAGCGGCGGTATTCGCAGTTGTTTGATGGCAGTGGCGCGCAGTTGAAGTTTTTTGCCGCGCGCACGCATCCGTTGGGTGACCCCGCACTGTCGGTACCTGTCGAACGTTGAGCCACCGGTGGGAGGGGCTTGCTCCCGCCCATACCGACCGCATTTCAAACCGTCAGCGCGGTCATTCTTGCGAGCTGTGTACAACCACCAATAGCTGCGCCTGCACAGGCCCTACCGAACGCAGCCGATGCGGCTTCTGCGCATTGAAATGCAGCGCATCGCCGCGCTCCAGAATCACCCGTTCGTTCATGAAATCCACTTCTACCGCCCCTTCATGCACGAACAGGAACTCCTCTCCAAGGTGCTCCTTGAAGGTCTTGTCGGAGAATTGCGCCGGCGGGTAGATGATGAACGGCAACAAGCTGCGCTCACTGACCTGATGGGCCAGCACTGCGTAACCCGGCGCGGTGTCGGGCCGCTCATGGCTGCGCACCAGGCTGTAGCTGTCGAGGCTGACGCGGTCTTCGCTGAACAGTTCTTCGACCTTCACGTTCAACGCCTTGGCCAGTTTCAGCGCAGCGGCAATCGACGGCGTGTTGAGCCCACGCTCGACCTTGGACAGGTAACTCTTGGTCATCCCGGACTTTTCAGCCAGGGCCTCCAAGGTTACGCCAAGTTTTTTCCTCAATAATTTCAAACGGATAGACATGTGCTGCGGTTAATCCATGCAGAAGCGATAAGCTGCGCTTGCCAATGACACTTTGTGTCATATAGCATCATTAGTGTCATTTGCCTCACCCAACGACCTTGCGAGCAGCGGGAGACCAGCAAATCCGACGTCCATTGAACCACCCAAAGGACACCGATATGGCCAAGACATTAGCACTCCCCAAAGACCAACTGGTCAAGCAAGCGCTGGTCCAGATGCAAAACACCCTGGCGGATAATACGTGGACCGTCCGGCAAAAGCTGGCGCTCACTTGCCGAATCCTGTTCGAACACGGCCACGACTCCGGCCTCGCCGGGCAGATCACCGCGCGCGGGCCTGAACAGGGCACCTACTACACCCAGCAACTGGGCCTGGGTTTTGATGAAATCACGGCCAGCAACCTGTTGCTGGTCAACGAGGATCTTGAGGTGCTGGAAGGTCACGGCATCCCCAACCCGGCCAACCGCTTTCACAGCTGGGTGTACCGCGGGCGAGCGGATGTGAATTGCATTATTCATACGCACCCGACCCATATCGCTGCGCTGTCGATGTTGGAAGTGCCGTTGCAGGTGTCCCACATGGACCTCTGCCCGTTGTACGAAGACTGCGCGTTCCTGGAGGCCTGGCCGGGCGTGCCGGTGGGCAATGAAGAGGGGGAAATCATCACCGAGGCCCTGGGCGACAAGCGCGCGATCCTGCTGTCGCACCACGGCCAGTTGTCGACCGGAGGGAGTGTCGAGGAAGCGTGCGTGATCGCGCAGTTGATCGAACGCGCGGCCAAGTTGCAGTTGCTCGCCATGGCAGCCGGTGCGATCAAGCCGATCCTGCCGCAACTGGGGCGCGAAGCCCATGCCTGGATTTCCCGACCCAAGCGCCACGGCGCCGCGTTCAATTACTACGTGCGGCAGAACCTGCGCCAGCACGCCGATTGCCTGAACTGACCCGACCTTTTTCTACCGGAGACTTTCCATGTCCAGCCCAACTATTCACGGCATCATCGGCTACACCATCACCCCGTTCAGCGCTGACGGCCAGCGCATCGACCTCGACGCCCTCGGTCGTTCCATCGACCGTTTGATCGACAGCGGCGTGCACGCCATCGCGCCTCTGGGCAGCACCGGTGAAGGTGCGTATTTGAGCGATGCCGAGTGGGACGAAGTCAGCGCCTACAGCCTGGCAAAAATCGCCCGGCGCGTGCCCACGGTGGTCAGCGTCTCCGACCTGACCACCGCCAAGGCCGTGCGCCGCGCCCGCTACGCCGAAGCCAATGGCGCGGATGTGGTGATGGTGCTGCCGGCCTCGTATTGGAAGCTCAGCGAGGCGGAAATCCTCGCCCACTACGCTGCGATCGGCGACAGCATCGGCGTGCCGATCATGCTCTACAACAACCCGGCCACCAGCGGTACGGACATGTCGGTGGATCTGATCCTGCGTATCGTCAAGCAGGTGGCAAACGTGACGATGGTCAAGGAGAGCACCGGGGACGTTCAACGCATGCATCAACTGCGGCGCCACAGCGACGTGCCGTTCTACAACGGCTGCAACCCGCTGGCCCTGGAAGCCTTCGCGGCCGGAGCCAAGGGTTGGTGCACGGCGGCGCCAAACCTCATCCCGCACCTGAACCTGGCGTTGTATGCGGCGGTGCTGGCCAATGACCTGGACAAGGCGCGCGAGCTGTTTTATCGGCAGTTGCCGTTGCTGGAGTTCATCCTCAAGGGCGGGTTGCCGGCGACGATCAAGGCCGGGCTGCGCCTGACCGGGTTGGAGGCGGGCGAACCTCGTTTGCCGGTGTTTCCATTGGGTGAAGCAGGGATCGAACAACTGAAGACCTTGCTGCGGTAAAACTGCGACCTTATGTGGGAGGGGTTTGCCTCCTCCCCATATTTTAATCCGGGCCCGTCTAAAATAGAGACAAATGACAATGGTTCTCGATATCATTCGCGACTTTTCCACGTCGTGCTTCGTCAAGAAGGATATCCATGTCTCGTCCCAAGCCCGACCCGGTGTCGGCCGATGCCTTTCGCGGGTTCTATGCAGATATTCTGTATTTCCTGCGCAGACGCACGGACAACGCCAGCGACGCGGCGGACATGACCCAGGACGTCTTTACCCAGTGGCTGGACTACCGCGACCGGGCCAAGGTCGAACAGCCACGGGCATTTTTGTTCCAGATGGCACGCAACCTGCTGCGTGATCACTGGCGCAAACAGAAGGTACGGCAGACCGTCCACCCAGATCAGGCCGACAGGGACGCGGAACCGATCACCGACGAGCAAAACGACCCCATGGCCGCCGCCCAGCGCCTGCAACGCCTGGAACAGTTGAAAGAAGTCCTCGCCGAACTCTCGCCCCGCCGGCGAGAAGCCCTTATGCTGCACCGCTTCGAAGGCCTGAGCCAGGCGCAGATCGCCGAGCGCATGGGTATTTCGACGAGCATGGTGGAAAAGCACATCGCTTTTGCCCTGCTGCATTGCAAGCGACGCCTTCAAAACGACCCCGGCACGGAGCAGCCAGAATGAACCGCCTGAGCGACACCGACGGCCTGGATATCGAAGCCAGTGACGCCATCGATGCCCAAGCCGCCAGTTGGTTTGCGCGCAACCGGAACGACACAGGCCGTGCCGATCGCAAGGCCTTTGCCGCCTGGCAGGCCACGCCGGCCCATGCCCGCGCCTATGCCGAATTCGAGCAGTTGTGGGCCGACCTGGCCCAGTTGCAGCAACTGAACAAACCCGTGGCGCTGCCCAAGCGCAAAGCATCGGTATTGCGCCCGGCCCTGGCCGTAGCCGCCGCCGTGCTATGTGCCGTATTGGCCCCTCACATCGGTGCGCCCCGCGAGTTGTATCACAGCCAGGTGGCGGCCCATGCCAAGGGCATGCGCACCCTGAACCTGCCCGATGGCAGCACCCTGTCGGTGAATGCCAACACCCGCCTGCGCGTGGACTTCAGCGCCCACCAGCGCATCGTGCACCTGGACAAGGGCCAGGTGTATATCGAAGTGGCGGCCGACAAAGAGCGGCCGCTGTTCGTTCAAGCCGGCGAGGCCAGTGTGCGGGTGGTCGGCACCGGCTTCGATGTGCGCCGCAGCCAGCAGCAACTGGTGGTCAGCGTCGCCCACGGCCAGGTCGCTTTCGAGCCGTCCGCCACAAGCCCCGTCTCTCTGCTCGGGGCCCAGCAACGCGCCATCTACAGCTACGCCAAGGGCACCTTGCAACAGCAAACCCTCACGGCCGAAGAAGTCGCCGATTGGCGCAGCGGGCACTTGTCGTTCCGCAACCGTGAACTGGCCAGCCTGATCGATGAACTTAGCCTGTATCGCCCGCAGGCACCGTTGCAGGTCAGCAACGCGGTAGCGCACCTGAAAGTCTCGGGCAATCTGGACGTGAATGATCCGGACGCCCTGCTTAACGCCCTGCCAGCCCTGTTGCCGGTGAAAACCGTGGTCTCGGCCGATGGCATCGTGCGGATTGAACCGAGCAAATAACCTGCGAAGTTCTTATTTGAGAATATTTTGCATTCGCAGGTGTGGATTTTTTTGCCTGCCCCGTCTTCCTCCGGTCTGTATCTGATCAGCACACCTTTTTGGCCATTTGGCCGCTCCGGGGGATTCCATGTTTCGCGCGCCTTGCCACGCTTCGCACCTGTATCTTCGACCGACCCTTATCGCCACCTGCCTGGCGTTCAGCCTCGGCGCCCAAGCCGAGTCATTCACCCTGCAACTGCCCGCCCAGGCGCTGGCCACGTCCCTGAGCCAAGTAGCGCAGCACGCGAAGATCCAGCTGTTGTTCGATGAGGAGCTGCTCAAGAACGTGCAGGCACCGGCGCTCAACGGTGACTTCACACCGGAAGTTGCGATTCGCAGCCTGCTGAAAAACGGTGAGTTCACCCTGATCAAGGTCGGCAGCACATACGTGGTAAAGCCCGAAGAGGCCAAGACCACCCAGAGCGGCGCGATCCAGCTGGACACCCTGAGCGTGATCGGCACCGGCAATCATGTCGACTCGAGCACCGTCGGCCGCTCCACCCTGAGCCAGGCGGATATCGATCGCTACCAGGCCAATAACATCCCCAGCCTGTTGCAGACCCTGCCCGGCGTGAGCCAGGGTGGCTCACTGAAACCCGGCGGTCAGACCATCAACATCCGTGGCTTCGGCGATGCCGAAGACGTGCCGCTGACCGTCGATGGCGCGACCAAAAGCGGTTTCGAGCGCTACCAGCAAGGCACCGTGTTTATCGAGCCTGAGTTGATCAAGAGCATCGAAGTGGAGAAAGGCCCCAACTCGCCGTTCAGCGGGAACGGCGGCTTTGGCGGTACGGTGAACATGACCACCAAGGATGCCCCGGATTTGCTCAAGGACGGTCGCAACAGCGGTGCGATGCTCAAGTACGGTTATTCCAGCAACGACCACGAACAGGTCTACAGCAGCGCCGTGTATGGCCGCACCGACGATGGCCGTTTCGACGCGCTGGCCTACCTGACAAAACGCGACGGTGACGACATGAAGGTGGCCGCCAAGCTGCCCAATGAGAACAACCGTTACCCGATCAACCCCCAACGCCTGCCCAATACGG
This sequence comes from Pseudomonas sp. LAMO17WK12:I1, assembly GCF_900177315.1. Classification (NCBI taxonomy): domain Bacteria; kingdom Pseudomonadati; phylum Pseudomonadota; class Gammaproteobacteria; order Pseudomonadales; family Pseudomonadaceae; genus Pseudomonas; species Pseudomonas sp. LAMO17WK12:I1. The sequence continues at coordinate 241,086 of NZ_FWZV01000004.1, read as the reverse complement.
CCCAGGATGTGGACGGCAAGCTGTTCAAGGTCAATGCGCACTTCACCGATGAACACAGCGTCGGCCTGTCCTACTCACGGTCCCACAGCAACCGCTGGACACCGTTTTCCGCCGCCAGCTACCCCACGCCACCGACTCAGGCCAACATTGACCGCTACGGCTACGAGGGGGCACTCAAGCGTTTTTTAGCCCACCGCGATACCGTCGACACCACGTGGTCGGGCAAGTATGAGTACCAGCCCCTGGACAACCCGCTGGTGGACCTGACCGTCAAATATTCCCAGTCCAACACCGACCAGACCGACGAGCGCGATGCCACGGCGTTTTTCCAGCTGGCCACCGGCGGGCGCAAGATGGACACGGCCTACACCGACAAGAACCTCGACATCCGTAACGTCAGCCTGTTTGACACGGGTCCCTTGCAACACGCAGTGACCCTCGGCGGCCAAATTCGCAAGCACACCCGCAAAACCGAGATGTGGATGCCCGGCGCCACCTACAACACCCCACTCTACAACTACGGGCATTTCCAACCGGGCTTCATGCCGCATGGCAAGGTCGATACCAACAGCTTCTTCATCCAGGACGCGGTGACCCTGGGGGACGTGACCGTTACCCCATCGCTGCGCTACGACCACGTGCGCAACCGCGGCGAGGCCAACGATGCGCCGTACTACAGCAACCCCGACCCGGCCGTCGGCCACGACTACAGCGACCGGACCTACACCGGCTGGTCGCCGCGCCTGGCGCTGTTCTGGACGGTAACCCCCCATGTCGGGCTGTTTGCCAATTGGAGCCAGACCTGGCGCGCGCCGGTGATCGACGAGCAGTACGAAGTGCAGGGCCTGGGCAGCCGCACCGCCACCAGCGTCGACCTCGACCCGGAGCGCATCACCTCGATCACCGTGGGTAACATCACCAGCTTCGATAACCTGATCGCCCAGGATGACAACCTGCAAATACGCACGACCCTGTTCCACAACAAAGTCGAGGACGAGATCTTCAAGGCTACCGGTGTGGGCTGCCAGAACCAGGCCATCAACGGCGGCAGCATTTCCACGGCCTGCCCGCCGGGGGCGATGTCCAACTATCGCAATATCGGCGGCCTGACCATCAAGGGCTTCGAGGTCGAGTCGTTCTATAACTCCACCTACCTGTTCGGCTCGGTATCGTACGCCTATGCCACCGGCCAACACGAAGGGGCCTACACCAACCCGTGGGGGCCGGATGTGTCGGCACGCGATATTCCGCCGACCAAATGGGTACTGGTGTTAGGGACCAACATCCCGGCCTGGGATGCCCAGGTCGGTTGGACGGGGCAATTCGTCGGCGCCACCGACCGCCTGCCCAGCGACAAATATTCGGGCGGCCCGGGCTCCAGCGTCGGCGACGTGTTCTACGACCAGTATGGCAACAAGCGCTACAACACCCAGGGCCTGTTCGCCAAATGGAAGCCGCAGCAAGCGTACCTCAAGGGCACTGAGGTCAACTTCACCCTGGACAATATGTTCAACAACAACTTCCGTCCGGCCCTGAGCGGCGACCGTGCCTACACCAAGGGGCGCGACGCCAAGATCAGCATCACGCGCTTCTTCTGAAAACTGTACGGATAAATCCGCACCCAGCTGTAGGCCCGCAATCGGCGGGGGTTGTGGCTAGATGGGCTTCCCTTGAAGCCCTCTGGATTTCGGATCCCGCCCATGAGCTCGCGCGAAAACACCGGCATGGCCCTCGGCCTGCTGGGTGTCATCATCTTCAGCCTGACCCTGCCCTTCACCCGTATCGTGGTGCAGGAGATCCACCCGTTGCTCAACGGCCTGGGCCGTGCCTTGTTCGCGGCGGTCCCGGCGGCGGCGCTGTTGCTGTGGCGCCGCGAGCGCTGGCCGACCTGGCGCCAGGTGCGGGGTTTGTGCCTGGTCATTGCCGGGGTGATTCTGGGCTTCCCGGTGCTGTCGGCGTGGGCCATGCAAACCTTGCCGGCCTCCCATGGCGCACTGGTCAATGGCCTGCAACCGCTGTGCGTGGCGCTGTATGCGGCGTGGCTGTCCCATGAGCGGCCGTCGAAAGCCTTCTGGGCCTGCGCGGCGCTGGGCAGCGGGTTGGTGTTGAGTTATGCATTGATCACCGGCGCCGGCAGTATCCAGGCCGGCGATTTATTGATGCTCGGCGCGATAGCCGTGGGTGGCCTGGGCTATGCCGAAGGTGGCCGGTTGGCCAAGGAGATGGGCGGCTGGCAGGTGATCTGCTGGGCGCTGGTACTGTCCACGCCCGTGTTGATCGGCCCGGTGTGGTACCTGACGGCGCAGCACCAAGGCGCGGTCTCGATGCGCGCCTGGTGGGCGTTCGGCTATGTGTCGCTGTTCTCGCAGTTCCTGGGCTTCTTCGCCTGGTACGCCGGCCTGGCCATGGGCGGCATTGCGCGGGTCAGCCAGATTCAGCTGTTGCAGATCTTCTTCACCATCGCGTTTTCGGCGCTGTTCTTTGGTGAACATATCGAGCCGATTACCTGGGTGTTTGCCTGTGGGGTCATCGTCACGGTGATGCTCGGGCGTAAGACCGCGGTGCAGGCTGCGCCGATCGCTAAGTCGGCGTGAGCCCCTATTTAAGGTAGCCATCCGCGCGCAGCAGGGTTTCCAGGCAGTGTTCGGAGATGTGATAGAACGCCTTCAACTCCTGGATTCTCTCCAGCAACTGCGCGTTGTCCACCGGCTCCGCACGCTTGACCGCCAGGATCATCTTGTTCTTGTTGGTGTGCTCCAGGGAGATGAACTCGAACACCTTGGTCTCGTAGCCGCACGCTTCGAGGAACAACGCACGCAAGCTGTCGGTGACCATTTCCGCCTGCTGGCCCAGGTGCAGGCCGTATTGCAGCATCGGCTTGAGCAGCGCCGGGCTCTGGATCTGCAGGCGAATCTGCTTATGGCAGCACGGCGAGCACATGATGATCGATGCGCCGGAACGAATGCCGGTGTGGATCGCGTAATCGGTGGCGACGTCACAGGCATGCAGGGCGATCATCACGTCCAGTTGGCTGGGCGCCACGCTGCGCACATCACCACATTTGAACACCAGCCCCGGGTGTTCCAGGCGAGCGGCGGCGGTGTTGCACAGGGTCACCATGTCTTCGCGCAACTCGACGCCGGTGACTTCGCCTTCGGCCTTGAGGGTGTTGCGCAGGTAGTCGTGGATCGCAAACGTGAGGTAGCCCTTGCCCGAACCGAAATCGGCGACGCGCACCGGTTGGTCCAGCTTCAGCGGTGAGGAGGTCAGCGCATGGCTGAACACTTCGATGAATTTGTTGATCTGCTTCCACTTGCGCGACATCGACGGGATCAGCGCCTGCCTGGCGTCGGTCACGCCCAGGTCGGCGAGGAACGGCCGGCTCAGGTCGAGGAAGCGATGTTTCTCACGGTTATGCTCGGCCGATGGCGCCTCGCGCAGTTGCTGAGGCTTGCTCCTGAACAGCGAGCTTTTGTTCTTCTTGCTGTATTCCAACTGGGCTTCGTCGGTCAGCGACAGCAGGTGCGCGTTCTTGAACGAGCCCGGCAGCAACGCGGCAATCGCCGCCACGCCGTCGGCCAGCGCCAAGTTCTTGGTGATGTCGCGGGTCTTGTAGCGGTAGACGAAGGACAGGCACGGCTGCTCCTTGACGGTCACCGCCTTGATGATCAGCCGCTGCAACTCGGCTTCGTCGCCGACGTATTTGGCCAGCACCAGCTTGATAAAGGCGTTCTGCGCAAGGCTTGTGCTCAACAGTTCGATGAACTGGGCGTGATGATCCGGCGCGGGGCTGGCAGGTTGAGCGGTAACGGACATGAACAAAAACGCCTCGGGCAGGGAATGCCGGGCATTTTAGGGGGGATGGGGGTTCAGGGCACGGGGTTATTTGATCAACGGTACTGCCCCCTCCCACATTTGATCTCCGGTGCTGGATGTTCTATTCGAGTACGACCAGGCGATTTGGCAGTTCATTCCGGGCGTGTGTCACCGGTACATGCACCTTCAACAACTCGCCACACGCCTCGATACAGGCAATAAACCCAGCCAGCGTCTGCCCCTGTTTCACCTGCTGGGTAAACGCCTTGACGATGGCATCCCAACTGCTGTTATCCAGGCGCTTGGAGATACCTTCGTCCACCAGGATTTCCACATAACGCTCCGCTTCGCTGACAAAAATCAGCACCCCGGTGCTGCCCAGGGTGTGGTGCAGGTTCTGCTCCAGGAACTGCCGGCGCGCGAGGTTGGAGGCGCGCCAATGGCGTACCGAGCGCGGGATCAGGCGGGTGGTCACCTTGGGCAGGCGAAACAGCAGGCACAACACGATGAACGTCGCCCACTGCGCCAACAGCAAGGTGTACATGGTCAGGTAGCCCGACAGGTAATGCACCACGCCCGGTACCACCAAGGCGATCAGGCTGGCCCACAGCAGGGGGATGTAGGCGTAATCGTCGGCGCGGGCCGCCAGCACGGTGACCAGTTCGGCGTCGGTGGTTTTTTCGACCCGGGCAATCGCTTCGGCGACTTGGCGCTGCTCGTGTTCAGTCAGTAATGCCATGGTTGTAGTTGCTCTCTAGTTATTGTCATTACCAGCCGCCCGACGCGCCGCCGCCGCCGAAGCCACCACCGCCGCCTCGGAAACCGCCGCCACCTCCCCCGCCACCGCCGCCGCGTCCACTGCTGCCGAGGATCGCCAAAAAGATCGCGCCCACCGGCAGGCCCATGCGATTGCACAGCCACAACACGCCGATCAGCAGGATGAACAGGCCGATGGAAAAGCCGGGATTATCCTTGGCAAAGTTGGCATCCGCCACATGCGCCGGCACCGCCAGCGGTTCGCCGCCGACCACCTGCACCATCGCCGCCACGCCGTCGCTGATGCCCTGGCTGAAATTGCCGGCCTTGAACTTGGGCGCAATCACCTGGTTGATGATCACCCAGGCCTGCGCATCGGTGAGCACGCCTTCAAGGCCATAGCCAACTTCGATCCGCAACGTGCGCTCGTCACGGGCGACAATCAGCAACGCGCCGTTGTCCTTGCCCTTCTGGCCGATGCCCCACTGGCGACCCAACTGGTAACCGTAGTCCTCGATGGGCACGCCCTGCAGGTCGGGCACCGTGACCACCACGATCTGGTCGCCACGGGTCTGCTCCAGCGCCTGCAACTGCTGGGTGATGTGCTCGCGCGTGGCCGGGTCGATCATCTGGGCGGTGTCCACCACCCGCCCGCTCAACGCCGGGAACGTCAGCGCCGCCTGGGCCACCCCCACGCAGGCCAGCATCCATAGCGCCAGGCCTATCCGTAATAAACGCATCGACACCTCAGTGCAGCCTTATTTGAACTTCACTTGCGGCGCTTTATCGGCATCGGCACTGGTGGCTTCAAAGGTGGCGCGGATCGGCAGGTCGCTGTACATCACGCTGTGCCACAGGCGGCCAGGGAAGGTGCGGTTCTCGGTGTTGTACGCCTGCACGGCCTGGATGAAATCGCGACGGGCCACGGCGATGCGGTTTTCGGTGCCCTCGAGCTGGGATTGCAGGGCCAGGAAGTTCTGGTTGGCCTTCAGGTCCGGGTAGCGCTCGGAGACCACCATCAAGCGGCTGAGGGCACCGCTCAAACCGTCCTGGGCCTGCTGGAACTGCTTGAGTTTTTCCGGGTTGTCCAGGGTGCTGGCATCCACCTGGATCGAGGTGGCCTTGGCCCGCGCCTCGATCACGGCGGTCAGGGTGTCCTGCTCATGGGCGGCGTAACCCTTGACCACTTCCACCAGGTTGGGGATCAGGTCGGCGCGGCGCTGGTACTGGTTCTGCACCTGGCCCCAGGCCGCCTTGGCCTGTTCGTCCAAGGTCGGGATGTTATTGATGCCGCAGCCGCTCAATACTGTGCTGATCAATAGCAAAGCCGCGGCCTTGAGGCCCCAGCGGGAATGTTGTGCTGCTTGCATGGTGTTTCTCCTGCCCAAACTGGATGGAATATGACGACTAACCCTAAAAACCACACGCTTGGGGCATAATCCGCCACCACTGGAATGCATCGAGCCAATCAGCTACAAAGATGCCCAGCGCGATAAAGAGTTCAGAGTGTGCTGCATTTATCTGAACAACACCCGAACAACAATAGACGCTCCCCACATTTTGGCCGATCAGCCCAAGCGCTGTGCAGTGAGCCGAAAAAGGATATTCATGAAGAAGCTGTGTTTGCTCGGCCTTGTTGCCACGCTGGCCACCCACCCCGTCTGGGCAGAAACAAAGCCTGCTGCGCTTAAGGACAAGGACGCTTTCGTCAGCGACCTGCTCAAGCAGATGACCCTGGATGAAAAGATCGGCCAATTGCGCCTGATCAGCATCGGCCCGGAAATGCCCCGCGAGCTGATCCGCAAGGAAATCGCCGCCGGCCGCATCGGTGGCACGTTCAACTCCATCACCCGCCCGGAAAACCGTCCGATGCAGGACGCGGCCATGCGCAGCCGCTTGAAGATCCCGATGTTCTTCGCCTATGACGTGATCCACGGCCACCGCACGATCTTCCCGATCAGCCTGGCCCTGGCCTCCAGCTGGGACATGGACGCCATCGGCCGCTCCGGGCGTATCGCCGCCCAGGAAGCCGCCGCCGACAGCCTCGACATCACCTTTGCACCGATGGTCGATATCTCCCGCGACCCGCGCTGGGGTCGCACGTCCGAAGGCTTCGGTGAAGACACCTATCTGGTCTCACGGATTGCCGAAGTGATGGTCAAGGCCTTCCAGGGCGCCAGCCCCGCGAATGCCGACAGCATCATGGCCAGCGTCAAGCACTTCGCCCTCTACGGCGCAGTGGAAGGCGGACGTGACTACAACGTGGTGGACATGAGCCCGGTCAAGATGTACCAGGACTACCTGCCGCCGTACCACGCGGCGATCAAGGCCGGTTCCGGCGGCGTGATGGTGGCGCTGAACTCGATCAATGGCGTGCCCGCCACCGCCAACACCTGGCTGATGAACGACCTGCTGCGCAAGGACTGGGGCTTCAAGGGCCTGGCCGTCAGCGACCACGGCGCGATCTTCGAGCTGATCAAGCACGGCGTGGCCAAGGACGGACGTGAAGCCGCCAAGCTGGCGATCAAGGCCGGCATCGACATGAGCATGAACGACTCGTTGTACGGCAAGGAATTGCCGGGGCTGCTCAAGTCCGGCGAGATCGAACAGAGCGACATCGACAACGCCGTGCGTGAAGTGCTCGGCGCCAAGTACGACATGGGCCTGTTCAAAGACCCGTACCTGCGCATCGGCAAGGCCGAGGATGACCCGGCCGACACCTACGCCGACAGCCGCCTGCACCGTGCCGAGGCCCGTGATGTGGCGCGCCGCAGCCTGGTGCTGCTGAAGAACCAGAACGACGCCCTGCCGCTGAAAAAGTCCGCGACCATCGCGCTAGTGGGCCCACTGGCCAAGGCGCCGATCGACATGATGGGCAGTTGGGCGGCGGCCGGCAAGCCGGAGCAATCGGTCACGCTGCTTGACGGCATGAACGCGGTCATCGGCGAAAAAGGCAAGATCATCTACGCCCGTGGCGCCAACATCACCAACGACAAGGCGGTGGTCGACTACCTCAACTTCCTCAACTTCGATGCACCGGAAGTGGTGGATGACACCCGCCCGGCCGAGGTGATGATCGATGAAGCGGTCAAGGCCGCCAAGGATGCCGACGTGGTGGTCGCCGCCGTGGGTGAATCCCGTGGCATGTCCCACGAATCGTCGAGCCGCACCGACCTGAATATCCCGCAAAGCCAGCGCGACCTGATCAAGGCCCTGAAAGCCACCGGCAAACCGCTGGTGCTGGTACTGATGAACGGCCGCCCGCTGTCGATCCTGGAAGAGAAACAACAAGCCGACGCGATCCTGGAAACCTGGTTCGCCGGTACCGAAGGCGGCAACGCCATTGCCGACGTGCTGTTCGGTGACTACAACCCATCGGGCAAGCTGCCGATCACCTTCCCACGCTCCGTGGGGCAGATTCCGACCTACTACAACCACCTGACCATTGGCCGGCCATTCACCCCGGGCAAGCCGGGCAACTACACCTCACAGTACTTCGATGACACCACCGGGCCGCTGTTCCCGTTTGGCTATGGCCTGAGCTACACCACGTTCAGCCTGTCGGACATGGCGCTGTCGTCCACCACCCTGAACAAGACCGGCAAGCTCGACGCCAGCGTCACGGTGCAGAACACCGGCAAGGTCGATGGCGAAACCGTGGTGCAGTTGTATATCCAGGACGTGGCGGGTTCGATGATCCGTCCGATCAAGGAGCTGAAGAACTTCCAGAAGGTCATGCTCAAGGCTGGCGAAGAACGCACGCTGCACTTCACCATCACCGAGGACGACTTGAAGTTCTACAACACCCAGCTCAAGTTCGCCGCCGAACCGGGTGAGTTCAATGTGCAGATCGGGCTGGACTCCCAGGACGTACAGCAGCAGACCTTCGAACTGCTCTAACACCTGACACGGTCAAAAAATGTGGGAGCAAGCCCCCTCCCACATTTGACCTCAGTGTGCTTGCTAGCCGCGTCGATCCAGCAGGTTCACCACCAACCGATCAATCCACCCCCACACCCGCTGCTTCACCCGCCGCCACAACGGCCGCGCCTTCCACGCTTCCAGGCTGACCACCAGGCTCTGGGCAAAATCCGCGGTAAAGCTCGCCGCCACCGCCTGCGTCAGCCCGGGGTCCAACGCTTCCAGGTTGGCTTCCAGGTTGAAGCGCAGATTCCAGTGATCGAAGTTGCACGAGCCGATACTCACCCAATCGTCCACCAGCGCCATCTTCAGGTGCAAAAAGCACGGCTGGTATTCAAAGATCTGCACGCCTGCACGCAGCAAGCGCGGGTAATAACGGTGTCCGGCGTAGCGCACGGAGGGGTGGTCGGTGCGCGGGCCGGTGAGCAGCAAACGCACATCCACCCCACGCCCTGCGGCCCGACGCAGTGCGCGGCGCACGCCCCAGGTGGGCAGGAAATACGGCGTGGCGAACCAGATACGTTGCTGGCTGCTGTTCAGCGCGCGGATCAGCGATTGCAGGATATCGCGGTGCTGTCGGGCGTCTGCATAGGCCACTCGGCCCAGGCCTGGCCCCGTCGCCGGCACCTTGGGCAAACGCGGCAAACCGAAATGGGTGGCGGGCTTCCACGCCCGGCGCGCGACATTGGCGTGCCATTGCCGTTCGAACAGCGCCTGCCAGTCCAGCACCAGCGGGCCGTGGACCTGCACCATCACCTCATGCCACTCGGCGGTGTCTTGCCCCGGCGTCCAGAACTCATCGGTGACGCCCGTGCCGCCGACCACGGCAGTTTCCTGGTCGATCAGCAACAGCTTGCGGTGGTCGCGATACAGGTTGCGCATCCAGCGGCGCCAGCTCAGGCGATTGTAGAAACGCAGCTCCACACCGGCGTCGGTCAGGCGCTTACGCAGCCCCAGGGTAAACGCCAGGCTGCCGTAGTCATCAAACAGGCAGCGCACCCGCACGCCGCGCTCGGCGGCCAGCACCAGCGCCTGCACCATCGCTTCGGCGCAGGCGCCAGCCTCCACCAGATACAATTCCAACTCCACTTGCCGCTCGGCCCGGGCAATGCCCACCAGCATCTGCGGAAAAAATTGCGGGCCGTCGATCAACAACTCGAAACGGTTGGCGCTGCGCCACGGGAACACTGCGCCGCTCATGTCAGCGCGCCGTAAAGATCAGCACCGCACCCACCGGCACCGACAAACTGATCGACTTAAGCCCTGCCGCCTTGCGCAACGCTGCCACCCCCGGCGCCAGGTCGAAATCCTCCGCACGCAACACCACCGGTTCCAGGGTCACCACCTGGAAGCGTCGGTCATCCAGGCGCGTGGCCAACAACTCGGCGCTGTAGGTCTGGGTCTTGCCATGCAGGGTGACGCTCAAGGGCAAGCGCAGTTCCAGTTGCGCGCCAGGCGCCAGGTCATTGATGGGTTGCAGATTGATCTGTGCGCTGATCAGCGCCTCGGGGAAAGTCTTGATCTCGAACAGCTGGTTGCGCATGCGCTCGTCGCGCAGCGGGATGCCGCTGTTGACCGACTCCAGCTCTACTTCCAATTGCGCCGCGCCCTTGCTGTCGACCTTGCCGTGCAGCACCAGGAAGCGATGGACTTCAGCAATCTCGGTGTTTTTGGTGGTGACGAACGACAGGCGCGAGGACTCGTTGTCCAGGTACCAGTCGGCATGGGCGGGCACCGCGGCAGCGGCCAGCAGGGCGAAGGCCAGGGGTTTGATAACAGACGCGTTGAACATTAAGGACTCGTGGGGCGAAAAACCTGCACGAACCTTAAGCGCAATGTCACGAACGGCGCAAATCCAATGTGGGGGGTGACTTGCGCTGTGTCAGGGATTCAGACGACAGCCCTGTCGATCCCCCAACCACCGCGCGCTGTGCGTACGCCCCAAGCCACTCGCCGTCACTTCACTGCGTTCCGGGTTATCGCTGAACCCACTTGTGGGCACGTACTGCTTCACATAACCCCGGCAATAGTCGGCTGGATTGTTCGCCACATAGCGGCACGAGCAGTACTCCTTGGCGGTATACGCCGCGATGATATCGGGGAAGGCTTGCAGGTTGACGCGCTCGTGCCAAACCCAGCCTGACAGGGCGAGCAACAGCACCAGAAAAAGGCTGGTAAACGGCCGACGACGCATCATGGTTGCACCGCCGCAAGCACGCGCTTGAGCAGTTCGTTGTGGCGGTAGCTGCCGTCGCGATCATCGCCATAGCGCACGATCACCAGGTGTTCGTCGGGCATCACGTACAGCGCCTGGCCCCAATGACCGAGGGCGGCGAAGGTGTCGGCGGGGGCGTCGGGCCAGGGCCTCGGGGCGCCTTGGTTGAGCCACCATTGGCCACCGGGGACGGCTTCGTCCTGGCCGGCGGTGTATTTGTCGAAGGGTTGGCGGTTGAACGCCACCCAGTCCCTGGGCAGCAATTGTTGATCCCCCCAGCGCCCGTCGCGGGCCATCAGCAGGCCGACACGCGCCAGGTCACGCGCGGTGAGGAACGCATAGGACGAGGCGACAAAGGTTTCGTCGGCATCGGTTTCCCAGGTGGCGTTATGAATGCCCAGCGGCTTGAACAGCGCGTCCCAGGGGTAACTCATGTACGCCTTGTGGCCGAGCATGCCCTTGAGCGCGGCGGACAGGATATTGCTGTCGCCGCTGGAATAACGAAAGGCCTGGCCCGGTGCGCTGAAGGACTCAGTGCTGGCGGCGAACTCGGCCATATCGGCGCGACCACGGGTGTAAAGCATCGCCACCACCGAGGACTTCAGCGGCGCGTATTCATACTCTTCCTGCCAGTCCAGGCCCGAGGCCCAGTGCAGCAGGTCGGCCATGGTCACCTTGGGGTGTTGTTTCATCGGCGGGTAAAAGCGTGCCGCAGGGTCGGTCAGTTTGAAACGGTTTTCGCCGTAGGCCACGCCGAGCACCGTGGCCATCAGGCTTTTGCTGATGGACCAGGTCAAGTGTGGCGTGCTGGCCGTGGTCGGTGCGGCGTAGCGTTCATAGATGACCACACCGTCGCGGATCACCAGCAGCGCGTCGGTGCGAATGCCTTGGCGGGCAGTGTCGTCACGGGGCGGGAATGCATAGGCGTCAAGGGCTTCGACGGCGGGTCCTGCGAGCGGCGTGCCCTTGGCCCAGTCCTTGTCGGGCCAGGTTTCAGCGCAGGCGGTAACGGTGACGAACAGCAGGGAAACGCACAGCAGGCCTCTGACCATGGACACACACTCAAGGGAGCATTCAAGCCCGCGAGCCTAGCCGAGGGCAATGACAGATTTGCTACAGAGGCCCTGTCATCCAAGCGTCACCATAACTTCATGGAGATGACACCGGGGCTACATAGCCTGACTTTGGACAACAAAGTCGACCGGCCGAAACGTGGCTGGCACTCGGAGATTCGCCATGACTCAGATCGCCCGCATCAGCGACACCGGCAATGAACGCCGTCTGCAAGCCGAACGCCTGGTTGGCGCCAAGGCTTTGCAGGAAGCCCAGGCCCTGCGTTTCAACGTCTTCAGCGGCGAGTTCAACGCCAAGCTCAAAGGCGCGGAACACGGCCTGGACATGGATGACTATGATGTTCACTGCAGCCACATCGGCGTGCGGGACTTGAACAGCGGTCGACTCGTCGCCACCACCCGTTTGCTCGACCACCAGGCCGCCAGCACCCTGGGCCGGTTCTACAGCGAAGAAGAATTCAGCCTGCATGGCCTGCTGCATCTGCAGGGCCCGATCCTGGAAATCGGCCGCACCTGCGTCGACCCGGCCTACCGCAACGGCGGCACCATCGCCGTGTTGTGGGGCGAGTTGGCCGAAGTGCTCAACCAGGGCGGCTACAGCTACCTGATGGGCTGCGCGAGCATCCCGATGCACGACGGCGGCATCCAGGCCCACGCGATCATGCAGCGCCTGCGCGAACGTTACCTGTGCAACGAACACCTGCGCGCCGAACCGAAAAAACCGCTGCCGGCGCTGGACCTGCCGACCAACGTGATCGCCGAGATGCCGCCGCTGCTCAAGGCCTACATGCGCCTGGGTGCGAAGATCTGCGGCGAGCCGTGCTGGGATGAAGATTTCCAGGTCGCCGACGTGTTCATCCTGCTTAAGCGCGATGAGCTATGCCCGCGCTATGCGCGCCACTTCAAGGCGGCCATGTGATGAGCCGCCTGCGCGTGTACGGGCGCATCGCCCGGGTGCTGGTGGTAGTGGCGCTGGGCTTGAGCATGGCCAGTGTGTTTGGCGTGTTCGAACGCTTGGGCGTGGCCAACTCGATGGTGCGGCGCCAACGCTGGTCGCGGTTCTTCATGGCGCGGCTGACCAATGCCCTGCCCTTTCGCGTGACAGTGCACGGCGAGTTGCCGACCCAGCACATGCTGTGGGTGAGCAACCACGTGTCCTGGACCGATATTCCGTTGCTGGGCGCAGTGGCGCCGATGTCGTTTTTGTCCAAGGCCGAAGTGCGCACCTGGCCGGTGGCCGGCTGGTTGGCGGCCAAGGCCGGTAGCTTGTTTATCCGTCGCGGTTCGGGCGACAGCCAGTTGATCCGCAAGCAGATGACCCGCCACCTGGAACAACAGCACCCGCTGCTGATGTTCCCCGAAGGCACCACCACCGACGGCCGCAGCCTGCGCACCTTCCACGGGCGCTTGCTGGCCAGTGCGATTGACGCGGATGTGTCGCTGCAACCGGTGGCCATCCGTTATCTGCGCAATGGGCAGGTCGACCCGCTGGCACCGTTTATTGGCGATGACGATTTGCTCTCGCACCTGATGCGCCTGTTCGGCAATGATCAGGGCGATGTGGAAATCCACGTGCTCAAACCGATTGCCTGCGCCGGACAGGAACGTGCGGCACTGGCGTTCCAGGCGCAGCAGGCGGTGCAGAAGGCGTTGTTTGGGCCGATGCCGGAGACTGAACAAGTAGCGGCGCGACCAGCCTTTGCCGCGTGATATGAGCTAGACACTGCTCCAAATGTGGGAGGGGGGGCTTGCCCCCTCCCACATTTAGCTTTGTGTTGTCAGGTGGTTATGCGCGAAGGCTTGCAGTTCGGGGTAGAAGATCCGGAAGTCTTCACTCAACGGCTCATACAACTCACGCAATTCCTGCATCGCAAACCCTAATTCCTGGGGTTGTGTGAGCCGCCGCGAAATCCCGCGCAACACCGGCTCTATCACCGCGAACTCGCGGTACGACCCCAACCAGTCATCCGCCGCCATATACGGCGCTATCTGCGCCAGCCGCCCCGGCAACTGCGGTTCGGCCGCCAGCACGCGGTACACCTGCGAGGTGAAGTGCTCCAGGGGCTGATCGGCGTACAGCGCCCAATCCCGCGCCAGGCAGTGATCGAAGAACACATCAAGGACAATCCCGGCATAGCGCCGCCGGGTGAGGCTGAAGCGCGACAACGCCTCGCCCACCAACGGGTGGCTGTCGGTGAAGCGGTCGATCGAGCGATGCAACTGGATCGCCGCTTCGATTGGCGGGCTGAACTGGCCTTGCAGGCGGCCTTTGACAAAGTCGCCATACAGGCTGCCCAGCAGTTGCGCAGGAAGTTGGCCGCCCAGGTGCAGATGTGCGAGATAATTCATGCCGCGCAGTCTAGCACTGGCGCCAACGTATCGTTATAACCCGATATACCGATTCAGCCTGAGCTCAGAGCAAATTCATATTGGTATATCGGGATATAACGATTTAAAGTTCGCCTCATCGCGATATAACGCTTTACGACACCGAGCACCTGCCATGTCCATCGACCTCGACGAAATAATAAAAGCCCTGGCGCACCCAGTACGACGAGACATCCTCACCTGGCTGAAAGACCCGAAAGTGCAGTTCCCCGAGCAAGTGCACAACCACGAATACGGCATCTGTGCCGGGCAGATCGACCAGCGCTGCGGCTTGTCCCAGTCGACCGTGTCGGCCCACCTGGCCACCTTGCAACGGGCGGGATTGATCAGCAGCCAGAAGGCCGGGCAGTGGCACTTTTTCAAGCGCAATGAGGAAGTGATCCAAGCCTTCCTCGCGGCGCTTACCACTGAACTCAGCGCTGAAATCAGCGCGACGTTGTAACAAGGAAACGATAATGCCCCTCTCGCTACTCATCCTGGCCCTGAGCGCCTTCGCCATCGGCACTACCGAGTTCGTGATCATGGGCCTGCTGCCTGATGTGGCGGCGGACCTCGGCGTGTCGATTCCCGGCGCCGGCTGGCTGGTCACCGGCTATGCCCTGGGCGTGGCCATTGGTGCGCCATTTATGGCACTGGCCACCGCCAGGTTGCCCCGCAAGGCGGCCCTGGTAGCGTTGATGGGCATCTTCATTATCGGCAACCTGCTCTGCGCCCTGGCCAGTGACTACAACGTGCTGATGGTTGCCCGTGTGATCACCGCGCTATGCCACGGTGCGTTCTTCGGCATCGGTTCGGTGGTCGCCGCCAACCTGGTGCCGGCCAACAAGCGCGCTTCGGCCGTGGCCCTGATGTTCACCGGCTTGACCCTGGCCAACGTGCTTGGTGTGCCACTGGGCACCGCGCTGGGCCAGGAAGCCGGCTGGCGCTCGACCTTCTGGGCAGTGACGGTGATTGGCGTAGTGGCGTTGATCGGCCTGATCCGCTTCCTGCCGGCCAAGCGTGACGAAGAAAAACTCGACATGCGCGCCGAACTGGCCGCCCTCAAGGGTGCCGGCATCTGGTTGTCGCTGAGCATGACCGCGCTGTTCGCCGCATCCATGTTCACCCTCTTCACCTATGTTGCGCCGCTGCTCGGCGATGTCACCGGCGTGTCGCCCAAAGGCGTGACCTGGACCCTGCTGCTGATCGGCCTGGGCCTCACCGTGGGCAATATCATCGGCGGCAAGCTGGCGGACAAACGCCTGGCAGCCACCCTGATCGGCGTGTTTATCAGTATGGCGGTGGTGTCCACCGCGCTGACCTGGACCAGCGTCGCCGTGATCCCGACCGAGATCACCCTGTTCCTCTGGGCCACCGCTTCATTTGCCGCCGTACCTGCGCTGCAGATCAACGTGGTGACCTTCGGCAAGGCCGCACCGAACCTGGTGTCCACCCTGAACATCGGTGCCTTCAACATCGGCAATGCCCTCGGCGCCTGGGTGGGCGGCAGCGTGATTGCCCACGGTTTCGGCCTGAGCAGCGTGCCTCTGGCGGCAGCGGCCCTGGCGATCCTGGCGCTGCTGGTGACCCTGATTACTTTCCGTCAGGGCGGCGATGCCGACCTGGCCCCTGCGACCCACTGATCAACTTCAAAGAGAAGGGTGTTTTCCCATGACGACTATTTTCGATCCGATCAAACTGGGCGACCTGGAGCTGTCGAACCGCATCATCATGGCGCCGCTGACCCGCTGCCGCGCCGATGCCGGCCGCGTACCCAACGCGCTGATGGCCGAGTACTACGTGCAACGTGCTTCCGCCGGGCTGATCCTCAGCGAAGCCACTTCGGTGACACCGCTGGGCGTGGGCTACCCGGACACGCCGGGCATCTGGTCCAACGACCAGGTGCGCGGCTGGGCCAATATCACCAAGGCCGTGCATGGCGCAGGGGGCAAGATCTTCCTGCAACTGTGGCACGTCGGCCGCATTTCCCACGCGTCCTACCTGAACGGCGAAACCCCGGTGGCGCCGAGCGCGATCCAGGCTAAAGGTCACGTCAGCCTGGTGCGCCCATTGGCCGACTACCCAACGCCGCGTGCTCTGGAAACCGCTGAAATCGCCGACATCGTCGACGCTTACCGCACCGGCGCCGAGAACGCCAAGGCCGCAGGCTTTGATGGCGTGGAGATCCACGGCGCCAACGGCTACCTGCTCGACCAGTTCCTGCAAAGCAGCACCAATAAGCGCACCGATAACTATGGTGGGTCCCTGGAAAACCGTGCACGCCTGCTGTTGGAAGTGACCGATGCGGCCATCGAGGTCTGGGGCCCTGGCCGTGTGGGTGTGCATTTGGCACCGCGCGCCGATGCCCACGACATGGGCGACGACAACCTGAAGGAGACCTTCACCTACGTCGCCAGCGAGCTGGGCAAGCGTGGTATCGCCTTCATCTGCTCCCGTGAAAAGGCAGGTGCGGACAGCCTCGGTCCTCAGTTAAAAAAAGCCTTTGGCGGCGTGTACATCGCCAACGAACGTTTCACCAAGGACAGTGCCAATGCCTGGCTGGCCGAAGGCAAAGCGGACGCCGTGGCCTGGGGTGTGCCGTTCATTGCCAACCCGGACCTGCCAGCACGCCTGAAAGCCGATGCGCCGTTGAACGAAGCGCATCCGGAAACCTTCTACGGCCAGGGCCCGGTGGGCTACATCGATTACCCGACGCTGCCACTGTAATCACCCGACACGCGAAACCAAATGAGGGAGGGGGCTTGCCCCCGATGGCGGTGCCTCAGTCACTGTATGTGTTGACTGAACCACTGCCATCGGGGGCAAGCCCCCTCCCACATTGTTGCCCTGGGAAACACTCCTTAACAGCCTTGCAACAAAATCCCTACAAAATACTTAGGCGGCTATGTATCAACCGCCCGCCAGCCCGTATATAAAGTCACCCCACCTATCAGGCAGAAGGACGATTGACGGTCCTTAGGCTTTACTGTTGACACAACCTGATGCAATTACGCATTTTGTCTCAATTGCGCAGGCTGGGGCTCAGGCGCAGCATATCGAGCCCTGCATCCACCCAGCGTTCGGCCTCCTGATGTAGCTGGAAGCTGTCGGGTACCAGCAGCCACTGGCCAATCAGCCCGTTGATGTAGGCATGGATGCACACTGCGCCACGGGTGGTGTCGAGGTTTTCCGGAAGTTGCCCGCGATGGACCGCGTTACGCAGTGTCAGGCCGATGCGCAGGTTGCATTCCAGGCTGTGGGTCTGGCGCTGACGGCGCATGTCGCACATTTCATCGGTGAATTCGCACTTATGAAACAAAATCTCATTGATGCGCCGGGTTTTCGGGTCCAGGGCCACCTGATGAAACAAATGAATCAGCAGCTTGCGCATGCACCCCAACGGATCGACTTCGTCCTCGCTTTCACTGGCCCTGGCCAATTCGTCCAGTGGCTCATGCAGCGTGTCCAGCAGGGCCTGCAACAGATCGGATTTATTACTGAAGTGCCAATAAATGGCGCCCCGCGTGACACCGGCCAGCGCAGCGATATCCGCCAGCGTAGTCCGTGCAACGCCGCGTTCATAAAAGGCTTGCTCGGCGGCTTCGAGAATTTGGCTGCGCGTTTCCTGAGCTTCCTCTTTAGTGCGACGAACCATGGCAGTACAACCTCAATCAGGACACATAAGACTATCGCTAACGCAGTGTTAATAGACGTTAACGATCATCCGAATATTTGTGGGACGACACCGTCATGGGCGCCGAACGTAGTGGAATCGAGGCTTTTGGCTTGCTTTGTCAACAATCCGCGCAGCCTGTCAAGAGTTTACAAACAACCATGAACGTAAGTATATTGCGTAGCAAGCTACTTATCTACTCACAGCGTGTTTTTTACCCTTCCACACTTCTTGTGCGCACCCTGCGCGCCTGACCCGAGGATCTTCATGCAACTTAAGCCAGCTGTTACCGCTCTGGTCACTGCCGTCGCCCTGGCATCGCTGCTCAGCGGATGTAAAAAGGAAGAAGCGGCTCCGCCCGCTCAAGTCCCTCAGGTCGGCGTGGTCACCATTCAACCGCAAGCCTATACCCTGACGTCCGAGCTGCCAGGCCGCACCACCGCCTACCGCATCGCGGAAGTTCGCCCACAGGTCAACGGCATCATCCTCAAGCGCCTGTTCAAGGAAGGCGCGGATGTGAAGGAAGGCCAGCAGCTCTATCAGATCGATCCGTCGGTCTATGAAGCCACGCTGAAAAGCGCACAAGCCAGCCTGACCCAGACCAAGTCCATCTCCGACCGCTACAAGCAGTTGGTCGATGAGCAAGCCGTCAGCCGCCAGGAATACGACACCGCCGTGGCCAACCGCATGACTGCGGAAGCAAACGTGCAAACCGCCCAGATCAACGTGCGCTACACCAAGGTGTTCGCGCCGATCTCCGGGCGTATCGGTCGTTCTTCGGTGACCGAAGGCGCGCTGGTCAGCAATGGCCAGACCGATGCCATGGCGGTAATCCAGCAACTGGACCCGATCTACGTCGACGTCACGCAGTCTTCGGCTGAAATGCTGAAACTGCGCCGCGACCTGGAAAGCGGCCAACTGGAAAAAGCCGGCGCCAACGCCGCCAAGGTCAAGCTGACCCTGGAAGACGGCAGCGACTACGGTCATGACGGCAAACTGGAATTCTCCGAAGTCTCGGTCGATCAGACCACCGGCTCCGTGACCCTGCGCGCCGTGTTCCCCAACCCTGACCACACCCTGCTGCCGGGCATGTTCGTACACGCCCAGCTGCAAGCCGGCGTGAACAGCAAGGCGATCCTCGCGCCGCAGCAAGGCGTGACCCGCGACCTCAAGGGCATCCCGACAGCGCTGGTGGTCAACGCCGACAACAAGGTCGAGCAGCGTGTACTGGTGGCCAACCGCACCGCCGGCGCCTATTGGCTGGTGGAGAAAGGCCTGAACGCCGGTGACCGCGTGATCACCGAAGGCCTGCAGTACGTCAAGCCGGGTGTGGAGGTAAAGGTCAAGGAGGCTGACAACGCCAAGCCCGCCGGTTCCGCCGCTGCTCCTGCTGCCGCGCCTGGCCAGGGGGAGTAATCCATGTCGAAATTTTTTATCGACCGTCCCATTTTCGCCTGGGTAATTGCCCTGGTGATCATGCTGGTCGGGGCACTGTCGATCCTGAAGTTGCCCATCAACCAATACCCGGCCATCGCGCCAACCGCCATCGACATCCAGGTAACCTACCCAGGCGCGTCCGCACAAACCGTGCAGGACACCGTGGTGCAGGTCATCGAGCAGCAGCTCAACGGTATCGACAACCTGCGTTATGTGGCCTCGGACAGTAACTCCGACGGCAGCATGACCATCACCGCGACGTTCAACCAGGGTACCAACCCGGACATCGCCCAGGTGCAGGTGCAGAACAAGCTGAACCTGGCGACCCCATTGCTGCCGCAGGAAGTGCAGCAACAGGGTATCCGCGTAACCAAGTCGGTGAAGAACTTCCTGATGGTGATCGGCCTGGTGTCGGAAGACGGCAGCATGACCAAGGATGACTTGTCCAACTACATCGTTTCCAACATCCAGGACCCGATTTCCCGGACCGCAGGTGTGGGTGACTTCCAGGTGTTCGGTTCGCAGTACGCCATGCGTATCTGGCTGGACCCGGCCAAGCTGAACAACTTCCAGCTCACGCCGGTGGATGTCAGCACGGCCATCTCGGCACAGAACGTCCAGGTGGCCACCGGTCAATTGGGCGGCCTGCCTGCCCTGCCCGGCAACCAGCTGAACGCCACCATCATCGGCAAGACCCGCCTGCAGACGGCTGAGCAGTTCGGCAATATCCTCATGAAGGTCAATGCCGACGGTTCCCAGGTTCGCCTGCGTGACGTGGCGCGTATCGAACTCGGCGGCCAGAACTACAGCATCAGCGCGCAGTTCAACGGCAACCCGGCTTCCGGTATGGCGATCAAGCTCGCGTCGGGCGCCAACGCCCTGGACACCGCCAAGGCCATCCGTGCCACCGTGGCGTCCCTGGAACCGTTCTTCCCGCCTGGCATGAAGGCGGTGGTGCCGTATGACACCACCCCGGTCGTGACCGAATCGATCTCCGGTGTAGTGCACACCCTGATCGAAGCGATCGTGCTGGTGTTCCTGGTGATGTTCCTGTTCCTGCAGAACTTCCGCGCCACCATCATCACCACCATGACCGTACCGGTGGTATTGCTGGGTACCTTCGGGATCCTCGCGGCGTTCGGTTTCACCATCAACACATTGACCATGTTCGGCATGATCCTCGCCATCGGCCTGCTGGTGGACGACGCCATCGTCGTGGTGGAAAACGTCGAGCGGGTAATGGCCGAGGAGCATTTGTCGCCGAAAGAGGCGACGGTCAAGTCCATGGGCCAGATCCAGGGCGCCCTGGTGGGTATTGCCCTGGTACTGTCGGCGGTACTGTTGCCGATGGCATTCTTCGGCGGCTCCACCGGTGTGATCTACAAACAGTTCTCCATCACCATCGTTTCGGCCATGGCGTTGTCGGTACTGGTTGCCCTGATCTTCACCCCGGCCCTGTGCGCCACCATGCTCAAGCCGATCGACCCGGAAAAACACGGCCAACCCAAGCGTGGTTTCTTCGGCTGGTTCAACCGCACCTTCGACCGTGGCGTACTGAGCTACGAGCGCGGCGTGGGTAACATGATCAAGCACAAGATCCCGGCCTTCCTGGTGTACGCCCTGATCATCGCCGGCATGATCTGGCTGTTCATGCGCATCCCGGCTGCGTTCCTGCCCGATGAAGACCAGGGTGTGATCTTTGCCCAGGTGCAGACCCCGGTAGGTTCGTCGGCTGAACGCACGCAAAAAGTCATCGACGACATGCGCGCCTACCTGCTCAATGACAAGGAAGGCGAGCCGGGCGAAGGCAAAGGCGTGAAATCGGTGTTTACCGTGAACGGCTTCAACTTCGCCGGTCGTGGCCAGAGTTCGGGCCTGGCCTTCGTGATGCTCAAGCCGTGGGATGAGCGCGACTCGTCCACCTCGGTGTTCGAGATTGCCAAGCGTGCCCAGGGTTACTTCATGCAGACCTTCCAGGACGCCATGGTGTTTGCCATTGTGCCGCCGTCTGTACTGGAACTCGGTAACGCCACCGGTTTCGACGTGTTCCTGCAAGACCAGGGCGGTGTCGGCCATGAAAAGCTGATGGCGGCGCGTAACCAGTTCCTGGGCATGGCTGCCCAGAGCAAGATCCTGGCCGGTGTGCGCCCCAACGGCGTGAACGATGAGCCGCAATACGAGCTCACCGTCGACGACGAGAAGGCCAGTGCCCAGGGCATCACGCTGTCCAACATCAACCAGACCCTGGCGATTGCCTTGGGTGGCAGCTACGTCAACGACTTCATCGACCGTGGTCGGGTGAAGAAGGTTTACGTGCAAGGTGAAGCCGCCAGCCGGATGTCCCCGGAAGACCTGAACAAATGGTACGTGCGCAGCGACTCCGGGAAGATGGTGCCGTTGTCGGCCATCGCCTCGGGCAAGTGGATCTACGGCTCGCCGAAGCTCTCGCGTTATAACGGTGTAGCGGCGATGGAAATCCTCGGTACCCCGGCACCGGGCTACAGTACCGGTGACGCCATGGCCGAAGTCGAACGCATCGCCAAGCAACTGCCGGCGGGCGTGGGCTACGCCTGGACGGGCCTGTCGTATGAAGAACGCCTGTCCGGCTCCCAGGCGCCGGCACTGTATGCGCTGTCGCTGCTGGTGGTGTTCCTGTGCCTCGCGGCGCTGTACGAAAGCTGGTCGATCCCGATCGCAGTGATCCTGGTGGTTCCACTGGGCGTGGTGGGTGCGTTGATCGCCACCAGCATGCGCGGCTTGTCCAACGACGTGTTCTTCCAGGTGGGCTTGCTGGTGACGGTGGGCCTGGCGGCGAAGAACGCCATCCTGATCGTGGAGTTCGCCAAGGAACTCCACGAGCAAGGCAAAGGCATCGTCGAGGCGGCCATCGAGGCCTCGCGGATGCGCCTGCGGCCGATCATCATGACCTCCATGGCGTTCGTCCTCGGCGTGTTGCCGCTGGCGATCTCCTCGGGTGCCGGCTCAGGCAGCCAGCACGCAATCGGTACCGGTGTCATTGGCGGTATGATCACGGCCACGGTGCTGGCGATCTTCTGGGTCCCCCTGTTCTTCGCGAGCGTGTCCGCCATGGGCGAACGTAACAAGACTGAACCTAAGCAAACTCCTCAAGAGGCTGGCCAATGAGCAAGTCGCTACTTTCCTTAGCCGTCACCGCATTCGTGCTCAGTGGCTGCTCGCTGATCCCTGACTACCAGCGCCCTGAAGCGCCGGTGGCAGCTCAGTTCCCACAGGGGCCGGCGTATTCGTCGGCCCAGGCGCCGGGCCAGGCCGCTGCCGAGCAGGGCTGGAAGCAGTTTTTCCATGACCCTGCCCTGCAACAGCTGATCCAGACCGCGCTGGTGAACAACCGTGACCTGCGTGTCGCGGCGCTGAACATCGACGCGTATGCGGCGCAGTACCAGATCCAGCGTGCCGACCTGTTCCCGGCCGTATCGGCCACGGGCAGCGGCAGCCGTTCGCGCACCCCGGCCAAGCTGTCGCAGACCGGCGAATCGACCATCACCAGCCAGTACTCGGCCGGCCTCGGGATCAGTTCTTATGAGCTGGACCTGTTCGGTCGTGTGCGCAGCCTGAGTGAAGAAGCGCTGCAAAAGTACTTCGCCACTGAAGAAGCACGGCGCAGCACCCAGATCAGCCTGGTGGCCAGCGTGGCGAATGCCTACCTGACCTGGCAGGCCGACAAGGAACTGCTCAAGCTGACCCAGGACACCCTCGGCGCGTACGAGCAGAGCTTCAAACTGACCTCGCGCAGCAATGAAGTCGGTGTGGCGTCGGCCCTCGACCTCAGCCAGGCGCGCACCTCGGTGGAAAATGCCCGCGTGGCACTGGCACGCTACACCCGCCAGGTGGCCCAGGACGAAAACAACCTGACCCTGCTGCTGGGCACCGGCCTGCCGGCGAATATCGCCAGCAAGCCGCTGTCGGATGACCTGCTCAGCGACGTACCGGCCGGCTTGCCCTCCGACCTGCTGCAACGTCGTCCCGACATCGTGCAGGCCGAGTACAACCTCAAGGCCGCCAACGCCAACATCGGTGCGGCCCGTGCAGCGTTCTTCCCGAGCATCAGCCTGACCGCCAGCGCCGGTACCGCCAGCCCTACCCTGGGCGGCCTTTTCAAAGGCGGTTCGGGCACCTGGTCGTTCGCCCCGCAGATCAACATCCCGATCTTCAACGCCGGCAGCCTGCGCGCCAGCCTGGACTATTCGAAGATCCAGAAAGAGATCAACGTGGCGAACTACGAGAAGGCGATCCAGACCGGCTTCCAGGAAGTCTCCGACGGCCTCGCCGCGCGTGAGACCTACAAGCAGCAGTTGGAGGCCCAGCGTGGCTTCGTCGCGGCCAACCAGGATTACTACCGCCTGGCCGAGCGTCGCTACCGCATCGGTGTCGACAGCAACCTGACCTTCCTCGACGCCCAGCGCCAACTGTTCAGTGCCCAGCAATCGCTGATCACCGACCGCCTGGCGCAGCTGACCAGCGAGGTCAACCTGTACAAGGCCCTCGGTGGTGGCTGGAACGAGCAGACCGCGAAGAACGAGCCGTTGAAAGAAGAAGCACCGGCGTTGAAGTTGTTCTGATAGCGCCGCAATAAACAAAAACCGCCTCCCTTATCAGGAGGCGGTTTTTTATGGCCCGCGATATTTTACAGGCTGGGTGCCAAGGTTAAGTTCTCAATTCACTGACTTGAACCTGGAACACAGAACTCGAAATATCATACTGGGTGTTTTGACCGTCCGAGCCACGAGCAGTGATTGAGAAATTAAACTCACCGATAAACCAGAACCCTTCGTCTGGATGATCAGTGCGCCTTACGCGGAATGTACCCGTCGGATCAGAAAACCCGTATGAGAATTCAGGCCGCATAATAAAAAGCGTATCAACACTATTTGGCGGCCCCCCAGGCCCTGTGATCGGGTAATCAGTAAAGGTTTTCAGCTCTCTCCCTGCGAACTCGAGGACCGCACGATCACCTCCATCACGGGGCAAGCACTGAATAAAATAACTCGAGTCTGAGTAGATCACGAAAAATACATTACCCAGGTCGATGGGGTCATAACTGCCATTGACACTGGCGTTGATCTCACAAAGAACTGGAACCTTCGCTTGCACTCGGTGCTTGGGGACAAACTTACCCGTTGCGCCGTGGTTTGCTAACGCGCAGGTGATTTGAAGGGCATGGCAGACAACTTCCATATCGCCCTTGCCATCTGGCTTGAAGTAGATGGAAAACTGCATGCTCAGCGCTATACGGCCGTCCTTGTATTCAAGAAGGTCAACCGTCAGGGACCCCGAATATTCGTCCGGGAAATACTCGATGCGGTTTCCCAAGGCAAAAGCCGCCCTGACTCCAGGGTCCTCCGGCCGGATCGGATAGGTCTGGCCTGCTTTCAGCCCTTCAGCCTTAAGGGTCAGTTCATTTTTCGAACCGGGATTGTCTTCAAACCCTAAACAAATGGAAAACTGAGCACCCTCGATATAGATCAACTCGAATGTGTCGAATGTAATCGGGATCTTCTTGTTACTCCCAAAGATCAGGTCCGCGTTGAACGTATTCGACGACGTTAACAACTCACCTATGTCTGTTCCAAAGCTCATGAGCACTTCTCCCTTGAGCACCAGAAAAATACTGCCACCGCCTTGAACATAGGCGTTCAAAAACGGGCCATCTACTGTCAACCCTGACAGTAGACGCAGAAGCGGTTAAACATAAGGCTGACAGGTTGGCCAAGCGCTTTGTGGCGAGCGGGCTTGCCCCGCTCGTCACAAAGCGCTCCCGCCTTGCTTTGCGCTCAACCTTTCAGGTTAAAATCTGTCACAGATTCTTACAGACCACAGAGGGAGCTTGTCGTAATGATCGTAGGAATCGACCTGGGGACCACTAACAGTCTCGCAGCCGTCTGGCGCGGCGATGCCGCCGAAATGGTGCCCAATGCCCTGGGCCAGTTGCTGACCCCCAGCGTGGTCGGGCTGGATGACCAAGGCCGTGTCCTGGTGGGCCAGGCCGCCAAGGAGCGCCTGCACACCCACCCGCACCTGACGACTTCGCTGTTCAAGCGCTACATGGGCAGCGCCACCGAGGTGCGCCTGGGCGACCGCTCGTTCCGCCCCGAAGAACTCTCGGCGCTGGTACTCAAAAGCCTCAAGGAAGACATCGAGCGCACCTACGGCCAAACCGTTACCGACGCGGTGATCAGCGTGCCCGCCTATTTCAGCGACGGCCAACGCAAGGCCACGCGCATCGCCGGTGAACTGGCCGGGCTCAGCGTTGAGAAACTGATCAACGAACCGACCGCCGCGGCCTTGGCCTACGGCCTGCACCAGCGTGATAAAGAAACCTCGTTCCTGGTCTTCGACCTTGGCGGCGGCACCTTCGACGTGTCGATCATCGAGCTGTTCGACGGGGTGATGGAAGTACGCGCCAGCGCCGGCGACAACTTTCTCGGCGGCGAAGACTTCGACACCCTGTTGCTCGAACACTTTGTCGACAGCCAACGCAACGCCACGGGTTTCCCGCCCACCAGCACGGTGCTGCAAGCCCTGCGCCGCGAAGCCGAGCGCGTACGCAAAGCCTTGGGCCAGGACGACAGCGCCGAGTTCGCCCTGCGCGTCGACGGCCAGCAATGGACAAAAACCATCACCCAACAGGAACTGGCCAAGCTCTACACGCCGCTGCTGGAACGCCTGCGCGCGCCGATCGAACGCGCCCTGCGCGATGCGCGGATTCGGGTCGGCGACCTGGATGAAATCCTGCTGGTGGGCGGTACCACACGCATGCCGCTGGTGCGCAAACTCGCCGCCGGCCTGTTCGGGCGCTTTCCCTCCATCAGCCTCGATCCCGATCAGGTGGTCGCCCATGGTGCGGCGATCCAGGCCGCCCTCAAGGCCCGTTCCGCGGCCCTCGAAGAAGTGGTGCTGACCGACGTCTGCCCCTACACCCTGGGGATCGAAACCTCCAACCAGTACGGCGGCCATATCGAAAGCGGCCATTACCTGCCGTTGATCGAACGCAACAGCAGCGTGCCGGTGAGCCGGGTCAAAAGCGTGGTCACCCTGCACGACGACCAGGCCCACGTACTGCTGAAGATTTATCAGGGCGAAAGCCGCCTGGTCAAAGACAACATCGAGCTGGGCCAACTGGATATTCCGGTGCCCAAGCGCAAGGCCGGTGAAGTCTCCCTGGACGTGCGTTTCACCTACGACAACAACGGCCTGCTGGAAGCCCAGGTGAATATCCCGCTGACCGGCGAGCAGCATTCGCTGGTGATCGAGAACAACCCCGGCGTGCTCAACCCGCAGGAGATCCAGCAACGCCTGCAAGCCCTGGCGCAATTGAAGGTCCACCCCCGCGACCAGCAGGTCAATACCGTGCTCGTCGCCCGCCTCGAACGGCTCTACCAGGAAAACCTCGGCGAGCTGCGCGAACAGCTCGGGCATTGGGCGGCGCAGTTCCAGCAGGTACTCGACACCCAGGACGAACGCCGCATCCGCGAAGCGCGCAGCGAACTGAGCCGTCAACTTGAGCAACTCGACAACGGGTTCTGGCGCTGAGGGCACACCGATGGATTGCTGGACCGTACTGCAACTGCCGGAGGACGCCGACGAGCGCAGCATCAAGCGCAGCTATGCGCGCTTGCTCAAAGGCTGCCGCCCGGACGACGACGCCCAAGGCTTCCAGCGCCTGCGCGAGGCCTATGAACACGCGCTGAATGAAGCACGCTGGCGAGCGGATAACGAAGAGGCAGAACCCGTCCAGGCGCCCGTGGCCGAAGCGGTCTACACCAACCTGAATGACCTGGCCGAACTGCTGGACATCAGCCCCGTCAGCCCGGCGCCCTTCGACGCACCCACTCCGGACCCGGCCCAGACCCTGCTCGACGGCCTGACCGCGGGTAACCTCGATGAACGCTGGGCCCAGGCTCGGCAACAGGGCTGCACCGAGGCGTTCCAGGCCGGCCTGTTGCGCCATTGTTTCGAAGCACCGGGCGAACGCAGCGCCATCGCCGCTTGGGCCGCGCAACACCTGGAATGGCTGACCCCCTGGCAGCAGGTGGCGATGACGTCCTGGCAATACGAAGCACTGACCGGCGAGCTGCTGCAAGACTACCGCCGCACCCTGCAGGAACTGCTGGAGCAAAAGGCCGAGCGCGAGTTCATCACCCAGCTCACGCAGTACAACGACCAACCCTGGCTGCGGGTGTTCGACCTGCAACAGCAGTGGCAGCGCATCGTCCTGCACCTGCTGCATGACACCCAGTGGAGCGTGCCGCTGTTCGAGCGGGTGTGCCAGGCATTCGGCTGGGACGACCAGAAAGGCGTCTACCCGGAACCGGCGTGGATGTGGCGCGAACTGGTGTCCCGTTGCGAACAGGAAAGCTTCTACGCCAACCTGCAGGACAAGGCCCAGGACACGCGGCGCACATCAGCCGATGCCCTGGCCGCACGCCTGCTGCTGATGCCGATGTCCGCCACGCAACACAAACGCCTGATCGATGGATTTGGCGAGAACGAGTGGAACGCCTGCCAGCACCTGGCGCAAACACTGACCTGGCGCTATCCGCAACTGGTCGAGCGCCTGCCTCAAACAGACCTGTTCTTTTGGCGCAAATTCGTGCCCCGGCCGATCTACACCCAGGTGTTTATCCGGCTATGGGCCGTCTTCGCCCTGGGGCTTGGCCTGAGCATCGCCCATGATAAGCCAGACAGAATGGACGGGATGTCGCTGGTCATTTTCATGCTGATGGCGTTCGTGCCGGCGGCCGTTGGCTTTCGCGTCACCCAAATGTGGGCCGGGATGAGTTCAACCTATCGGGTGCTGGATGTGTGGCTGAGCCAGTACCTGATCCCCAAGCGAATCAACCCCAACGACTACTGGCTGGTGATTCGCCACGGCGTACCGCAGGCGATCATGCTGGTGGCCTGCGGTTTGATGCTTGGTGTACTGGGTGCGCTGACCTATGCCGGCGCGCTGCTGATCAACCTGCTGCACAAAAAACGCATCGGTCATATGAGCCAGAAGTTCGCCGAAGGCTACCCCTGGTTGAACGGCCTGCACTGGGCCTTCTGGAGCCCTCTGCAAGGGGTGTTCCTGGTGGTGATGGTGGCGCTGATCATTGCCGCCCAGCATTATTTGCCGGCGGTGCCCTGGACCCACTTCGACCTGCCCAAACGATAACCCGCCAATGCCGGGCCTCAGCGCCCGGCAACTTGCGTTCGATCATCGCCCACAACCCGCCCTGCCCCGATTGAACCGCCCCCGCACCGCCCCGCACCATGGCCGCCACCTGCATAAACCCAATAACAACAGGTCCACCACCATGAGCACTTTTCACCCGCGCCGGCTCCTGCTGGCCACCGCTATCGCCAGTCTTGCCCTGCCCGTCGTCGCCGAAGAACACGGTTTTCTGGAGGACGCCAGCGCCAACCTCAACCTGCGTAATTTCTTCTTCAACCGCAATTTCACCAACCCCACCAAAACCCAGGGTGGCGCGCAGGAGTGGACACAGAGTTTCATCCTCGACGCCAAGTCCGGCTTTACCCAAGGCACCGTCGGTTTCGGTGTGGATGTGCTCGGGCTGTACTCGTTGAAGCTCGATGGCGGGCGCGGTACCGGCGGCACCCAGTTGTTGCCGCTGGACCACGATGGCCGCCCTGCGGATGAATTCGGGCGTCTCGGCGTGGCGTTCAAGGCGCGTATTTCCAAGACCGAAGTGAAGGTCGGCGAATGGATGCCGGTGCTGCCGATCCTGCGTGCCGACGATGGCCGCTCCCTGCCGCAAACCCTGCGCGGCGGGCAGATCACCTCGAAGGAAATCGACGGCCTGACCCTGTACGGCGGCCAGTTCCGCGCCAACAGCCCGCGCGACGACAGCAGCATGTCGGACATGTCGATGGTCGGCAAAACCGCGTTCACCTCGGACCGCTTCAACTTCCAGGGCGGCGAGTACGCCTTCAACGACAAACGCACCCAGGTCGGCGTGTGGAACGCCCAGCTCAAGGACATCTACAGCCAGCAGTTCGTCAACCTGATCCACAGCCAGCCCCTGGGCGACTGGACCCTGGGCGCCAACCTCGGGTTCTTCTACGGCAAGGACGACGGCAGCGCCCGCGCCGGCGACCTGGACAACAAGACCTGGTCCGGCCTGTTCTCGGCCAAGTATGGCGGCAACACCTTCTACGTCGGCCTGCAAAAACTCACCGGCAACAGCGCGTGGATGCGCGTCAACGGCACCAGCGGCGGCACCCTGGCCAACGACAGCTACAACTCGAGTTACGACAACGCCGAGGAAAAATCCTGGCAGGTGCGCCACGACTACAACTTCGCCGCCCTCGGCGTACCGGGCCTGACCCTGATGAACCGCTATATCAGCGGCAGCAACGTGCACACCGGCACCGTCACCGACGGCAAGGAGTGGGGCCGCGAAAGCGAATTGGGTTATACCGTGCAAAGCGGCGTGGTGAAGAACCTCACGGTGCGCTGGCGCAATTCGAGCATGCGCCGCGACTACAGCAACAATGAGTTCGATGAAAACCGGTTGATCGTCAGTTACCCGATAAGTCTGCTGTAATCCGGCGCCGCACTTACTGTATGGTGCGCGCCTGCCGCTGCTGATCCGCCCAGCAGCGGCCTCTTATCCGAGCCTGTGCACACCATGAAATCCTTTGCCATCGCATCCGCCGTGCTTGCCCTGGCCTTGAGCCTCAGCGGCTGTATCGGCGCACCCATCGCCCTGACCGCGCAGACCGAGCAACGCCTGCAGGCCCAGGCGCCGATCCGTTTTTTGCTGACTTTCGATGACGGCCCCAGCGCCTCGGGCTACGACAACCCCAGCCGTTCAGTGCTCGCCGACCTGGCGCACAACCCGGTGCTGCCGGGGATCAAGGCGGTGTTCTTCCTGCAGACCGAATCGTCGCGTTCCGGCGGCAGCTCGCGGGGGCGCAAGACGATGGAGCGTGAATACGCCGGCGGGCATGTGCTGGCTTTTCACACTGCCACGACCTTTCATACCAACCACCGCTGGCTGAATGATGCCGAGCTGGAGCGCACCCTCAGCCAGGGCGCGAGCGATATCGCCTCGATCACCGGCGCGCCGCCCGTGCTGGTCCGCCCGCCGTTCTGGAACTACGACCGGCGCACCTTCGCCGCCTACCAGCGCCATGGCATGCAGGTCCTGCTGACCGACCTGAGCGCCAATGACGGCAAGATCTGGGGCTTCAATGGCAGCCCAAGGCGCCGCGCCAACCTGTATCGACAACTGTCGGTGGTGCGCGAGCGCATCGCGCTGGGGGAGCTACCGACGGTGGACGGCGTGATACCGGTGGTGGTGACCTTCCACGATATCAACCGCTATACCGCGCGGCATATGCAGGAATACCTGCAGATCCTGCTGGACAGCGCACGAGTCAATGGCATGAAGACGGCTGCCGAACCGTTCTACACCGATACGGCCGCCCTGCAACGCGCGGCGCTGGCGCGTACGGTCAAAGACGTGAATGAAGCCGTGCATCTTCCGGGCGTGTGGAATTGGGTGTGGGACGCCGACTCCCACTGATCACTCGCGCGACTCGACACCCAGCTCATCCCATACAGACTCCGCCAGGTGAAACGTGGCATTCGCCGCCGGGATCCCGCAATAGATCGCGCTCTGCATCAGCACTTCCTTGATCTCGGCACGGGTCACGCCGTTGCTGGCGGCGGCGCGCAGGTGCAGCTTGAGTTCTTCGCTGCGGTTCATGCCGATCAGCATGGCGATGGTGATCAGGCTGCGGGTGTGGCGAGGCAGCCCGGGGCGGGTCCAGATGTCACCCCAGGCGTGGCGGGTGATCATGTCCTGGAACTCGCTGTTGAACTCGGTCAAGGCATTGAGGCTGCGGTCGACATGGGCATCGCCCAGCACTTCGCGGCGCACCTGCAGGCCGTCGGCGTAACGTTGTTTCTCGTCCACAAAAAACTCCTGGTTCAATAAAATTTCAACTCGATGACCTGTGGCGAGCGGGCTCCTGTGGTGAGCGGGCTTCTTGTGGTGAGCGGGCTTGCCCCGCGCTGGGCTGCGAAGCAGCCCCAATACGGACGCCGAATTATTTCAGACAGACCGTGGCGCCTGATTTGGGGCCGCTTCGCGCCCCAGCGCGGGGCAAGCCCGCTCACCACAAGAAGCCCGCTCACCACAGGAAGCCCGCTCGCCACAGGAAGCCCACTTGCCACAACGAGCCAGTTGCCACAACAGCGGCCTCAGCGGGCCAGCAGGAATTTGATAACCCGGTCACTGAATGCAGCGCCAGCCTGTACGTTGGACAGGTGCGCCGCGTAGAACTCGGCGTACTCGGCGCCCTGCACATGGTGCTGGATAAAGTGGCCACCGGCCGGTGGGGTCACGGCGTCTTCAGTGCCGGCAATCACCAGGGTGCGTGCCTTGATCTTCGGCAACTGCTCACGGAAATCCGCATCACGCACGGCGGCGCAGTTGGCCGCGTAACCTGGGGGCGAAGTCGCGGCAAGCATGTCGGTGATCTGCTTGGCCTGGTGCGGGTTGGCTGCCGCAAAATCGGCGGTGAACCAACGCGCAATCGACGCATCGCGCAAGGCCACCATGGCCGCCGCGCCATCACGCTGGACCATCTCGATCCGTGGGTTCCAGATCTCCGGCGTGCCGATTTTGGCGGCGGTGTTGCACACCACCAGGCGCTGCAGGCGCTCACCGGCATTAATCCCCAGCCATTGGCCGATCAAGCCGCCCATGGACAGCCCGCAAAAGTGCGCACGCTGAATATCCAGCGCATCCAGCAGTGCGATCACGTCGTGGCCCAACTGCTCGATGCTGTACGGTCCCTCGGTCACCAGGGATTTGCCGTGGCCACGGGTGTCGAAACGCAACACCCGGAAATGCTCGGTCAACGCCGGGATCTGGATGTCCCACATATGCAGGTCGGTACCCAGCGAGTTGGACAGCACCAGCACCGGTGCGTCCACGGGGCCATCGAGTTGGTAATGCAGTTCGCCCTCGGCGAGTTGTACGAAAGCCACAGCGTTCTCCTTAGGCGGTCAATGCAAAGTGTTCGGTGACAGCGCGAGTGACCCAGGTGGGCGCCTGGCCCAGGTAGTGGGCCGGGTCGAGCAGGCGGTCCAACTCAGGGGCGGACAACTCGGCGGTGACCTGCGGTTCGTCCGCCAGCACCGCGCGCAAGTGGCGCCCTTCTGCGACGGCGCGTTTGCAGCATTGCTCCAGCAGGTGGTGCGCGGTTTCCCGGCCCAGGCGTTGAGCCAGCACGATGCTGACGGCTTCGGCCAGCACCAGGCCTTGGGTCAGGTCGAGGTTGTGGGCCATACGTCCGGGGTCGACTTCCAACCCTTCGCTCACCAGCAGCGCTTGTTTCAAGGCCCCGGACACCAGGCGGCAAATCTCCGGCAAGGTTTCCCATTCGGCGTGCCACAGGCCCAGGCTGCGTTCATGTTCCTGGGGCATGGCGTTGAACATCGTCGCCACCAGGCCGGGCACGCGCGTGGCGGTGCTGATCAGCACAGCCGCGCCCACCGGGTTGCGTTTGTGCGGCATGGTCGACGAACCGCCCTTGCCGGGCGCCGACGGCTCGAACACTTCGGCCGCTTCAGTTTGCATCAGCAGGCTGATATCGCGGCCCAGTTTGCCGAGGCTGCCGGCGATCAGGCCCAGGACGGAGGCGAACTCCACCAGACGATCCCGTTGGGTGTGCCAGGGTTGTTCAGGCAAGCTCAGCTTCAACTCTGCCGCCAGCGCCTCGGCCACCGGCATGGCGTGTTCGCCGAGTGCCGCCAACGTCCCGGACGCGCCGCCGAATTGCAGCACCAGCAAACGCGGTTGCAGTTCTTTCAAACGCTGGCGACTGCGCGTCACCGCGCCCAGCCAACCGGCAATCTTCATCCCCAGGGTGACCGGCGTCGCGTGCTGTAACCAGGTACGCCCGGCCAACGGCGTCGTCGCATAACGCTGGGCCTGGGCGGCCAGCACGTCGCCCAGACGCGCCAGGTCCGTTTCGATCAACCCCAGGGCCCGGCGCAGTTGCAGCACCAGCCCGGTGTCCATCACGTCCTGGCTGGTCGCGCCCAGGTGCACATAACGTTCGGCCCCGGCATCCCCGCTGGCAATCAACTTGCCCAGGGCCTTCACCAGCGGAATCGCGGAATTCCCCGCCGTGGCAATCGCCACGCCGAGGGCGTCCACGTCGTACAGCGACGCCAGGCAGGCCTGGGCAATCGGCGCCACGGACGCCTGCGGGATCAACCCGACCCGGGCCTGCGCCCGGGCGAGCGCGGCTTCGAAATCGAGCATGCCCTGCAGGCGTCCCTGGTCGCAGAACACCTCGGCCATGCTGTCAGCGGTGAAGTAAGCGTCGAACAGTTGATTGCTCGTGCGCAGTGTCATAACTCATCCCTTACAAATCGTGATGCAGGTACGCCGCCTGTTTCGGCAAACGCAAGCTGAACAGGAAGGCCACCGCCATCATGCCGGTGACATACCAATAGAAGGTGTTTTCCATGCCCATGGATTTGAGGCCCAGGGCCACGTATTCCGCCGAGCCGCCGAAGATCGCGTTGGCCACCGCATAGGCCAGGCCCACGCCCAGGGCGCGCACTTGTGGCGGGAACATTTCCGCCTTCACCAGGCCGCTGATCGAGGTGTAGAAGCTGACAATCGCCAGGGCCAGGGTGATCAGCACAAACGCCAGGAACGGACTGCTGACGGTTTTCAAGCTGAGCAGGATCGGCACCGTGCACAGTGTGCCCAACGCGCCGAACCACAGCATCGAGTTACGCCGGCCGATCTTGTCGGCCAGCATGCCGAACAGCGGCTGCATGCACATGTACAGGAACAGCGCGCCGGTCATGATGTAACTGGCGGTCTTGGCGTGCATCCCGGCGGTGTTCACCAGGTACTTCTGCATGTAGGTGGTAAAGGTGTAGAAAATCAGCGAACCGCCTGCGGTGTAGCCGAGCACGGTGATGAATGCCGCCTTATGGTCACGGAACAGCGCGGCGATACTGCCGGCGTCCTTGTCCGCGCGGGTTTCCTTGCTGGTGGTTTCCTTGAGGGTGCGGCGCAGCAGCAGGGAGATCACCGCGGCAATCGCACCGATCACGAACGGAATCCGCCAGCCCCAGGCCCGCAGTTCTTCCTCAGTGAGGATCTGTTGCAGGATCACCACCACCAGCACCGCCAACAGTTGGCCACCGATCAGGGTCACGTACTGGAACGAGGCGAAAAACCCACGCTGGCCCTTGAGTGCGACTTCACTCATGTAGGTGGCGGTGGTGCCATATTCGCCCCCCACCGACAGGCCCTGGAACAGCCGCGCCACCAGCAGCAGGGCCGGGGCCCAGGCGCCGATGTCTTTGTAGGTGGGCAAAAAGGCGATGACCAGGGAACCGGCGCACATCATCAGCACCGAGATCATCATCGAATTCTTGCGCCCGTGCTTGTCGGCGACCCGGCCGAACAGCCAGCCGCCGATGGGGCGCATCAGGAAGCCGGCGGCGAACACGCCAGCGGTGTTGAGCAGTTGGACCGTGGGGTCATCCGACGGGAAAAACGCGGGGGCGAAGTAGATGGCGCAGAAGGCATAGACGTAGAAGTCGAACCATTCGACCAGGTTGCCGGAGGAGGCACCGACAATCGCAAAGATCCGTTTGCTGCGCTCTTCTCCGGTGTAGTGACTGGTGGTTGTTGTCATGGTTTTTCACTCAGTGGGAACGGTTATAGCCTAGACATACTTTGCAACAACCATGTTCCGCAAGCAGACTTTTGCGTAGGCAGTGCCTGAACCGGCCCCCTCCCACATCAAAATGTGGGAGGGGGCTTGCCCCCGATGGGGCCCTGACAAGCGACTCAATAATCGAAGAACACCGTCTCCTTATCTGTGCCCTGCAAAATCACATTCCACTGATGCACACCCGCCGCGTCCGGCTTGGCAATCAACGTGCCGCGCCGCTCGGCAGGCACACAGGCCAGCAACGGGTCATCCCCATTCAACGCCTCGCCCTCGAAATAAATCCGCGTCAGCAGGTGCTTCACCAGCCCACGGGCAAACACCAGCACCACCAGGTGCGGCGCCTGGGTCGTGCCTTGCAGGCCCGGCACGCTGCCCGGCTTGATCGTGGTAAAGCGGAAGCGCCCTTCGGCATCCACCGGCACCCGGCCAAAGCCTTCGAAGTTCGGGTCGAGCGCCTTGTCCTGCTCATCTTCAGGGTGGTCGTACTTGCCGGCGGCATTGGCCTGCCAGACTTCGAGCATGGCGTCGTTGACAACATCACCGTTGCCGTCCACCACTTGCCCGCTGATCGCCACGCGCTCGCCGAGGGTGGCGGCGACGGTCAAATCCTCGCGGTTCAGCCAGGTCAGGCCGATGTGGTAGTACGGCCCGACGGTGTGGGACGTGGTCGCGTTGAGTGTCATCTCATTTCTCCATCGGCGTGGCGTCGCGGCCGCGCAGGACGATGTCCCAGCGGTAGCCGAGGGCATAGGAAGGAATGGTCTTTTCCAGGTCGAAACGGGCGATCAGGCGTTCCTTGGCGCTGGTATCCGGCACACAGTTGTAGATCGGGTCGTATTCCAGCAGCGGGTCGCCAGGGAAATACATCTGCGTCACCAGGCGTGTCAGCACGCTCGGGCCGAACAGCGAAAAATGGATATGCGCCGGACGCCACGCGTTGTGGTGGTTGCCCCATGGGTAGGCCCCAGGCTTGATGGTCTGGAACTGGTACCAGCCATCGGCGTCGGTGACGGTGCGCCCGGTGCCGGTGAAGTTCGGGTCCAGCGGCGCATCGTGCAGGTCGCGCTTGTGGTTGTAGCGACCGGCGGCGTTGGCCTGCCAGATCTCCACGAGGATGCCCGGCACCGGCAGGCCGTTTTCATCCAGCACGCGGCCATGAATGATGATGCGTTCGCCCAACGGTTCGCCGTCGTGTTGGGCGGTGAGGTCGTTGTCCTTCTCGCTGACTCGCTCGGCGCCGATGGTCGGGCCGGTGATTTCCGACAAGGAATGGGGCAGGAACACCAACGGCTGGGACGGCGAACGCAGGTTCGTCGACTGGTAGGCCGGGTGCAGGTAATCAGGTTGAGTGCCCGCTTGCGGGCGCCGGTAACCGGGCTTGTCACTCATGGAGCTGTCCTCTCTTATTAGATGCGTTCGATCGCCAGGGCCAGGCCTTGGCCGACGCCCACGCACATGGTCGCCAGGCCTTTACGGCCGCCGGTTTTTTCCAACTGATGCAGGGCCGTCAATACCAGCCGTGCACCGCTCATGCCCAAGGGGTGGCCCAGTGCGATGGCGCCACCGTTCGGGTTGACCTGGGGTGCATCGTCGGCGATGCCCAGTTCACGCAGCACCGCCAGGCCTTGGCTGGCGAAGGCTTCGTTGAGTTCGATCACATCGAAGTCAGTCACGGCCAGGCCCAGGCGTTCCACCAGCTTGCGTACCGCCGGCACAGGGCCGATGCCCATCACCCGTGGCGCAACACCGGCGCTGGCCATGCCCAGCACCCGGGCGCGGGCAGTCAGGCCGTGTTTTTTCACCGCTTCGGCAGACGCCAGGATCAGTGCGGCCGCACCGTCGTTCACCCCCGAGGCATTGCCCGCGGTGACGGTCTTGTCCGGGCCGTTGACCGGTTTGAGTTTGGCCAGGGCTTCAAGGGTGGTGTCCCTGGGGTGCTCATCGTGCTCCACCACGGTTTCGCCTTTTTTATGGGCGACCCGCACCGGCACGATTTCTTCGGCGAAGAACCCGGCCGCCTGGGCGGCGGCGGTGCGTTGCTGGCTGCGCAGGGCAAAGGCGTCCTGGTCGGCGCGGGAGACCTGGTAGTCGTCGGCGACGTTATCGGCGGTCTGCGGCATGGCGTCCACGCCGTACTGGGCCTTCATCAACGGGTTGATAAAACGCCAGCCGATGGTGGTGTCTTCCAGCTTCATGTTGCGCGAAAACGCCGCATCCGCCTTGCCCATCACGAACGGCGCACGGGACATCGACTCGACGCCACCGGCAATCGCCAGCTCCATTTCGCCACTGGCGATGGCGCGAAACGCGGTGCCGATCGCATCCATGCCCGAGGCGCACAGACGGTTGAGGGTGACGCCGGGAATGCTTTCCGGCAGGCCGGCCAGCAGCAACGCCATGCGGGCGACGTTGCGGTTGTCTTCACCGGCCTGGTTGGCGCAGCCGAGGAACACCTCGTCAACGGCCGACCAGTCCACGGAAGGGTTGCGCTCGATCAGCGCCTTGATCGGCACGGCCGCCAGGTCATCGGCGCGCACGCTGGACAGGCCACCGCCAAAGCGGCCGATGGGGGTGCGAATCGCATCGCAGATAAACACCTCGCGCATCAGGCTTCTCCCGGTGCTTGGCCGTGGGCGGCGGCCGTGCGTGCTTCGAGGTCACGCAGGGCGGTCAACTCGACCTCGGTCGGCTCGGCGGTGGTGCTGACCTGCTCGGCAAATCGAATCGCCCAACCGGTGGCCGCTACGACTTGCTCGCGGGTCACGCCCGGATGGAGGGCGGTGACCACGAATTCATGGGTGCCCTCTTCCGGTTCCATGATGCACAGGTCGGTAATGATTCCGACAGGACCGGCACCCGGCAGCCCCAGGCGTTTGCGCGAATCCCCACCTTCGCCGTGGCCGACCGAGGTGATGAAGTCCAGCTTGTCGACAAACGAACGGGACGACTGCTTGAGGATGATCAACACGCTCTTGGCCGAGCCGGCGATTTCCGGCGCGCCACCGGCGCCCGGCAGGCGCACCTTGGGTTGGTGATAATCACCGACCACGGTGGTGTTGATGTTGCCGAAGCGGTCGACTTGCGCGGCACCGAGGAAGCCCACGTCGATACGCCCGCCCTGCAGCCAGTAGCGAAAAATCTCGCCGGTCGGCACCACGGTGTCGGCGGTTTCCGCCAGCTCGCCATCACCGATCGACAGTGGCAATACGCTGGGCTTGGCGCCAATCGGCCCGGACTCGTAGATCAGCACCACATCCGGCGACGAAGTCAGGCGCGCCAGGTTGGCGGCCTTGGACGGCAGGCCGATGCCCACAAAGCACACGGAGCCGTTCTTGAGGCGGCGCGCGGCGGCGACGGTCATCATTTCATTGGTCGAGTAAGCCATTACTTGGCCTCCTGCTGCGTGGTCAGCTTGGCCTGGAATTCACTGAAATCGGCAGTGCCGTGGATGTATTCATCCATCCAGGCAGTAAAGGTCCCACGGTCGCGGGCGATGGGGTCCCACGCCTGGTAGAAGCGATTGTCACGCTCGTTGTAGCCGTGGGCGTAGGACGGATGGGCACCACCGGGTACGTGGCACACCGCAGTCAGGGCCCAGGTCGGCAGTACGCAACTGTTCATCGGCGCGTTCAGGTCATCGACGATTTCTTCCACGGTGACGATGCAGCGCTTGGCCGCCAGGGCCGCTTCCTTCTGCACCCCAAGAATGCCCCAGAGCAGCACGTTGCCCTTGCGATCAGCCTTTTGCGCGTGGATCACGGTGACGTCCGGACGCACCGACGGCACCGCTGCCAGCACTTCACCGGTGAACGGGCACGTCACGCTCTTGATCAGCGGGTTGACCTTGGGCAAGTCGGAACCCGCGTAGGCGCGCAGCACCGCGAACGGCAGGCCCGATGCGCCGGCGACGTAGGCATTGGCCAGGTCGGCGTGGCTGTGTTCTTCGATTTCCAAGGGTTGCGGCCATTGCTTTTCGACCGCGTCACGCAGGCGATGCAGGGAACCTACACCCGGGTTACCGCCCCAGGAAAAAATCAACTTGCGCGCGCACCCGGCACCAATCAACTGGTCGTAGATCAGGTCAGGCGTCATACGCACCAGCGTCAGGTCTTTCTTGCCCTGACGAATGATTTCATGACCCGCTGCCGTAGGGATCAGATGGGTGAAGCCTTCCAGTGCGACAGTGTCGCCGTCGTTCACGAATTGCTTCACCGCGTCGCGCAGCGCAAGAATTTCAGCCATGGGGTTGGGCTCCCGATGTGGATCGAAAAGGCGCTGAGGTGGCGCCGAAGTGCTTGAAGATTAAGCCGGGGAAATCGGCCAAACAATCCGATAATCGACTCAGCGTTCGATTATCGAACGGATTGTTGGCAGGCTATCGATTGATCTCAGGTCGCATCCGCATGGCTGACCATGCCTTTGATCACCACGGCTGCCGTGGCCAAAGCGGCCGGAATCACCAGGGCGGTGAGCACCTGCTCGAAGTTCCAGCCCAGGCCCAGCAAGGTGGCACCCATCCACGCGCCGAGGATCGCGCCGAAACGGCCGATGCCAAGCATCCACGACACGCCGGTGGCGCGGCCTTGGGTCGGGTAGAAGCGCGCGGCCAGGGATGGCATCGCCGATTGCGCACCGTTGACGCACATCCCGGCGACCAGCACCAAGGTGGCCAATAGGGTGATATTGCCCAGGCTTTGCCCCACCGCGTAGGCAAACACCCCGGCCAGCAGGTAGAAGGTGCCGATGACCTTGTGGGGGTTGAACCGGTCCATCGCCCATCCCACGCCGACGGCGCTCAATACGCCACCAAACTGGAACAGCGCGCCGATGAAGGCGGCCTGCTCCATGCTGGCGCCGCTGTCGCGCATCAGGGTCGGCAGCCAACTGGTCAGCAGGTACACGATCACCAGGCCCATGAAGTACGTGAGCCACAGCAGCAAGGTGCCGGCGCTGTAGGTGCCCGAGAAAATCACCGCGAACACGTTGCGCGCCTTGACTGTTTTTTGTTCGGGCACGCTGAAGGCGGTGGCCTGGGCAACAATAGAGGGTTCGATGGGCGACAGGGTCTTGCGCACCTTATCGACACCTCGATTACGCACCACCAGGAAACGCGCCGATTCCGGCAGCCACAGCATCAGCACCACCACCAGGATCAACGGCAGGATGCCGCCGATCATCAACAAGGCGTGCCAGCCGAACGCCGGGATCAGCTTGGCCGAGATAAACCCGCCACCGGCCATGCCCAGGTTGAAACCACAGAACATGCTGGTCACCAATAGCGACTTGTGGCGTTCAGGGGTGTATTCGGAGAGCAGGGTCGTCGCGTTCGGCATGCCGGCCCCCAGGCCCAGCCCGGTGAGAAAACGCAGCACCAGCAATTGATCCACGTTGCTGCTGTAGGCCGAGGCCAGGCTGAAGGCGCCAAACACCAGCACCGCGCCCACCAGTACAACCTTGCGCCCGAAACGGTCAGCCAGCGGTCCGGAACCCAGGGCGCCGAACACCATGCCGATCAACGCAGCGCTCATCACCGGGCCAAGGCTGGCGCGGTCAATGCCCCAGTCCTGGGACAGCGCGGGCGCGATAAAGCCCATGGCGGCGGTGTCGAGGCCATCGAGGAAAACGATGAGGAAACACAGGATCACCACGCGCCACTGGTAACGGGACAGTGGCTGGGTGTTGATGAAGGACTGGACGTCCAGGGTCGTGCCGACAGAAGGTTGATTCATTATTCTTATTCCACACCGATGGCGGGCCAACGGCCTGGGGCCGTCATTATTATTGGTGCGCCCTCAAGAGCGCTGCCGCACAGTAATAAGCCGGGGGAAACATCGTCAATTGATCAAGCGGGGATCTGTGCGGTCACCGAACACCTTAGGCAAACAACTGCGCACTCAACTCACGGCTGGCACTGAGCATGCTCGGCAGGAAACGCTGCTCCAGTTCGCTGCGGCTGACCCGTCCAGCGTGAGTACTGACATTGAGCGCCGCCAGCACCTGGCCGGACGCGTCATACACCGGCACGGCGATGGAGCGCAGACCCTGTTCCAGTTCCTGGTCGACAATGCACCAGCCCTGCTGACGCACTTGTTGCAGGCATTCGAACAAGGCTTCAGGGGTGGTCAGGGTGCGGCTGGTCTTGGTTTGCAGGTCGGCATGGTCGAGGTAGTCCTGCAGCGAGGCATCATCCAATGCCGCGAGCAGGATACGGCCCATGGAGGTGCAATAGGCCGGCAACCGTCCGCCCACCGACAGGTCCACCGAAATCAGGCGCTGGGTGGTGGCCGAACGGGCAATGTAGAGGATGTCATCGCCTTCAAGGGTGGCCATGTTGCAGGCTTCGTGCAGTTGTTCGCTCATGCGGTCCAGGTAAGGCTGGGCCGATACCGCCAAAGGCGTGGAGGACAGGTAGGCATGCCCCAGGGTCAGGACTTTGGGCAGCAATGAATAGGTGCGCCCATCGGTGGTGGCGTAGCCGAGCTTGATCAAGGTATGCAGGCAACGGCGTACGGCGGCGCGGGGGATCTCGGTGCGGTGGCTGATCTGGGCGATGGTCAGGTGGCGCTTGCGCTCCTGGAACGCCTGCACCACCGCCAGGCCGCGGGCCAGGGAGGTCATGAAGTCGGGGTCACCGGTAAACGCCTGGATACGCTTGGCCGGCGAGGCAACGATCGGCGGCGCCACTGACGCGAAAGAGTTGCGCAATTGATCGTTCATGCCAGGTTCCTTTCTCTTATTGTCAACCGCAGGGGATTGGGCTGCTATTACAAGCCGGGCCGGCCGTGATGCACAAGGCAGGCCCGGCAACATTGGGCGATTATCGGACAACCATGCGATTATCGCAATTTAGCGCTGAGGGCGATCTATCAACCACGTCCCCGGCGATGTTAAGCCGTTAATTTAATAGCTTGTTTCCTTGTTGAGTTTATGACGCCAGAATTTCAGCAAATACTGACGCGTCGACGTAACAAAACACTCACACAAAGTTGACGGTTTTTAACTTTATGCCGATAGTGTTATTCAAATGCGCCGCTATAATGCATCCTGTGCGGAGGAGAGCCCGGTTTCATATTGAAGCTGGAACTCGCCAAACCATGCACAGGCCGTGCATGGACGATCGCAACTACCTGCCTGGAATGACCGCCCAACAGTGGCCTCCCGTTTTCATTCAAACTTGAACACTTCGTGGGTTCAAGTTGGAACAACCCGAGGGCGACATTCAGGCCAAACACTGCAATGTACTTACACCCAACTCAATTAGGTAACAACGTGACGAAAGATGAACTGCGCGCGGAACTTGAGCGCCAGGAGCAACGTTACAAGGACGTTTACGGCGGGGAAGTCACCACCTACGCCGCCCAGCCTGAACCTGAACGCAAACCATGGCGCAAGCGAGCCAGCCTGCTCGACCAGGCATTTGCCCAGGAAATCCAAAAGATTGAACAGGAACTCAAGGCCGAAGAGCCATAAGCGCTTCGGATCGAGTCCAGGGCCCTGCCTGCAGCGATGCCATTTAGCCATCCTCCAGCCGACCTGAATCCCACCATCGCCTGTAAAATTTCATACAAATGTTTCAGGCATGACGATTTGGTGACAAAACCCTGTCCTTTCAGCCCTGCGCTTTATAAATCAAAGACTTGCCAAAGCCCCGAAAACCCTGGGATCGCCAGCTTTTGCCCCTGGCGATTCGATGAAGATTGATACCGATGAGCAGCTAGTGCATCGATTACCGAGGTTTTCTGGCATAATCGCGCCCCCTTACGACCGGGTCAGAAAACCTTCATGATCGATTTATTCAGCGGACTGGATGCTTGGGTTCTCGTGAGCCTGTTGCTCGCCCTGGCCTTTGTCCTCGCCTTCGAGTTCATCAATGGCTTTCATGACACCGCTAACGCGGTGGCCACAGTCATCTATACCAAAGCCATGCCGCCGCATCTGGCCGTGTTCTTCTCCGGGGTGTTCAACTTCCTCGGCGTGTTGCTCGGTGGTGTCGGTGTCGC
The DNA here is from genome assembly GCF_900177315.1 of Pseudomonas sp. LAMO17WK12:I1. NCBI lineage: Bacteria > Pseudomonadati > Pseudomonadota > Gammaproteobacteria > Pseudomonadales > Pseudomonadaceae > Pseudomonas > Pseudomonas sp. LAMO17WK12:I1. Next base: position 198,066 of record NZ_FWZV01000004.1, on the reverse strand, counting down.
CTACGCCATCGTGCACCTGCTGCCCGTGGAGTTGCTGATCAATGTGAACACCGGCCATGGCTTGGCGATGGTCTTCTCGTTGTTAGCCGCGGCGATCACCTGGAACCTGGGCACCTGGTACTTCGGTATCCCCGCCTCCAGCTCCCACACCCTGATCGGTTCGATCCTCGGTGTCGGCCTGGCCAATGCCCTGATCAACGACATCCCCCTGGCTGACGGTGTGAACTGGCAGAAGGCCGTCGATATCGGCGCGTCCCTGGTGTTCTCGCCGATGGCCGGCTTCCTGGTCGCAGCCCTGGTGCTGATCGGCCTGAAATGGTGGCGCCCGCTGTCGAAGATGCACAAGACCCCGGACCAGCGCCGCAAGCTCGACGACAAGAAGCACCCGCCGTTCTGGAACCGCCTGGTCCTGGTGATTTCGGCCATGGCCGTGAGTTTCGTGCACGGCTCCAACGATGGCCAGAAAGGCATCGGCCTGATCATGCTGGTGCTGATCGGTATCGTGCCGGCGCAGTTCGTACTCGACCTGGGCAGCACCACCTACCAGATCGAGCGTACTCGCGACGCCACGCTGCACCTTAACCAGTTCTACCAGCGCAACCACGAGACCCTGGGTGAGTTCCTGGCCCTGGGCAAAAGCGTGAAAGACGACCTGCCGGGCAAGTTCCGCTGCAACCCGCAGCAGACCGAACCCACCATCAATGCCTTGCTGGATACCTTGAAAGGCGTCTCCGATTACCATTCCCTGAGTGCCGATCACCGCATCGAAGTGCGCCGCTACCTGCTGTGCCTGGACGACACCGCGAAAAAAGTCGGCAAGTTGCCGGGCCTGGAAGCGCGTGAGAAGTCCGACCTCGACAAACTGCGCAAGGACCTCACCGCCACCACCGAGTACGCGCCATTCTGGGTGATCCTCGCGGTCGCACTGGCCCTGGGCCTGGGCACCATGGTGGGCTGGAAGCGTGTGGTACTGACGATCGGCGAGAAGATCGGCAAGCAGGGCATGACCTATGCCCAGGGCATGTCGGCACAGATCACCACCGCCACCATGATTGGCTTCGCCAATATCTTCGCCCTGCCGGTCTCCACCACCCACGTCCTGTCTTCCGGCGTAGCGGGCACCATGGTCGCCAACAAGAGCGGCCTGCAAGGTGGCACGGTCAAGACCATCCTGATGGCTTGGGTGTTGACCCTGCCTGCGACCGTGGGCCTCTCGGCCGGCTTGTTCTGGCTGGCCTCCAAGGCACTGGGCAACTGATCGCCAGGCGCTGACAAAAAAGGTGCGGCCTCTGTGAGGACCGCACCTTTTTTTATGGACCAGAATTGAACACCCAAAAAAAAGGGCGACCGAAGTCGCCCAAAATGCCTTGCGTGCTCATGTAACCCGGAAAGACCTAAGGTTTTTTACGCTTGTTCGCGTCTTTCCAGATAAAAAATCCAAACCCTACAAAAAACAGCACCATGAGGCTTACAGTCAGCACTCCGGCGAATACCACATTATCGATAAACATGACCGGCCTCCTGCACTTGCCTTGTTGCGATAGGGCTAAGTTAATGGAGAAGGCGGATTGGAAAATTGACGGGGATCAATGTCGCCCGCGACGGGGCGTAAAGAAGGGCAGTAACTGACCTGCATCAATAGATGCAGGCCGTTTTAACGCTTTTTGGGTTTGTTCTTTGATTTTTTCTTGGCTTTGCCTAAAGGCATCGCCTGTTCGAACGCCTGGCGCACTTCATTCAGGCGCTTGTCATTCAGGTCATGCACGCGCTTGGCGCGCTCGGCGTTCAGGTCGATCAGCTTGTCGTCATCACTCATGGCTTGGCTTACGTCGTGGCGAGTAAGGCTCAATAATGCGGACTCCTGCGCCCGACGGCAAATCAACCGGCGACAAAAGGCCGAGCGACGCCCAAAATCGGCACTTTCCAACCACTCAAGGAGGCCCATCCAGGTGGCACTGCATAAGGATCTTCCGCCGCTGCTGGCCCTGCGCGCCTTTGAAGCCGTGGCCCGGCACTTGAGCTTTATCAAGGCCGCGCAGGAGTTGTCGGTAACCCAGAGTGCCCTGAGCCATCAGGTACAAAAACTCGAACAGCACCTGGGTAAATCGCTGTTTATCCGACGCACCCGCGCGATCGATCTGACTGCAGACGGCCAGCAGTACTACGCCGAAATCCGTCCCGCCCTGAACGCCATTGCCGTCGCGACCCGCGCCCAACGGGTGGTGCCCGGCGCCACGGTGTTACGTGTCGGCCTGCTGGCGTCGTTCGCCACCTTGTGGTTGGCGCCGCGCCTGGCCGGTTTTCTCAATCGCTATCCGCATATCCAGGTGGAATTGCTGCCGGCGATTCAACTGGCGAACGTCGCGGCGGCCGAAGTCGACCTGGCCATTCGCTACGGCAAGGGCGACTGGCCCGACGTACAGGCCACACGACTGATGCCGGAGGTGATCTCTCCGGTGTGCAGCCCGGCATTCAAGGCCAGCCAAGTGCACAACGGTGCGCTGTTGATGGCCACTTCGCACCGGCCTTTTGAGTGGACGGACTGGTCTGGGCATTATCAAGTCGACCTCAAGCACCATCCGCGCGTCATGCTCCACGACTACAACATCGTGGTCGAAGCTGCGGTGGCCGGCCAGGGCATTGCCATGGGCCGTCATCGCTTGATCCAACGCAGGCTGGATGATGGCAGCCTGGTAGAAGCCTTCGATTGGCCGCCCTATCACAGTGAAATAGGCTACTGGTTGATTGCAGCGCAAGGCCCTGCCAGCGACGCCGCGCGGTGTTTCAGCGAGTGGTTGAAGGACATCTGCCGCGACACGTGAGTTATTTCGATACGTCGGATGAGATCTATCCGTTTGTCGACACTCCCCCCTGCCCCACATGCTGAAACCTCCTGACCCAAGAGGATTCACCATGAGCGACTCCCTCCGCCACCGCGTGCAAGCCCTCGGCCTGACGCTGCCATCACCCAGCCAACCGATTGCCAACTACATCAACCATGTGGTCAGCCAGAACCAGCTGTTTATCTCTGGGCAAATCCCGCTGATAGACGGCAAGCCTGCCTACGTGGGCCGCCTGGGCGAATCCCTCAGCGAGGAAGAAGGTATCCAGGCAGCGGAACTGGCTGCACTGGGCTTACTCGCGCAATTGAGCGATGCCCTGGGCGATGACCTGTCGCGCCTGGTGCGCATCCTGCGCCTGGGAGTGTTTATCGCCAGCAGCAGCGACTTCCAGCACCAGGGCGCCGTGGCCAATGGTGCGTCCAACCTGCTGGTGAATGCCCTCGGCGAAAAAGGCCGGCATGTGCGCACGGCAGTGGGCGTTTCAAGTCTGCCGGCCGGCGTGGCGGTGGAGGTTGACGGGATTTTCGAGTTGCAGCCGTGAGCCCGCTGCACGTGCAACATCTGCGCGAGGGCACTCCCGGCTGCCAATCGGGCATCGTGCACTTCAACTCTGCCGGTGCCTCCTTGCCGAGCCAGGCGACCCTTGACGCCATCATTGACCAACTACAACGCGAAGCCCGCGACGGCCCGATGGAAGCCGGCGAGCATGGCGCGTTGCTGGTAGAAAAAGCCCGCCGCGCGGCCGCGCAGTTGCTCAACGCGCCCACCCCATCGATTGCCTTTGCCAGCAGCGGCTCGACCGCCTGGAGCATGGCGTTCCAGGCCTTGGGCCCGTGGCAGCCGGGCGACCGCATTCTGGTAGGGCGCCACGAATGGGGCGGCAACCTGGCGAGCATGCAGTTGGCGGTGCAAGCCGGCGCGCGGGTGGACGTCATCCCCTGCGATGCCACCGGCGCGGTGTGCCCCGTGGCGTTGGAAGCAATGATCGATTCAAGCGTAAAACTCATCGACCTCACCTGGCTCCCCGCCAACGGCGGCCTGATCAACCCCGCCCAGGCCATCGGTGAAGTGGCCAGGCGTCATGCCATTGCCTACTTTATCGATGCCGGCCAGGCCGTCGGCCAGGTGCCGGTGGATGTGCAGGCGTTGCAGTGCGACGTGCTCAAGGCGGCCGGGCGCAAGCACCTGCGCGGGCCACGGGGGACAGCGCTGCTGTATGTACGACCGGATTTCCTCCCGCACTTGAACCCCGCCCAGCGCGACGTGTTTTCCGCCCCCTGGAGCGCCGACGGTTTCGACCTGCGCAACGACGCCCGACGCTTTGAAACCAGTGAGGCGTCCTTTGCCCTGTTGGCGGGCCTGGGCAATGCGCTGCAGGAGATGAATCAATTGGGGATCGAGCGTGTATGGGAACGCATCACGCACACCAGCAGGCGAATCCGCGAAGCATTGCGTGGGATTCCCGGCGTGTCGCTGCATGACCTGGGCACGCTTCAATCAGGCTTGATCGCCTTCAACCTCGCCGGCTGGGACGCCTTCGAACTCAAGCGACAATTGGGATTGAAACGGATCAATATCGGCGCCAACGGTGTGGCCTACACCCCGTTGGATATGCAGGCCCGTGGCCTGACCAGCATTGCGCGGATCTCCGTCAGCCCCTTCAACAACGAGCGTGACATCGAATTGCTGATCGCGGCTCTGGAGGAACTGCGCGGTTAAACCTCGACGTCCACCCACAAACCCTGGCGCGGCGCATCTTCGATCAGCGGCACGACCGGTACGGTGTTGTCGGCATTGAGCAGGTCGCCCGGGATCGCCAAGTGCTGATCCGGGTCTTCATCGGCTTCGCGCCGGCGTTTCTGCTGTTCCTGCTGGCGGCGTTGCTCTTCACGCAACAACAGGGTCGACTGCTCGGCATCGCCCTTTTTCAGGTCGATGGTGCTTTCGTTGGAGCCCGCTTGCACAGGAACCACGGGCGGAATATCGGGTTTCTGGCGGACCGGGTCGAGTTGCGACGTAACCGGTACGACGCTGACGGGCAGCATAGGTGGAAGCATGATAGTTGTTCTCCTGTCAGCAGGCTGTCGGCGGGCCGCGCGACGACTTGAGCGCAGGTTCGCCAACCTGTGACCCAGTCGACACTCACAAGTGCCCGCCACCCGTCGATTGCGTGCTCACCCGGCCGCCCAAACGGAGTAGTTTTTGTCAGAGTCCTTGGGCGTGGGGCCTTGTTCCGTTAACATAGTCGGCTTTTTCACGGCGGGAGTCAGGCAGCATGGCGCAGCAGTATCAACCGGGGCAACGCTGGATTAGTGACAGCGAAGCAGAGCTGGGGTTAGGCACCGTTCTGGCACAGGACGGCCGCTTGTTGACCGTGCTCTATCCGGCCACTGGCGACACCCGCCAGTATGCGCTACGGAATGCGCCCCTCACCCGTGTGAGGTTCTCGCCGGGTGACTCCATCACCCATTTCGAAGGCTGGAAAATGACCGTGCAGGAAGTCGACGACGTCGACGGCCTGCTGGTCTACCACGGCCTCAATGGGCAGAACGAGCAGGTCACCCTGCCGGAAACCCAGCTCTCCAACTTTATCCAGTTCCGCCTGGCCAGCGACCGTCTGTTCGCCGGGCAGATCGACCCGCTGGCCTGGTTCTCGCTGCGCTATCACACCCTTGAACACACCAGCCGCCAATTGCAATCCTCGCTGTGGGGCCTGGGTGGCGTGCGTGCGCAACCTATTGCCCACCAATTGCATATCGCCCGTGAAGTCGCTGACCGTATCGCACCACGGGTCTTGCTGGCGGACGAAGTGGGCCTGGGCAAGACCATCGAAGCCGGCCTGGTGATCCATCGCCAACTGCTGTCGGGCCGCGCCAGCCGAGTCCTGATCCTGGTACCGGAAAACCTGCAGCACCAGTGGCTGGTGGAAATGCGCCGCCGCTTCAACCTGCAAGTGGCGCTGTTCGATGAAGAACGCTTTATCGAAAGCGATGCCGCCAACCCGTTCGAAGACACCCAACTGGCCCTGGTCGCGCTGGAGTGGCTGGTGGACGATGAGAAGGCCCAGGACGCACTGTTCGCCGCCGGCTGGGACCTGATGGTGGTCGACGAAGCCCACCACCTGGTCTGGCATGAAGACAAAGCCAGCCCGGAATACGCGCTGGTCGAGCAGCTTGCCGAAGTGATTCCCGGCGTGCTGCTGCTCACCGCCACTCCGGAACAGCTGGGCCAGGACAGCCACTTCGCGCGCCTGCGCCTGCTGGACCCGAACCGTTTCCACGACCTGCACGCCTTCCGTGCCGAAAGCGAGAACTATCGCCCGGTGGCCGAAGCCGTGCAGGAGCTGCTCGACAAGGGCCGCCTGTCGCCTGCCGCGCACAAGACCATCCAGGGTTTCCTCGGCAACGAAGGCGAAGCGCTGCTGACCGCCGTCAACGATGGCGACGCCGAAGCCAGTGCGCGCCTGGTGCGTGAACTGCTCGACCGCCACGGCACCGGCCGCGTGCTGTTCCGTAACACCCGTGCCGCCGTGCAGGGCTTCCCGGAGCGTAAGCTGCACGCCTACCCGCTGCCGAACCCGGACGAATACCTCGAGTTGCCCCTGGGCGAACACGCCGAGCTGTACCCGGAAGTCAGCTTCCAGTCGCAACCGGACATCGACGAAGAAAACCGCTGGTGGCGCTTCGACCCGCGCGTCGAATGGCTGATCGACCAGTTGAAAATGCTCAAGCGCACCAAGGTCCTGGTGATCTGCGCCCACGCCGAAACCGCGATGGACCTGGAAGACGCCCTGCGCGTGCGCTCCGGTATCCCGGCCACGGTATTCCACGAGGGCATGAACATCCTCGAGCGTGACCGCGCCGCCGCTTACTTCGCCGATGAGGAATTCGGCGCCCAGGTACTGATCTGCTCGGAAATCGGCAGTGAAGGCCGCAACTTCCAGTTCTCCCACCACCTGGTGCTGTTCGACCTGCCATCCCACCCCGACCTGCTGGAACAGCGGATCGGCCGTCTGGACCGGATCGGCCAGAAACATGTGATCGAACTGCACGTGCCCTACCTGGAAACCAGCCCGCAACAGCGCCTGTTCCAGTGGTACCACGAAGCCTTGAACGCGTTCCTCAACACCTGCCCGACCGGCAACGCCTTGCAGCATCAGTTCGGCCCGCGCCTGCTGCCGCTGCTGGAAAACGCCGACGACAGCGAGTGGCAAGCCCTGATCGACGAGGCCCGTGCCGAGCGCGAGCGCCTGGAGCAGGAACTGCACACCGGCCGCGACCGCCTGCTGGAGCTCAACTCCGGTGGCGCCGGTGAAGGTGATGCGCTGGTGGAGGACATCCTCGAGCAAGACGACCAGTTCGCCCTGCCGATCTACATGGAAACCCTGTTCGACGCCTTTGGCATCGACAGCGAAGACCATTCGGAAAACGCGCTGATCCTCAAGCCCAGCGAGAAGATGCTCGACGCCAGCTTCCCCCTGGGCGACGACGAAGGCGTGACCATCACCTACGACCGTAACCAGGCGCTGTCCCGTGAAGACATGCAGTTCATCACCTGGGAACACCCAATGGTGCAGGGCGGCATGGACCTGGTGCTGTCCGGCTCCATGGGCAACACCGCCGTGGCGCTGATCAAGAACAAGGCGCTCAAGCCGGGCACCGTGTTGCTGGAGCTGCTCTATGTCAGCGAAGTGGTCGCGCCCCGCGCGCTGCAACTGGGCCGTTACCTGCCTCCGGCGGCACTGCGCTGCCTGCTGGACACCAATGGCAACGACCTGTCCGGCCGCGTCTCGTTCGAAACCTTGAACGACCAGCTGGAAAGCGTGCCTCGGGCCAGCGCCAACAAGTTCGTGCAGGCCCAGCGCGATCAACTCACACCGCGGATCAATGCCGGTGAAGAGAAGATCACGCCGCGTCACGCCGAACGTGTGGCCGAAGCCAAGCGTCGCCTGGCGGCAGACACCGACGAAGAACTGGCGCGCCTGACCGCGTTGCAAGCGGTCAACCCGACCGTTCGCGACAGCGAGCTGGTCGCCCTGCGCAACCAACGTGAGCAAGGCCTGGCCATGCTCGACAAGGCGGCGCTGCGACTGGAAGCCATTCGGGTGTTGGTGGCCGGTTGATTACCGCCCTGCCCGGTTGAATAGAGGCCCGCGCACTGCGGGCCTTTTTTATTCGCTTGAGAACAGCGTTGGCGTTGCGGGCCTCATCGGGGGGCAAGCCCCCGATGGCGTCACCGCAGAATCAAGCCATCGCAGCCGCAGCCGGCACCTCAACCCCCTTCAACCCCTCCTTCATCCGCTTGGCATCACGCACAAAACTGCGTGACGCCTGGAACAGGAACAGCATGGTCAAGAACAACGCCACCGGAATCAGGTACATGGCGTCATGCAAGCCCACCGCCTTGTAAGCCTCGGTCATCTGTTCGGCCCCCGCCGCATACATCGCCGCATGGGCAAAGTGATCGGACAACCCGCCCACCACAATCGGCCCCATGCCTCCGCCCAGCAAGTACAAGCCGGCAAAGAACAGCGCCATCGCCGTGGCCCGCAGGCGCGGCTCGACCACGTCCTGGATCGCGGTGTACACACAGGTGTAGAAGTTATACGCAAACAACCAGCCCACACTGAACAGCACCACAAACACGCCGATCTCGATGCGCCCGGCATGCAGGGCCCAGGCGGTGGTGACGGTGGAGATGATCAGGCTGCACGCCGCAAACAGCAGTCGGCCATTGGCAACGCGTTGATGGATCTTGTCGGCAATCCAGCCCCCCAAGGTCAGGCCCACCAGGCCGGTCAACCCGACGATGACGCCGGTGGCGACCGCCGCGTCCTGCAGTGGCATGAGGAAATAGCGCTGCAGCATCGGCACCAGGAACGAGTTGCACGCATAGGTGGCGAAGTTGAAGCACAACCCGGCCAGCACCAGCCACAGGAAGGTCGGCACGGCCAGCACGCGGCGAATCGGGCGATCGACGCGCTCCTGGGAGACTTGTACGGCTTCGGCGGCGCCGCGCTTGGGTTCCTTGATATAGAACATGAACACCGCAAGGATCAGCCCCGGCACGGCGGCGATGAAGAACGGCGCGCGCCAGCTGTCGAAGGCCTTGACCATCCAGCCGATGGTGAAGAACGCCAGCAACAGGCCCAAAGGCAGGCCCAGCATGAAAATCCCCATGGCCCGGGCGCGGCGGTGCGCCGGGAACAGGTCGCCAATCAGCGAGTTGGCAGCCGGCGCATAGCTGGCTTCACCGATACCGATGCCCATGCGCACCAGCAAAAACGTCCAGAAACTGCCAACCAGGCCGTTGACCGCTGTCAGCCCGCTCCACGCGAACAGGCCCCAGCCCATCAGTTTGCTGCGCGAGCCGGTATCGGCCAGACGCCCCAGCGGCAGGCCGGCAATGGCATAAACGATGGTGAAGGCGGTGCCGATGATGCCGAGCTGGAAGTCGCTCAGGTGCCATTCCATGCGGATCGGTTCGATGATGATCGCCGGAATGGTGCGGTCGAAGAAGTTGAACAGGTTGGCGAGGAACAGCAGGAACAGAATGCGCCAGGCATTCGCCGCTTGGGTCGAGTTCTGCATGGGTCCGTCTCTTTTATTGTTATGAGAGCTGCGATGCCCGATGCATCCCGCCCGGTACCTGCAACATAGTCAGGCGAGCCGTGGTTGTCTGTAATGATTCGTAAAGCTGATAGGGCATGATTTCACCCGACAACACGGGACTTTGCCGACAAAAATATAAGTGCCTGCCCCCCTTCCCAACGGCCATGACCCGATTAGAATGGCGAGCCTTCCAGTAGTACCCCACTCTACTTTTCTTATCGATGACGCCCATGTCCGAAGCCAGTCCGTGTCTGAGTTGCGGTGCCTGCTGTTCACACTTTCGTGTGTCTTTCTTCTGGGGTGAGTGCGCCTCCTCGGGGGGTACGGTGCCTGATGACCTGGTGGTGCAGATCAACCCGACCCGCGTGGCAATGATCGGCACCGACCAGAAGCCCGCGCGCTGCTGCAGCCTTGAAGGCGAAGTCGGCAAAGGTACGAGCTGCTCGATTTATGAGCAACGCTCAAGCCCCTGCCGGGAATTCGAAGCTTCATGGAGCCAGGGCGAGCAGAATGTCGATTGCGACGCGGCCCGTGCTGCGTTCGGCCTGCCACCGTTACAAGCCCCGTTCGAGTTGGAGTTGCCCATCAGCGCTTAGCACTAATTGCTATGCACGGCATGCCAAAATCATTCCGAGCAAAGTGCCATTATCGCTGGAAAATCCCGCGAGGCTTCTATACTCGACCTCATAGGTCATCGCCGTAGGCTGTGACGTGACGCTATGACGGGACATGCTATGGAATGGCTAGGTCTGCACTTTTTTACCGACCTCCCAGCGAACGGGCACTTATTACTCAATTGCAGTCATAACCCTTTTCTGGTGCTGCTGGCCTATCTGGTCGCCTGTGCGGCGGGGTTCGGCACCCTGGACATGGCCGAACGGGTTGGCCATGTCGAAGACCCTACCGCTCGCCGCCATTGGCGTTGGCTGGGTGCCGGTTGCCTGGCAGGGGGTATCTGGTCCACTCACTTCATCAGCATGCTGGCCTTCCAGGCCCCCATCGCGATTCACTACGACCTGCTCATGACGTTCGCCTCGCTGGTCATCGCCCTGATCGCCTCGTTGTTCGCCATGCAAACCCTCGGTCACACCAGACTGCGGTTTAACCAATACCTGCTGGCATCGCTGTGGATGGGCATCGGCATCGCCCTGATGCATTACGTCGGCATGTCGGCCATGCGTTCCCAGGCCCAGGCGTATTTCGAGTCGGGCCTGCTGCTCGCCTCGGTGGGCATCGCCATTGGCGCCAGCCTGGCCGCTCTGTTGTTGTCGAGCTACCTGCGTACCGGCGCCGGCGTCTTCCATCAACTGCTCAAATACGCCGCCAGCCTGATGTTGGGCGCAGGCATTATCAGCATGCACTTTACCGGCATGGCCGCCATGCAACTGATCGTCCACACCGGCGCCGATCTCTCGTTACCACTGAACAATAACCCTATCCAACTGGGCCTGTCGGTCGCCGTGATCACCCTGCTGGTGATCGGCAGCAGCATCAGCGCCGCGCTGGCGGACAAGAAGCTGCAGCACAAGGAGCGCGACCTGCGTCGGGTCAACGCGCTGCTCAGCGAACTGGACCAGGCCCGCGCCTCCCTGCAACAGGTGGCGCATTACGATGCGCTGACCGGCCTGCTTAATCGGCGCGGCTTCAATCAGATTTTTGCGGAAAAAATCGCCGAAAAAACGGCTTCAAACGGCATGATGGCGGTTATTTTCCTCGATATCGATCACTTCAAACGCATCAACGACAGCCTCGGCCATGACGCTGGGGATCAATTGCTCAGCGTGCTCGCCAGCCATATCAAAGGCTCCGTGCGCAGCCATGCGGACGTGGTCGCACGGTTTGGCGGCGATGAGTTCTGCATCCTGATCAGCGTTCACCACCGCGACGAAGCGCGACACCTGGCCCAGCGCATCATGCAGAAGATGAAGGACCCGGTCGAACTCGCCGGCCGCCGTATGGTGATGACCACCAGCATCGGCATCAGCCTGTTTCCGGAGGATGGCCTGACCTGCGAAGAGCTGCTCAAAAATGCCGACCTGGCGCTGTACCAGTCCAAGGACATGGGACGCAATGGCCTGAACTTCTTCAGCTCCAACCTGAAGACCCGTGCCTTCCTCGAACTGCAATTGGAAGAAGAGCTACGCAGCGCCCTGCGCGCCCAGAACCAGTTGGTACTGTTCTACCAACCGATCTTTGACATGAAGCTGGGCAAAGTGACACGCCTGGAGGCCCTGGTGCGCTGGCAGCATCCGCAACAGGGGCTACTGACCCCAGACCGGTTTATCGGAATTGCCGAAAGCAACGGGCTGATCGCCGAACTCGACCACTGGGTCTTGCGCCAGGCCTGTCATGACTTGAGCCTGCTCTCCGACCGAGGCTATACCGAACTGACCATGACAGTGAATTGCTCGGCCCTGAACCTGGCCCGCGATGAGCTGGCGGATGAGATCGAAGATGCGCTGCGCTTCAGCGGGATCGGCGCCAACCGCCTGGAGCTGGAAGTGACCGAAAATGCCTTGATGGGCAATATCAGCAGCACCCTGGCCCTGCTGCGGCAAATCCGCGCGCTGGGCGTGTCGCTGGCCATCGACGACTTTGGCACCGGCTACTCCTCACTCGCCTACCTCAAGCGCCTGCCGCTCAACACCCTGAAGATCGACCGCTCGTTTATCCAGGACATTCCCAAGTCGACCGCCGACATCGAGATCGTCCAGGCGATTATCGGCATGGCTCACACCCTGCACCTGCAAGTGGTGACCGAAGGCGTGGAAACCCAGGCCCAATTCGATCTGCTGCTCAACCATGGCTGTGATTTCGTCCAGGGCTACCTGTTGAGCCCGGCGGTGCCCGCCAGTGAAATAATGGGTGCAATGCAGGGCATCGACCGACGCAACCCGCTCAACTCATCCAACGTGGCGGGAACCAAGGACACGCCCCTGAAAAAAGAGCTCTCCTTGAGCCGCTCCGTACCCCACTCCATCGTCAGACCCATTCGCTGAGGTCCAATCTTTGGCATTTCGCCATCATTTACCTAAAGATCGCCGACAAACGGCCGATCCATCAGAGTCCGGCCAGGTTTTTCCTGAGCACACAGGGTCAGCCTGAGCGTTCCGGACAAGGACGCACTGTAAAGTCGCGAACTCCCATTCCGTGATGGCCATTTGATACTTTTCAGCCATCCTCCCAGGCACATGGCGCACAATGACTTCTAAAAATAACCCAGCCACCGTGGTATCCGATGTGTTGCTCCCAGCTCCTGCGGACAAGCCCTCAGGTTCAAAGTCATTGAGCACCGCCCGCCCGCTGGCCACCCAGCAATACCTGTACTTCACCGAAACCAATACCGACCGCATCCTCGATAACCTCGACGGCCTGCGCGACATGGTGTTCCCGCGCCCGCCTCACCTGGAAGGCGACAGCGAGCAGCACAGCGAGCAGGAATTCCCCTCGGTCTGCCTGATCGGCCTGGGCCGCTGCGGTTCGAACATCGCGCTGGACGTGGCGGAGCTGGTGTACAACGCGCGCAAGTTCTACCTCAACGAATTCAGCACCGAAGACAAATCCTTGGATAAGGGCTACAGCCCGGCCCAGTGGATTCGCAACAACCTGCGCCTGGGCGGCGGCAAGGCCAGCAAGCCGGTGTTCCTGGTGGAACCGCTGGTGATGCTCGGCGACTTGGACAAGGACATCGCCGGGCGTATCCGTTTCTCGCGCAAGGGCGAAAAAAGCGGCTTCCTGCGCGACTACAGCAAGATGAAAATCATGGACCTCTCCGAAGTCCATGCCGGTGGCGCCGGTAACGCGCCGATCCTCGGCCAGTACCTGGCCAAGATCATCCTGAACAAAGACACCCAGCGCTTTTCCAGCCCCGACTGGAAGATGATCCACTCGTACCTGATCGACTCCTGCGGCATCAAGGCCAACCAGTCGCGCCTGTACTTCTCGATCTTCAGCGCCGGCGGCGGTACCGGTTCGGGCATGGCCTCGGAATTCGGCCTGGCGCAGCAGCATTCGTACATGAACAAGACGTTCGACACCAAGCCCGCCGACGAGCACGACAGCAAAAGCGGCCACGCCTTCGTGTTCGAACCGATCTTCACCAGCGGTATTTGCGTGCTGCCGAACATCTCCGACCACCGCAGCGAAATGTCCGAGGCGCTGCACATCAACGCCGGACGCTTGCTGTGCAAGTACCTGTCGGAAGAATGGGACTTCTCATACAACTTCGACAATGAAGACAGCAGCGAAGCCAGCGTAAAGGGGCGTATCCGGCCGTGGAACGCGATGATGCTGATCTCCAACGACATCATGCGCTACGCCGAAGAGAGCGATGACGGCAATATCCAGAACATTGACGTCAATGCCATGGAAAAACACGCCAACCAGTACATCTCCCAGCAGATCTTCAACATCCTCACCGCCCAGGCCGTGACCACCGACTACGACCAGAACTACTTCCGTCGCGCCGGCATCGACATCGGCGAAACCATCCGCCTGGACGCCAATGACCTGTTCATGAGCCTGGCCGGGCCGGTGGCGATTGCCTACGCCGAATCCGTAGTACCGGAAACCCCGGCGCCGTCCAATGACAAGTTCAAAGTCTTCGAGAAAGAGCCCCAGCGCCTGAACATCGATGACCTGTTCTTCCGCTCCATCGACCTGCCGCATTTCAACAAGGTCACCCAGGCCATCGAAGGCATCAGCCTGTTGCCGATCGAGTCCAAGCGCTACAAGGCGTCCCTGGAGCAATACAAGAACTCCGGCTACGATGCGGCGGCGCTGCATGACCTGCACTTTTTCAAGAACTGCTCGTCGGTGGTGTCGATCGTCTCGCTGCCCAAGGACTACAAGCTGTCCTACATGGACCTGAACCGGCTCAAGACGCACCTCAACAGCCTGTTCCCCAACACCACCCTCAAGCGCTATGCCCTGGTAATCGGCGCGTCCGCCAACCTGTCGCTGACCACCCTGATCGCCAAGAGCCCGTGCCTGTCGGATGACTTCCTGACGCTGATCGTGGCCTTTATCAAGCGTTGCTTTGCACGCAACCCGTACCGCTTCGACGACACCCTGGACAACTCGATCCTGGATTTCATCATCCACGAGGACTTCGACGAAGACCGCATCGACGAGTTGCTCAACGAGTTTGAAAACCCGGCGAAGATCCTCGATACCAACTGGTACGCGATCAAGCCGATGTATGAGAAGAAGTACCGCGAGTTGATCAACGACAAAGAGAAGTTCGTGTCGATCAATGACATTCGCCTGTCACGGGATTGCGTGAAGAAGGCGATCAAGTACTTGCGCGAGATCTACCGTCACCGCATCGGCAAGACCAAGGTTATTTCGTTGAATAACCACACCGGCAAGACCGCCTAGCCCAGTATGACGGCGCCGCCTGGCGCCGTTGCAACCTCAGTGCGTCATGCGTTGGCGCAGGAACGCGATGATGGTCTTTTCGTCGGCGCGTCTTGCAGGCCGGGGCAAATGCTTCGGCCAGCCGGAATTTTTTGCGCCGAAGAACCGCTTCTGCTCCGCCTCATCCCAGCCACGAATCTCCCGCGAAGCCGATTCCCACCACCCGTGTCGGCACACGTCGTAGTACGGATGCGCAGGCGCCGAACTGCCGTAGAGCAAGTCACGACCGACCTTTTTCAGGTGCTTGCGCTGATTGCGCAGCTTCCACTTGATGCGCAGCCGCTGCCAGGGCGAGGGCACCGGCTTGACTCGCGGCACATCCCTGCATCGCGCGACCAGCTCGGGGCCGAATGCCTCACCGTGAAGGGTGAAGAAGTGCGCTTGCATGGCATGGAAGAAGCGCTTATCGGCGAAGTAGTGATGAACGAATTTATGCGCCTCGCGCACCTTTTGGTCGCGCATCGCGAAGGAAATCGCGATTTGCTCGATGGTGTGAATATCGAACGAGTTCCGCGTCCACTCGTCGATCAGGCGGATAGAGGCTTCGAGCAGCGGCGCATCGCTGGCACGCACGCCGCACAGACCACTGTTATAGAGCTTGAAGCTGTTATCCGCAGAGATGCCATGGGCCTGCAGGTGCTCGCCCAACTTGAGATAGTCAGGGCGCTTGCAGACATAGCTCCAGTCGTATTCGAAGCCGTCCATCACATACTGGCCCGGCTCTATCAGTTCGAACACACGATGGGGGGACTTGAGGAACAGCGTGTCGGTGTCAACGAAGAGGGTCTTGTCCGCCCGCATAAGCCCTTGGGCGATCGCGCAGGCCTTGCGGCGATGGGGGTAACCGTTTTCACCCTGCCATTGGGCCAGGGTCTGCTCGTCCAGGGCGATGGTTTCAACCGGCCAGCCCATGTATTCCTGAGGCCGATCGGTCATGACCCGGATGCACAGCGACTCGCCCGGTTTGAGTTGGGACAGGGCGGTGAGGATGCTGAACTTGGCTTCGCGCCGATAAACGTCCTGGCGACCGTAGATAAGGTAAAGCAGTTGGTGCGAAGGCTTCGCTAAGGGGGACAGCGCTGACGGCATGACTAGCTCCGGGTGACAAGCGGCGAACTTTACCGGAATTCGCCGTTTCCTACGCCGCGATCTGACAGGCACCACCCTTTTATTCACACTGAGAAACAATTCTCCGGCCTATTCAACGGCGAGAAAACTGTTCCCATGACGTGCGCGTCACCCAGCGCTGTGACCTTTCTTCACGGCAAGATGCCATCACGGCAACAGCGGTTACTCAGCTACACACTTTTAAAACGGAAAATAACGCACCTTTTCAGTGCAACCCTTTATCACGCCGCCCTTTCCTGGATCAGTATCCACGGCGAAACCACCACCGCCCACAAGCTCGGGTCGCGTTCAACCAGGTCCAATGCCCGCGGTGCAGACACTTCGCCAAGGCTGCCCGCGGCCAGCCAGGCAGCGACTTTGTCGCGATTGTCCTCGGCCATTCCCTCGGCGGCTTCGATCAAATCCAGGCTTGGGTCGACCCACAATAGGGCACCTTTGGCAAAGAACGGTTCAAGCTCTTTCCAGGAGATTTCGGCGGTTTCACCGAGCAGCTTGGCATAGAGGGTGCTAGGTTCTTGCGTCATGGGAGTTCACCTGAAGAAAAAATCGGCGCAATCATAACGTCACGCTTCAGGCAGAAAAACCCAGTTGCAAATGCGTTATCGATTGAAAGTGTCAGGAAAGCCAAGGAATGCGCGAGAGTCAGGCATTACCCCCGCCGCAATTCTGTCTTTTTCTTTCATTTAAGCGACACCCCCGGGGTTTGCCCCCGGCAGCCAGCTTTTCAAGCGATCAACCGGCGCTCTACACTGTACCGGTACAGTTGCCAGGGCACTGCCGGGGGGATATCCGAGATATCCGATCCGGTTCTGCAGCTCACAAGGCCGCTAGAACTATAAAAAATACAACAGTAAGAGTGGAGCACTATGAATAAGGCTACTAAGCAGATTTCCAAACTGTTTGCCGCTATGGTCCTGGCTGGGGTTGCCGGCCATTCGTTCGCAGCCGACACCATCAAGATCGGCATCGCCGGTCCAAAGACTGGTCCTGTAACGCAATACGGCGACATGCAATTCATGGGTGCCAAGCAGGCCATCGCCGACATCAACGCCAAGGGCGGCGTCGACGGCAAGATGCTCGAAGCCAAGGAATACGACGACGCCTGCGATCCTAAACAAGCCGTGGCCGTGGCCAACAAAGTGGTCAACGACGGCGTCAAGTTCGTGGTCGGTCACCTCTGCTCCAGCTCCACTCAGCCTGCGTCCGACATCTATGAAGACGAAGGCGTGATCATGATTACCCCGGCAGCCACCAGCCCGGAAATCACCGCCCGTGGCTACAAGCTGATCTTCCGCACCATCGGCCTGGACAGCGCCCAAGGCCCGGCGGCCGGCAACTACATCGCCGACCACGTGAAGCCGAAAATCGTTGCCGTCCTGCACGACAAGCAG
This sequence comes from Pseudomonas sp. LAMO17WK12:I1, assembly GCF_900177315.1. Classification (NCBI taxonomy): domain Bacteria; kingdom Pseudomonadati; phylum Pseudomonadota; class Gammaproteobacteria; order Pseudomonadales; family Pseudomonadaceae; genus Pseudomonas; species Pseudomonas sp. LAMO17WK12:I1. The sequence goes on along the minus strand of NZ_FWZV01000004.1, from coordinate 180,675 downwards.
CAATACGGTGAAGGTATCGCCACCGCCGTCAAACAGACCCTTGAGAAGAAAGGCACCAAGGTTGCCGTCTTCGAAGGCCTGAACGCCGGCGACAAAGACTTCTCCTCGATCATCCAGAAGCTCAAGCAAGCCAACGTCGATTTCGTCTACTACGGCGGCTACCACCCGGAGCTGGGCCTGATCCTGCGCCAAGCCAAGGAAAAAGGCCTGAACGCCAAGTTCATGGGCCCTGAAGGTGTCGGCAACGACTCCATCTCGCAAATCGCCCAGGGCGCTTCCGAAGGCCTGCTGGTAACCCTGCCGAAATCCTTCGATACCGACCCGGCCAACAAAGCCATCGTTGAAGAGTTCGCCAAGAACAAGCAGGACCCAACCGGTCCGTTCGTGTTCCCGGCCTACTCGGCCATTGAAGTCATCGCCGGCGGCATCAAGGCCGCCAAGAGCGAAGACACCGCAAAAGTGGCCGAAGCCATCCACGCGGGCACCTTCAAGACCCCTACCGGCGAGCTGAGCTTCGACGCCAAGGGCGACCTGAAGGACTTCAAGTTCGTGGTCTACGAATGGCACTTCGGCAAACCAAAAACCGAAGTTTCCCCTCAGTAAGCCAGGCGTTACTGGTCCAACAAGCCCACTGTGAGAGCAGTGGGCTTTGTTTTACGAGGTTTATGGGCCTGTCACCCGCGATCCGGGCGCTGGCTCACCTGAAAATCTTAAAACCGTCACCAGCGGTTCGCTGGCAAACGCTTTGTGCAAATGTGCTCACAGAACACAGCACGGGGCCGGAACATGACTCCACCAGTGAAATGCGTATCGGGTTTTTAGGAGCGCTGTAATGCCTGAGATCTATCATTTTTTCCAACAGCTGGTTAATGGGCTGACCATTGGCAGCACCTATGCCTTGATAGCCATTGGCTACACAATGGTTTACGGCATCATTGGAATGATCAACTTCGCCCATGGCGAGGTATACATGATTGGTTCCTACGTGGCCTTCATTGCCCTTGCCGGGCTGGCCATGATGGGTATCCACTCCCTGCCGCTGTTGATGACCGCCGCGTTCCTGGCGTCGATCGTCGTAACCAGTGCCTATGGCTACAGTATCGAGCGCGTTGCCTACCGTCCCTTGCGTGGCAGCAACCGTTTGATCCCGCTGATTTCCGCCATCGGCATGTCGATTTTCCTGCAGAACACCGTATTGCTGTCCCAGGACTCCAAGGATAAATCCATCCCCAACCTGATCCCGGGGAGCTTCTCCTTCGGTCCGGGCGGTGCGGAAGAAGTGTTGATTTCCTACATGCAGATCCTGGTCTTCGTCGTCACCCTGGTGGCCATGCTGGGCCTGACCCTGTTCATCTCCCGCTCCCGTCTGGGGCGCGCCTGCCGGGCCTGCGCCGAAGACATCAAGATGGCCAACCTGTTGGGCATCAATACCAACAACATCATCGCCCTGACCTTCGTGATCGGTGCCGCACTGGCAGCCGTCGCGGCCGTACTGCTGAGCATGCAGTACGGCGTGATCAACCCCAACGCCGGGTTCCTGGTAGGCCTCAAGGCCTTTACCGCAGCGGTATTGGGCGGCATCGGCAGTATTCCGGGCGCGATGCTCGGCGGCCTGGTGCTGGGGGTGGCCGAGGCGTTTGGTGCCGATATTTTCGGCGACCAATACAAGGACGTCGTCGCGTTCGGCCTGTTGGTCCTGGTGCTGTTGTTCCGTCCGACCGGCATCCTGGGCCGTCCGGAGGTTGAGAAAGTATGAGCAGATATCTTAAATCGGCGTTTTTCAGCGCCTTGCTGGTGTGGGCGGTGGCCTTCCCGGTACTCGGTCTCAAGCTGAGCATTGTCGGCATCAACCTGGAAGTGCATGGTACCGGCCCCGTGACGCTGACCATCATCGCCCTGTGTTCGGTGCTGATGTTCCTGCGCGTGCTGTTCACCCAGCAGGTCGGCGCACTGTTCAAGCGCAACCGTGGCCCGCTGGTCTCGCCCAAGGTCAGCCAATTCCTGACCCTGCCACGCACCCAGCGCTACATCATCATCGGCCTGATCGTGGCCGCGTTGATCTGGCCGTTCTTCGGCTCGCGCGGTGCGGTCGACATTGCCACCCTGATCCTGATCTACGTGTTGCTGGGCCTGGGCCTGAACATCGTAGTGGGCCTGGCCGGCCTGCTCGACCTGGGTTATGTGGGCTTCTACGCCGTGGGTGCCTACACCTACGCGCTGCTGTCGCACTACCTGGGCTGGAGCTTCTGGATCTGCCTGCCGCTGGCCGGCATGGCGGCGGCCACGTTCGGCTTCCTGCTGGGCTTCCCGGTATTGCGCCTGCGTGGTGACTACCTGGCCATCGTGACCCTGGGCTTCGGGGAAATCATCCGTCTGTTCCTGCGTAACCTGACCGACATCACCGGTGGCCCCAACGGCATCAGCAGCATCCCCAAGCCGACGTTCTTCGGGCTGTCGTTCGACCGCACCGCTGCCGAAGGCATGCAGACGTTCCACGAGTACTTCGGGATCGACTACAACCCGGTGAGCAAAGTGGTGTTCCTGTACCTGGTGGCGCTGTTGCTGGCGCTGGCGGCACTGTTCGTGATCAACCGCTTGCTGCGCATGCCGATCGGCCGTGCCTGGGAAGCGTTGCGCGAAGATGAAATCGCCTGCCGTGCCCTGGGCCTGAACCCGACCATCATCAAGCTCTCCGCCTTCACCCTGGGTGCCGCGTTCGCCGGTTTTGCCGGCAGCTTCTTCGCCGCTCGCCAAGGCCTGGTGACCCCGGAGTCGTTCACCTTCATCGAGTCGGCGATCATCCTCGCCATCGTGGTGTTGGGTGGCATGGGCTCGCAGCTGGGCGTGATCCTGGCGGCGATCGTGATGATCCTGCTGCCGGAAATGATGCGTGAGTTCAGCGAATACCGCATGTTGATGTTCGGCGCCATGATGGTGCTGATGATGATCTGGCGACCTCAAGGCCTGCTGCCCATGCAACGTCCACACATGGAGCTGCGCAAATGAGCCGCGAGATCCTGAAAGTCGAAAACTTGAGCATGCGCTTCGGCGGCTTGCTGGCGGTCAACGGCGTCGCCCTGACCGTGAAAGAGAAACAGGTGGTTGCGCTGATCGGCCCCAACGGCGCCGGCAAGACCACGGTGTTCAACTGCCTCACCGGTTTCTACAAGCCGAGTGGCGGCAGCATCCTGCTGGACGGCCAGCCGATCCAGGGCCTGGCCGGCCACGAGATTGCCCGCAAGGGCGTGGTGCGCACCTTCCAGAACGTACGGCTGTTCAAGGACATGACGGCGGTCGAGAACCTGCTGATCGCCCAGCACCGTCACCTGAACACCAACTTCTTTGCGGGCCTGTTCAAGACCCCGGCGTTCCGCAAGAGCGAGCGCGAGGCCATGGAATACGCTGCGTACTGGCTGGACAAGGTCAACCTCACCGAGTTCGCCAACCGCCCCGCCGGCACCCTGGCCTATGGTCAGCAACGTCGCCTGGAAATCGCTCGCTGCATGATGACCCGTCCGCGGATCCTGATGCTCGACGAACCGGCCGCCGGCCTGAACCCCAAGGAAACCGAAGACCTCAAGGCGCTGATCGGCGTGTTGCGTGAGGAAAACAACGCCACGGTGCTGTTGATCGAACACGACATGAAACTGGTCATGAGCATTTCCGACCATATCGTAGTGATCAACCAGGGCACGCCGCTGGCGGACGGGACGCCGGAGCAGATCCGCGACAATCCTGAAGTGATCAAAGCCTATCTGGGGGAAGCGTAAAATGCTGCAATTCGAAAACGTTTCCACTTTCTACGGCAAGATTCAGGCCCTGCACAGCGTCAACGTCGAAGTGCGCCAGGGTGAGATCGTCACGCTGATCGGTGCCAACGGCGCCGGCAAGTCGACCTTGCTGATGACCTTGTGCGGCTCGCCGCAGGCCCACAGCGGCAGCATCCGCTATATGGGTGAAGAGCTGGTGGGCCAGCAGTCGTCGCACATCATGCGCAAGAGCATTGCCGTGGTGCCGGAAGGCCGGCGGGTGTTCTCGCGCCTGACCGTGGAAGAAAACCTGGCCATGGGCGGGTTCTTCACCGACAAGGGCGACTACCAGGAGCAGATGGACAAGGTGCTGCACCTGTTCCCTCGCCTCAAGGAGCGCTTCAGCCAGCGCGGCGGCACCATGTCCGGCGGCGAGCAGCAAATGCTCGCCATCGGCCGGGCGCTGATGAGCAAGCCCAAGCTGTTGCTGTTGGACGAACCCTCCCTGGGCCTGGCACCGATCATCATCCAGCAGATCTTCGACATCATCGAACAACTGCGCAAGGACGGTGTAACGGTGTTCCTGGTGGAGCAGAACGCCAACCAGGCGCTGAAAATCGCTGACCGCGCCTACGTGCTGGAAAACGGCCGGGTGGTGATGCAGGGCACGGGCGAGCAGCTGCTGACCGATCCGAAGGTGCGTGAGGCGTACCTGGGCGGCTAAGAGACGGTGGCTGGATAAGCCGGGTCTCATGTGGGAGGGAGCCAAGCTCCCTCCCACATTTTTTTGCATTGTTTGAAATTATTTCGTCTGGCCTTGTAACGAACATCCCCCTCCCGCCTCTAGTGGTGCAAGCAGGCATTCAAGCCCGCTCCTCAACCTACTGCTGGAGATCCACCATGACCACCAAACTGTCTGCCGCTTCCCTCGTCCTTGCCCTGAGTTCGGCCTTGAGCCTCTCTGCCCTGACCACCACCGCCCACGCTGCCGACGACATGCAGAAGTGCTTCGGCGTCGCTGAAGCCGGCAAGAACGATTGCGCCGCCGGTGCCGGCACGTCCTGCGCCGGCACCTCGAAGACCAAGGATCAGGCCAACGCCTGGAAACTGGTCCCGGCCGGCACCTGCACCCAAACCCCAAGCTCCACCTCGCCGACCGGCTTCGGCCAGGAAGCCGCCTTCACCGCCAAGTCCTGACCCCTGCCTGGCCTGAGTACGGATGATGACGCTTTCACTCCTGCCCACAGTCTCACCGATTCAGATGCCCGGGCTCCCCTATCGGACCGGGCTGGGGCTGAAGCACGAGCACTTCAAGGAAGTGCTCGATACTTCGCCCGACATCGGTTTTTTTGAAGTGCACGCCGAAAACTACATGGTGGCCGGCGGCCCGTTTCATCATTACCTGGGGTTGATTCGCGAACGTTACCCGCTGTCGTTGCACGGCGTGGGCCTGTCCATCGGTGGCGAAGGCCCGCTCAACCGTGAGCACCTGGGACGCTTGGCCGCACTGATCGAACTCTACCAACCCCACTCATTTTCCGAACACCTGGCCTGGTCCAGTCACGGCCCGGTGTTCCTCAACGACCTGCTGCCCCTGGCTTATGACGCCACCACCTTGAGTCGAGTTTGCGAGCACGTCGACCAGGTACAGAGCACCCTCAAGCGGCAGATGCTGCTGGAGAATCCATCGACCTACCTGCAGTTCCAGCGCTCGACCCTGGACGAGACCGACTTCATCAGCGAGATCATCCGCCGCACCGGCTGCGGCCTGCTGCTGGACGTGAACAACGTCTACGTGTCGTGCATAAACCACCAGCGCGACCCTCTGGCCTACATCCACGCCCTACCATTGCGCGCCGTGGGTGAGATTCATCTGGCCGGCTTCGCCGAAGACACCGACAGCCTGGGCGATCGCCTGCTGATCGATGACCATGGCGCGCCCATCGATAACGCGGTGTGGCTGCTGTACGAACACGTACTCGCGCTGACGGGCCCGGTCGCAACCCTGATCGAGCGCGACAACCAAGTGCCGGCCTTCAGCGTGCTATGCGCGGAAGCCCAGCACGCTGAACGGTACTTATCGCAGGTCCACCCATGAGCCTTCACGACGCCTTTTCCAGCGCCTTGCTGGCGCCCGGCCAACCTTGCCCCGACGGCCTGTTCAGCAGCAACGGGGCCGACCCGGCCAGTCGTTTTGCGGTGTATCGCAACAATGTTCACAACTCGTTGATCAATGCGCTGGCAACCGCATACCCCGTAACCGCGCAATTGGTCGGCGATGAATTTTTCCGCGCCATGGCCGGCATTTTCGTCCAGGCCTACCCGCCCGCCAGCCCGCTGATCAGCGAGTACGGCGGCACATTCGCCGACTTTATCCAAGGTTTTGAACCGGCCGCCAGCGTGCCCTACCTGGCCGATGTCGCCCGGTTGGAACGCTTGCGGGTTCGCGCTTATCACGCAGCGGATACAGCCGTGGTGGATCCGCAAGCCGTTCTGCAGCAACTGCAAGCCCACACGAAGCCGGGGGCGCTGCATCTGCAACTGCACCCGTCCGTTGGCACATTGAATTCCGCCTACGCAGTGGTTGCAGTATGGGCGGCACACCAGACCGAGGGCGCCCTGGCCACCCTGGATCCCTGGCATGCCCAGAGCGCGCTGGTGTTGCGCCAAGGGTTGAGCGTCAAGGTCTTCGCCATCGACGGCGGCTCGGTCGCCTTTATCAATAGCCTGAAATGCGGCTCGGCGCTGGAAATGGCCGTCGCCAATGCCCTCGAGGCCAGCGCCGAGTTCGACCTGCACCAATGCCTCACGCTGCTGATCAACCACGACGCCCTCAGTCATCTGCCCCCAGAACAACAGGTATCGCCATGAACACTTCCGATTCGTGCCTGATCAAACAGGCCATCGCGCTTTTCGAGAAAATTCCCTACAGCCTGCTGGCGTTTATTGCGCGCTTCTCCATAGCGGCGGTGTTCTGGAAGTCCGGGCAAACCAAGGTCGAAGGCCTTGCCATTGACCTGATCAACGGCACGTTCGAACTTGGTGCCCCCAGACTCGCCGCCTCGACATTGCCGCTGTTTCGCAGTGAATACCACGTGCCATTGCTGTCGCCGGAAGTGGCCGCGCACATGGCGGCGTTTGCCGAGCACTTTTTCCCGGTGCTGATCCTGGCGGGCCTGGCCACGCGCTTCTCAGCCCTGGCCTTGATCGGCATGACCCTGGTCATTCAGTTGTTCGTCTACCCGGACGCCTACCCCACCCACGGCACCTGGATGGCGCTGCTGTTGCTTTTAGTCGCCAAAGGCCCGGGCAGCCTGTCCATCGATCACCTGATTGCGCGCCGCTACCGTTAAAGCCGATCCAGCGCCTCACCGCTGCGCTTGAACCAGTCCACCAGGTAGTCGGCCAATACTTGGGTACGTCTCGGCAGGCCGCCTTGATAAGGATGGACCAGGTACATCGGCATACTCCGCGTCTGGTAATCACGCAGGAGCCAACGCAATCGGCCGTCAGCCAATTCCGTGGGCAGCACGTAGGACGGCAAGCGGGCGATTCCGGCCCCTACCAGGGCGGCCTTCTTCAGCAAGTTGTAATGGTTGGAGGCAAAGGTGCCGCTCACCCTCACCCGCAACAACTCGTGCTGCTGGTGATAAAGCCATTCCTCGCGACCGCTGTAGTGGCTGTTGAGTAAACAGCTGTGCGCCGCAAGATCCCCAGGGGTCAGGGGTTCGCCATGTTGCTCCAGGTAAGCGGGACTGGCGCAGGTCATCTCGTGCCAGGCCAGCAGCGGCCTGGCCACCAGACGCTCGTTTTCAATCACCCCCGAACGCACCCCCAGGTCAAAGCCGTCTCGCGCCAGGTCTCGGTAGCTGTTGTTGAGCTCCAGCTCGATCTGCACCTGGGGATACTGCTTGGAAAACTCCAGCAACAAACCATCGAAGAAGGTTTCCCCTAATGAAACCGGAACCGTCATACGCACAGGCCCGGCCAAATCGTCCTTGAGACGCGCCAATGCCTGTCGGGCGCGATCCACCTGCACCACCAGCGCTTGCGCCTGGGGCAACAGCGCCGCACCGGCGGCGGTCAGGCTGAGCCTGCGTGTGGTGCGGTGCAGCAAGACCACGCTGAACTGCGCTTCCAAATGGCTGATGCGCTTGGACAACTGGCCCTTGCTGCAGCCCAGTTGCTCGGCCGCCACGGTAAAACTGCCGGCTTCGATCAGTACGGCAAAGGCCGCCAGGTCATCCATCTCGCTCATGGACTGTTTCCATTTGAAAACCAAAGGTTGCCTATTAGCACGTTTATCCGCTTAAAAAGCCACTCTAGACTGAACCTTCACTTACTCCTGGAGGGACAGCCCCATGAAAATCCTATTGATTGGCGCCAGTGGCACCGTCGGCTCGGCAGTCAAGGCCGAACTGGCCCAGCGTCACGAGGTGACCAGCATTGGCCGCAGCAGCGGCGACTTCCAGGTGGATATCAGCGACAGCACCTCGATCCGCAACCTGTTCGAGCAGACCGGCAAATTCGATGCACTTGTCTGCACTGCAGGCAACGTGAATTTCGTGGCGCTGGGGGATATGGGCGAAAGCGACTTTGAACTGGGCCTGCGTGACAAGCTGATGGGCCAGGTCAACCTGCTGTTGATCGGCCGCGAGTATGCCAACGACGGCGCGTCGTTCACCTTCACCAGTGGCATTCTCAACCGTGACCCGATCCGTACTGGCGCTTCGGCTGCGCTGGTCAATGGCGCACTCGACGCGTTTATCAAAGCCGCGGCAATCGAATTGCCACGGGGGCTGCGCATCAACTCCGTGAGCCCGACCGTGCTGGTGGAGGCCATGGGCAGCTACGCACCGTACTTCCGTGGCTATAAACCGGTTCCGGGGGCCGATGTGGCATTGGCCTATGCAAAAAGCGTGGAGGGCTTACAGACCGGCCAGACATTTATTGTTGGCTGAATGTAACCATTGTAAGAATTGCCTGAAGCAGGGCTGCGGGGTTGTGATGCAACGCCAGCCTGCGTAACGTGGCGGCACTTGTCTGGAGACCCGATCATGCGTGCCGCCCGTAACCTCGCCCTGTTTGCCTTGCTTCCTGTGTTAGCCGCTTGCCAGATGTTCGAAAACGAGCCGACCAAGCCGTCTACCGCCGGGTTGACCCGCATGCAGGGCGAACTCACGGCGGTAGGTAGCAAGCTGCTGTTCCAGCCGTGCGACGATAAACGCAACTATGTCGTCAACGACACCAGTGGCACCAGCATCCTGCAGGAAGCGGCGTCCCTGGCCGGCCAGCAAGGGGCATTGTTTGCCGATTTGCGTGGCAAGTTCTCGGGCGTCGCCAGCGGCCCCCAGGGCAGCGTCGACCTGCAACAACTCTACCGCGTAGAGCGCTCGACCTCTGCCTGCACCGACCCGGACTTCAAGCGCATGACCCTGCGGGCCAACGGCCACAAGCCAGCCTGGGCCATGAACGTCACCGCCAAGGGCATGGTGCTCGAGCGTGAAGGCCAGCCGCCACTGGCGGTGCCTTATGTCGAAGAGCAGATCGGCGACGGCCGCTTCAACCTGATGACCGAAGCCAACAACCAGCACATCGAACTGTGGGTCGCGCCCCAGCGCTGCATCGACAGCGTCAGCGGCAGCCTGCAACACATGACGGCGGAATTGCGCGTCAACGGCCAGGTACAGCGCGGTTGCGCGGCGTTTGGTGGTTCCCGGGACGACTGATTCAGCGCTGCGCTGTTTTAACCTGACGGAAAACCGCCATTGGGGCTTATAATCGCCGGTTTGCAAAACAGCCGGCCTCTTTGTCCGCCGCCTACCGGATCCCGTCATGTTACGAATCACCGAACTCAAGCTGCCCATCGACCATCCCGAACAAGACCTGCGGCCTGCCATCGTGCAGCGCCTGGGCATCGCCAGTGATGACCTGCTCGATTTCACCCTGTTCAAACGCAGCTACGACGCGCGCAAAAAGTCGTCGGAGCTGTGCTTCATCTACACCATCGACCTCAATGTGAAGGGTGAGGCCGCCCTGCTGCTCAAGTTTGCCGATGACCGCAACGTCAACCCGGCGCCGGACGTCAGCTACACGGTCGTGGGCCAGGCCCCGGCAGGCTTGGTCGAACGGCCTGTGGTCGTCGGTTTTGGCCCGTGCGGTATCTTCGCCGGGCTGTTGCTGGCGCAGATGGGTTTCAGGCCGATCATCCTCGAACGCGGCAAGGAAGTACGCCAGCGCACCAAGGACACCTGGGGCCTGTGGCGCAAAAGCGTGCTCAACCCCGAGTCCAACGTGCAGTTCGGTGAAGGCGGCGCCGGGACCTTCTCCGACGGCAAGCTCTACAGTCAGATCAAGGACCCGAAATTCCACGGCCGCAAAGTCCTGCACGAGTTCGTCAAGGCCGGCGCGCCGGAAGAAATCCTCTACGTCAGCAAGCCCCACATCGGTACCTTCCGCCTGACCGGCGTGGTAGAAAACATGCGCGAGCAGATCATCGCCCTGGGCGGTGAAGTGCGTTTCGAGCAACGGGTGACCGACGTGCTGATCGAAGACGGCCAGTTGAATGGCGTGGTCATCGACGGTGGTGAGCAGATCCTCTCCAAACATGTGATCCTGGCCCTCGGCCACAGCGCCCGCGACACCTTCCGCATGCTCCATGGCCGTGGCGTCTACATGGAAGCCAAACCGTTCTCGGTGGGGTTCCGGATCGAACACCCGCAATCGCTGATCGACGCCGCGCGCCTGGGCAAATATGCCGGGCACCCGAAGCTGGGCGCCGCCGACTACAAGCTGGTGCACCACGCCAAGAACGGCCGTTCGGTCTACAGCTTCTGCATGTGCCCGGGTGGCACCGTGGTGGCAGCGACCTCCGAGCCGAACCGCGTGGTGACCAACGGCATGAGCCAGTACTCGCGTAACGAGCGCAATGCCAACTCCGGCATCGTCGTCGGTATCACGCCGGAAGTGGATTACCCAGGCGGCCCGCTGGCGGGTATCGAGTTGCAGGAGCGCCTGGAGTCCCACGCCTACATCCTCGGCGGCAGCAACTACGAGGCTCCGGCACAGTTGGTCGGCGACTTTATCGCCGGTAAGCCATCCACGGCCATCGGCAGTGTGGAACCGTCCTACAAGCCAGGGGTGGCCCTGGGCGACCTGGCCCTGGCCTTGCCGGACTTCGCCATCGAAGCGATCCGCGAAGCACTGCCGGCGTTCGAGAAGCAGATCAAGGGCTACTCGCTGCACGATGCCGTGCTGACGGGGATCGAGACGCGCACCTCGTCACCGCTGCGGATTACCCGTGACGAATCGATGCAGAGCCTGAACGTGAAAGGCCTGTTCCCGGCCGGTGAAGGCGCTGGGTATGCGGGCGGGATTCTGTCGGCCGGTGTCGACGGGATTCGGATTGCCGAGGCGTTGGCACGGGATATGTTGGGTATCGAGGCCTGAGAACAGCGCAAATTAAATGTGGGAGGCGGCTTGCCCCCTCCCTCATTTGGTTTGCATCGGGTCAGATATTCGCGCGCAGGATGCTGGCGGGCAATGGTTCACCCTGCTCCACACTGGCGGCCACGGCCGCGATCAACCCCTCGAGCGCATAGCCCTGCCCCGCCAACCACGCCTGGTCGTAATAGGTGGTGGCATACCGCTCGCCCCCATCACACAAGATCGCCACGATCGAACCTGACTCCCCTGCCGCTTTCATCTGCTGCGCCGCCATTAATGCGCCAATCAGGTTAGTCCCGCTGGAACCGCCGACTCGCCGCCCCAGGCGCTCAGCCAGGTAATGCATGGCCGCCAGCGACAGCGCATCCGGCACCTTGACCATCGCATCAATCACCTTAGGCAGAAACGACGCCTCGACCCGTGGCCGGCCAATGCCTTCGATCCGCGAACCACAGTCCAGACGCAGGCTGGCGTCACCGCTCTGGTAGAAATCGAAAAACACCGAGCGCTCGGCGTCGGCACACAACACGCGGGTACAGTGCTGGCGATAACGCACATAGCGACCCAGCGTGGCAGTGGTGCCGCCGGTACCGGGGCTGGAAATCAACCAGCTCGGTTCCGGGTGCCGCTCAAAGCGCATCTGCTGGAAGATCGACTCGGCGATGTTGTTGTTCGCCCGCCAGTCGGTGGCACGCTCGGCATAAGTGAACTGATCCATGAAATGACCGCCGCTTTCCTGGGCCAGGCGTTCGGACTCGGCGTAGATCTGCGTGGGATCCTGTACCAGATGGCTTTTGCCGCCGTAGAAGGCAATCTGCGCGATCTTTTCCTGGGATGTCGTGGCGGGCATCACCGCAATGAACGGCACCCCGAGCAGCCGGGCAAAATACGCTTCGGAAATCGCCGTCGAGCCGCTGGATGCTTCAATGACCGGTGCGCCCGGCTTGAGCCAGCCATTGCACAGCGCGTACAAGAACAGCGAACGGGCCAGCCGATGCTTCAGGCTGCCGGTGGGGTGGCTGGATTCATCCTTGAAGTACAATTCGATGCCCGGCAGGCCCGGCAGCGGTAACGGAATCAGATGCGTGTCAGCACTGCGTTGGAAGTCCGCTTCGATGATGCGAATGGCTTCGCGGGCCCAGGGACGGTGGTCGCTCATAAGGAAGAACTCTAAGGATTTCAGCACCGATCTTAGGATGTTTCCTACACTGCACACAGATACAGTGACGACTCAATTGGACACACAATTGCTAGGCTTTGGCGCTACGCCACCCTACCCCATCCCTTATAACAAATAAGAATATAACTTTTGTTTTAACAACTAACGGTACGGGTTAGGGTACCCACCTATTGAACCTGGATTGGAGAGCATCCCTTGCCTCTGCGTAGCACTTTTACCCGTTTCTTCCAGCTGGAAGCCGCCAGCGGCCTGTTGTTGATCGCCGCTGCCGCCTTGGCGCTGATCATCAACAACTCTCCGTTGTCGCACCTGTATGGCGCGTTTCTCGACGTGCCGGTGGTGGCCCAGATTGGCGCACTGCAAATCGCCAAGCCCGCGCTGCTGTGGATCAACGATGGCCTGATGGCCCTGTTCTTCCTGCTGATCGGCCTGGAGGTCAAGCGCGAGCTGCTTGACGGCCACCTGTCCAAGCCTTCGCAAGTGGTGCTGCCCGGCGCAGCCGCCATCGGCGGCATGGTGGTGCCGGCGCTGATCTACTGGGCAATCAACAAGGACTACCCCGCCGCCCTCTCCGGCTGGGCAATCCCGATGGCCACCGACATCGCCTTCGCGTTGGGCGTCCTGGCATTGCTGGGCAAACGGGTGCCGGTATCGTTGAAGCTGTTCCTGATGACCCTGGCCATCATCGACGACCTGGGCGCGATCATTGTTATTGCCGTGTTCTATTCCGCCGACCTGTCCGGTGCAGCCCTGGCCGGCGCGGGCGCCTGCCTGGTCGCCTTGATTGCAATGAACCGCCTGGGCGTGATCAAGCTCGGTCCCTACCTGATCATCGGCCTGATCCTGTGGGTGTGCGTACTCAAGAGCGGCGTGCACGCCACCCTGGCCGGCGTGACCCTGGCGTTCTGCATCCCGATGCGCACCAGGAATGCCGAGCCCTCGCCGCTGCTGACGCTGGAACACGCCCTGCATCCGTGGGTGGCCTACGGCATCCTGCCGCTGTTCGCCTTCGCCAACGCCGGGGTGTCACTCACCGGGGTCAGCCTGGAAAGCTTCACCCACCACGTGCCCATGGGCATTGCCGCCGGCCTGCTGATCGGCAAGACCGTCGGCGTGTTCGGCCTCACCTGGCTGGCCATCAAGACCGGCCTTGCCGCGCTGCCCAGCGGCGCCAACTGGGGCCAGGTCTTCGGCGTGGCGATCCTGTGTGGCATCGGCTTCACCATGAGCCTGTTCGTCGGCTCCCTGGCGTTTGTGCCGGGTGCCAGTGAGTTTGCCGGGGAGGATCGAATGGGGATCCTGACCGGGTCGATACTCGCAGCGTGTATTGGGTATGGGGTGACGGCGATAGCGAGTCGCAAAAAAGCCTGAGCCGACTGAAACGCAGCCCATAAAAAACCCCAACCGGTCACCCGGTTGGGGTTTTTCTTTTGCCTGCGGCTTACCGGTCAGCGAGTAACGCGGCTGGTGCCATCAACGGTCATGATGCGGACGCGATCACCGATGCGGAAGATTTCATTTTCCTGCACGGCTTGCACGTAGGCACGCATGCTGCCGTCGTCTTCGCGAACGGTGATTTCCACGCCCTGGGTGCGGGTCAGGCCTTCTTCGGTAGCCGAGCCCAGCAGGCCGCCGGCAACGGCGCCTATCACGGCAGTCACGATACTGCCACGGCCACCGCCGATGGCGCTGCCGCCAACGCCACCGATGACCGCGCCGGCAGCGCCGCCGATTGGGGTCTTGGTGCCTTCGATTTTTACCGGACGCAGGGATTCAATGGTGCCCATGCGAACGGTCTGTACACGACGCGCTTCGTCACGGGAGTACGAGTCGCCGGTCAGACTCGAGGCGCAGCCACCCAGCAGCAACGACAGCGTGGTAAAGCAGGCAACCAGTAAAACGGACTTACGCATAGCATCAACTCCAAAGGACAGGTATTCATTAGACGCTGCAGCTTGACGCCTGTCACGACAAGCCCGGCAGGAAATTGCTTTCATTCAGCCTCAGTACAGACTGCCCGTAGCCAAAATACCGACCAACGGTAGCACTCTCATCGTAACCAGGAACTTCATGGACTATTTCATCATTGTAGTCACTACCGTCGCCGGCCTGTACTTCCACGGCTGGCTGTACCTGCGGATCAGACGCTGGATAGACCGCGACCTGGCACTGTCCCTCGCAGGCGACGACCTGCACAAGCGTGCCTTTATGCTGCAACAACTGGAGCAGGCACGGATCTCGAAGATCAAGCGAAGCGAGTTGCCGCAGTGGCTGAAGAACGCCGCACAGCACTACACAGCCGAAGCCTCTTCAACAGAGACTTCGGTGTGATCGATATCATTCCAGTGGGGTGACGAAAGGTGCCGCTCAGGGCGCCAGGCGCTCGCGGGTCCATTCGGTCCCTTGCAGGCGGTAGTTCAGGCGGTCATGCAGGCGGCTGGCGCGGCCTTGCCAGAACTCGATGCGCTCCGGCAGCAGGCGATAGCCACCCCAATGCTCGGGGCAGTCGGGCTGGGTATCGCTGAAACGCTGTTCGGTGGCCTTGAGCAGGTCCTGCAGTTCTTCACGGTCACGAATGACCTGGCTCTGCGGGGAGGCCCAGGCGCCTAAACGACTGCCCAGGGGGCGGACCTGATAATAAGCGTCGGACTCCTCAGGCGTGACCTTGACCACCCGCCCTTCAATACGCACCTGGCGCTCCAGGGTCGGCCAGAAGAACGTCATGGCCGCAAACGGCCGCGCCGCGAGCTGTTCGCCCTTGGCGCTCTGATAGTTGGTGAAGAAGGTAAAGCCCTGCGCATCCAGGCCCTTGAGCAGCAGGATGCGGCAGTGCGGGCGACCGTCCTGGTCGACCGTAGCCAGGGTCATGGCATTGGCTTCCACCGGTGGCTGCTCGGTTTTCACCGCATCGGCAAACCACTGGTGGAACAACGCAAACGGCTCGTTCGGGGCCTGGGCCTCGCTCAAACCGTCCCGTGTGTAGTCACGGCGCATATCGGCCAGTGCCTGGGTCATGCGGCTTTATCCTTGTGGTTCAGCGGATCAGTTTTTCGCCTGGTCATTCGCAGCCGGTGCAGCAGCCTTGGCTTTGGCCGGGGCCGGTTTCTTCGCAGCGGGCTTGGCCGGGGCTTTTTTAGCCGCGGGCTTGGCAGCCGCCTTTTTAGCTGCGGGTGCCTTTTTAGCCGGGGTCTTGGCGGCCGGGGCCGGGGCTGGAACGTTCTGCACCGCAACCATTTCGGCTACAGGCGGGGTCTTGCCCGATTGATACTTGCTCAACAGCGCCAGCATGGTCGTGCGCTGGGTGAACATGATTTCCATGCGGCGGTTCAGCGCGCGGCCCTGGGTGCTGTCGTTGGCGGCACGTGGCATCAGGTCACCCATGCCACGCAGCATCAGGCGGTCCTGTTTCAGGCCGCTGAGGCTGAAGATCGAGGCGATGGACTGCGCACGCTCCTTGGTCAACGCCTGGCTGGCAGGCGCGGTACCGGTGGCATCCACGTGGCCCAGCACCAGCACAGCGGTTTTTGGATCGGCTTCAACCGCCTTGGCGACGCGAGTGAACGGCCCCAGGGTAACCGGCAGCAGCATCGCCGGGCGTTTCGGGTTGTAGGAGCCGTCTACCGGAGCAATCACCACGAGTACGTTATCGCGACGTTCCAGCTGCAGGTTGCTGTCCTTGATGGCGGCGCGCAGGCGCGGCTCATAGTCGTCCAACCAGGCCTGGGTGATTTTCGGGTCAGGCATCGGCACATTGGTCACGTCGACCTTGGCCAATGGCTTGGGTTTGCTTTCGAACGGCCACCACCAGTGGGTTTCGCTGTCGGTCTTGGCGACGGCAGGCGCGGCGTCTGGAGCCGGGGTCGCGGCCTTGAGGTCGGCTTTCAGGTCAGCCTTGGCATCAGCGGCCTTCTCGTCGGCGCTCTTGGAGGAGAACGGCCACCAGCTGGAACCGGTGTCAGCCTTGGCGGCCGGCGCTGGCGCGGAGGCGACAGGCGCAGCAGCAGCGGCTACAGGTGCGGCAGGCTTGGCGCCGGCAGCGGGCTTGGCATCCGGCTTGGCGTCGGTTTGGGTCACTGCGTCCTTGGTCGTGGCCTTATCCGATCCAAATGACCACCAATGCCCACCCTCGGCATCATTTTGTGGAGTTTGTGCGCAACCGGTAATAGTGAGGCAAAGCGCCAGTGCCAAGGACTTGTTCGATAACATGAGATATCCACAAAATGAGAAAAGAAACGGGGGTCTCGATGACCCGTTAAACAGACGCTTACAGAACATTAAAGTTACATCATTTCGTTCAGCGCCTTCTTATAGTTGCCTTTGTAACAAAAAAATGTGAAACAGCAAGGGGTTTACAGACAACCGGCCAATATTCCGACCAACTTCTGTGCCCGCGGGTCCATAAGTACATAAGGCCCCAATGTATTAGTCACGAAACCAAACGCTACATCATGCTCAGGATCGGCAAAACCCACCGAGCCGCCGGCGCCTGGATGCCCGAACGCACGGGCGCCAAGGCCAAATGTAGCATTGGGCAACTGTGGTTGATCCAACATGCAGCCCAGCCCGAAGCGGGTTTGTGTCAATAATGTTTTATCCGGCCCGATACTGTGTTCACGGGTCAATTCTTCGAGCATGTCGGCTTCCAGCAAACTACCGTCCAACAAACCACTATAAAAACCCGCCAGACTACGCGCATTACCGTGACCATTTGCCGCCGGCTGCTGCATGCGTCGCCATTCAGGTTTATTAGTACTGGTGAGAATAGACGGTGGGTTGGCAAATGCCCGCGTCGTCATCGCGGTGGGCTCGCGCATCATTACTTGCAGTAAACGCTGCGCGGCTTCATCGCCCATATTGCCTTTGCTGCGCGCTATATGTGCAACACGATAAAACTCTTCGTCGGCCAGGCCCACGTGGAAGTCCAGCCCCAGCGGCCGTGCCACCCGCGCCACAATGGACTCACCCGGCCCACGCCCATCGGCGCGGCGCAGCAATTCGCCGACCAGCCAACCGTAGGTGATCGCCTCGTAGCCATGGCCCTGGCCCGGCGTCCACCAGGGGGCTTCGGCTGCCAGGGTGTCGACCATCAATTGCCAGTCGTACAAGGCTTCGGTGGGCAGCATCTCGCGGATGGCCGGCAACCCGGCCTGATGGCAGAGCAACTGGCGCAGCGTAATGTTTTCCTTGCCGGCAGCAGCGAACTCAGGCCAGTACCTGGCCACTGGCGCGTCCAATTGCAACTTGCCCTCGGCCACCAGTTGCAGGGCCGTGACAGCGGTGAAGGTCTTGGTGCAGGAAAACAGGTTAACGATGGTGTCGCTGTGCCAGGCCTCGGTACCGTCCTTGTCGGCGGTACCGGCCCACAGGTCAACGACGGTTTCGCCGCCGATCTGGATGCAGAGCCCGGCGCCACGCTCCTGCGGGTCATCGAACAACGCGGCGAACCCTTCACGCACCGCTTCGAACTGGAGCTCGTAATGACCCTGAACCTGCACCTAAGCCCCCTAGGAAAACACCGTAAAAAGTGGCCGACATTGTTCCAGCCATTGTGGGATTTGTGAACCCGTCAACAATGAATCAATGACCATTTCCCGAATGCCCACCGGCGTGTCCGGCGCCCTGCCCCGGGCCTTTGCCCTCACGTCCAGGTTTGCTGCCTTCGCTTTCATGAACCGTGCTGGCGGCCTTGGCCTTTTCCGCTTCCTTGCCCAGTTGATCCACCGCCGCCAGGTTGCTTTTACGCACACTGTCGACAAACCCCTGGAACGGTACGTCAGTGATACCCACCAGGCCGAAGTGGCCGTTTTCACCGTCCAGCAACCGGCCGGTCACCGGCTGGTCCAGGTACTGGAACCAATGCACACCGACAATGGACGGCTCGGCCATGGCTTGCTTGAGGAAGTTGGCATATGCCACGCCACGCTCTTCTTCCCTGGCCAACTGGGTCACGCCGCCCCAGAACGGGCCACGGTCCGCAGAGCCGAAGTTGAATTCAGTGATCAACACCGGCTTGTCCAGTGCACGAAGCGCGGCAAAGTCATAGCCGTCCTGGGGTTTGAGCGTGTACATGTTGAAACTCAGCACATCGCAATACTGCGCGCACGACGCCACGGCCTCCGGCGTACTCACCGCATAACGCCCGCCCAGCAGCAGTTGGTTGGGGGCGTGCCATTTCAGCGAGTCGGAGATGGTCTTGAAGTAGGCATCGGCGAAGGTCTTCTGGAAGTATTTGAAGTCAGCTTCGATTTCCGGGTGTTCAGGGTTGGGCATCGGCGGTTCGAAGCCCGGATCTTCCATCAGCTCCCACCCCGCCAACTCGATGCCCCAGGCTTTCGACAGGCCTTGCTCGTTGCGGTACTTGTCACGCAATTGCTTGAGAAACGCGCGCTTGGCCGGTACGTCGGTGGTCATGCGCAAGGTGCCGTAGGCCAGGGCGTAGCGGGATTTCGGATCATCGCCGGGGCCGGCCCAGGCCAGTTCGTTGTCGGCAAAGAAGCCGATCAGCCAGGGGTCGTCGCGGTGGTCGCGGGCGGCAATGGCCACCGCGCGCTCGGTCGCCATGGCGAAACGCGGATCGAACGGATCGGGCATGCCGCCCCACCAGTCGGTGCCGGTGCTGATGCTGGCGTAGTCGCCGACGATCGACAGCGGCAAGGTGTACGGCACTCGATCGGCAGTGGCCAACGCGCCGTCGCTCCAGTTGCCGACGGTGTTGAAACCCCAGGCTTGCAGGCGATCGAGGGTATGGGTCACCCAGCGTTTCTGGTCGAACCCTTCGCCGCCATAAGTGCGCTGCAGGTTGGCGCCGTAGAAATCGTACCAACGCCCGGCAGCGAAGCCACGACCTTCGCCCGCACCATTGCCGGTGCGGTTATCGCCGCTGCCGTAGTACTTGTCGAAGGGTTCGCCGGCCTTTGGCAGCGCCGCGAACATCCACTCACGACCGGCCACGTAGGTCTGGCTGTTGTCCGGGGCCACGGTATTGACACCCAGGGAATAGAACGGATGGCCTTCCGGAGTCACCAGGTACCAGCGACCGTCGCGCTTTTCGGTGCGGAAAAAGCCACTGGCCTTGAACGCCGGCCCTTTGTTCCAGCCGCCGAACGTGTCCAATGCGGATTTATCACGCGCGGCCAGCCAGCCCTGCAGTTGGGTTTGTTCCTTTGCCGCAGCCGCCTTGAGCTGTTCGTCGCTGCTGACCTTTTCCGGCCAGCGCGCACGGGTGGACTGACCATAGGTATCCACCAGTTCGCTGTAGGCCGCCTTCAGCACCGGCTCACTGTCCTGCACACCAAAGCGCTCCAGCAGGATGCTTTGCGCGGCGTTGGGCTTGATCATCGACAGGGTCACCGAGACCACCTGGCTACGGTCGATCTCGCCAGCACTGCTGGCCAGCAACACGCGCTGGCCATCCACGGTGATCGGCATCGGCGGGCCGGCCTTCATGCCCTGGCTCAACGGCGAGCTGGCTTGCAGCGGGACCAGCAAGGTCTGGGCGGGGCCGGCCGGCAGGTCGATGCGGCTGACCAGGGTCTTGCCATCGCTGCTCTGCACCTTGACGTAGAGGGTCAGCGCCCAGTCCATGGCACTCTGGATACGCAGGCTCATGGCGCCGGACTGCGACCAGTCCCAGGCACCGGCCTGTGGGCTGAGCACCAGGCTCGGCTCGGCGGCCGGGTTGAAGGTGATGCGACGCAACACCTCGCCTTCGGGGGTTTGTTCGGCGTTGTATTGCGGCAGGCTGGCGTCCTGGGTCGCCACCTTGACCACATCGGCAGGCCGGACGAAGTTGAACAATGTCTGTTGCCCCGCGGGCGCGGCCATCAAGGGCGCAGTGAACAGCAGGGCAAAAAGGGCGGGCAGCGTGCGAATCATACGAACAAGGTTCTCCCAAACGGCCGGTAAATAGCCTGATGACATAAATCGATAGCAGTGAGATAGACCACGAAGTGGGCGAATTCGCCCACGATGGCTTAAGAAATTTCGCGCCGGAACGGCGGCAACGCATTCAGGATCGCCTTGCCGTAGCGCTGGGTCACCAGGCGGCGGTCGAGCAAGGTGATGGTGCCCCGGTCTTCCTCGGTACGCAGCAAGCGACCGCAGGCCTGCACCAGCTTCAAGGAAGCATCCGGCACCGAGATCTCCATGAACGGGTTACCGCCCCGCGCTTCGATCCATTCGGCCAATGCGGCCTCGACCGGATCATCCGGCACCGAGAACGGGATCTTGGCGATCACCACGTGTTCGCAGTAGGCACCGGGCAAGTCCACGCCTTCGGCAAAACTCGCCAGGCCGAACAGCACGCTGGAATCCCCGCCATCGACCCGCGCCTTGTGCTTGTTCAGGGTTTCCTGCTTGGACAGGTTGCCCTGGATAAACACCTGCTTGCGCCAGTCGCGGTCGAGGCCGTCGAACACGTCCTGCATCTGCTTGCGCGACGAGAACAACACCAGGGTGCCGCGCGAACCTTCCACCAGGGAGGGCAGGTCGCGAATGATCGCCGCGGTGTGCGCCGGTGCATCCCGTGGGTCGGCCTTGAGATCGGGCACCCGCAGTACACCGGCGTCGGCATGATGGAACGGGCTTGGCACCACCGCCGTGACGGCCTTTTTCGGCAGCCCCGCGCGCATGCGGAAGCGGTCGAAGGTGCCCAGGGCAGTCAGCGTGGCCGAGGTCACCAGGCAGCCGTACGCCACGTTCCACAGGTTGCGGCGCAGCATCTCGGCGGCGAGGATCGGGCTGGCGTTGACCTCGATATCAAACAACGCACCGCTTTCCGACAGGGTCAGCCAGCGGGCCATGGGCGGGTTGTCTTCGGGGTCTTCGACGGTAAAGGCCGTCCACAGCTCCCAGTTGCCCTGGGAACGGGACAACAGGCTGCCGAACAGCGGATACCATTCCTCGGCCTGGTTGCTGGCGATGCCGATGTTGACCTCACCGTCCATGCCTTCCTTGAGCAAGTCAGTCAGGCGGGTGAACAGGTCGGTAAGACGGGAAAAGCCTTTCTTCAGTTCGATGCCCATTTCGCGCATATGCTCGGGGATCATCCCACCGACAAAGCGGTGGCGCGGGCGCTCACGGCCTTCCACATCTTCACCGGGCTTGAAGTCGGCCACCTGCTCGCAGGCGCTGAACATGAACTGTTGCTGGGTCTTGATCTCCCGCGCCAGCTCCGGCACCTGCTCGATCAACTTGCCCAGATCGCCGGGCAGCGGGTGCTGGGCGAGCAATTTGGTCAGGTTCTTCGCGGTGGTTTCCAGCCAGTCGGCGGTGGAACGCAGGCGCGTGTAGTGGGCGAAGTGGCCGATAGCCTTGTCGGGCAGGTGATGGCCTTCGTCGAACACGTAAAGGGTGTCACGCGGGTCCGGCAACACGGCACCGCCGCCCAGGGCCAGGTCGGCCAGGACCATATCGTGGTTGGTAACGATCACGTCGACCTTGCCCATGCCTTCGCGAGCCTTGTAGAAGGCGCACTGGCCGAAGTTGGGGCAATGGCGGTTGGTGCACTGGCTGTGGTCGGTGGTCAGGCGTGCCCAGTCGGCATCTTCGAGGGCGGTGGGCCAGCTGTCGCGGTCGCCGTCCCATTTATTGCCGGCCAGTTTTTCGATCATGCTGGTAAACAGCTTCTGGCTGACCTCATCCACCTCGATCTTGAAGCCTTCTTCCTCGAACAGCGACGCCGTGGCGGTTTGCGCGTGGCCTTCCTGCAGCAGCACGTCGAGCTTGGACAGGCACATGTAGCGGCCACGGCCCTTGGCCAGGGCGAAGGTGAAGTTCAGGCCGCTGTTGCGCATCAGGTCGGGCAGGTCTTTGTAGACGATCTGCTCCTGCAGGGCGACGGTGGCAGTGGCGATCACCAGGCGCTTGCCGGCGGCCTTGGCGGTCGGGATCGCAGCCAGGCTGTAGGCCACGGTCTTGCCGGTACCGGTACCGGCTTCGACGGCCACGACGGCGGGCTCACCTTCGCGGCGGCCTTCGTCATCGGTGTCGATATCCCCGAGGACCTTGGCCACTTCGGCGATCATCAGGCGTTGGCCGTAGCGCGGTTTCAAGCTCTTGGCTTCGAGAAAACGCGTGTAGGCGCCCTGGATCGTGGTTTTGAGTTCAGTGCTGATCATGGATAGTCGGGCGCAAAAAACGCTGGATAAATTTTCAGTGGTTCGGATCGGCCGCTATCATACCCCGCTAATTAATCCCGCGCAGAACGGAGTACCACAATGACCGCGTTTAGCCTCGTTTACACCCTGCATGTATTGGCCGCCCTGATCTGGGTCGGCGGCATGTTTTTCGCCTGGATGATCCTGCGCCCAGCCGCTGTGGCGGCCCTTGAGGGCCCTGCCCGACTCAAGCTGTGGGCCAATGTGTTTCAACGTTTTTTCGTGTGGGTATGGGTGGCAGTGCTGGTTTTGCCGATCAGCGGCGTCGGCCTGCTGCACCTGCGCTTCAGCGGGTTTGAAAGCGCACCGCGCTATGTGCAGGTGATGATGGGTTTGTATCTGGTGATGACGGCGTTGTTTATCCGTATCCAGGCGCTGAAGTTTCCGCAACTGAAGGCGGCGGTGGCGGCTGAGGATTGGCCGGCGGGTGCGGCTGCACTGGGGCAGATTCGCAAGCTGGTGGGGATCAACCTGATCGTGGGGTTGGTGGTGGTGGCGATTGCATCGGCTCGGCCGATGTTCTGAGTACAGTCACAAGCTGCAAGCTCGAAGCTTGCAGCTCTTTAGAACTTAGAGCCGCTGAATAGTCACGGTACCCGCAGGCCCAGATGGCCCCGGCTGCCCTTCCAACCCTGGCCGGCCCTTCTCGCCACCATCGGCGCGGTACACCAGGCAGCCTTTGGACTCCCCGCCTTTGCCCGGTTTGCCGGCCGTGCCGGCCAAACCTCCAGCACCGCCATCCACCCAGACCTTGATGTGTTCAGCCGGGAAGTCCTTCGGCAACTCCACGCGCACCTGTGCACCCGCCCCACCCGGCAGGCCATCGCCGCCGTTATCGCCATTGAAACCGCGCCCCGCCGAGCCCCAGGTGCACCCAGGATCCACGCCATTGGCGCCATCCAGCCCGGCATACCCTTGGGCACCGGCGCCGCCACGGGCATCCACCGAGAGTTCTTCAGCCGTCAGCGAGTTGATGCGCAAGGTCAGGTCACGCCCGGCCTTGGCCGGTTTTTCATGGGTGCCGGGAGCACCGCGCGAGGTGATCTGGCTGCCCTGCTCAAGTTGCGCATGCCGCACCTGCAATTGCAGCGCCGTATTGCCAGGAACAATTGCGATGCGTGCGTCGCGGCCCAGGTGCAGTTCATCCACCGTGACTTGGCTGATGGTGGCTGGAATCAGCAACGTGCCGTAGTCCGCCACGTCCAGGCGTTCCAGTTGCAACACGCTGGTGCTGGAGGGAAGGCGCATCAATGAGTTGGTTTCGACACTGACGCTCTGGGCCAGGGCAACGGGGCTGACCAACAGGGCCAACAGAAAAACCTTACGCATCATGGGGCTCCTGAATGTTTTCAAATTTTTCTTTGGACGCACAGTAACGACTTCTACAGGCGATTTGCCAGTGAAGGTTCAAAAAACTTGAGAGGGAGCGGTTCAAGCGAGGGTGGCCGGCAATGCCCCTGTGGATCCCACAGGGGCAAGGGCTGTCAGCGGTTGATCTGGATTTCCGTGCGGCGGTTCAGGGCGCGGCCTTCAGCGGTCTTGTTGTCGGCGACCGGATGGCTTTCGCCCGCCCCGGTGACAGATACAAAGGCACTGCGGGGCACCCCGGCGCCGATCAGGTAATCGGTGACCGAATGGGCACGTTTTTCCGAGAGTTTCTGGTTGTAGGCGTCTTTACCGACGCTGTCGGTGTGACCACTGACCCGTAGCTGGGCGCTCGGGGCTTCCTGTTTCAGGCGCGTGGCAATGGTGTCAAGTTTGGTTTTATCCGCCGCCGTCAACTTGGCCGAGTCGAACTGGAAGTGCACATCGCGGATCACGATGGTTTCTTCCTTGACCACGACCACCTCCTCGACCACCGCCGCCGGCGGTGCCGGTGGGCAACCATTGGCGTCAACCTGCACGCCTTTCGGGGTGCCCGGGCACTTGTCGCGGCTGTCCGGCACGCCATCGCCATCTTCGTCGCCATCGCCGTGCACCCAGCAATAGGCGCCGGCCATGCCGCCGACCAGCAACGCGCCATAGCCTGCGTAGGCCGAGCTTTCAGTCGCACCGATCGCTGCACCGGTCACACCGCCGACAGCGGCACAGGTAGGCCAATCGGTTTTTTGCAAGCCTGCGCAACCTGTCAATACTCCGGTTAGCAGAACCAAGGGTAGAGCTGTCCGCATGATGCTCATCTGACTTTCTCCTGAGGGGATCGGCGGGGGCCGATGGGTGGAGTAAAGACCGCTCTTTTCAACTGCGCCACTACGCCAAGCCCCCCGTATTCATTGGGGATCGTCGCCCACGTAGGACTTTTCGCAGCCACCCGCTCTAGGCCCGCACGCTCAGCCGCGCTAGTCTCTAGGGTCCTGATGTGAGGATCTCTGATGACCGCTGGTATTTCTGCCCGTACTCCCCAGCAAGCGCTGGCCGCCTTGCTCGATCTGCACCAGCCCAAACGCCTGTTGCTGTTGGGTGCCAGCCAGTTCCCGGCGCTGGACGCCTTTAAGGACGCACACCCTGACACCCAGGTGTTCTGCGCCGCGCCAGGGCCATTGCCGCAAGCACTGGCGGCCCAACGGTTTGACCTGGCGCTGGTGGTCGATTGCCTCGAGCACCTGCCAAAACCCCAAGGCCTGACCTTGCTCGGCGGCATCCGCAACCTCAACGCCAGCCGCATTGCGGTGCTGGTGGACCTGGGCGCCTGCGGCTGGAAGGAAACCGACTTCTTCTCCCTGGCGCTGCAGGCCGGCGAGCGTTTCCAGCGCGATGAGCAGGTGCTGACGCTGTTTACCTACGATCTGCTTGACTATAAACAGGTGCCGGACTGGCTCAACGCCCGTTTCTGGGCCAACCCGGAAAACTTCGGAAAGTATTGGTGGTAATTAATGAGTACATCCATTTGCCCCTGCGGCAGTGGCAACCTGCTGGATGCCTGCTGCGGCCATTATCACGCCGGGCACCCGGCACCCTGCGCCAGCGCCCTGATGCGTTCACGCTACAGCGCCTATGTGCTGGGCCTGGTGGACTATCTGGTCGCCACCACTTTGCCCGCGCAACAGGCTGGCCTGGACCGTGAGGCCATCGGCGCCTGGAGCGCCCAGAGCACCTGGCTCGGCCTGGAGGTTGAAAGCTCCGAAGTGTTCGGCGGCCAGCCGGAACACGCCTTCGTGACCTTCACCGCACGCTGGCATGACAGCACCGGAGAACATAGCCACCGCGAGCAGTCTTCTTTCGTACAGAATGAAGGGCGCTGGTACTTCATCGACCCCACGGTGGAAGTGAAAACCGGACGCAACGATGCGTGCCTGTGCGGCAGTGGGCAAAAATTCAAGAAGTGTTGTTCCAGCTATCTCTAACCACCATAGGACTCACGCCATGCTTCGGATCTACAGCTTGATGCTGGCGTTAACCTTCGGCCTGACCGGTTGCGCCTCCTGGTTCGAAGACGATTCGCCCCCGCCCCACGTTTCCCTGGTGAAAGTCGAAGTGGTGCGGGCCAAGCTGCTGGAGCAGAAATTCAAGCTGTACTTTCGCGTGGATAACCGCGACGACTCGGACCTGACCGTGCGTGGGCTGATCTACAAGGTCACCCTGGATGACTTTGTGCTCACCGAAGGCGAGTCCAATGAATGGCTGACGGTACCGCCCAAGGGCCATGCATTTTTCAAGGTGTCGGTGCGCACCAACCTCTGGCCGCAGATCCGCGACGTGGTGCAGATGCTGAAAAAACCCGACCAGCCTGTGCCGTATCGTCTGGAGGGTGAACTGAAAACCGGATTATTCATCGGTTATGACGTGCAGGTGAACCACAATGGCGAGATAATCCCCGGCGATTTTATTCCGGAGCGACATCGATGACTCAGCAACCCCATGTCCATGGTCCTGACTGCAACCATGATCATGATCACCATGATCACGACCACGGCCATGTCCACGGCCCGAACTGCGGCCACGCTCACCAGGAGCCGGTGCGCAATGCTTTGAAGGACGTTGGCCGCAACGATCCTTGCCCGTGCGGCAGTGAGAAAAAATTCAAGAAGTGCCACGGCGCGTAAATCGCGCTGAGGGCCCACGTGTGTGTGAGGGAGTTCGCTCCCTTCCACAGCTGCATCGCATTCCAAATCGAAAGCGTCTAAGGGTAGACGCAAATGTTTGATTGAATTTCCACCCTCCCACCTTTACCTATACCTACAGGCATTCGCTCAAGCATCACCACTTTTGGAGAGCTTCATGATCGACCTGTATTACTGGACCACCCCCAACGGTCACAAAGTATCGCTGTTCCTGGAAGAAGCCGGTCTGCCCTACAACGTGCACCCGATCAACATCGGCCAGGGCGACCAGTTCAAGCCGGACTTCCTGAAGATTGCCCCCAACAACCGCATCCCGGCCATCGTCGATCAGAACCCGAGCGACGGCGGCGCGCCGATCTCGCTGTTTGAATCCGGCGCGATCCTGCTGTACCTCGCGGAAAAAACCGGTCAATTCATTCCAAAAGACCTGCGCGGTCGCCAGGAAGCGCTGCAATGGTTGTTCTGGCAAATGGGCGGGCTCGGGCCGATGGCGGGTCAGAACCATCATTTCAGCCAGTTCGCA
Source organism: Pseudomonas sp. LAMO17WK12:I1 (assembly GCF_900177315.1). Classification (NCBI taxonomy): domain Bacteria; kingdom Pseudomonadati; phylum Pseudomonadota; class Gammaproteobacteria; order Pseudomonadales; family Pseudomonadaceae; genus Pseudomonas; species Pseudomonas sp. LAMO17WK12:I1. The sequence continues at coordinate 153,559 of NZ_FWZV01000004.1, read as the reverse complement.
CCGGAGAAAATCCCCTACGCGATCAAGCGCTACGTAGATGAAACCGCCCGTCTATACGGTGTGCTGGACCGACGTCTGGCGGACCGTGCGTTCGTGGCGGGTGAGGACTACAGCATTGCCGATATGGCGATCTATCCGTGGATCGTTTCCCACAAGTGGCAGAGCCAGCGCCTGGAAGATTTCCCACACGTTCATCGCTGGTTCAATAGCATCAAGGAACGGCCAGCGACGGTTCGGGCGTATGAATTAGTCCAAAAGGTCAATCCGCCTGAATCCTGACCTGAAGTCGTGCGCGGTCAACAGGTGGGAGGGGCGGTGCGACTCAAGATCTAACGCTTTACCCAAACTCCTGCTTGCGTCGTTTCACCGCGCTCACTAACGTAGCGCCTTTACTGACGCTACCCCCCGCAGGAGCTTTGCCATGGCCTCGCCAGCCCTCTCACATTTTCTTCCCCGGTTCGGCGTTGCCGCGGCAGTGGCCAGTGCATTAAGCCTGGCCGGTTGCCAGCTCCAGAGCACCCAGGAGACCCTGCCGCCAGTGGCCGGCGTACAGCCGATCAAGGGCCTCGCACAGAATGTTTCGATACGCCGCAACGCCCAGGGCATGCCGCTGATCGAAAGCAACACTTTCCACGACGCGCTGTTCAGCCTCGGTTACGTACACGCCAGTGACCGTATCACCCAGATGGTCAGCCTGCGCCTGCTGGCCCAGGGCCGTTTGGCGGAAATGTCCGGGCCTGAGGTGCTGGATGTGGACCGCTTCATGCGCGCGGTCAACCTGAAAAAAAGCGCCGGCGAGCTGTACAACGCCTCGTCTCCGCGTCTCAAGCGCTTCTTCGAAGTGTATGCCCGTGGCGTCAACGCCTACCTGTTCCGCTACCGCGACAAGCTGCCGCCGGACCTGGCCCAGACCGGCTACAAGCCTGAGTACTGGAGGCCGGAGGATTCGGCGCTGCTGTTCTGCCTGCTGAATTTCAGCGAGTCGGCCAACCTGCAGGAAGAGCTGGCGTCGTTGCTGCTGGCGCAAAAGGTCGGCGTGGACAAACTCGCCTGGCTGACACCGAGCGCGCCGGATGAGCCGATCCCCCTGGCCGAGGCCGAGAAACTCAAGGGCGTGAACCTCAGCCAGATCACCGGCCTGGCCGGGCTGGACGCGGTCAGCCAGCAATTGAGCAGCCTCAACTCGCTGGCGGTTACCACGTCGAGCAACTGGGCCATCGGCCCGCAACGCAGCCGCAGCGGCAAGAGCCTGCTGGCAGGCGACCTCGCCGCCCAGCCGCAGGCGCCGTCACCGTGGAACTACGTGCAGATTCGCGCACCGAAATACCAGGCCGTCGGCGCCTCGATTGCCGGCCTGCCGACCCTGTTGTCCGGTTTCAACGGCAACGTGGCATGGAGCATGAGCACGGTCAAGGGCGATACCCAGGACCTGTTCCTGGAGAAGGTCAAACGCCAGGGCAGCGCGCTGTACTACGAGAACAACGGAAAATGGCTGCCGGCAGCGGTGCGTAATGAAACTTTCTTCGTCAAGGGTCAACGCTCGATTCGCGAAGTGGTGTACGAAACCCGCCACGGTGCCCTGCTCAACAGCAGCCAGGCCCTGACCAGCGGTTTTGGCCTGGCCCTGCAAACCGCCGACTTCAAGGATGACAAGAGCCTCGACGCATTCTTCGACCTGTCCCGCGCGCAAAACGCCGGCAAGGCCTCGGACGCAACCCGCAACATTCGCGCCATTGCCTTGAACATGGTCTTCGCTGACGCCGGCAGCATTGGCTGGCAGGTCACCGGCCGCTTCCCCAACCGCCGCGAAGGCGAAGGCCTGCTGCCCTCGCCCGGCTGGGATACGCGCTTTGACTGGGACGGTTACGCCGACGCGATGCTGCACCCCTATGACCAGGACCCGGCCCAAGGCTGGATCGGCACCGCCAACCAACGCACCGCGCCGCGCGGCTACGGCATGCAGCTGTCCAACTCCTGGGATGCGCCGGAGCGCAGCGAGCGCCTGGCGCAACTGGCCAATGCGGGCAAGCACGACAGCCGCAGCATGATCGCCATGCAATACGACCAGACCACCACCTTTGCCGCCAAGCTCAAGACCATGTTCCAGGCGCCGGGCATGGCCCAGCCCTTGAAGCAGGCGATTGATGCGCTGCCAGCCCCCGAGCAGGCCAAGGCGCGGGAAGCACTGAAGCGCCTGATGGCGTTCGATGGTCGCCTGGTATCGACGTCCGCCGACGCGGCGCTCTACGAACTGTTCCTGCAGGAAAGCACCCGGCAGATCTTCCTCGACGAACTGGGGCCGGAAAACAGTGCCAGCTGGAAAGCCTTTGTCAGCAACGCCAACCTGTCCTATGCCGCCCAGGCCGACCACCTGCTGGGCCGCGAAGACAGCCCGTTCTGGGACGACGTGCGCACCGCGCAAAAAGAAGACAAACCCGCCATCCTCGCCCGCAGCCTGGCCGCCGCGATCACCGCCGGCGAGAGCCAACTGGGTGCTGACCACAAGGCCTGGCAGTGGGGCAAGCTGCACAGCACCACCTGGAAAAACACCAGCGGCCAAGTGATTCGCGGCCCGCTGGCGTCCGGTGGCGACCACAACACCTTGAACCCGGCGCCATACAGCTGGGGCCAGGATTTCACCACCACCCAGGTGCCGGCGCTGCGCATGATCGTCGACTTCGGCCAGCTGGAGCCGATGATGGGCCAGGGTGGCATCGGCCAGTCCGGCAACCCGGCCAGCCCGAACTACGCCAATGGCATCGACCCGTCGCTCAAGGCGCAATACCTGAGCTTCCCGATGCAGCCGCAGAACTTCGAGAAAGTATATGGGAAGGCCAGGTTGACCCTGACCCCAGGCAAGTGACCTGACTTCAACCTGGTGAAACCGGATCCAAATGTGGGAGGGGGCTTGCCCCCGATAGCGGTGTATCAGTCACCGATGTTTTGACTGAACCACTGCTATCGGGGGCAAGCCCCCTCCCACATTTGGACTGCATGCATTCAGATAGAACTTCTGCGCTCGCCCCCGCCTCATACCTGATAAGCCCATCGCCCCGGTCACCCCATGGACCTTGTCATCGCCCGGCCCGAAGGCCTCTACTGCCCCGCCGGAGATTTCTACATCGATCCCTGGCGTCCCGTGGAACGCTCCGTCATCACCCACGCCCACGGCGACCACGCCCGCACGGGCAATCAACACTACCTGGCCGCCGCCCCTGGCGAAGGCATCCTGCGCTCGCGCCTGGGCCAGGACATCAACCTGCAAACCCTGGCCTATGGCGAAAAACTCGTCCACCACGGCGTGACCCTGAGCTTCCATCCGGCCGGGCATGTACTTGGCTCGGCCCAGGTGCGCCTCGAGTACCAAGGCGAAGTCTGGGTGGCGTCCGGCGACTACAAAGTGGAACCGGACGGCACCTGCGCGCCCTTCGAACCGGTGCGTTGCCATACCTTCATCACCGAATCCACCTTTGGCCTGCCGATCTACCGTTGGCAGCCCCAGGCGCAGATCTTCGCCGGGATCAACGATTGGTGGACGGGCAATATTGCCGCCGGCAAAGCCAGTGTGTTGTTCTGTTATTCCTTCGGCAAAGCCCAGCGCATCCTGCATGGCATCGACGCCAGCATCGGGCCGATCCTCAGCCATGGCGCGGTCGAGCCGCTGAACCGGGTGTACCGCGAGGCCGGCATTTATATTCCCGAAACCCTCTACGCCGGCGAATTCAAAAAGACCGACCCATTGCTGCGCCAGGCCCTGATCATCGCGCCGCCTTCCGCCGGTGGCAGCAGTTGGATCAAGCGCTTCGGCGACTACAGCGATGCCTTCGCCAGCGGCTGGATGCGCCTGCGCGGTACCCGGCGGCGGCGCGGGGTGGACCGAGGGTTCGTGCTGTCGGACCACGCCGACTGGCCCGGGCTGCTGTGGGCGATCGAACAAACCGGCGCCGAACGGGTGATGGTCACCCACGGCTCCGTCGGCGTATTGGTACGCCACCTGCGGGAAAAAGGCCTGGATGCCCAGGGCTTCACTACCGAATACGGCGATGACGAAGAGGAGGCCACGGCATGAAAGCCTTCGCCGAGCTGTACGCCAACCTCGATGCCACCACCTCCAGCAATGCCAAGCTCGCGGCCCTGCAAGCCTACTTCCTGCAAGCGCCGCCTGAAGACGCTGCGTGGGCGGTGTATTTCCTGTCCGGCGGACGACCGCGGCAATTGGTACCGACGCGTCTGCTGCGGGACATGGCCACCGAAGCATCCGGCATCGAGCCGTGGCTGTTCGAAGAGAGCTACCAATCGGTAGGCGACCTGGCCGAGACGATTTCCCTGCTCCTACCGGAATCCACCTACACCTCCGAGGACGGCCTCTCCATATGGCTGGAAGAAAAACTCCTGCCGCTGCGTGGCCTGTCGCCCCTGGACCTGGCCGAACGGTTACCGGCGTTATGGGCGCAACTGGACCAGCCGAGCCTGATGGTGTGCATCAAGTTGATCACCGGCAGCTTTCGCGTCGGCGTGTCCAAATTGCTGGTCACCCGTGCGCTCGCGGCCATGGCCGACCTCGACAGCAAGCGCGTCGCGCAGCGATTGGTGGGCTACACCGATTTATCCAACCGACCGACAGCCGAAGGCTACCTCAAGCTGATCGCCGCCGAATCATCCGACGAGCATGCACAACGGGGCGGACAGCCCTATCCGTTTTTTCTCGCCCACGGGCTGGCGCAACCGGTGGAGCAATTCGACGCCTTGCTCGGTTCCCCCGCCGACTGGCAGGTGGAATGGAAGTGGGACGGCATTCGCGCGCAGCTGGTCAAGCGCGAAGGCCGGCTGTGGATCTGGTCGCGGGGCGAAGAGCTGGTGACCGAGCGCTTCCCCGAACTGCACAGCCTGGTCAGTGGCCTGCCTGATGGCACGGTGATCGACGGCGAGATCGTGGTGTGGAAGGACTCGGTACAACCCTTTGCCCTTCTGCAGCAGCGCATCGGTCGCAAGACCCTGAGCAAAAAAGTGCTCGACGATGCCCCGGTTGCGCTCCTCGCCTATGACCTGCTGGAACATCAGGGCAACGACTGGCGCAACCACCCCCAGGCCGAACGTCGCGCCCAACTGGAACAGGTGATTGCCCAGTGCAACCAACCCGTGTTGCAGCCCTCGCCCCTGCTGACGGGCGCCACATGGCAGGACCTCGCACTGCAACGCGAAGCCTCCCGCAGCCTCGGCGTGGAGGGCATGATGCTCAAGGCTCGCGACGGCCTGTACGGCGTGGGCCGCACCAAGGACATGGGCCTTTGGTGGAAGTGGAAAGTCGACCCCTTCAGTGTCGATGCGGTGTTGATCTACGCCCAACGCGGCCATGGCCGGCGCGCCAGCCTCTACAGCGACTACACCTTCGCCGTATGGGATGGCCCGCCCGGCAGTGAACGCACGCTGGTGCCCTTCGCCAAGGCCTACTCAGGACTGACCGACGAAGAAATGCGCAAGGTCGACGCCATCGTGCGCAAGACCACCGTGGAGAAGTTCGGCCCGGTCAGCAGCGTGACGCCCAGCATGGTGTTCGAGCTGGGGTTTGAAGGCATTGCCCTTTCCAAGCGGCACAAGAGCGGGATTGCGGTGCGCTTTCCGCGGATGTTGCGTTGGCGCCAGGACAAGGCAGTGGATGAGGCGGATAGCCTTGCCACCCTGCAGGACTTACTGGCCTGACCCAGAACACCGCCCCTCCCACAATCGGATCTCCAAATGTTCCGAAATAGTGCGCTCGATTTTCAATGCCCATTTTCGGGCATCTCCTACACTCATGACTCCCTTGTCCCACCTTTTAAAACGCTCATTCGGAACTATGGTGCAGAAATTGCTACTCGTGATCCGTCTGACACCGTTCAGTAACAGTCCTAAACGCGCCACAAGCGCTTATCTTGGTTTCCAGGGATTAAATAATGAAAAAAGCATTGCTGACCCTTTCTGCACTGGCTCTGTGCATGGCCGCCGGTACCGCGCTGGCCAAGGAATACAAGGAACTGCGTTTTGGTGTCGATCCGTCCTACGCACCGTTCGAATCCAAGGCGGCCGATGGCAGCCTGGTAGGCTTCGATATCGACCTGGGCAATGCGATCTGCGCCGAACTGAAAGTGAAGTGCAAGTGGGTCGAGAGTGACTTTGACGGCATGATTCCAGGCCTCAAAGCCAACAAGTTCGACGGAGTGATTTCGTCCATGACCGTGACCCCGGTGCGCGAGAAGGCCATCGATTTCTCCAGCGAGCTGTTCTCCGGCCCGACCTCGCTGGTGTTCAAGAAAGGCGCGGGGTACTCGACCCCAGAGTCCCTCAAGGGCAAATCCGTGGGCTACGAGCAAGGCACCATCCAGGAAGCCTACGCCAAGGCGGTACTGGATAAAGCCGGTGTGACCACCAAGGCCTACGCCAACCAGGACCAGGTTTACGCCGACCTGACTTCCGGTCGTCTCGACGCTTCCGTGCAGGACATGCTGCAGGCCGAACTGGGCTTCCTGAAGTCTCCGGCCGGTGCCGGCTATGAAGTCAGCGCCGCCATCGATGACCCATTGCTGCCATCGAAAACCGCCATCGGTATCAAAAAAGGTAACACTGAACTGAAGGCCCTTTTGGATAAAGGTATCAAAGCGTTACACGATGATGGCACCTACGCCACCATCCAGAAGAAACACTTTGGCGATCTGAACCTGTACAGCGGCAAATAATGCCTGGGGCGCCCCTTCTCTCAAGGGGCGCTTTTTTATCGCCATAGGTCCTGATTTATGTTCGAAGAACTGTTGCAAACCCTCGGGCTGAGCGCACTCAGCCTGAAGGGTTTCGGCCCGTTGTTGCTGCAAGGCACCTGGATGACCATCAAGTTGTCGGTGCTGTCCCTGATCGTCAGCGTATTGCTGGGCCTGCTCGGCGCCAGCGCCAAACTTTCCAGCCTGCCCTTCCTGCGTATCCCCGCCCAGCTCTACACCACCCTGATTCGCGGTGTACCCGACCTGGTGCTGATGCTGTTGATTTTCTACAGCCTGCAAACCTGGCTCACCGGCCTGACCGACTTCATGGAATGGGAATACATCGAGATCGACCCATTCAGCGCCGGGGTGATCACCCTGGGCTTTATCTACGGTGCTTATTTCACCGAGACGTTTCGCGGCGCAATCCTCGCCGTGCCCCGTGGCCAGCTCGAAGCCGCCACGGCCTACGGCCTCAAGCGCGGGCAACGCTTTCGCTACGTGACCTTCCCGCAGATGATGCGCTTTGCCCTGCCGGGTATCGGCAACAACTGGATGGTGATGCTCAAGGCCACGGCCCTGGTGTCGATCATCGGTCTGGCGGACCTGGTCAAGGCCGCCCAGGATGCCGGCAAAAGCACCTACCAACTGTTCTACTTCCTGGTGCTCGCCGCGCTGATCTACCTGTTGATCACCAGCGCGTCCAACTTCGTCCTGCGTCGTCTTGAACGTCGCTACTCCGCAGGCTCACGGGAGGCGGTGCGATGATCGAACTCTTGCAGGAATACTGGCGCCCCTTCCTCTATAGCGACGGCCAGCACATCACCGGCCTGGCCATGACCCTGTGGCTGCTCAGCGCCGCCCTGGTCATCGGCTTTGTGGTGTCGATCCCGCTGTCCATCGCCCGTGTATCGCGCAACCCGCTGGTACGCTGGCCGGTGCAGTTCTACACCTACCTGTTCCGTGGCACGCCGCTCTATATCCAGTTGCTGATCTGCTACACCGGCATCTACAGCATCGCCGCCGTACGCGAACAACCGCTGCTGGATGCGTTCTTTCGCGATGCGATGAACTGCACGATCCTGGCCTTCGCCCTCAACACCTGCGCCTACACCACGGAGATTTTCGCCGGGGCCATCCGCAGCATGGCCCACGGCGAAGTCGAGGCGGCCAAGGCCTACGGTTTAAGCGGCTGGAAGCTGTACGCCTACGTCATCATGCCTTCGGCGTTGCGCCGCTCGTTGCCCTACTACAGCAACGAAGTGATCTTGATGCTGCACTCGACCACGGTAGCGTTTACCGCGACGATTCCGGACATCCTCAAGGTGGCACGGGACGCCAACTCGGCCACGTTCATGACGTTCCAATCATTCGGTATCGCCGCGCTGATCTACCTGACCGTGACCTTTGCCCTGGTCGGTCTGTTCCGTCTGGCGGAGCGCCGTTGGCTGGCGTTTCTCGGGCCCAGCCATTAAGGAGCCTTCATGCATCATCAGGTACACGATCTGATCGCGCCGGTGCCAGGCACGGCGCGGCAGATTCACAGTTTCCACTTCGGCCCCGAACACGCCGAGGGCAAGGTCTATATCCAGTCATCGCTGCATGCCGATGAACTGCCGGGCATGCTGGTGGCCTGGCACCTGAAGGTGCGCCTGGCCGAGCTGGCGGCAGCCGGGCGGTTACTGAGCGAGATCGTGCTGGTGCCCATCGCCAATCCGGCAGGCCTGGAACAGGTGTTGATGGACACCCCGCTGGGCCGCTACGAGTTGGAAAGCGGGCAGAACTTCAATCGCCTGTTTGTCGACCTCAGCGAAGAAGTGGGCGACCAGGTCGAAGCGTTGCTCGGGGATGATCCCCGGCACAACGTCGAGCTGATCCGTGCCGCGTTGAGCACCGCCCTCGCCGGGCAAACCGCCACGACCCAATTGCTCGCTCAACGGCTGGTGCTGCAACGCCTGGCCTGCGATGCCGACATGGTGCTGGACCTGCATTGCGACTTCGAAGCCGTGGCGCACCTCTACACCACGCCCGAAGCCTGGCCGCAGGTGGAACCGCTGGCACGCTATATCGGCTCGGAGGCCAATCTGCTTGCCACCGATTCCGGCGGGCAATCCTTCGATGAGTGTTTCACCCTAGTGTGGTGGCAGCTGCAACAACGCTTTGGCGCGCGCTTCCCGATTCCCATGGGCAGTTTTTCGGTGACCGTCGAACTGCGTGGCCAGGGCGACGTCAACCATGGGTTGGCCGCCCTCGACTGCCAGGCAATCATCGACTACCTGATTCACTTCGGCGCGATTGCCGGCGACGCCGCACCGCTGCCCGAACTGCCCTACCCCGCCACGCCGCTGGCGGGCGTCGAACCCGTGGCAACGCCGGTGGGCGGCCTGCTGGTGTTCAGCGCCCTGCCCGGTGAATACCTGGAAGCCGGGCAACTGATCGCCGAAATCATCGACCCCATTACCGACCGCGTAACGCCCGTGCACTGCCAGAAGGCCGGCCTGCTTTACGCCCGTTCGCTGCGCCGCATGGCCACTGCCGGGATGGTCATCGGCCATGTCGCAGGCACCGAGGCCTACCGCAGCGGCTATCTACTTTCGCCTTGAGGATGCACGCCCCATGTACAAATTGACCGTTGAAGGCCTGCATAAAAGCTATGGCGACAATGAGGTGCTCAAAGGCGTCTCGCTCAAGGCCAGGACCGGTGATGTGATCAGCCTGATCGGCGCCAGCGGCTCGGGCAAAAGCACCTTTTTGCGTTGCATCAACTTCCTGGAAACCCCCAACGACGGCGCCATGACCCTCGACGGCCAGCCGATCCGCATGGTCAGCGACCGCCACGGCATGCGCGTGGCCGACGATGCCGAACTGCAGCGCCTGCGCACGCGACTGGCGATGGTGTTCCAGCATTTCAACCTGTGGAGCCATATGAGCGTGCTGGAAAACATCACCATGGCCCCGCGCCGGGTGCTGGGTTGCAGCAAAAAGGACGCCGAAGACCGCGCCCGTCGCTACCTGGACAAAGTGGGTTTACCGGCACGCGTGGCGGACCAATACCCGGCGTTCCTGTCCGGTGGCCAGCAGCAACGGGTGGCCATCGCCCGTGCCCTGGCCATGGAGCCGGAAGTGATGCTGTTCGACGAACCCACCTCGGCCCTCGACCCGGAGTTGGTGGGTGAAGTGTTGAAGGTCATCCAGGGCCTGGCCGAGGAAGGCCGCACCATGATCATGGTGACCCACGAAATGAGCTTTGCACGCAAGGTATCCAGCCAGGTGCTGTTCCTGCACAAGGGCCTGGTGGAAGAGCAAGGCGCGCCGGAGGATGTGCTGGGCAATCCGAAGAGCGAACGCCTGCAACAGTTCCTGAGCGGCAATTTGAAGTAAACCTTTGCGACGCCTGGAGGGTCTGTGGAATAGGCCCTCCAGAGCGTTCGCCGCCCCATGGCAAAACCCCTCGACTTCGCCAAAACGTGGTTTGCCGCCAAAGGCTGGAAGCCGTTCGCTTTCCAGAAAGACGTATGGACGGCGGTCAAGGACGGCCGCTCGGGCTTGCTGCACGCCAGCACCGGCGCCGGCAAAACCTACGCCCTGTGGTTTGCCGCCCTCAACCGTTTCGCGATCACCCGACCGCCCGCCACCGGTAAACGCAAACCGCCGGCTGAGCCACTGACCGTGCTGTGGATCACGCCCATGCGTGCGTTGGCCGCCGACACCGCACGCGCCCTCGAAGCGCCGCTCGAGGCCTTGCAGATTCCCTGGAGCGTCGGCCTGCGCACCGGCGATACCAGCAGCAGCGAGCGTGCCCGGCAAACCCGACGCCAGCCCACCGCCCTGGTCACCACCCCGGAAAGCCTGACCCTGATGCTCGCCCGCGCCGACAGCGAAACGAGCCTGGCGCACCTGCGCATGGTGGTGGTGGATGAATGGCATGAGCTGATCGGCAACAAGCGCGGCGTGCAGTTGCAGCTGGCGTTGGCGCGGCTGCGGCGTTGGCATCCCGAACTGATGGTGTGGGGCATTTCGGCCACCCTCGGTAACCAGTCCCACGCCCTGGAAGTGCTGGTCCCACAAGGGGACGGGATTAATGTGCAGGGACAAACGGCCAAGCAGTTGCACGTCGACACCTTGCTGCCGCCCTTCGCCGAGCGGTTTCCCTGGGCTGGGCATATCGGCTTGAAGATGCTGCCGCAGGTGGTGGCCGAGGTCGACGCCAGCAGCAGTTGCCTGGTGTTTACCAACACGCGGGCGCAGTCGGAAATCTGGTATCAGGCGCTGCTCGATGCACGCCCGGATTGGGCCGGGGTGATTGCCCTGCACCATGGTTCGCTGGCCCGCGAGACCCGCGACTGGGTGGAGCGGGCGTTGAAAGACGGTCAGCTCAAGGCGGTGGTGTGCACCTCCAGCCTGGACCTGGGGGTGGATTTTTTGCCGGTGGAGCGCGTGCTGCAAATCGGCTCGGCCAAAGGCGTGGCGCGCCTGATGCAACGCGCCGGGCGCTCCGGCCATGCACCCGGACGGCCGTCGCGGGTGACCCTGGTGCCGACCCACAGCCTGGAACTGGTGGAAGCCGCTGCGGCCCAGGACGCCATTGCAGCGCGGCGCATCGAAGCCCGCGAATCGCCCCACAAGCCGTTGGATGTGCTCGTACAACATTTGGTGAGCATGGCCCTGGGCGGTGGCTTTACGCCGCAGGCGCTGCTGGCGGAGGTGCGTGGCGCCTGGGCCTATCGTGACCTCAGCGAGGCCGATTGGGCCTGGGCCCTGGGTTTTGTACGGCATGGCGGCTTATCGCTGACCGCTTACCCGGATTACCGCCGCGTGGCGCCGGACGAGCACGGCATCTGGCGCGTCCCCGATGCCCGGCTTGCGCGCCGCCATCGCATGAGCGTGGGCACCATTGTCAGCGACGCCAGTATCCAGCTGAAATTCTGGAGCAAGGGCGGCGGTGGCAAGAACCTGGGCAGTGTCGAGGAAGGTTTTATCGCACGCCTCAAGCCGGGTGATGGCTTCTTGTTTGCCGGACGCCTGCTGGAATTGGTGCGGGTGGAAAACATGACCGCCTATGTGCGCCGCAGCAGCGCCAAAAAAGCTGCCGTACCCCGCTGGAATGGCGGGCGCATGCCCCTTTCCAATGAGCTGGCCCAAGCCGTGGTGGAGCGCTTCGATGCGGCCGCGCACGGGGTCTACGAGGGGCCGGAAATGCGGGCTGTGCAAACCCTGCTTCAGACACAATTGCGCTGGTCCGGCTTGCCGACGCGCGAGCACTTGTTGGCCGAAGCCTTGAAATCGCGGGAGGGCTGGCACCTGTTCCTCTACCCGTTTGCCGGCCGCCAGGTGCACCTGGGACTGGCGAGTCTGCTGGCGTGGCGGGTCAGCCAGCAGCAGCCTGTGACCTTCTCGATTGCCGTCAACGATTATGGCTTGGAGTTGCTCAGCGCCACCGAGTTGGATTGGCCACGCTTGCTGAATGGGGCGCTGCTGAGCCCGAAGCAGTTGCTGGCAGACGTAGCAGCCAGCCTGAACGCCGGGGAACTCGCCCTGCGCCGCTTTCGCGAGATTGCGCGTATCGCCGGGCTGGTGTTTGCCGGTTACCCCGGCGCGCCGAAAAGCACGCGCCAGGTGCAGGCATCCAGCGGGTTGTTCTTTGAAGTGTTCAAGCAATATGACCCGCAAAACCTGTTGCTGGCCCAGGCGGGGGAAGAAGTCCTGCGCGACGAATTGGATATTCGTCGACTGGAAGAGACCTTGCTTCGCCTCTCGGCGCTGACACTGGACGTGCATAGGATCGAACGTCCTACGCCCCTGGCCTTCCCACTGCTGGTAGAACGGATGCGCGAAAGCATGAGTTCGGAAAAACTCTCGGAGCGCATTGCGCGGATGGTCAAGGACTTGGAAAAAGTCGCCGATAACGGCAAACGCTGATGGTGTGCTCAGTGACGCTGGAGGGCGAAGAGCTGTGGCTGTTGGCGGATAAGGCGCTCTACTGGCCCGCGCGCCAGTGCCTGCTGATCGCCGATGCACACTTTGGCAAGGCATCGGCCTATCGCAGCCTGGGCCAGCCGGTACCGCAAGGCACCACCACCGAGAATCTGCAGCGCCTGGATCGGCTGTTGGCGGCCGTACCGTGCGCCCAGGTAATCTTTCTCGGCGATTTCCTCCACGGGCCCGGCTCCCACGCCAGCGGCACCCTCAGCGCCTTGAGAGCCTGGCGAGCACGTCATTGCGACCTGTCGATGACCTTGATTCGCGGTAATCACGATAAACGCGCGGGCGACCCACCGGCTGACTTGAACATCGAAGTGGTCCCGGAGCCCCTGTTGATGGGCCCTTTCGCCCTGCAACACGAACCGCACGCCCATGCCAGCCACCATGTGCTGGCGGGGCATGTGCACCCGGCGTATCGCTTACGCGGCAAGGGCCGGCAGAGCCTGCGCCTGCCGTGTTTCCAGTTCGGCACACGCGTCAGCCTGCTGCCGGCGTTTGGGGCGTTTACCGGGGGGCATACGGTGGAGCAGGACAATGACCGCCGAATCTTTGTCATCGGCGATCACCAGGTGTGGCAGGTGCGCTGACCGGCCTTGCGGGTATCAGGCGACCGGTGCGGGAGGCGGCTCGTCCGGAAGGGTCGGCTCACCGGGCTCGGTGGGCTGCTGTGGCCAATCTTCATCGGGTTGGCCGGGGATGCCGCCTGCATAGGCGGGATCAGCCATCAGGGACCAGGCCAGAACGCCAATCTGGTTGGGTTCAAGCCGGGCAAGTTCTGCGCTGATTCGCGGGTCAATCTTCATAAGGCACTCCTCAAGCGTGGCTCGGTGCGTTTTGCACGCACCGAGGCAGTACACCCAATAGAGTCACTTTCTGCGGACTAATTCCCTTTACGCGTAGGACCTTTCGATCAAGCGCGTGGCAAGGTGACGCCGCGCTGGCCTTGGTACTTGCCGGCGCGGTCTTTGTAGGACACTTCACAGGCCTCGTCAGACTGCAGGAACAGCATCTGCGCCACGCCTTCGTTAGCGTAGATTTTCGCCGGCAGGGTGGTGGTGTTGGAGAACTCCAGGGTCACGTGGCCTTCCCACTCAGGCTCAAGTGGCGTCACGTTGACGATAATGCCGCAGCGCGCGTAGGTGCTTTTACCCAGGCAGATGGTCAGCACGTCGCGGGGAATCCGGAAGAATTCCACGGTGCGTGCCAGGGCAAAGGAATTCGGCGGGATAATGCACACGTCGCTTTTCACATCGACGAAGCTCTTTTCGTCGAAGTTCTTCGGATCCACGATCGCCGAGTTGATGTTGGTGAACACCTTGAACTCGTCGGCGCAGCGCACATCGTAGCCGTAGCTGGAAACGCCGTACGAGATCACGCGGTCATCGCCTTCACCACGAATCTGGCGCTCGACGAACGGTTCGATCATGCCGTGCTCTTGCGCCATGCGGCGAATCCACTTGTCCGATTTGATGCTCATGGCGGGTGTCCTGAATAGCGAGGTGGAAAAATTCTGTGGGGCATCTTACCGGGGCCGGCGTTGGGGTTCAAAGGGCGTCGGGCTTTTCTTGATGAACGCACCGGCTGCCATAAGGCGCAGCCAGCGGGGCCGGGACCCGCATTGCCGCAACCAGTGTGTGTAAATACCACCGCCAGTCACGAAAATAGAGAAACCTTCGGAAATACCATTGGCACGTTCCGGAAAAAGGGTTAAGGTGGCGCCACTGTGCTGCTTGTGTCACTGAGAATCTCTACACGATATGTTGAATTTCGATCCAACCATCTCCAAGAATTTTTCCTGCTCTTTGCACTCAGTCTCGGCCAGGGCTTTTCCTGAGTCGCAGTTAACTTTGTCCAAGGAGATACACCATGTCTAATCGCCAAACTGGTACCGTTAAGTGGTTCAACGATGAAAAAGGCTTCGGCTTCATCACTCCACAATCCGGTGACGACCTGTTCGTTCACTTCAAAGCTATCCAATCCGACGGCTTCAAAAGCCTGAAAGAAGGCCAACAGGTTTCTTTCATCGCTACCCGCGGTCAGAAAGGCATGCAAGCTGAAGAAGTTCAAGTTATCTAACTTGTACTGACTCAGTCAAAAAGACCCCGCCCTTAAAAGCGGGGTTTTTTTATGCCTGGGATTTGGGCATACATGAATAAAATGTCGTGCGCAAAAAATGTGGGAGGGGGCTTGCCCCCGATGGCGGTGTAGCAGTCGATACTTGCATTGACTGACAGACCACTATCGGGGCAAGCCCCCTCCCACATTCAAGCACTCAAGCGGCGTCGTTATTGAAACAACGACTCGCTCGACAAGCCATTCTTCTCCAGGATCTCGCGCAAGCGCTTGAGCCCTTCCACCTGGATCTGCCGCACCCGCTCACGGGTCAGGCCAATCTCCAGGCCTACGTCCTCCAGCGTACTGCTCTCATGGCCACGCAGGCCGAAGCGGCGAATCACCACCTCACGCTGCTTGTCCGTGAGCTCGGACAGCCACTGGTCAATGCTTTGGGAAAGATCATCATCCTGCAACAGCTCGCAGGGATCCGTAGGACGATCATCCGTCAGGGTGTCCAGCAGGGTTTTATCCGAGTCCGGACCCAGCGAGACGTCGACCGAAGACACACGCTCGTTAAGACCCAGCATGCGCTTGACCTCCCCTACCGGTTTTTCCAGCAGGTTGGCGATTTCTTCGGGCGAGGGTTCATGATCGAGTTTTTGAGTGAGCTCACGTGCCGCCCGCAGGTACACGTTGAGCTCCTTGACCACATGGATCGGCAACCGGATCGTGCGGGTCTGATTCATGATCGCCCGTTCGATGGTCTGGCGAATCCACCAGGTGGCATAGGTCGAGAAGCGGAAGCCCCGCTCAGGATCGAACTTCTCCACCGCCCGGATCAAGCCCAGGTTGCCCTCCTCGATCAGGTCCAACAAGGACAGCCCACGATTGACGTAGCGCCGGGCGATTTTCACCACCAGGCGCAGGTTGCTTTCAATCATGCGCTTGCGCCCAGCCGGATCACCCTTTTGCGACAAGCGCGCAAAATGGACTTCTTCTTCGGGAGTCAGCAGAGGGGAAAAGCCGATTTCATTGAGGTACAGCTGGGTCGCATCGAGCGCCCGGGTGTAATCAATGTATTTGTGTTGCTTTAACGCGGTGGAGTTCTTGGATTTGGTGCGAACTGAAGGTACAGCAGGTCCCTCATTCGACATCGATTCCGTAGCGATGCCGGTCTCCATAAGGAGAACCTCATCGTCGATGTCAAACTCCGGCGCTTCTTTACTGAGAGCCATTGTTATAGTCCTTTGGTGAGTTCGACCTCAAGCTCAAGCGACGCCTTTATCCTTGGCAACGCTGGAGCCTGTTCCTTCTACGTGAGGAACAGGCTGTGCAACATATCAACGACGGGGTAGGAATTGCAGTGGATCTACAGGCTTCCCTTGACGGCGAATCTCAAAGTGCAGTTTCACCCGGTCTGTACCAGTTGATCCCATTTCGGCAATTGTCTGTCCGACTTTGACCTGCTGCCCCTCCCGAACCAACAGCCTACGGTTGTGGCCGTAAGCACTGACGTAGGTATCGCTGTGTTTGATGATGACCAGCTCGCCGTAGCCCCGCAAACCACTCCCGGCGTACACCACCGTCCCATCAGACGCAGCTAAAACAGGCTGTCCCAAATCCCCGGCAATATCAATGCCTTTATTCAAACTGCCGTTTGAAGAGAATTTTCCAATTAACACTCCATTTGAGGGCCATCCCCAACCGGTCGGCGCAGGCCCTGCGGGGGGCAACGGCGCGGGTGCCGGCTTGTTCGCGACACTCGGCGCAGCGGTACCCGCAGGCCGGGTAATGATGGTGGTTTTGCTCGAAGACGACGGCGAAGATCCGGTGTTTGTCACAACTGCCGTAGGGGTAGAACCGGTGCGACCGTCAAAGCGAATCGTCTGACCCGGATGTATCGTGTAGGGCACAGGAATATTGTTACGGGCTGCGAGGGCCTTGTAGTCCCAGCCATAACGGAAAGCAATCGAGAACAAGGTGTCGCCCTTGCGCACGACATACTGCCCGGTGGTCACCGTCGGTTTTTGTGGTGCAGCGTTATTGCGGTCAACCACCCGTGCACCGCTGCTTGGCGAGCTGGAACACCCTACCAGAAGGGAACCAAAGACAAGGCCAAGCACCAGTCGCTGAAAACTTGTTTTACTCATACGCTGCGCAAGACCTGTGAGACTCACCCGCCGCTCCCTTTGTGGTGGCTGAACATGAATGCCTGTATCAGGCTTGAAATATGACGCAAGTATAACTGGGCATTGAAGTTTTACCGTCACGCGACTGAAACGAATCATTCAGCGCGTTGAATCGCCCCGCCCATCATGTTGACTTGATAGACCCCGCCGTAAGACACATCCTCACCAACAGAATTCACTGCCCGCGAAAAATGATCAGGCCAGCGGGCCATTGAGCAACGGCACAAAACGCACGGCGCCGAGTACATGCCGGGAAAAACCATCGTCTTCACGGACAATAAGCATCAATTGTTGCACTTCACCGGAACCCACCGGAATGACCAGCCGCCCTCCCGGGGCCAGTTGATCGAGCAGCGCCTGCGGCACATCCGTGGCCACGGCAGTGACGATAATCCCGTTGTAGGGCGCCAGCGCCGGCCAGCCTTCCCAACCATCGCCCCAGCGGAATACCACGTTGCGCAGGTTCAGCTCCACCAGGCGTTCCTTGGCGCGATCCTGCAGCACCTTGATGCGCTCCACCGAGAACACCCGCTCCACCAGTTGCGACAGCACCGCCGTCTGGTAGCCGGAACCGGTGCCGATCTCCAGCACTTTGTCCAGCGGCCCCGCCGCCAGCAGCAGCTCGCTCATGCGCGCAACCATATAAGGCTGGGAGATGGTCTGGTTATGGCCGATGGGCAATGCCGTGTCTTCGTAGGCACGATGGGCCAAGGCTTCATCGACAAAGAGGTGCCGAGGCGTACGCCGGATCACTTCCAACACCTGGGCGTTGGAAAGCCCCTCTTCGTACAGGCGCTGGATCAAACGCTCACGGGTGCGCTGGGAGGTCATCCCGATGCCCCGGCGCAGCAGGTCGTCTTGTTCACGAGCCATCAGCGCAGCCCCTCCAGCCAGCCATCGAGACTACTGAAGGCATCACTGAAGGTGCGATCAAGTTGCAACGGGGTAATCGACACATAGCCTTGCATCACCGCGTGAAAGTCCGTGCCTGGGCCACCGTCTTCGGCATCGCCCGCTGCCGCGATCCAGTAGCCTTCCTTGCCACGCGGGTCGACGACCTTCAACGGCGCTGCCGCGCGGGCGCGATGGCCCAGGCGCGTAAGCTGGATACCGCGAATGTGGTCGAGGGGCAAATTGGGAATGTTGACGTTGAGCACCGTGCGCGGCGGCAGGTCCAGGGCGCCATGGGCCTCCACCAGCTTGCGCGCGAAATAGGCCGCGGTGGGCAAGTTGTCCAGTTGCCGCGATGCCAACGAAAACGCAAACGAGGTACGGCCGAGGAAGCGTCCTTCAAGCGCCGCCGCCACCGTGCCGGAATACAGCACGTCGTCGCCCAGGTTGGCGCCGAGGTTGATGCCCGACACCACCAGGTCCGGCTCCTGGTCCAACAAACTGTTGATCGCCAGGTGCACGCAGTCGGTGGGGGTGCCGTTCACACTGATAAAGCCATTGGCCAGAACCTGCGGGTGCAGCGGACGGTCGAGCGTCAGCGAACTGCTGGCGCCGCTCTTGTCCTGGTCGGGGGCAACCACCACGCACTCGGCGTAATCCTGCAGCGCAGCATAGAGCGCGGCAAGGCCGGGTGCGGTGGCACCGTCATCGTTTGATATCAGAATACGCATGGGCTGTCCGTCTGCCCCACCGGCACCAGATCAACAAGCTCGCGCACCAAGACAGTGGCGAAGCATCCGGCCGGCAGGACGAATTCCAATTGCAGAATGTCAGGCCCGGGATAATGCCACGTCAACCCGCCAATGGGCAGTCGCAGAATGCGACGTTCCTGGCTCATGCCGGCACTCACCAGCCAATCACGCAGGTCGGCTTCACCGGCGGCGACCGCCTGCTCCAACTCAAACGTGGCGCCTGTCGCCGGAGAATCACCCTCGCCCCACTGCGGGCCGGTAGGGTGCAGGTCCAGGATCGCCAGGCGCGGGTCGCTGCACTCAGCCTCCCCCGCCGGAAAAAAGCTGCGGCTGTCGGTAAATGCCAGCAGATCACCCACTTGCGCGCGCTGCCAGGAACCGTCGGCGACGCGCGCCGCCAGCACTTTGTTGAAGAGAAAACTGCGCGCGGTGGACAACAACCGCGAACGCACATTGCGCTGCTCCGGGAGGGCCTTGCGCGCCGCCCATTCCCGCGCGTCGACGACATTGCCACCGTTGTGGCCAAAACGCTGGGTGCCGAAATAGTTGGGGATGCCGTACTGGGCAATCAATTGCAACCGAGCGTCAATGGCGGCGGTATCACCGGCCAATTGGGTCAGGCGCAAGGTAAAGCCGTTGGCCGAGTGCGCGCCGCGCTGCAGCTTGCGCTTGTGGCGGGCGGTTTTCAGGATCCTGAGGGTGTCGTTTTCCGCACCGCTCATGTCCGGATCGGCCTTGCCCGGCAATTGAACGCTGAACCACTGGCGGGTCAACGCCTGACGGTCCTTGAGCCCGGCATAGCTGACAGTGCGCAACGGCACGCCAGCCGCCTTGGCGATACGCCGCGCGGCTTCCTCAGTATTGAGCCCGCGCTTCTCAACCCACAACCACAGGTGCTCGCCTTCGCCGCTGAGCGGAATATCGAGCACTTCGTCGACCTGGAAATCTTCAGCCGTGGCCTTCAGGACCGCGCTGCCCAGGGCCTCGCCATAGGCACGCGGGCCCAGCAGTTGCAGGTCGTTCATGCGCGCAGCAACAAGGCGACGGAGTGCACCGCGATGCCCTCTTCACGACCGGTGAACCCGAGCTTTTCGGTGGTGGTGGCTTTCACGTTGACTTGATCCAATTCAATTTGCAGGTCTGCGGCAATCAGTGCGCGCATGGATTCGATATGCGGGGCCATTTTCGGCGCCTGGGCCACGATGGTGTTATCGACATTGCCGACCTTCCAGCCCTTGGCATGGATCAGGCCGACCACATGGCGCAGCAGGACACGGCTGTCCGCGCCCTTGAAGGTGGGATCGGTATCCGGAAAGTGCTTGCCGATATCGCCCAGCGCCGCCGCGCCGAGCAAGGCATCGCTCAAGGCATGCAGGACAACGTCGCCGTCGGAATGAGCCAGCAGCCCATGGTGGTGTGCAATGCGCACGCCGCCCAGGGTGATGAAATCGCCTTCAGCGAAACGGTGCACATCGTAGCCGTGGCCAATACGCATAAAAAAACGCCCCGATTTAATTCAGGGCGTGATTCTACCTACTTTTGCCTCATATTAACCGAGCAAAGCACGACCATGATGTCGCAAATGATCTTCGATGAAGCTGGCGATAAAGAAGTAGCTGTGGTCGTAGCCAGGCTGCAGGCGCAGTTCCAGCGGATGGCTGGCCGCCTTGGCCGCTTGCTGCAAGGCTTCGGGCTTGAGCTGCACGGCAAGGAAATCGTCGCGGTCGCCCTGGTCCACCAGCAACGGCAGCTTTTCCGAGGCTTCGCCGATCAGCACACAGGCATCCCATTCACGCCATTTGGCGCGCTCTTCACCCAGGTAACGGGAGAAAGCTTTCTGGCCCCACGGGCAATCCATCGGATTGTTAATCGGCGAAAACGCCGACACCGACAGGTAACGCCCAGGGTTGCGCAGGGCACACACCAACGCACCGTGGCCGCCCATGGAGTGGCCGCTGATACCGCGTTTGTACGAAGCCGGGAAATGCGCTTCAACCAATGCCGGCAATTCCTGCACCACGTAGTCATGCATCCGATAGTGCTTGGCCCACGGTTCCTGCGTGGCATTCAGGTAAAACCCTGCGCCCAGGCCGAAATCCCAGGCGTTATCCGGGTCGCCCGGTACACCGGGCCCACGTGGGCTGGTGTCCGGCGCCACGATGATCAACCCCAGTTCCGCCGCCATGCGCTGGGCACCGGCTTTCTGCATGAAGTTCTCATCGGTGCAGGTCAGGCCGGACAGCCAGTACAGCACCGGCAGCTTGCCGCCCTGCTCCGCTTGCGGCGGCAGGTAGACGGCGAAAGTCATGTCGCAGCCGAGCACATCGGAGTGATGTTTGTAGCGTTTATGCCAGCCGCCGAAGCTCTTCTGGCACGACAGGTTTTCCAGACTCATGGCCGACCTCAGAAGTGGATGACGGTACGAATGCTCTTGCCTTCATGCATCAGGTCAAACGCTTTGTTGATGTCTTCCAGGCCCATGGTGTGGGTGATGAAAGTGTCCAGCGGAATCTCGCCGGTCTGGGCCATTTCCACGTAGCTTGGCAACTCGGTACGGCCGCGTACGCCACCGAACGCCGAGCCACGCCAGACGCGACCGGTCACCAGCTGGAACGGGCGGGTGGAGATTTCCTGGCCGGCACCGGCAACGCCGATGATCACCGACTCGCCCCACCCCTTGTGGCAGCACTCGAGCGCGGCACGCATCAGTTGCACGTTGCCGATGCACTCGAAGGAAAAGTCCACGCCGCCGTCAGTCAAATCGACAATCACGTCCTGGATCGGGCGGTCATAATCTTTCGGATTGATGCAGTCGGTAGCGCCCAGTTGCTTGGCGATCTCGAACTTGGCCGGGTTGATGTCAATCGCGATGATACGGCCGGCCTTGGCCTTGACCGCACCGATCACGGCCGACAGGCCGATACCGCCAAGACCGAAGATCGCCACGGTGTCACCCGGCTTGACCTTGGCGGTGTTGATTACCGCACCGATGCCGGTGGTGACGCCACACCCGAGCAGGCAGACCTTCTCCAGCGGCGCTTCTTTGGGAATTTTGGCAACGGAAATTTCCGGCAGCACGGTGTACTCGGAGAACGTCGAGGTGCCCATGTAGTGGAAAATCGGCTGACCCTTGTAGGAAAAACGCGTGGTGCCATCCGGCATCAGGCCTTTGCCTTGGGTGGAACGAATGGCCTGGCACAGGTTGGTCTTACCCGAGAGGCAGAACTTGCACTTGCCGCATTCCGGGGTGTACAGCGGGATCACATGGTCGCCCACCGCCACCGAAGTCACGCCTTCGCCGATGGCTTCGACCACCGCACCGCCTTCATGGCCAAGGATGGAGGGGAAGATGCCTTCCGGGTCAGCGCCGGACAGGGTGTAGGCATCGGTATGGCAAACCCCGGAGGCGACCACACGCAACAGCACTTCGCCCGCCTTGGGCATGGCCACATCGACTTCCACGATCTCGAGGGGTTTCTTGGCTTCAAAGGCAACGGCAGCGCGGGACTTGATCATCCAGGTTTCTCCAGGGCGTTAAAAATGATGGAGAGAGTGTAAAACATGGCTCCATGATTAATAATCCAGGCAAAAGCAAAACTTTATTGCTGTACAGGGATAATCGCTATGCTGGAGAACCGCTGGGAAGGCATCGATGAATTCGTTGCCGTCGCCGAATGCAGCCAATTTACGGCGGCTGCCGAGCGGCTGGGTGTGTCTTCGTCCCACATCAGCCGCCAGGTGGCACGCCTGGAAGAGCGCCTGCAAACGCGGTTGCTGTATCGCAGTACCCGTAAGGTGACCCTGACCGAAGCAGGTCAGACATTTCTGCAACATTGCCAGCGCCTGCAGGACGGCCGCGAAGAAGCCCTGCGCGCCGTGGGCGACCTCACCAGCGAACCGAAAGGCATGTTGCGCATGACCTGCGCGGTGGCCTATGGCGAGCGTTTCATCGTGCCGCTGGTGACGCGGTTCATGGGCCTGTACCCGCAATTGCGGGTGGATATCGAATTGAGCAACCGCCAACTGGATCTGGTGCACGAAGGCCTCGACCTGGCGATTCGCCTGGGGCGCTTGCAGGATTCGCGCATGGTCGCCAGTCGCCTCGCACCTCGGCGTATGTACCTGTGCGCGTCGCCGTCCTACCTGGCGCGGTACGGACGGCCCCATAGCTTGTCGGAATTGAGTCGACATAACTGCCTGATCGGCAGCTCGGATATTTGGCAACTGGCCCAGGACGGGCGCGAATTTTCCCAACGGGTACAGGGAAACTGGCGCTGCAACAGTGGGCAAGCGGTGCTGGATGCGGCGCTGCAAGGGGTGGGGTTATGCCAACTGCCGGACTATTACGTGCTGGAGCATCTGCACAGCGGCGCGCTGGTGTCGTTGCTGGAGGCGCATCAGCCGCCGAATACGGCGGTGTGGGCGCTGTATCCGCAACAACGGCACTTGTCGCCGAAGGTCAGGAAGTTGGTGGATTTCTTGAAAGAGGGCTTGGCCGAGCGGCCGGAGTACAGCGGTTGATTAACGACGATTCGCCCAACGCAGTCGCAGCCACTCCAGGTCTTCCGGCCGGGTCACCTTGATATTGTCCGAGCGCCCTTCGATCAAGCGCGGCGCCTGCCCGGACCACTCCATCGCCGAGGCTTCATCGGTGATCACCGCATCGGCCACCAGGCTGTCAGCCAATGCGCGGTGCAAGGCCCCGAGGCGGAACATCTGCGGCGTATAGGCTTGCCAGATCAAGCTGCGGTCGACGGTTTCCACCACCCGCCCCTGCTTGTCGACACGCTTGAGGGTATCGCGAGCCGGCACCGCCAGCAGGCCGCCCACCGGATCGTCCGCCAATTCGACCAGCAGCTTGTCGAGGTCATCACGGCTCAAATTAGGCCGCGCCGCGTCATGCACTAACACCCAATCGTCATCGCCGGCGCCCAGGGCATTGAGTTGCAGCAGTGCATTGAGCACCGACCCCGAGCGCTCCGAACCACCGTCCGCACGTTGGATACGCGGGTCAGCGGCACACGCCAGGTCGGGCCAATACGGATCTTCAGCAGCAAGACTGACCACCAACCCCTTGAGGCTGGGATGGTCGAGAAAACAGCCAAGGCTGTGTTCGAGAATAGTGCGCCCGCCCAATTGCAAGTATTGCTTGGGACGGTCCGCGGCCATACGGGCACCGACGCCCGCGGCAGGTATCACGGCCCAGAAGGCCGGCAAACGGTAACTCATTGGGCCAACTGGTAGAGGGTTTCGCCCTCCTTGACCATGCCCAACTCATGACGGGCCCGTTCTTCAACGGTCTCGGTACCCTTTTTCAGCTCAAGCACTTCGGCATCGAGGACGCGGTTGCGCTCCAGCAGGCGTTCGTTCTCGGCGTGCTGGTCGGCAATTTGCTGGGTCAGGTCTTTTACCTGCGCAAAGCTGCCATTACCTACCCATAGGCGGTACTGCAGGCCAGCCAGCAACAAGAGCAAGACGAGGAACAACCAATTGGGACTGCGCATCGAATATCGGGTATCCAGTGGAAAAACACGCCATGCAAAACTTTTACAGCAACTGATAGCACGAAGCCTGGAAGAACCAGGCTTGTGCTTGATCGCCATCAGATTAGCGTCGAAACTCGCACCTTCGTGATCTTTCCGACGCAATCCACCGACTTTTTACCACTTACCGATCAGCCGCGAAACTCGCCGCGACCGTTGTACTTGGCTTTGCCGGCCAGTTGCTCTTCGATACGCAGCAATTGGTTGTACTTGGACACACGGTCGGAACGGCACAGGGAGCCGGTCTTGATCTGGCCCGCCGAAGTGCCCACGGCCAGGTCGGCGATGGTCGAGTCTTCAGTTTCGCCGGAGCGGTGCGAGATCACGGCGGTGTAGCCCGCAGCCTTGGCCATCTGGATGGCTTCCAGGGTTTCGGTCAGGGTGCCGATCTGGTTGAACTTGATCAGGATCGAGTTGGCGATCTTTTTGTCGATGCCTTCTTTCAGGATCTTGGTGTTGGTCACGAACAGGTCGTCACCCACCAGCTGGACTTTCTCGCCGATCTTGTCGGTGAGGATCTTCCAGCCATCCCAGTCGGACTCGTCCAGGCCGTCTTCGATCGAGATGATCGGATAGCGCTGGGTCAGGCCCTTGAGGTAGTCGGCAAAACCTTCGGAGTTGAACACCTGGCCTTCGCCGGACAGGTTGTATTTGCCATCTTCGTAGAACTCGCTGGCGGCGCAGTCCAGGGCCAGGGTCACGTCGGTGCCCAGTGTGTAGCCGGCGTTGGCCACGGCTTCGGAGATCACTTTCAGTGCATCTTCGTTGGACGCCAGGTTTGGTGCGAAACCACCTTCGTCACCTACGGCAGTGCTCAGGCCACGAGCTTTCAGCACGGCTTTGAGGTGATGGAAAATCTCGGTGCCCATGCGCAGGCCTTCGGAGAAGGTCTTGGCGCCGACCGGCTGCACCATGAATTCCTGGATGTCGACGTTGTTATCGGCATGCTCGCCACCGTTGATGATGTTCATCATCGGAACCGGCATCGAGTAGACACCCGGGGTACCGTTCAGGTTGGCGATGTGGGCGTACAGCGGCAGGTCCTGGTCCTGGGCGGCCGCCTTGGCAGCAGCCAGGGACACGGCGAGGATGGCGTTGGCGCCGAGGCTGCCTTTGTTTTCAGTGCCGTCGAGCTTGATCATCGCGTGGTCCAGGGCTTTCTGGTCCAGCGGGTCCTTGCCCAGCAGCAGGTCACGGATCGGGCCGTTGATGTTGGCTACAGCCTTGAGGACACCCTTGCCCAGGTAACGGCTCTTGTCGCCATCACGCAGTTCCAGCGCTTCGCGCGAACCTGTGGAAGCACCGGACGGCGCGCAGGCGCTGCCGATGATGCCGTTATCGAGAAGCACGTCGGCTTCGACGGTGGGGTTGCCACGGGAGTCGAGAACTTCACGACCTTTGATGTCGACGATTTTTGCCATTGTTGTAAACACTCCAAAGTTGACGAAAACGACGCAGCTGAAGGAAATCTTTTGACCGACCGCAAGGGTGGAACAACGGGGCAGGCTTGCAGGCGACAAGGCTCAGGCCCGTAGGCCTGAGCGTAAAGCGTGGGAAAGTCTACCGGAGAATCAACGCTTACGCGGTCTCTACCGTCGGAAAACTCTTGACCAGTTCGTCCAACTGCTTGAGCTGGGCCAGGAATGGCTCCAGCTTGTCCAGGCGCAGGGCGCATGGGCCGTCGCATTTGGCGTTGTCCGGGTCCGGGTGGGCTTCGAGGAACAGGCCCGCCAGGGACTGGCTGATGCCGGCCTTGGCCAGGTCCAGTACCTGGGCACGGCGCCCACCGGCGGAGTCGGCGCGACCACCGGGCATTTGCAGCGCGTGGGTCACGTCGAAGAACACCGGGTATTCGAACTGCTTCATGATGCCGAAACCGAGCATGTCCACCACGAGGTTGTTGTAGCCGAAGCTCGAACCGCGCTCGCAGAGGATCAACTGGTCGTTACCCGCTTCCACGCACTTGTTCAGGATGTGTTTCATCTCCTGGGGCGCGAGGAACTGGGCTTTCTTGATATTGATCACCGCGCCGGTCCTGGCCATCGCGACCACGAGGTCGGTCTGGCGCGACAGGAAGGCCGGCAACTGGATGATGTCGCACACCTCGGCGACCACGGCAGCCTGTTCAGGCTCGTGGACGTCGGTGATGATCGGCACGCCGAAGGCTTGCTTGATGTCCTGGAAGATCCGCATGCCTTCTTCAAGGCCCGGGCCGCGATAGGAGGTCACGGACGAACGGTTGGCCTTGTCGAAGCTGGCCTTGAACACGTAGGGGATACCCAGTTTCTCGGTAACCTTGACGTACTCTTCACAGACCTGCATCGCCATGTCACGGCTTTCCAACACGTTCATGCCGCCGAACAGCACCATGGGCTTGTCGTTGGCAATCTCGATGTCGCCTACGCGAATGATCTTCTGGGCCATCAGGTTTACGCCTTCTTCTGGTGTTGCGTCAGTGCAGCCTTGACGAAACCGCTGAACAACGGGTGACCGTCGCGTGGAGTCGAGGTGAACTCGGGGTGGAACTGGCAAGCGACGAACCATGGATGATCCGGGGCCTCGACCACTTCCACCAGCGCGCCATCACCGGAGCGACCGGAGATTTTCAGGCCAGCCTCTTTGATCTGCGGCAGCAGGTTGTTGTTCACTTCGTAGCGGTGACGGTGACGCTCGACGATCACGTCCTTGCCGTAGCAACCGTGAACCAGGGAACCCGGCTCCAGCAGGCAGTCTTGCGCGCCAAGGCGCATGGTGCCGCCCAGGTCGGAGCTTTCGGTACGGGTTTCGACGGCACCGGTGGCGTCTTCCCACTCGGTGATCAGGCCCACGACCGGGTGGCCGCTCTTGCTGTCGAACTCGGTGGAGTTGGCGTCTTTCCAGCCCATCACGTTACGGGCGAACTCGATAACAGCCACTTGCATGCCCAGGCAGATGCCCAGGTACGGCACCTTGTTCTCGCGAGCGTACTGCACGGCAGTGATCTTGCCTTCCACGCCACGCAGGCCGAAACCGCCTGGAACGAGGATCGCATCGACACCTTCGAGCAGCGCGGTGCCCTGGTTCTCGATGTCTTCGGAATCGATGTAGCGCAGGTTGACCTTGGTACGGTTGCTGATGCCCGCGTGGCTCATCGCTTCGATCAGCGACTTGTACGCATCCAGCAGTTCCATGTACTTGCCGACCATGGCGATGGTGACTTCGTGCTCAGGGTTGAGCTTGGCGTCAACCACGGCTTCCCACTCGGACAGGTCCGCGCCGTTGCACTGCAGGCCGAAACGCTCGACCACAAAATCATCCAGGCCTTGCGAATGCAGGATGCCCGGGATCTTGTAGATGGTGTCGGCGTCTTCCAGGGCGATCACCGCACGTTCTTCAACGTTGGTGAACTGCGCGATCTTGCGACGCGAGGAAATGTCGATCGGGTGGTCGGAGCGGCATACCAGTACGTCCGGCTGCAGGCCGATGGAACGCAGTTCCTTGACCGAGTGCTGGGTAGGCTTGGTTTTGGTTTCGCCGGCGGTGGCGATGTACGGCACCAACGTGAGGTGCATCAGCATCGCGCGCTTGGCGCCGACTTCGAAACGCAGCTGGCGGATGGCTTCGAGGAACGGCTGGGATTCGATGTCACCCACGGTGCCACCGATCTCGACCATCGCCACGTCGGCATCGCCTGCACCCTTGATGATGCGGCGCTTGATCTCGTCGGTGATGTGCGGGATCACCTGGATGGTTGCACCCAGGTAGTCACCACGGCGCTCTTTGCGCAGCACGTGCTCGTAGACACGGCCGGTGGTGAAGTTGTTGTTCTGGGTCATGGTCGTGCGGATGAACCGCTCGTAGTGGCCCAGGTCCAGGTCGGTCTCGGCGCCGTCGTGTGTGACGAACACTTCACCGTGCTGGAACGGGCTCATGGTGCCCGGGTCGACGTTGATGTACGGGTCCAGCTTGAGCATGGTGACTTTAAGCCCCCGCGCCTCCAGGATGGCCGCCAATGAAGCGGAGGCAATGCCTTTCCCCAATGAAGAAACAACACCGCCCGTGACGAATATGTAGCGCGTCATGAAAAACCCTAGAAGTCTGCGTTAAAGCGGTCCGAGCCGCCGGGGAAAGCGAAGAGAGGCCGAAGCCCCCGATCACCTGCATTAATCACAGTGCACCTTTCAAAAAAACCGCCGCGTTGTGACAGACCAGCAGTGAAACTGCCGGTACGTTGATCGCTACACATTTTTTGGAATCGCCCAGCAAAGACTGCTTGGTAATCGGCAACTGCTGCGATTCAGGCGAATCCACAGAAGTTGTATCAAGAAGGGAGCGTAGTCTACCGGAAAGGCGCTATCAGCTCAAACCTTGATCGCAGGTCTCTGGCATCCAATGTAATTGCCAAGCTTCACTCGGTGCGGCCCAGAGTCCTGTGAGGAGGGGCACGCCGAGCAATTGCTCGCCCCGATACAGCAGCGGCAATCTGCCACGGATGAAGCCCGGCACCCCCTGTTCATTAAGCAGGCGCTTCAAGTCACGCCGGCCTCGGCCAGGTAATTCAAGCATTTCGCCGCCCTGGCGATAACGCACCTCCAGCGGGCCTTCGGGCACCTTGCCGCTCATTTCCAGCAGGCCATTGCCGGGTAACTCTAGTGGCTTTTGCGGATCAGGCCAGCTCACCGATGCGTGGGAAAACTCCGACCAGCCGCGAGGCAACCACCAGATGCGTGCGCCGCAACGGTGCAACTCCCCATCAGCCAGACGCCATAAGGGCTGCGCGTCGCCCTTGGCGTCGCGCAGGGAATACCAGCCGGCCCAATGGTCGCTGTCGGGTAAACGGGTCAGCGGCGCCAGCCAATGGCGCAGGACATTGCGCTGGCGGGCATCGGAAAGTTCGCGCAGTGGACCAAGGTCCAATGATGGCAACACCAACCAAGGAAACCGCGAAGGTTGATCGGCGGCTTGCAGGTCCATGCAGGCCAGTTCACCCAGCAGCGCCTGGGCTTCACCGAGGTGGTCGGCAGTCCGGGCCAGACTGGAGAAAGCTTGGGGCCAACGCGCCGTCAGCGTCGGGATCACGCGGTGACGCAGGTAATTACGGGAGAAACGTGGATCGGTGTTGGAAGGATCTTCAATCCACGTGAGTTGATGCTCATCGGCGTAGGCTTCCAGCTCGGCGCGCGAGACCTCCAGCAACGGCCGCACCAGGAAACCACCTGCCAACGGACGATGCGCAGGCATTGCGGCGAGCCCTCGCACCCCGGCACCGCGCAGCAGGCGGAATAGCAGGGTTTCGGCTTGATCATCGCGATGCTGGCCGGTGAGTAACACTTCCCCTGCCCCGATCACCTCGGTAAACGCCCGGTAACGTGCATCACGCGCTGCACGCTCAAGACTGGCGCCGGGCTGCACGTGCACGCGCATGACCCGCAAGGGGACGCCCAGGCTGTCGCACACCGACTGGCAATGGCTCGGCCAGGTGTCGGCGGCGGCTTGCAGGCCATGATGGACATGGACAGCGCTTAGAGGCGGAAGGGCTTCGGCGTTGGCCAGGAGATGCAGCAGGACAGTGGAATCAAGACCACCGGAGAAGGCGATATGCCAAGCCGGGGCGTTGCGCCAGGGGGCCAGGGCGTGCAGGAGCTTGGCGGATAAAGTCGGTTTCATCACAGGTTACCGCCGCAAATCTGGAATACCCAAGCCAAGCATACACAAAGCAAATGTGGGAGGGTGCTTGCCCCCGATAGCGGAGCATCAGCCAGTGAATACAGTGACTGACACTCAGCAATCGGGGGCAAGCCCCCTCCCACATTAGTACCGCTGCGGCCTTAGAGGCCGTAGCTCATCAGGCGCTCGTAGCGACGGGCCAGCAGCGCTTCGTTATCCAGCTTCTTGAGCATCGCCAGTTGCGAACCCAACTCGGCACGGATAGTCGCGGCGGCGGCGGACGGGTCGCGGTGGGCGCCGCCCAATGGCTCGGCGATCACTTTGTCGACGATACCCAAGCCTTTGAGGCGATCGGCGGTGATGCCCATGGCTTCAGCAGCGTCCGGCGCCTTTTCTGCGGTTTTCCACAGGATCGAGGCGCAACCTTCCGGCGAGATCACCGCATAGGTCGAATATTGCAGCATGTTCAACTGGTCGCAGACGCCAATCGCCAGTGCACCGCCGGAGCCACCTTCACCAATCACGGTGGCGATGATCGGGGTTTTCAGGCGGGCCATCACTCGCAGGTTCCAGGCAATCGCTTCGCTCTGGTTGCGCTCTTCGGCGTCGATACCCGGGTATGCACCCGGCGTGTCGATGAAGGTCAGGATCGGCATCTTGAAGCGCTCGGCCATTTCCATCAGGCGGCAGGCCTTGCGGTAGCCTTCCGGACGCGGCATGCCGAAGTTGCGACGCACTTTCTCGCGCACTTCACGGCCTTTCTGGTGACCGATGACCATGACCGGCTGGTCGTCCAGGCGAGCGATACCGCCCACGATGGCCGCGTCGTCGGAGAAGTGGCGGTCGCCGTGCAACTCGTCGAACTCGGTGAAGATGTGCTGAATGTAGTCCAGGGTGTACGGACGGCGCGGGTGGCGGGCCAGGCGCGCGATCTGCCAACTGGTCAGCTTGCCGAAGATGTCTTCGGTAAGCGTGCTGCTCTTGTCTTGCAGGCGGGCAATCTCATCGCCGATGTTCAGCGAATTGTCATTGCCGACCAGGCGCAGTTCTTCGATCTTGGCTTGCAGGTCAGCGATCGGCTGTTCGAAATCAAGAAAATTCGGGTTCATAAGCGTCCGTCTTGGGTCGACGGCCAGGGAGTGCCTGGCCAGCCGGTTGTCTATTCGCGCCCTACCTTAAGGGAGAGGCGCGTTTAGGTCGAGATTAAATGTTGAGCCGAGGTCAGGCGTTCTGACCGTCAACGGTATTGGAGGAAGACGTTGTCTCGCCCGAACTGGTCACGCAATGCTTGAATCAAGCCATCAGCGGGATCAATTCGCCAGGTCTCACCGAACTGCAACATGGCCTTGGCGTCATTGCCGGTGTACTCCATGGTCACCGGGCACGCGCCACGATGGCGCTTGAGCAGGTCACCCAACCAGCGTAGCTGATCGCCCTTGAGGGCTTCGGTTTTCACCTTCAGGCGCAGGCTCTCGGCCAGGTTGGTGCGCGCATCTTCCATGCTCATCACCCGTTTGATCCGCAGGCGCAGGCCGCCGGAGAAGTCATCGTTGCTGACCTCGCCTTCCACCACCACCATCGCGTCGGTCTGCAGCAACGACTGCGCGGAGTGAAAGGCGTCGGCAAACAGCGACGCTTCGATCCGGCCCGAGCGGTCGTCGAGGGTGATAAAGCCCATCTTGTCGCCCTTTTTGTTTTTCATCACTCGCAGGGCGATGATCATGCCGGCGACGGTCTGGGTATCACGCGCCGGCTTCAGGTCGATAATACGTTGACGGGCAAAACGGCGGATTTCGCCTTCATATTCGTCAATCGGGTGACCGGTGAGGTACAGGCCCAAGGTGTCTTTTTCACCCTTGAGGCGCTCCTTGAGGGTCAGGTCCTTGGCCTTGCGGTGGTTGGCATACACATCCGCATCTTCTTCGACGAACAACCCGCCAAACAGGTCGGCGTGGCCGCTGTCGTGGGTGCGGGCGGTCTGTTCGGCGGCCTTGATCGCTTCTTCCATGGCGGTGAGCAGCACCGCGCGGTTGCGGTCGATATTCGCCTGGTACGCCTTCGGCTCATCATGGAAATACGGGCCGAGACGGTCGAGTGCGCCGCTGCGGATAAGACCATCGAGGGTACGTTTGTTGATGCGCTTGAGGTCAACCCGTGCGCAGAAGTCGAACAGATCCTTGAACGGTCCGTCCTGGCGCGCTTCGGTGATGGCTTCCACCGGGCCTTCGCCCACGCCCTTGATAGCGCCCAGGCCATAGATGATGCGGCCTTCGTCGTTCACCGTGAACTTGAACTCCGAGGCGTTCACGTCCGGCGCGTCGAGGCGCAGCTTCATGGTGCGCACTTCCTCGATCAAGGTCACGACCTTGTCGGTGTTGTGCATATCCGCCGAAAGTACCGCAGCCATGAACGGCGCCGGGTAGTGGGCTTTCAGCCAGGCGGTCTGGTACGACACCAGGCCGTAGGCGGCGGAGTGGGATTTGTTGAAGCCGTAACCGGCGAATTTTTCCACCAGGTCGAAAATGTTACCGGCCAGGTCGGCATCGATATTGTTGGTGGCGCAACCCTCAATGAAACCGCCGCGTTGCTTGGCCATTTCCTCGGGCTTTTTCTTACCCATCGCACGCCGCAGCATGTCCGCGCCACCGAGGGTGTAGCCGGCCATCACCTGGGCGATCTGCATCACCTGTTCCTGGTACAGGATGATGCCGTAGGTCGGCGCCAATACCGGCTTGAGGCCTTCGTACTGGTAGTCGGAGTGCGGGTACGCCAGCTCGGCACGACCGTGCTTACGGTTGATGAAGTCATCCACCATGCCCGATTGCAGCGGGCCCGGACGGAACAGGGCCACCAGTGCGATCAAGTCTTCCAGGCAGTCGGGCTTGAGCTTTTTGATCAGCTCTTTCATGCCGCGGGATTCAAGCTGGAACACCGCCGTGGTTTCGGCTTTTTGCAGCAAGGTGTAGGTGGGCTTGTCGTCCAGCGGGATGAAGGCGATATCCAGCGGTTCTTCGTTGACCTTGGCGCGGTCGCGGTTGATGGTCTTGAGTGCCCAGTCGATGATCGTCAGGGTGCGCAGGCCGAGGAAGTCGAACTTCACCAGGCCGGCCGCCTCCACATCGTCCTTGTCGAACTGGGTGACCAGGCCGCCGCCCTCTTCATCGCAATAGATAGGCGAAAAGTCAGTCAGCTTGGTCGGCGCAATGACCACACCACCGGCGTGCTTACCGACGTTACGCACCACGCCCTCGAGCTTGCGCGCCATCTCCCAGATTTCGGCGGCCTCTTCATCGACCTTGATGAAGTCGCGCAGGATCTCTTCCTGCTCGTAGGCTTTTTCCAGGGTCATGCCGACTTCGAACGGGATCATCTTCGACAGGCGGTCCGCCAGGCCGTAGGACTTACCCTGCACCCGCGCTACGTCACGGATAACCGCCTTGGCCGCCATGGAACCGAAGGTGATGATCTGGCTCACGGCGTTGCGACCGTATTTCTCGGCCACGTATTCGATCACACGGTCGCGACCGTCCATACAGAAGTCGACGTCGAAGTCGGGCATGGACACCCGTTCCGGGTTCAGGAACCGTTCGAACAGCAGGTCATATTCCAGCGGATCAAGGTCGGTGATCTTCTGTACATAGGCGACCAGCGAGCCGGCACCCGAGCCCCGGCCCGGGCCTACCGGCACGCCGTTGCTCTTGGCCCACTGGATAAAGTCCATCACGATCAGGAAGTAACCGGGGAACCCCATCTGGATGATGATATCCAGCTCGAAATTCAGCCGATCGACATAAACCTGGCGCTTGGCCTCGTAATCTTCGGTGGTGTCCCTCGGCAGCAGGACGGAGAGCCGCTCCTCCAGACCATCAAACGACACCTTGCGGAAATACTCGTCGATGGTCATGCCATCGGGAATCGGGAAGTTGGGCAAAAAGTGCTTGCCCAGCTTCACTTCGATATTGCAGCGCTTGGCGATCTCGACGGAGTTTTCCAGGGCCTCGGGCAGGTCGCTGAACAGCTCGGCCATCTCCTCCGCGCTCTTGAGGTACTGCTCTTCGCTGTAGTTCTTGGAACGACGCGGGTCATCCAGGGCCCGGCCTTCACCGATGCACACGCGGGTTTCGTGGGCCTCGAAATCTTCCTTCTTGATAAAGCGCACATCGTTGGTCGCCACCAAGGGCGCGCCCAGCTTGTCGGCCAGGGCTACGGCGGCGTGCAGATGCTCTTCATCGTTGGGGCGGTTGGTGCGCTGGACTTCCAGGTAGAAACGGTCGGGGAAGACCTGCATCCACTCCCTTGCCAGCACTTCGGCTTCATGGGGATTGCCGCCCAGCAGTGCGATACCGATCTCGCCCTCCTTGGCGGCCGACAGCATGATCAGGCCTTCGCTGGCCTCGGCGACCCATTCGCGCTCGATGATGATCGAACCGTTGCGCTGGCCGTCGATAAAGCCACGGGAAATCAATTCGGTGAGGTTGCGATAACCCACGCCATTCATCGCCAGCAGGCTGATGCGGCTCAGGGGGTTATCCGGGTCTTTGTTGGACAGCCACAGGTCGGCGCCGCAGATCGGCTTGATGCCGGCGCCCATGGCGTTCTTGTAGAACTTGACCAGGGAGCACATGTTGTTCTGATCGGTAACCGCGACCGCAGGCATGTTCATGCCCACCAGGGTCTTGACCAGCGGTTTGATCCGTACAAGGCCGTCGACCAGGGAGTATTCAGTGTGCAGGCGCAGGTGAACGAATGAAGCCGGCATAGTGATCCTGTCCAGAAACTTAGAAACAACAAGGCCCGGGATTGTACCGGGCCTTGGCAAAAACATCAGCCTTGCGACTAAACCTCGCTGAGGTTCTCGCGCAGCTCATAAGCCTGGCGCACCGGGGCAAACGAGCGCCGATGGATCGGCGTTGGGCCGAGACGGGCCAGGGCTTCCAGATGAACGGGCGTCGGATAGCCTTTATGGCCCCCGATGCCGTAGCCGGGGTAAATCAATTCGAAGGCAGCCATTTCACGGTCTCGGCTGACCTTGGCCAGGATCGACGCGGCGGCAATGGCTGGAACCTTGCTATCACCCTTGACCACCGCCTCAGCCGGCATCGCCAGCTTCGGGCAACGGTTGCCATCGATCATCGCCAGTTTTGGCGTGATATGCAGGCCTTCAACGGCACGCTGCATGGCCAGCATCGTGGCGTGCAGAATGTTCAATTCGTCGATTTCTTCGACTTCGGCCCGGGCGATATGCCAGCTCAGGGCCTTTTCACAGATTTCGTCGTAGAGTTTTTCACGACGCGCTTCGGTGAGTTTTTTCGAGTCGTTGAGGCCCAGGATCGGACGGTTCGGATCCAGGATCACGGCCGCCGTCACCACCGCGCCACACAGCGGGCCGCGCCCCACTTCGTCAACACCGGCCACCAGTTCGTGGGTTTGGGCAACGAGGCTGAAATCCAGGCCTATTTGCGTGCTCATAAAGCTTCCTGTTTTTGGCCGATCAAGGTCAATACGGCGTCGGCCGCCTGGTTCGAGGCATCACGGCGCAGGGTGCGGTGAATGTCGTCAAAACCGCGGGTCTGTTCTTCGCCGCCGTCGATCAAGGGCAATAGGGTTTGCGCGAGGGCTTCGGGGGTTGCATCGTCCTGCAATAATTCCGGCACCAACAAGCGCTGGGCCAGCAAGTTGGGCAAGGAGATGTAAGGACTTTTGACCATGCGCTTGAGAATCCAGAAGGTCAGCGGTGCCAGGCGATAGGCCACGACCATCGGGCGCTTGTAGAGCAGGGCCTCCAAGGTCGCGGTGCCCGAAGCGATCAGCACCGCATCACAGGCCGCCAGGGCCAGGTGCGACTGGCCGTCGAGCAGGGTCAATGGCAGATTGCGACCGACCAGCAGTGTCTCGATTTGTGCACGCCGTTGCGGGCTGGCGCAGGGCAACACGAACCGTATCCCGGGCTTCAAGGCTTGCAGGCGCTCGGCAGCATCGAAAAACACGCTGGCAAGACGGCCCACTTCGCCGCCTCGACTGCCCGGCATCAGCGCAACGAGCGGGCCTTCGGGCAACCCCAGCTCGGCACGCGCGGCTGCACGATCAGCCTGCAAAGGAATGCTGTCAGCCAGGGTATGCCCGACAAACCTTACCGGCACGCCCTTCTCCTCGTAGAACCTGGCCTCGAACGGCAACAGGGTCAACATCAGGTCGCAGCCTTCGCGGATCTTCAACACACGTTTCTGCCGCCACGCCCACACAGAGGGGCTGACGTAGTGCACGGTCTTGATCCCGGCCTGACGCAACTTGAGTTCGATATTGAGGGTGAAGTCCGGCGCATCGATGCCGATAAACACGTCGGGCTTTTCTTCGATCAGCGTCTGGATCAGCAGCTTGCGACGAGCCAGGAGCTCACGCAGGCGACCCAGCACCTCGACCAGCCCCATGACCGACAGACGCTCCATGGGGAAGTATGACGTCAGGCCTTCGGCCTGCATCAGCGGGCCGCCGACACCGATAAATTCCACCGCAGGGTGCCGGGCCTTGAGTGCCCGCATCAGACCTGCGCCCAAAATGTCGCCGGAAGCTTCTCCGGCCACCAGCGCGATACGCAGAGTAGCCATGATCAGCGGGTGATGCCGCGGGTCGACGCCTGGATCGAGTCACGGAACACCGCGACTTCCGGAAACAACGCTGCCGGCTCGGCCAGTTGGATCAACGCCTGGTCCACCGTCAGCCCCTGACGGTAGACCACCTTGTAGGCGCGGCGCAGGGCGTGGATCGCCTCTTCGCTGAAGCCACGACGGCGCATGCCTTCGAAGTTCATGCTGCGGGCTTCGGCCGGGTTGCCGAACACCGTGACGAACGCCGGAACGTCCTTGCCGATGGCAGTGCCCATGCCGGAAAAGCTGTGGGCGCCGATATGGCAATACTGATGCACCAGGGTAAAACCGGACAGGATCGCCCAATCGTCAACGTGTACATGGCCAGCCAACGCGGTGTTGTTGACCAGGATGCAGTGGTTGCCGATCACGCTGTCATGACCGATATGGGCATAGGCCATGACCAGGTTGTGATCACCCAGCGTGGTCTCGGCACGATCCTGCACGGTGCCACGGTGAATGGTCACGCCTTCACGGATGATGTTGTGATCACCGATTACCAGGCGGGTTTCTTCACCCTTGTACTTCATGTCCGGGGTGTCTTCGCCTACCGAGGAAAACTGGTAGATGCGGTTATGTTTGCCAATGCGGGTCGGACCCTTGAGGATCACGTGCGGCCCGATGACAGTCCCCTCGCCGATTTCCACACCTGCGCCGATGATCGACCAGGGGCCGACCTCAACGTCGGCGGCCAGTACGGCCGACGGATCGATGATTGCGCGAGGGTCAATCAAACTCATAGTTTGCGTTCCGCACAGATGATCTCGGCAGAGCACACCGGCTTGCCATCTACCGAGGCCTGGCATTCGAACTTCCAGATCTGGCGCTTGCAGCTGATGAACTTGGCTTCCAGGATCAACTGGTCACCCGGGGTAACCGGGTTGCGAAAGCGCAACTTGTCGGAGCCCACGAAATAGTAAAGCGTGCCGTCGGCAGGCTTGAGGTCGAGCATTTTGAAACCAAGGATACCGGCAGCCTGGGCCATTGCTTCGATGATCAATACGCCCGGCATGATGGGATGCGCGGGAAAGTGACCGTTGAAGAACGGTTCGTTGATGCTGACATTCTTGTAGGCACGAATGCGCTTTTCCTCAACATTCAGGTCCACTACACGGTCCACCAGCAGGAACGGGTAACGGTGAGGCAGGTATTCGCGAATCTCGTTGATGTCCATCATTTCGGGGGGAAGCCTGTAATAAAGATTGGGGGCGGGCGACTAAACGCACGCCCCGCTAGCAAATCAAGGAGGCAGTCTAGCGGCTGTGCACACTTGATATGGAAATGGTATCAGCCTTCTGATGAAGCATTACCGCCAGGGGTCACGTCCCCAACACGCTTTTCCAGCTGTTTGAGACGTCGAGCCATGTCGTCGAGCTGCCTCAAACGTGCTGCGCTCTTGCGCCATTCAGCTGCGGGCTGCATGGCGGTACCAGATGAGTAGGCCCCCGGTTCGGTAATCGAGTGGGTGACCATGGTCATGCCGGTGATGAAAACGTTGTCGCAAATATCGATATGCCCCACCAGCCCTACGCCACCGGCGAGCATGCAATGCTTGCCGATCCGGGTGCTGCCGGAAATGCCTACACAGGCGGCCATGGCGGTGTGATCGCCAATCTGCACGTTGTGGGCGATCTGGATCTGGTTGTCGAGCTTCACGCCGTTACCGATCACGGTATCGGCCAGGGCCCCGCGATCGACCGCCGTGTTGACACCGATTTCCACGTCGTCGCCGATCAATACGCCGCCGACCTGGGCGATCTTGTGCCAGGCGCCTTTCGAGTTGGCAAAGCCAAAGCCTTCACCGCCGATCACCGCACCCGACTGAATGACCACACGTTCACCGATACGCACGTCGTGGTACAGGGTCACGCGAGGTGCCAGCCAACCATCGGCGCCGATTACACAGCGAGCGCCGATAAAGCAATGTGCACCGACCGTTACACCGGCCGCGATGCGTGCGCCGCTCTCGATCACCGCAAACGCACCGATGCTGGCCGCAGGGTCAACCTGGGCATCATCGGCGATAACCGCAGACGGATGAACACCACCTGCTGCCTTGGGCTTCGGGTCGAACAGATGCGACGCCTTTGCGTACGACAGGTAGGGGTCAGCCACTACCAGGGCATCCCCGGCGTAACTCTCGGCGTCAGCGGCCTTCAGCAACACGGCTGCGGCCTGGCAGTCGACCAGGTATTTACGGTATTGGGGGTTTGCGAGGAAGCTCAACTGAGCTGGGCCAGCCTCCTGCAAGGTGGCTAGCCCAGTAATTTCCTTCTCCGGGGAACCACGCAAGGTGGCTCCCAGGAACTCGGCCAACTCGCCGAGCTTGATAGTCGCGGTCATGGCTTACTTCAGCTGGTTCATGCGCTCGATCACCTGACGGGTGATGTCGTATTGAGGCTTGACGTCAATCACGGCGCCACGCTCGAACACCAGGTCAAAGGCACCTTTCTTGATGACTTCTTCCACGGCGCTGTCGAGTTTAGGCTTCAGCTGTTTCAGCATTTCACGGTCGGCAACAGCCTTGGCTTCGTTCAGCTCCTTGGATTGGAACTGGTAGTCACGGGCCTTTTGCTTGAACTCAAGCTCCAGACGCTCGCGCTCGCCTTGCTGCATCTTGTCGCCACCCGCTACCAGACGGTCCTGGATACCCTTGGCGCTGCTTTCCAACGTCTTGAGCTTGGTCAGTTGCGGACCGAATTTTTTCTCGGCATCCACGGCGTATTTCTTGGCCGCATCGGATTCCAGCAGGGCCATCTGATAGTTCAGGACGGCGATTTTCATTTCGGCGAAGGCCGGGGTGGCTACCAGCACGGTGGCCAGCAGAACCAATTGAGTCAACTTACGCACGATGTACTCCTACAGAATCCGTTGTCGTTATCTTGGGTCAGACGCTTAGAACGTCTGGCCGAGGGAGAATTGGAAAATCTGGGTTTCAGCGTTATCCGGTTTCTTGATCGGCATGGCCAGAGCAAAGCTCAACGGGCCAAGCGCAGTCACCCAGGTCACACCGACACCCACCGAGCTCGCCAGGTTGCTGAGGCTCACGTCGTTGCACTCAGTCCGTGACTTCACGCCGCTTGGGTTGGTGATCTGTTCGCACTTGGAGTCGAACACGTTACCCACATCCCAGAAGACCGAAGTACGCAGGGACCGCTGATCCTTGACGAACGGCAGCGGGAACAGGATTTCCGCACCACCCTGGATCAACACGTTACCACCGAATGGCAGCGGGTCGTTGTCGGAGTCAGCGACGGTGCCCTGGTTACCGGTCACACCAACGCCACGGCTCGGTGTACCACGTGGACCCAGGGTGCTGTCCTTGAAGCCCCGCACGGAGTTGAAGCCACCCGCGTAGTAGTTCTCGTAGAACGGCAGCCCATTGGTGGAACCATAACCGTCGCCATAGCCCAGCTCGGTGTGCAGGCGCATGGTGTAGTTATCGCTCAGCGGCTGGAACAACTGGCCACGGTAGTCGAGCTTGAAGAACGACAGGTCGCTGCCCGGCGTCGTTGCTTCCAGCGTCAGGCTCTGGGAATGACCACGGGTGGCAAGCACGCCTTTGTTCAGGATCGACTCGGACCAGCCGGCGGACGCCTTGAAGTTCAGGAACTTGTCGCCTTCCTTGCGAGTGAAGTCGAAGATCTCGTCCACGGTGTACACACCGGTCTTGATCTCATCCTGTTGCGCAGTCAGGCCGAAGGTCAGGCGCGAGGTCTCGCTGATCGGATAACCGATGTTGGCGCCTACGCCCAGGCTGTCGATTGCATAGCTGGCTACGTCGACGTCGAGGTCTTTGTAGTCGGTGGTGCGATAGAAGGCGTTGTAGCCCAGGCTCACACCGTCCGCGGTCCAGTAGGGGTCGACATAACCGAAGTTATAACGGCTCTGGTATTCGCTTCGGGTCAGGCCGATGGACACCTTGTTACCGGTACCCAGGAAGTTGTTCTGGGTGATGGAACCACCGAGGATCAGGCCGGCACTCTGTGCGAAACCGACACTGGCGGTGATCGAACCCGACGCTTGCTCTTCCACGGCGTAGTTCACGTCAACCTGGTCATCCACACCCGGTACGGCTGGCGTTTCGACGTTCACTTCCTTGAAGAAGCCCAGGCGCTCAAGACGGGTCTTGGACTGGTCGATCAGGTAAGTCGACGCCCAGCCACCTTCCATCTGGCGCATTTCGCGGCGCAGCACTTCGTCCGCGGACTTGGTGTTGCCACGGAAGTTGATGCGGTTCACGTAGGCACGCTTGCCTGGGTCGACGACAAAGGTGATGTCCACGGTGTGGTCTTCATCGTGGGGGGTAGGCACGCCGTTGACGTTGGCGAAGGTATAGCCTTCGTTACCCAGGCGACGGGTGATCAGTTCGGACGTGGTGGTCATCAGCTTGCGCGAGAACACCTGGTCTTTCTGCACCAGCAACAGGGCCTTGACCTGGTCTTCAGGCACTTTCAAGTCGCCGCTGAGCTTAACGTCACGAACCTTGTACTTCTCGCCTTCGTTGACGTTGACAGTGATGTAGACGTGCTTCTTGTCCGGGGTGATGGACACCTGGGTCGAAGCGATATCCATGTTGATATAGCCACGGTCCAGGTAGTAGGAACGCAGGCGCTCCAGGTCACCGGAGAGTTTTTCGCGGGCGTACTTGTCATCGTTCTTGAAGAACGACAACCAGTTGGTGGTCTTGAGCTCGAACAGGTCGATCAGGTCTTCATCAGCGAACTTGGTGTTGCCCACCACGTTGATGTGCTGAATGGCCGCCACGGTACCTTCGTTGATGTTGACCTTGAGGCCGACACGGTTACGAGGCTGCGGCACGACTTCCGTTTCCACGGTCGCGGAGTAGCGACCCTGGGCAACGTACTGGCGCTGCAGTTCGTTACGCACACCTTCAAGGGTGGCGCGCTGGAAGATCTCGCCCTCGGCCAGGCCGGATTGCTTCAGGCCTTTCATCAGGTCTTCAGTGGAGATCGCCTTGTTGCCTTCGATCTCGATACTGGCGACGGAAGGTCGCTCGACGACGGTGATGACCAGGACGTTACCTTCGCGACCCAGTTGGATGTCTTGAAAGAACCCGGTTTTGAACAGCGCACGAGTGGATTCCACCAGGCGACGGTCATCAGCCTGTTCCCCGACGTTCAACGGCAAGGCACCAAAGACGCTACCCGCGGAAACCCGCTGGAGGCCGTTGACGCGAATATCGGAGATGGTGAAGGACTCGGCGTGAACTTCGGCGATCATCAATACGGTGAGAACCGCAGTTAGCAGCAGACGTTTCATGAAGTCCTTTCTTATTCCAACTGGCAATAAACAAACTGCCGCAAAATGCGGCAGATTCGCAATTCAGCGAAGCGTTACAGTCGACCCAGATCGTTGACCAAGGCTAATAACATCACCCCGACCACCAAGCTGATACCGATCTGTATCCCCCAACCCTGCACCCGATCCGACAAGGGGCGACCACGCACCCACTCGACCAGATAAAACAACAGATGCCCCCCATCCAATACTGGAATGGGCAGCAAATTCAGAACACCCAGGCTGATACTCAGATAAGCCAGGAAATTCAGGAAATCCGCGACACCCGACTGGGCAGAAGCGCCCGCCACTTTAGCAATGGTTATCGGTCCACTCAAGTTTTTTACCGAGAGCTCGCCGAACAACATTTTCTTGAGGGATTCGAGGGTCAGCACACTCATGGTCCAGGTGCGTTTTGCACCCTCGCCAATGGCCGCCAGCGGCCCGAAACTGACCTCACGCACCATCGAGGGCGGCCACTCCGGACTCTTGACGCCTGCACCCAGGTAACCCCCGGCCGCCTTGGCTTCCCCACGTACCGCCAGGGTCACGGGGACGTCGATTTGAGCACCGTCACGCTCAATTTTCAGCACAATCCTTGTATCAGGGCGTACGCGCACCAGGTCGACTACCTGCTGCCACTCACCCAACACCTGGCCATCGAGGGCCAGCAAGCGATCGCCGGTTTTCAGGCCAGCGGCCTGGGCCGGCCCCTTCGGATCCAGCTCGGCAAGCACTGGCGGCAGCGCAGGACGCCATGGACGGATGCCCAGGGACTTGATCGGATCAGGCTCGTCAGCGCCCTTGAGCCAATGGTCCAAGGCCAACGTGCGCGGGGTCTCGGCACTGGAGTCCTGCTCACGCACCACGACGTTGACGGTGCCGCTTTCACCCAAACGACGGACCAGCTGCAAATTGACCGCGCCCCAACCCGTCGTCGGCTCACCATCAATGGAAACAATTTCCTGCCCTGCGACCAGACCTGCCTTGGCGGCGATACTATCCGCCTCGACCGCGCCGATGACAGGACGCACCTGCTCGCTGCCGAGCATGGCCAGGACCCAGAAAAACAGCATCGCCAGGAGGAAGTTGGCGATAGGACCGGCCGCAACAATGGCGATACGCTGACGAACGGTCTTGCGATTGAAGGATTGGTCCAACTGATCGGCCGGCACTTCACCTTCACGCTCATCGAGCATCTTGACGTAGCCACCCAACGGGATGGCCGCGATCACGAACTCGGTGCCATGCCGATCGTGCCAGCGAACCAGTGGCATGCCGAAACCGACGGAAAAGCGCAGTACCTTGACGCCGCAACGACGTGCCACCCAGAAGTGGCCGAATTCGTGGAAGGTAACCAGCACACCCAGAGCAACCAGGGTGCCGACAATCATGTAAAGCGCACTCATCTAATTTCTCCGCATTCCAATCCAGTGCCCCAGGGCTCAATCGCGCCCACAAGACTAACGCGCGTTGCGGTCCAACCATTGTTCGGCCAAGGCCCGTGCCTTGGTGTCCGCCTCGAATACCGCGCCGAGGTCATTGACTGCCACCACGGGTTCAAGACCCAGGACGTCCTCGATGATACTCGCGATCTGCGGAAAGCGGATGCGCCGTTCGAGAAACGCCGCCACGGCCACTTCATTCGCCGCGTTGAGCATCGCCGGCGCGCTGTTACCTGCCTCCGCCGCCTCACGCGCCAGACGCAGGCACGGAAAACGTTGCTCGTCCGGCGCCTCGAAGTCCAAGCGGGCAATGGCAAACAGGTCCAGTGGCGCCACACCGGAATCGATTCGCTCCGGCCAGGCCAGGGCATTGGCGATCGGGGTGCGCATATCCGGATTACCCAATTGGGCCAATACCGAGCCATCCACATAGTCGACCAGTGAATGAATCACACTTTGCGGGTGAATCACCACCTCGACCTGATCCG
The DNA here is from genome assembly GCF_900177315.1 of Pseudomonas sp. LAMO17WK12:I1. Classification (NCBI taxonomy): domain Bacteria; kingdom Pseudomonadati; phylum Pseudomonadota; class Gammaproteobacteria; order Pseudomonadales; family Pseudomonadaceae; genus Pseudomonas; species Pseudomonas sp. LAMO17WK12:I1. The sequence goes on along the minus strand of NZ_FWZV01000004.1, from coordinate 109,892 downwards.
GTCGCGCATCGAACAACCAGCACGCCTCGATCAACTCCAGGCCTTTATTCATCATGCTTGCCGAGTCGACGGAGATCTTGCGCCCCATCGACCAGTTAGGATGAGCGCACGCCTGGTCCGGAGACACCTGCTCCAACTCCCCCAAGGGAGTTTGCCGGAAAGGACCACCCGACGCGGTCAGCAGAATCCGACGCACACCCACCTGGCCCAGGCCACGAGCAAAGTCGCCGGGCATGCATTGGAAGATCGCATTGTGTTCACTGTCGAGGGGCAGCAATACGGCGCCGCTCTTGCGCACCGCCTGCATGAAGAGCGCGCCGGACATCACCAGCGCTTCTTTGTTGGCCAGCAGGATCTTCTTGCCCGCATCCACGGCAGCCAAGGTCGGGCGCAAGCCGGCCGCACCGACGATAGCGGCCACCACTGTATCCACCTCGGCATCGGCCGAGACCTGGCACAACCCCTCCTCCCCTACCAATACCTGAGTGGCCAGCCCGGCAGCCCGCAGGTCATCCTGCAGGCTCCGTGCCGCCGAACGCCCGGGCACCACGGCAAAGCGCGGCACGTGGCGCACGCACAGTGCCAGCAGTTCGCTGAGGCGGGTGAACCCGGTCAAGGCAAACACTTGATAGCGGTCAGGATGACGAGCGATCACATCCAGGGTGCTCAACCCTACCGAGCCGGTTGCACCCAGCACGGTCACTTGTTGCAGGCGGCTCACGAAGCGGTCATCCACAACAGCACGGCAAAGATCGGGATGGCTGCGGTAAGGCTATCGATACGATCCAGCACCCCGCCATGACCCGGCAGCAGGTTGCTGCTGTCCTTGATCCCGGCCTGGCGCTTGAACATGCTTTCGGTGAGATCACCGACCACCGAGATAAATACGACGATGGCCGTGCCCAGCAGGGCCAGGAAGATCTCCTTCGCCGACCAGTCGCGCACCAAACCCACTACAAGCGTGATCACCAGCGTCAACGCCAGGCCGCCATACACGCCTTCCCAACTCTTGCCCGGACTGACTGCCGGCGCCAGCTTGCGCTTGCCGAAGGCCCGGCCAGAGAAGTAGGCGCCGATGTCTGCGCCCCAGACCAGCACCATCACCGCCATGATCAGCCAGTTACCCATGGGCGAATTCTTGACCTCCACCAGCCCTTGCCAGGCAGGCAACAGAATCAACAAGCCAATCACCAGCTTGCTGGCGACACTGGACCACTGGCCACTGCTGCGCGGAAAAGTCAGCACCAGGTAGGTCGCAAGCGCCCACCACAGCACCGCCGCCCCCAACACCCAAGGCACGATAATGCTCGACAGGGTGTGCATCAGAAACAGCAGCACCGCCACCACAAGGGCATACACCACACGCGGCAACTGCGCATTGAAACCTGCCAATCGCGCCCACTCCCAGGCACCCAGGGTTACCACCAGGCCGATAAACAGCGCAAAGCCGGAGCCATCCAGCAGGAAAAACCCGCACAAGGCAATCGGCAACAGTATCAGTGCGGTGATGATTCGTTGTTTAAGCATTTAAACCCGGGCTCCAGCTTCGATCTGCTCACTCGTTTTACCGAAGCGACGCTGACGGGAAGCGAAATCGGCCAGCGCAGTGCGCATGGCATCGTGTTTGAAGTCCGGCCAGAACAGGTCGGAGAAGTACAACTCGGTATAGGCCAATTGCCATAAGAGGAAATTGCTGATGCGATGCTCACCACCGGTACGGATACACAAGTCAGGCAACGGCAGGTCGCCGGTCACCAGGCAGGTCTGTAACAGTTCAGGCGTGATGTCGTCCGGCCTCAGATGACCGGCCTGCACTTCGCGGGCCAGTCGCTGCGCAGCCTGGGCAATATCCCACTGGCCACCGTAGTTGGCCGCGATTTGCAGCACAAAGCGGTCAGTGCCGGCAGTGATCGCCTCGGCTTCACGCATGGCCGCCTGCAGTTCCGGGTGAAAGCGCGAGCGGTCGCCGATGATGCGCAGGCTGATGTTGTTGTCATTCAGGCGCTTGGCCTCACGACGCAGGGCCTTGAAGAACAGATCCATCAAGGCACTGACTTCTTCGGCGGGCCGCTGCCAGTTTTCACTGGAGAACGCGAACAGGGTCAATACCTCGACCTTGGCCTCGGCACACACCTCGATCACGGCCCGCACCGCATCGACACCCGCCTTATGCCCGGCGACACCCGGCATAAAGCGTTTCTTCGCCCAGCGATTATTCCCATCCATGATGATCGCGACATGGCGCGGCACCACGGAGGGCACAGTCTGCTTGGTCTTTTCCATGAAGGCGTCCTGACCCCTTATACGGCCATCAGGTCCTTTTCTTTTTCGTCGGTTGCCTGGGTGATCTTCGCCTCGGCTTCCTTGGTCAGCTTGTCGATATCGGCGACGGCACGACGCTCTTCGTCTTCGCTGATTTCCTTGTCCTTGACCAGCTTCTTCAGCTCGCCCAAGGCATCACGACGAATGTTACGCACTGCAACCCGTGCATCTTCAGCCGCGCTGCGGGCCTGCTTGGTGAAGCCCTTGCGGGTTTCTTCAGTCAGGGCCGGCATGGAGATCAGCAGCAACTCACCCAGGTTGGTGGGGTTGAGGTTCAGGCCGGCGCTCTGGATGGCCTTGTCGACTGCCGCGAGCATGTTGCGCTCGAAGGCCACGACCTGCAGGGTGCGCGAATCCTTTACGGTAACGTTGGCCACGCCGCTCAGCGGGGTATCAGTGCCGTAATAAGGCACCATCACGCTGCCCAGGATGCTCGGGTGCGCCTTGCCGGTACGAATCTGGCCGAATGCGTGGCTCAGAGACTCCAGGGATTTCTGCATACGCGCTTGGGCGTCTTTCTTGATTTCGTTGATCATTGTTGGCCTTCCTCGATCAGAGTCCCTTCCGCGCCGCCGTGTACGATATTCAGCAGGGCACCGGGCTTGTTCATGTTAAATACGCGCAGCGGCATCTTGTGGTCGCGGCACAGGCAAATAGCCGTCAGGTCCATCACGCCCAGCTTGCGATCCAGCACTTCATCGTAGGTCAGATGATCGAACTTCTCGGCATGCGGGTCTTTGAATGGGTCTGCGGTGTACACGCCATCTACCTTGGTCGCCTTGAGCACCACGTCGGCATCGATCTCGATGGCGCGCAGGCAAGCAGCCGAGTCCGTGGTGAAGAACGGGTTGCCGGTACCGGCAGCGAAGATCACCACCTCTTTGGCGTTCAGGTGGCGCATGGCTTTGCGACGATCATAGTGATCGGTCACACCCACCATGGAAATAGCCGACATCACGATAGCCGAGATATTGGCACGCTCCAGGGCGTCACGCATGGCCAGGGCGTTCATCACAGTGGCCAGCATGCCCATGTGGTCGCCGGTGACCCGATCCATGCCGGCCGCACTCAATGCCGCGCCGCGGAACAGGTTACCGCCACCGATCACCAGGCCGACCTGCACGCCGATGCCGACCAACTGGCCGACTTCCAGCGCCATGCGGTCGAGCACCTTGGGGTCGATCCCGAACTCTTCCGAGCCCATCAGGGCCTCGCCGCTAAGCTTGAGTAGAATGCGTTTATAGCGAGCCTGATAACCACTGCCCTGCTGAGCCATTGCGAATCTCTCCTGCGGCGTATTTTTAAAAAATTCTTGGCGAGCCGTTTACGGCTTGCGTTCACTCTAGCTGGACGCTCTCACAGCGCCATCGGAACACGGCTTTGTAAGCCAGTTCCGAGGGTAAGCCAAATTAAATCGGCCTGCCCATTTGAAAAGAGGCTGCGCGCGTGAGCGGGCAGCCTCTTTCGGGCGACAGTTAAAAACTGTCTTATTGCTTGGCGGCAGCCAGCTGGGCAGCAACTTCTTCAGCGAAGTTGTCGACCGGCTTCTCGATGCCTTCGCCTACCTTGAAGTAAGTGAAGGAAACGATTTCAGCACCGGCTTTCTTGGCCAGTTCGCCAACCTTGATTTCAGGGTTCTTGACGAACGCCTGCTCAACCAGGCTTGCCTCAGCCAGGAACTTGCTGATACGGCCCTTGACCATGTTCTCAACAATGTTTTCTGGCTTGCCTTTGATTTTTTCTTCGTTCAGCTGCAGGAACACAGCTTTTTCACGCTCGATCGCTTCGGCAGAAACTTCCGAAGGCAGCAGGAACTCAGGGTTGCTGGCCGCTACGTGCATAGCGATGTCTTTGGCCAGCTCAACGTTGCCGCCCTTCAGGACCACTGCAACGCCGATCTTGTTGCCGTGCAGGTAACCACCGACGACATCACCTTCAACGCGCACCAGGCGACGGATGTTGACGTTTTCGCCAACCTTGCCGACCAGTACCAGGCGATCAGCTTCTTGAGCGGCGATCAGCGGAGCGACGTCAGTCAGCTTGTCGGCGAACGCTTTTTCAACGCTGGCAGCAACAAATGCCTTGAAGTCGTCCTGCAGGGCCAGGAAGTCGGTCTGGGAGTTCACTTCCAGCAGAACAGCAGATTTGCCGTCTTCTTTCAGAGCGATAGCACCTTCAGCAGCCACGTTGCCTGCTTTCTTGGCAGCCTTGATGGCGCCGGAAGCACGCATGTCATCAATGGCTTTTTCGATGTCGCCGTCAGCCTTTTCCAGGGCTTTCTTGCAATCCATCATGCCTTCGCCGGTACGCTCACGCAGTTCTTTAACCAACGCTGCAGTAATTGCTGCCATTTTCAAATTCCTCTTGGATAGGTTTTCAACCATTCCACCCGATCGAACGGGGGATCAATTCTTCCCGAACCACCCTTGTTAGCCGCTGCACGTTACAGGTGATGTAGCTGCGCTGCTGACAAATGGTTTTCGAGGTGGCAAAAAGGGGGCCAAGCCCCCTTTTTGCTTACTGAGTCAACGCCAGGGCGTCAATTACTCAGCTGCGGCTACCGGAGCTTCTTCAACGAACTGCTCGGTGCCACCAGCAACGTGGTTGCGACCACGGATGACAGCGTCAGCCATCGAACCCATGTACAGCTGGATGGCGCGGATGGCGTCATCGTTGCCTGGGATGATGTAGTCAACGCCTTCCGGGCTGCTGTTGGTATCGACTACGCCGATAACAGGGATGCCCAGCTTGTTGGCTTCGGTGATCGCGATGCGCTCGTGATCAACGTCGATAACGAACAGTGCGTCAGGCAGACCGCCCATGTCCTTGATGCCACCCAGGGAACGATCGAGCTTTTCCAGGTCACGAGTGCGCATCAGCGCTTCTTTCTTGGTCAGCTTGGCGAAAGTACCGTCTTCGGCCTGCACTTCAAGGTCACGCAGACGCTTGATGGAAGCACGGATGGTTTTGAAGTTGGTCAGCATGCCGCCCAACCAGCGGTGATCGACGTACGGCGAACCGCAACGTGCTGCTTCTTCAGCAACGATCTTGCCAGCGGAACGCTTGGTGCCGACGAACAGGATCTTGTTTTTGCCCTGGGCCAGGCGCTCTACGAAAGTCAGAGCTTCGTTGAACATTGGCAGGGTTTTTTCAAGGTTGATGATGTGGATCTTGTTACGCGCGCCGAAAATGTATTTACCCATTTTCGGGTTCCAGTAACGGGTCTGGTGACCGAAGTGCACACCGGCCTTCAGCATATCGCGCATGTTGACTTGGGACATGATAGTTCCTTAATAAGTCGGGTTTGGCCTCCACGTATCCCAATGACCAACCAGCGGCATCAAGGCCTCCGGCACCCAGGTCATCGTGTCGACACGTGTGTGGATTTAAGCTTTTCGGGGTATCCCCGGAAAGCGGCGCATTTTATACCACACGAAGGGCGAAAACGAAACACGCAATCACATTTGGCCTGGGCGACGTGTACGCAAGCCTTTGAATAGAGCCGATATAACCCCATCTGATAGAGAGAAGCGATCGTCGGGGGCTCATGATTTGCCGCCCGCGTCTGTTAGAATCGCGTTTTTTGGCGCTTGTGCGAATTCTGCAACCTTTTGTCGCACGCCCGTAAACCGTATTGATTTCAGCGCATCGCGCTAGAGAGAGCCTGTATGACCGTTAGTTTGAAAACCGCCGAAGACATCGCCGGCATGCGCATTGCCGGCAAACTGGCTGCCGATGTGCTGGAAATGATTGCCGAGCACGTCAAGCCCGGCGTTACCACGGAAACCCTGAACCAGATCTGCCACGACTATATAGTCAATGTGCAGGGCGCCATTCCTGCGCCGCTGAACTACAAGGGCTTCCCCAAGTCGATCTGTACTTCGGTCAATCACGTGGTCTGCCACGGGATTCCGGGCGACAAGCCGTTGAAGGACGGCGACACCCTGAACATCGACGTCACCGTGATCAAGGACCGCTACTTCGGCGACACCAGCCGCATGTTCCACGTCGGCACCGTGCCGGTGTGGGCCGAGCGCCTGTCCCAGGTCACCCAGGAATGCATGTACAAGGCCATCGAGATCGTCAAGCCTGGCTGCCGCCTGGGCGACATCGGTGAAGTGATCCAGAAGCACGCCGAAAAGAACGGTTTCTCGGTAGTGCGCGAATTCTGCGGTCACGGTATCGGTACGGTCTTCCACGAAGAACCGCAGATCCTGCACTACGGCCGCGCCGGCACCGGCATGGAGCTCAAGGCAGGCATGACCTTTACCATCGAGCCGATGATCAACCAGGGCAAGGCCGACACCAAGGTGCTGGGCGACGGCTGGACCGCCATCACCAAGGACCGCAAGCTCTCGGCCCAGTGGGAACATACCCTGCTGGTCACCGAGACCGGCTACGAGATCTTCACCCTGCGCGCCGACGACACGATCCCACGCGTTTCGGCGTGAAGGGCTGCCAAGGTTTTCCCAAACTGTGTTGTGACTGACTGATAGATAGAAAGGAAAGCCGATCAATGCCCCAGGTGGATCCCGAACTCTTCGATCGTGGCCAGTTCCAGGCCGAGCTGGCACTGAAGGCGAGCCCCATCGCCGCATTCAAAAAGGCGATCCGCCAGGCCCGCGAGGTGCTCGACGAGCGCTTTCGCAGCGGCCGGGACATCCGCCGGCTGATCGAAGACCGCGCCTGGTTCGTCGATAACATCCTGCAAAAGGCCTGGGAACAGTTCAGCTGGAGCGAAGACGCCGATATTGCCCTGGTAGCGGTCGGCGGCTACGGTCGTGGCGAGCTGCACCCGTACTCCGACATCGACCTGCTGATCCTGCTGGACAGCGCCGACCATGAGATCTTTCGCGATTCCATCGAGCGCTTTCTGACACTGCTGTGGGACATCGGCCTGGAAGTCGGCCAGAGCGTGCGCTCGGTGGATGAGTGCGCCGAAGAGGCCCGCGCCGACCTGACCGTCATCACCAACCTGATGGAAAGCCGCACCATCGCCGGCCCCGAGCGCCTGCGCCAGCGCATGCTCGAAGTCACCAGCACCGCGCACATGTGGCCGAGCAAGGATTTCTTCCTGGCCAAGCGTGCGGAGCAGAAGGCCCGGCACCACAAGTACAACGACACCGAATACAACCTCGAACCCAACGTCAAAGGCTCGCCGGGCGGGTTGCGCGACATCCAGACGATTCTGTGGGTCGCACGTCGCCAATACGGCACCCTGAACCTGCGCGCCCTGGCCGGAGAAGGCTTCCTGGTGGAGAGCGAAAACGCCCTGCTGGCATCGTCCCAGGAATTCCTGTGGAAAGTGCGCTACGCCCTGCACATGCTCGCCGGGCGCTCCGAAGATCGCCTGCTGTTCGACCACCAGCGCTCCATCGCCACCCTGCTGGGGTTTGAAGGCGAAGACGCGAAGACCAGCATCGAAAGCTTCATGCAGCAGTACTACCGGGTGGTCATGAGCATTGCCCAGCTCAGCGACCTGATCATCCAGCATTTCGAAGAAGTGATCCTCGCTCCGGAAGACGAAGCACCGCCGCAGCCGATCAATTCGCGCTTCCAACTGCACGACGGCTATATCGAGGCACGCAACGACAACGTGTTCCGCCGCACTCCGTTCGCCATGCTGGAAATCTTCGTGCTGATGGCCCAGCAGCCGGAAATCAAGGGCGTACGCGCCGACACCATCCGCCTGCTGCGGGAAAACCGTCACCTGATCGACGATGACTTTCGCAACGACATTCGCAACACCAGCCTGTTTATCGAGCTGTTCAAGTGCAAGATCGGCATCCACCGCAACCTGCGGCGCATGAACCGCTATGGCATCCTCGGGCGTTACCTGCCGGAGTTCGGGTTTATCGTCGGGCAGATGCAGCACGACCTGTTCCACATCTACACCGTGGACGCCCACACCCTCAACCTGATCAAGCACCTGCGCAAGTTGCAGTACACCCAGGTGTCAGAGAAATTCCCGCTGGCCAGCAAGCTCATGGCCAAGCTGCCCAAACCGGAGTTGATCTACCTGGCCGGCCTGTACCACGACATCGGCAAGGGCCGGCATGGCGATCACTCGGAAATCGGCGCAGTCGATGCCGAGGCGTTCTGCCAACGCCACCAGCTGCCGTTGTGGGACAGCCGCCTGATCGTGTGGCTGGTGCAGAACCACCTGGTAATGTCGACCACGGCCCAGCGCAAGGACTTGTCCGACCCGCAGGTGATCCACGACTTCGCCGGGATTGTCGGCGATGAAACCCGCCTCGACTACCTGTACGTGCTGACCGTTTCCGACATCAACGCCACCAACCCGACCCTGTGGAATTCCTGGCGCGCCAGCCTGTTGCGCCAGCTCTACACCGAGACCAAGCGCGCGCTGCGCCGTGGCCTGGAAAACCCGGTGGACCGCGAAGAGCAGATCCGCCGCACCCAAAGCGCCGCCCTGGACATCCTGGTGCGCGGCGGCAACGACCCGGACGACGTCGAGCAACTGTGGTCGCAATTGGGGGACGATTACTTCCTGCGCCACACCGCCGGCGATGTGGCCTGGCACAGTGACGCGATCCTGCAGCAGCCGGCCGATGGCGGCCCGCTGGTGTTGATCAAGGAAACCACCCAGCGCGAATTCGAAGGTGGCACGCAGATCTTCATCTATGCGCCCGACCAGCACGACTTCTTCGCCGTGACCGTGGCGGCCATGGACCAGCTCAACCTGAACATCCACGACGCACGGGTGATCACCTCCAGCAGCCAGTTCACCCTCGACACCTATATCGTGCTCGACACCGAAGGCGAGTCCATCGGCGATAACCCGGCGCGGGTGAAAAAGATCCGCGAAGGCCTGACCGAAGCCCTGCGTAACCCCGACGACTACCCGACGATCATCCAGCGCCGGGTACCGCGTCAGCTCAAGCACTTTGCCTTTGCGCCCCAGGTGACCATTTCCAACGATGCACAGCGCCCGGTGACCGTGCTGGAACTCAGCGCACCGGACAGGCCAGGCCTGCTGGCACGAATCGGCGGCATTTTCCTGGAATTCGATTTGTCACTGCAGAACGCCAAGATTGCGACCCTCGGCGAGCGCGTGGAGGACGTGTTCTTTATTACCGATGCCGATAACCAGCCGCTGTCCGACCCGGAGCTGTGCCTGCGCTTGCAGGCGGCGATCGTGCAGCAGCTGAGCGTGCCCCAGGAACCCGGTGTCGAGCTGACGCGCCTGACGATTTGATACCAGGAGCGGCCTACCGCTCCCCTCCCAGTTTTTAACGCCTTGCACGAGATCCACCGATGAACAACGCCCTGAACCAGCTCCAGCCCTACCCGTTCGAAAAGCTGCGCGCCCTGCTGGGCAGCGTCACGCCGAACCCGGACAAGCGCCCGATCGCGTTGTCCATCGGCGAACCCAAGCACAAATCGCCGCAGTTCGTTGCCGATGCCCTGGCCAACAACCTCGACCAGATGGCGGTCTACCCCACCACCCTGGGCATCCCGGCCCTGCGGGAGGCCATCGGTGCCTGGTGCGAACGCCGCTTCGACGTACCCAAGGGCTGGCTGGATCCGGCGCGCACTATCCTGCCGGTCAACGGCACCCGTGAAGCGCTGTTCGCCTTCACCCAGACCGTGGTCAACCGAGGCGACGACGCGCTGGTGGTCAGCCCGAACCCCTTCTACCAGATCTACGAAGGCGCCGCGTTCCTGGCCGGGGCCAAGCCGCATTACCTGCCATGCCTGGATGAAAACGGCTTCAACCCGGATTTCGACGCGGTATCGCCGGACATCTGGAAACGCTGCCAGATCCTGTTCCTGTGCTCCCCCGGCAACCCGACCGGTGCACTGATCCCGGTCGACACCCTGAAAAAACTCATCGCCCTGGCCGACGAATATGACTTCGTTATCGCCGCCGACGAGTGCTACAGCGAACTGTACTTCGACGAACAAACCCCGCCACCGGGCCTGCTCAGCGCGTGCGTCGAGCTGGGTCGCCAGGACTTCAAGCGTTGCGTGGTGTTCCACAGCCTGTCCAAGCGTTCCAATCTGCCAGGCCTGCGCTCCGGCTTTGTCGCGGGCGACGCCGAGATCCTCAAGGGTTTCCTGCTGTACCGCACTTACCATGGCTGTGCGATGCCGGTGCAAACCCAGCTGGCAAGCATCGCGGCCTGGCAGGACGAGGCCCATGTGCAGGCCAACCGCGACCTGTACCGCGAGAAGTTTGATGCCGTGCTGGCAATCCTCAAGCCGGTGCTGGACGTACAGGCCCCGGACGGCGGCTTCTACCTGTGGCCGAATGTGCAAGGCGATGATGCCGCGTTCTGCCGCGATTTGTTCGTGGAGGAACACGTGACCGTGGTGCCGGGCTCTTACCTGTCCCGGGAAGTGGATGGCGTCAACCCCGGGGCTGGCCGTGTGCGCCTGGCGCTGGTTGCACCGCTGGCCGAGTGTGTGGAAGCGGCCGAGCGGATTCGGGCTTTCATTCAGCGTCGTCGATAGGCAACCGGGTCATTTCATCTGGCCCAGATTCGCCTCACTCATATCCAGCTCCGCCAACACTTCCCTCAAAACGTCATCACCAATTTGGTGATGACGGCTCAAGCTGTGCAACTCCAAGCGTTGCGCACGCAGGGCCTTGAGCCGCAGTTTTCGCTCGAGCAGGTCCATCTGCATCGCGAGCGCCTGGGCTTCGGCTGAGTCGTTGAACACTTCCAACTGATGGCGGTATTCCGACATCAGCCGTGCCTTTAGCTCCGTAGCCAGCGCCGCCTGGGCGGCGTCGGACGTTTCCGAGTCTAAGGGCTCTTCCGCCTCCAGTGCGTGAATCGCTGCCACGGCGGTTTTTTTCCAGGCCTCGCGCACTTCGTTATGGCGCTTTTCGTCCGGACTTTTTTCAACGCCCCGCAAGAGCAGCGGCAGGGCGATGCAGGCGGCGATCAGCGACAGCAGGATCACACCCGCTGCGATAAAGATCAGCAGGTCGCGCTCGGGGAAATCCTGGCCTGGCACCAACAGCAATGGCACCGACATTACACCGGCCAGGGTCACCGCACCGCGCACACCGCCCACGGTCAACAGCCAGCAGGAACGCGCAGTGGGCACCAGGGTCAACTCACTTTTCCCACGCAGTCGCCGGAGCAAACCCGATAGGCGCCAGATGCTCTGCACCCAGATAAAACGCAGCACCACCAACACCAGGAAAATCGCAATCACATCCAGGCAGCGATACAACAAGGTGGGCCACAGCGTCGGCTCATGACTGGCCACGGCCTTGATGATGTCCGGCAATTGCAGGCCCAGCAGCAGGAAGATCAGGCCATTGAAGGCAAACTCCAGCAATGACCAGACACTGCGATTGAGCAGGCGCGTGCTGGTCTGGCGAGGCAGCAGGTCGAGCCAGCTTTGCATCATGCCCGCCGCGACCGCCGACAAGATGCCCGAGGCGCCGAGGCGTTCGGCCAACACGTAGGCCGCAAACGGCAGCAGCAACATGAACACCACATGCGTTGCCGGATCATCCCAGCCCCGGGCAATCATCCAGGCGCGCAGGCGGCCGACCAGCCAACTCAGCGCCACCCCCACCGCCAGGCCGCCCAAGGCCACCAAGACAAAGGTCAGGCTGGCATCGGCCAACGAGAACACACCGGTCAACGCGGCCGCCAAGGCGAACTTGAAGGTCACCAGGCCCGAGGCGTCATTCATCAACGCTTCGCCCTGGAGCATATGCATCAGCGGCGTCGGCAAGCGGTTCTGGGCAATTGCCGACACGGCCACGGCATCGGTGGGCGACAACACGGCCGCCAGGGCGAAGGCCACCGGCAGTGGGATCGTCGGCAATAGCCAATGAATGAAGTAGCCGGCACCGACCACGGTGAACAGCACCAACCCGACGGCGAGTGTCAGGATCGGCCCACGCAGGCGCCACAATTCGCGCTTGGGCATGCGCCAGCCATCGGAGAACAGCAGCGGTGGCAGGAACAGAAACAGGAACAGCTCCGGGTCCAGCGCCACATGCAGTCCCAGCGTGGGCCAGGCCAGCAAGGCGCCGGCGGCAATCTGCACCAGGGGTAACGGCAGGGGGATGACACGCCCGACCAGGCGCGAAACGCTGACCAGCATCAGCAGGATAAGAACGGTGTAGGCGGTTTGCATAACGCGGGTTTCCCGGACGATCGGCTTGCAACGACACACATCAGGCAACAACTGGCCGTTGAAGTGCCATATTACCCGGCTATCTTACCGGCCTATGCTGCGCGCTGGCTTTTGCACAAAAGTCGCACGCTGCTGACGAGCGGCACCCAAAATCTCTGGGCGTGGCATAATCCGTGACCTTTCATTTTCATTGGCACTTGCATCAGTAAAGCAGGGGGGGCAATTCCTTGACCGCTTCAAGCAAAACGTTGCACCTTTACGGCATCAAAGCCTGCGACACCATGAAAAAGGCGCGCACCTGGCTCGACGAGCACGCGGTGAGCTATGAGTTCCACGACTACAAAACGGCCGGTATCGACCGCGAACACTTGACCCAATGGTGCAACGAGCACGGTTGGCAGGTGGTTTTGAACCGTGCGGGCACCACCTTTCGCAAACTCGAAGACGAACGCAAAGCCGATCTCGATCAGTCGAAAGCCATTGAATTGATGCTCGCACAACCTTCGATGATCAAGCGCCCGGTGCTTGATCTCGGCGACAGAACCCTGATTGGCTTCAAGCCAGATAGTTATTCGGCGGCCCTCAAGTAGGCCAGCCCTTCCATTTTTGTAGAGGTAACAGCATGTCCAATTCCCTGTTCAGCCTGGGCTTCGGCGTCGGCACTCAGAACCGCCAAGGTGCTTGGCTGGAAGTGTTTTACGCACAACCCCTGCTCAACCCATCGGCTGAAATCGTTGCCGCCATCGCGCCGATCCTCGGCTACAGCGAAGGCAACCAGGCAATCACCTTCACCGTCGCCCAGGCCCTGCAACTGGCCGACGCGCTCAAAGGCGTCGACGCTACCCAGGCCGCCCTGCTGAGCCGCCTGGCCGAAAGCCACACGCCGCTGGTCGCCACCTTGCTGGCCGAAGACGCCGCACTGACGTCCACCCCGGAGGCCTACCTCAAGCTGCACCTGCTGTCCCATCGCCTGGTCAAGCCGCATGGCCTGAGCCTCGCTGGTGTGTTCCCGCAACTGCCGAACGTGGCGTGGACCAGCCAGGGCGCGATCGACATCAACGAGTTGGCCGAACGCCAACTGGAAGCCCGCCTGCGTGGCGAGTTGCTGGAAGTGTTCTCGGTGGACAAGTTCCCGAAAATGACCGACTACGTGGTGCCGAGCGGCGTGCGTATCGCGGATGCCGCGCGTATCCGCCTGGGTGCCTACGTGGGCGAAGGCACCACCGTGATGCATGAAGGTTTCGTCAACTTCAACGCCGGCACCGAAGGCCCGGGCATGATCGAAGGCCGTGTATCGGCTGGCGTGTTCGTCGGCAAGGGCTCGGACCTGGGCGGCGGTTGCTCGACCATGGGCACCCTGTCGGGCGGCGGCAACATCGTGATCAAGGTCGGCGAAGGCTGCCTGATCGGCGCCAACGCCGGTATCGGTATCCCATTGGGCGACCGCAACACCGTGGAATCGGGCCTGTATGTCACCGCCGGCACCAAGGTTGCGCTGCTGGACGAGTCGAACCAACTGGTCAAGGTGGTCAAGGCCCGTGAGCTGGCCGGCCAACCCGACCTGCTGTTCCGCCGTAACTCCGAGACCGGTGCCGTGGAGTGCAAAACCCACAAATCGGCCATCGAACTGAACGAAGCGCTGCACGCTCACAACTAAGCAGCCACTCGATGCCACTGGCGGGCCCCGACCCTGGGGCCCGCTTATACGAGTCTTGAACACCATGCTTGTGCCCTCCCCCTGGCGCGCCGACTTTCCGGCCATCGCCACCCTGCAACGGCAAGACCAGACTTATCTGGACAACGCCGCGACGACGCAAAAACCCCAGGCCCTGCTGGATGCCATCAGCCATTACTACGCCAATGGCGCCGCCAATGTGCACCGTGCCCAGCATTTGCCGGGTGCCCATGCGACCCAGGCCTTCGAGGACAGTCGCAGCAAGGTTGCGCAGTGGTTGAATGCAGGTGACAGCGGGCAAATCGTGTTCACCCACGGCGCGACGTCAGCGCTGAACCTCCTGGCTTATGGCCTTGAGCACTTATTCAATGCGGGCGATGAGATTGTCATCAGCGCCCTGGAACACCACGCCAACCTGTTGCCGTGGCAGCAACTGGCCAAGCGTCGCGCGCTCACCCTGGTGGTATTGCCTCTCGGCGATGACGGCGTGATCGACCTGCAAGCCGCCGCCGAGTCGATCGGCCCGCGTACACGCCTGCTGGCGGTGAGCCAACTGTCCAACGTGCTTGGCACTTGGCAGCCGCTGCCGGCCTTGCTGGCGTTGGCCCAGGCCCACGGCGCCCTGACCGTGGTCGATGGCGCCCAAGGCATCGTCCACGGCCGCCACGACGTGCAGGCCCTGGGCTGCGACTTCTATGTGTTTTCCAGCCACAAGCTGTACGGTCCGGACGGCGTCGGCGTGCTCTATGGCCGCAACGAGGCCCTGCATCACCTGCGCCATTGGCAATTTGGTGGCGAGATGGTGCAACAGGCTGAGTACCAAAGCGCGAGCTTTCGCCCGGCACCGCTGGGCTTCGAGGCCGGCACCCCGCCGATCGCCGGTGTGATCGGCCTGGGCGCGTCCCTTGACTACCTGAGTTCGCTGGATCAGCACGCGGTGCTCGCCCATGAAGCGGCCCTGCATGACTACCTGTTGCGCGGGCTGAACGCGCGCAATGGCGTCCGTGTGCTGGGGTCGCCGCAGGCGGCGCTGGTCAGTTTTGTGGTCGAGGGCGTGCACAATGCCGACCTCGCACACCTGCTGACCGAGCAAGGCATTGCCGTACGCGCCGGCCATCATTGCGCGATGCCGCTGCTCAAGGCGATGCACTTGTCGGGGGCGATCCGTGTCTCCCTGGCGCTGTATAACGACTCCGATGACCTGGAACGCTTCTTTGAAGCGCTGGACCGGGCGCTGGATATGCTGCGATGAGCCTGCCGGTGGACGCGCAGGCTGCATTGGAAACCTTTCACTCAATCGGCAGTTGGGAGCAACGCGCTCGAATGCTGATGCAGTGGGGTGAGCGCCTGCCCGTATTGGCGGACGAGGAGAAGGTCGATGCCAACCTGGTGCAGGGCTGTGAGAGCCTGGTGTGGTTGGTGGGGCGCTTGCACGATGGCCACTGGCAGTTCGCCGCGAGCAGCGATGCGCGGATGATTCGTGGCTTGGTGGCATTGCTGCTGGCACGGGTCAATGGGTTGTCGACGGACGAGTTGCAGGCGGTCGACTTGCCGGATTGGTTCAATCAGCTGGGGCTTTCCCGTCAACTGTCGCCGTCGCGCAGCAATGGGCTGAATGCAGTCCTGCAGCGCATGCGCGAACTCAGTCATACCCACATTTGAACCGTGTAACGTTCTGAGACTCAGGCGGGCTTGACCCGCTCCGAGGGCCTGCGCACCCCGGCCACAATCTTGTCCACCGCCTTGGTCGCCGCGACCATGCCGAAAGTCGCCGTCACCATCATCACCGCGCCAAACCCGCCGGCGCAGTCCAGCTTCACCCCATCACCGACAAAACTCTTCTGCAGGCAGATGCTGCCATCCGGCTTGGGGTAGCGCAGTTGCTCGGTGGAAAACACGCACGGCACGCTGTAATGGCGGGTCACGGTGCGGGAAAAACCGTAGTCACGGCGCAAGGTGGAGCGCACTTTCGACGCCAAGGGGTCATTAAAGGTGCGGTTCAGGTCACAGACCTGGATCAGCGTCGGGTCGATCTGCCCACCGGCGCCACCGGTGGTGATGATCTGGATCTTGCGGCGCTTGCACCAGGCGATCAGCGCGGCCTTGGCATTGACGGCGTCGATGCAGTCGATCACGCAATCAATGTTGGGCGTGATGTACTCCGCCATGGTGTCGCGGGTGACGAAATCCGCCACCGCATGCACCGTGCAATCCGGGTTGATCGCGCGCAGGCGCTCGGCCATCACCTCGACCTTGGGCTTGCCCACGGTGCTGTCCAAGGCGTGCAACTGGCGGTTGCTGTTGCTGACGCAGACGTCGTCCAGGTCGAACAGCGAAATCTCGCCCACTCCGCAACGGGCCATGGCTTCCGCCGCCCACGAGCCGACGCCGCCGACGCCGACGATCGCCACATGGGCCGCTTTCAAGCGCTCCAGGCCTTCAATGCCATACAAGCGGGCGACGCCTGCAAACCGCGGATCTTCTGTACTCATGACCATTACCCCAAAAACCGGCGCGCATTATAGGACTACGCAGCGACAAGTTTTAAGCTACAAGCTACAAGTTAAGAACTTAGATGTACTTTCGCTGCCCAATGTCCGGTTTTTCTCGGCTTGCTGTACGGTCAGGGAAAGGCCGGTGTAGGATGCGCGCCGTTCGGTGCAGGCCGACACCTCTTTTCGTTCCACACCCTTTGGAACCCGACATAACCATGGCATCGCGTAAATTTGGACTCAACCTGGTGATAGTGCTGGCAATTGCCGCGCTGTTCACCGGCTTCTGGGCGCTGATCAACCGCCCGGTCACTGCTCCCAACTGGCCCGAGCAGATCTCCGGTTTTTCCTACTCGCCGTTCCAGCAAGGCCAGTACCCGCAGAAAAACCAGTACCCCACCGACGAGCAGATGCGTCGCGATCTGGAGATCATGAGCAAGCTGACGGATAACATCCGCACCTACTCGGTCGACGGCACGCTGGGGGACATTCCCAAGCTGGCCGAAGAGTTCGGCCTGCGCGTAACCCTGGGGATCTGGATCAGCCCGGACCTGGAGCGTAACGAGCGCGAAGTCCAGCGCGCCATCGAGATCGCCAACAGCTCGCGCAGTGTCGTGCGGGTTGTGGTCGGTAACGAAGCCCTGTTCCGTGAAGAGATAACCCCTGAAGCGCTGATTGTGCTGCTGGACCGAGTGCGCGCCGCCGTGAAAGTCCCGGTGACGACCTCCGAGCAATGGCATATCTGGGAAAAGAACCCGCAACTGGCCAAGCACGTCGACCTGATCGCCGCGCACATCCTGCCGTTCTGGGAATACATCCCGATGGACAAGGCCGGCCAGTACGTACTCGACCGCGCCAGGGACCTGAAGAAACTGTTCCCGAAAAAGCCGCTGCTGTTGTCGGAAGTGGGCTGGCCAAGTAACGGCCGTATGCGCGGCGGGAATGAAACGTCCCCCGCAGACCAGGCCATTTACCTGCGTACGCTGGTGAACAAGCTGAACCGCCAGGGCTACAACTACTTCGTGATCGAGGCCTTCGACCAGCCGTGGAAGGTCAGCGACGAAGGCTCGGCCGGCGCGTATTGGGGCGTCTACAACGCCGCGCGCCAGCAGAAATTCAACTTCGAAGGGCCGGTGGTGGCAATCCCGCAGTGGCGCGTCCTGGCGATCGGCTCGGTGGTGCTCGCCTTGCTGTCCCTGACCCTGCTGATGATCGACGGCTCATCCCTGCGCCAGCGTGGCCGCACCTTCCTGACTTTTATCGCGTTCCTCTGCGGTTCCGTACTGGTGTGGATCGGCTACGACTACAGCCAGCAATACAGCACCTGGTTCAGCGTGACCGTCGGCATCTTGTTGGCCCTGGGTGCACTGGGCGTATTCATTGTGTTGCTGACCGAAGCCCACGAACTGGCGGAAGCGGTATGGACCCACAAGCGCCGGCGTGAATTCCTGCCGGTGGAAGGGGAATCGGACTACCGCCCGAAAGTGTCGATCCATGTGCCGTGCTACAACGAGCCGCCAGAGATGGTCAAACAGACCCTCGACGCCCTGGCCGCCCTCGATTACCCGGACTACGAAGTCCTGATCATCGACAACAACACCAAGGACCCGGCGGTATGGGAACCGGTGCGCGACTACTGCGAAACCCTGGGCCCGCGCTTCAAGTTTTTCCACGTCGCCCCCCTGGCCGGTTTCAAGGGCGGTGCACTGAACTACCTGATCCCGCACACCGCCAAGGATGCCGAAGTGATCGCGGTGATCGACTCGGACTACTGCGTGTCGCCGAACTGGCTCAAGCACATGGTGCCGCACTTCGCCGACCCGAAAATCGCCGTGGTGCAGTCGCCGCAGGACTACCGCGACCAGAACGAAAGCACCTTCAAGAAGCTCTGCTACGCCGAATACAAAGGCTTCTTCCATATCGGCATGGTCACCCGTAACGACCGCGACGCGATCATCCAGCACGGCACCATGACCATGACCCGTCGCTCGGTGCTCGAGGAACTGGGCTGGGCCGACTGGTGCATCTGCGAAGACGCCGAACTGGGCCTGCGGGTATTCGAGAAAGGCCTGTCGGCGGCGTACTACCACGACAGCTACGGCAAGGGCCTGATGCCGGATACCTTTATCGACTTCAAGAAACAGCGTTTCCGCTGGGCCTATGGCGCGATCCAGATCATCAAGCGCCACACCGCCAGCCTGTTGCGTGGCAAGGACACCGAGCTGACCCGTGGCCAGCGCTACCACTTCCTCGCGGGCTGGTTGCCGTGGGTGGCGGACGGCATGAACATCTTCTTCACCGTCGGCGCGCTGTTGTGGTCGGCGGCGATGATCATCGTGCCGACGCGGGTCGACCCGCCGCTGTTGATTTTCGCGATCCCGCCGTTGGCGTTATTCGTGTTCAAGGTGGGCAAGATCATCTTCCTCTACCGCCGCGCGGTAGGTGTGAACCTCAAGGATGCATTCTGCGCCGCCCTGGCTGGCCTGGCGTTGTCCCACACCATCGCCAAGGCGGTGCTGTATGGCTTCTTCACCACCAGCATTCCGTTCTTTCGTACACCGAAAAACGCGGATAACCACGGCTTCTGGGTAGCGATTTCCGAAGCCCGCGAAGAAATGTTCATCATGCTGCTGTTGTGGGGCGCGGCGCTGGGGATCTACCTGGTGCAGGGCCTGCCGAGCAATGACATACGTTTCTGGGTGGTGATGCTGCTGGTGCAATCGCTGCCGTATGTGGCGGCGTTGATCATGGCGTTCCTGTCGTCGCTGCCGAAACCGGCCGTGGCACCTGAGCCTGCACCTGTGGCTTAAAAACTTGCGCAATGCACTAAACGGCGGCCTCTGGCCGCCGTTTTGCTATAAGATAACGGCCGTTTTGTCCGCCCGCCCTGCTCTTCCAGACATGTTTCCCGGAGTTTTCCCATGACGGCCCATGCCGACCTTTCGCCGACCCTTCAACTTGCCATCGACCTGATCCGTCGTCCCTCGGTCACGCCGATCGACGCCGATTGCCAGAAGCTGATGATGCAGCGCCTGGGCGACGCCGGTTTTGCGCTGGAGCCGATGCGCATCGAGGACGTGGACAACTTCTGGGCCACCCATGGCAAGCATGACGGCCCGGTGCTGTGCTTCGCCGGCCACACCGACGTGGTCCCCACCGGTCCGGTGCAAGCCTGGCAGAACGACCCGTTCGACGCCTTGATCGACGAAAACGGCATGCTCTGCGGGCGTGGCGCGGCCGACATGAAGGGCAGCCTGGCCGCCATGCTGGTGGCGGCCGAGCGCTTCGTCAGCGACTACCCGGACCACAAGGGCTCGGTCGCTTTCCTGATCACCAGCGATGAAGAAGGCCCGGCGCACCATGGCACCAAGGCCGTGATCGAACGCCTGGCTGCGCGCAAGGAGCGCCTGGACTGGTGCATCGTCGGCGAACCGTCGAGCACCACCCTGGTAGGTGACGTGGTCAAGAACGGCCGTCGCGGCTCCCTCGGTGCCACCCTGACCGTGCGCGGCGTACAGGGCCATGTGGCCTACCCGCACCTGGCGAAGAACCCGATCCACCTGGCCGCACCGGCCCTGGCCGAACTGGCCGCCGAGCACTGGGACAACGGCAACGCCTTCTTCCCGCCGACCAGCTTCCAGATCTCCAACCTCAACTCTGGCACCGGCGCCACCAACGTGATTCCGGGTGACCTGACGGCGGTGTTCAACTTCCGTTTTTCCACCGAATCCACGGTCGAAGGCCTGCAACAGCGCGTTGCGGCGATTCTCGACAAGCATGGCCTGGACTGGCATGTGGAGTGGGCGCTGTCTGGCCTGCCGTTCCTCACCGAGCCGGGCGCGTTGCTCGATGCGGTGTCGGCCAGCATCAAGGCGATCACCGGGCGTGAGACCCAGGCCTCCACCAGTGGCGGTACCTCCGATGGGCGCTTCATTGCGACCCTCGGCACCCAGGTGGTCGAGTTGGGCCCGGTGAACGCGACGATCCACCAGGTCAACGAGCGGATCCTGGCCAGCGACCTCGATGTGCTGACTGAAATCTATTACCAGACCCTGATCAAGTTGCTCGCCTGATGCTGGCCTGCCCGATTTGCAGCGCCCCGCTCAACGCGGTGGACAATGGCGTGGCGTGCCCGGCCGGGCACCGTTTCGACCGCGCGCGCCAGGGTTACCTGAACCTGCTGCCGGTGCAGCACAAGAACAGCCGCGACCCGGGCGACAACCTGGCGATGGTCGAGGCGCGCCGTGACTTTCTCAACGCCGGGCACTACGCCCCGGTGGCCAGGCGCCTGGCCGAGCTGGCCGCCGAACGCGCACCGCAGCGCTGGGTGGACATCGGTTGCGGCGAGGGTTACTACACCGCGCAAATCGCCGCGGCCCTGCCCCATGCCGATGGCTACGCCCTGGACATTTCCAAGGAAGCGGTCAAGCGCGCGTGCAAACGCGACCCGGCGCTGACCTGGTTGATCGCCAGCATGGCCCGCGTGCCGTTGGCCGACGCCAGCTGCCAGTTCCTCGCCAGTGTGTTCAGCCCGTTGGATTGGCAAGAGGCCAAGCGCCTGCTCAGTCCCGGCGGCGGCCTGATGAAGGTCGGCCCGACCAGCGGCCACCTGATGGAACTGCGCGAGCGCCTGTACGACGAAGTGCGCGAGTACACCGACGACAAGCACCTGGCCCTGGTGCCGGACGGCATGAGCCTGGCCCACAGTGAAACCCTGGAATTCAAGTTAAGCCTGGCCGAGCCCCAGGACCGCGCCAACCTGCTGGCCATGACCCCCCACGGCTGGCGCGCCAGTGCCGAACGCCGTGCCGAGGTGATCGAGGCGGCCGAGCCGCTGCTGGTCACGGTATCGATGCGCTACGATTATTTCGTGCTTCAATAACCGACTTTTAACCATCCGCGAATGGATTTTCGAATCCCGCAACGAGGAATATCCATGCGCCAACCCGATATCGAGATTTACCTGAAGGACGCCGACGTCGACTACAAGGCCATCGCCGCCTGGCTGGGCGCTGCCCTGGGCCCTTGCAGCGACTGGGTCCAGCGTGGCCAGACCTACAAGTGCAAGGCCGGCAATGTGCCGGTCACCTGGCTGCCGAAAGCCGTAGGCAAGTGGAACAGCCTGTACCTGGAAAGTGACCAGACGCCGTGGGAAGACGACATTGCCTGCGCCCGCGCTGCGTTTGCTGCGCTGAAAGTGGAAGTGCGCTGCGCACCGGGGAGCTGGGTCGAGGAAGAAGGTGAGGAAAGCGCCGACACCTGGATTCGCATCAGCGCGGACGGTGAAGAGCAGATCACCTGGAAAACTGCCTGAGCCTGAACTGTTAACCCAATCAAATGTGGGAGGGGGCTTGCCCCCGATAGCGGTGTATCAGCCAATGTATTCAGTGACTGACACTCTGCCATCGGGAGCAAGCCCCCTCCCACATGGGTTCAGTGGTGAACTTACAGACCGACCACATCCTCCGCCTGCAACCCCTTCTCGCCGCTTACCACGGCGTATTCCACCTGCTGGCCCTCGGCCAACGAACGGTGGCCGTCGCCGCGAATGGCGCGGTAGTGCACAAACACATCCTTGCCATCTTCACGCTGGATAAAGCCATAGCCCTTGGCGTCGTTGAACCACTTCACATTGCCTGTCTCGCGCGTTGCCATCTGTTCACTCCCACTTGATTGTTATTGTTGAGCCGATCGCGTTGAACTGCCGAGTATAAGACAGGCTCAAAAACGATCAACTCAAGTTTACATCGCTGCTTTTTTGCCGATTTTCGGCGAATACGGCACACTACCCGCCCGAGCGCCTGCTCGGTTTTTCCCACTTGAAGCAGCTCGCCTATGACCCGCTCCCCGTTCCGCCGTCTGGTGTTTGGCACCTTGCGCCGACTGTTGTACCTCTGGGTTCGCTCGGAGACGATCAACCAGTCGTCCCTTACCCTCAACCTGGACCGCAGCCGGCCGGTGTTTTACGTCCTGCAATCGCCCTCCCTCACCGAATTGGCCGTGGTCGATGCCGAGTGCACCAAGGCCGGCCTGCCGCGCCCGGTACTGCCGGTATCGGTAGGCCCGCTGATGGAACCCGCGGCGTTCTTCTACCTCACGCCCGAGCCGGACTGGCTGGGGCGCCAGGACAAGCGCGGCGCGCCGCCGACCCTGACCCGCCTGGTCAACACCCTCAGCGAACACGCCGAAGAGAATGCACAAATCATTCCGGTCAGCGTGTTCTGGGGACAAACCCCTGCGAGCGAGTCCAGCCCGTGGAAACTGCTGTTTGCCGACAGCTGGGCGGTCACCGGGCGTCTACGCCGGTTGTTGAGCATCCTGATCCTGGGGCGCAAGACCCGCGTGCAATTCTCCGCGCCCATCAACCTGCGTGAATTGATCGAGCACAATAAAGGCCACGAACGCACCGTGCGCATGGCCCAACGCATCCTGCGCGTGCACTTTCGTAACCTGAAGACGGCGGTGATCGGCCCCGATTTGTCCCACCGGCGCAATCTGGTGAAAGGCCTGGTCAACATGCCGCTGGTGCGCCAGGCCATCCTTGACGAAGCCGAGCGGGAAAAAATCAGCCCGGAAAAAGCCAAGGCCCTGGCCCTGCGCTACGGCAACGAGATCGCCTCGGACTACACCTACACCGCGATCCGCTTCCTGGAAGTGGTGTTGAGCTGGTTCTGGAACAAGATCTACGACGGCATCAAGGTCAATAACATCGAGGGCGTGCAACAGGTTGCCCAGGGCTACGAGGTGATTTATGTGCCTTGCCACCGCAGCCATATCGACTACCTGCTGCTGTCCTACCTGCTGTTCAAGAACGGCCTGACCCCGCCGCATATCGCCGCCGGCATCAACCTGAACATGCCGGTGATCGGCAGCCTGTTGCGCCGTGGCGGTGCGTTTTTCATGCGCCGCACCTTCAAGGGCAACCCGCTGTACACCTCGGTGTTCAACGAATACCTGCACACCTTGTTCACCAAGGGCTTCCCGGTGGAGTACTTCGTCGAAGGCGGACGCTCGCGCACCGGCCGCATGCTGCAGCCGAAGACCGGGATGCTGGCGATTACGCTGCGCAGTTTCCTGCGCTCCTCGCGCATGCCGATCGTGTTCGTGCCGGTGTATATCGGCTATGAGCGCGTGCTCGAAGGCCGCACCTACCTCGGTGAGCTGCGGGGTGCGAGCAAGAAGAAAGAGTCGATCTTCGATATTTTCAAAGTGGTCGGCGCGCTCAAGCAGCGCTTTGGCCAGGTCGCGGTCAACTTCGGCGAGCCGATCAAGCTGGCCGAGTTCCTCGACGCCGAGCAACCGGACTGGCGCACCCAGGAACTGGGCCCGAACTACAAACCGGCCTGGCTCAACGAAACCACCAATCGCCTCGGCGAACAGGTGGCCCGCCACTTGAACGAAGCGGCCGCCGTGAACCCGGTGAACCTGGTGGCCCTGGCGCTGCTGTCGACCACGCGCCTGGCCCTGGATGAACAGGCCATGGCCCGCCAGTTGGACCTGTACCTGGCGCTGCTGCGCCGCGTGCCTTATTCGCCCCACACCACCTTGCCCGAAGGCGACGGCCTGGCGCTGATCAAGCACGTCAAGGACATGGACCTGCTGTCGGAACAGAGCGATGCCTTGGGCAAGATTCTGTACCTGGACGAGCAGAACGCCGTCCTGATGACCTACTACCGCAACAACGTGCTGCACATCTTCGCCCTGCCGGCGCTGCTGGCCAGCTTCTTCCAGAGCAGCTCACGGATGAGCCGCGAGCAGATCCTGCGCTATACCCACGCGCTGTACCCGTACCTGCAATCGGAGCTGTTTATCCGCTGGTCGCTGGAAGAGCTGGATACGGTGGTCGATCAATGGCTGGACGCGTTCGTCGAACAGGGCCTGCTGCGCTTCGAAAACAACGTGTACCTGCGCCCCGCACCGAGCTCGCGGCACTTCGTGCTGCTGACCCTGCTGTCCAAGACCATCGCCCAGACCCTGCAACGCTTCTACATGGCGATCTCGCTGCTGCTCAACAGCGGCCAGAACAGCATCAGCGCCGAAGAACTGGAAGACCTGTGCACGATCATGGCCCAGCGCCTGTCGATCCTGCATGGCCTCAACGCCCCGGAATTCTTCGACAAGAGCCTTTTCCGACATTTCATCCAGACCTTGCTGGAACAAGATGTGCTGCGCCGCGACGAGGCCGGCAAGTTGAGCTACCACGACCTGCTCGGCGAACTGGCCGAAGGTGCGGCCAAGCGCGTGTTGCCCGCGGAGATTCGCTTGTCGATCCGCCAGGTGGCCTTGCACCGTGTGGATGGCGCAGCCGAAGCGCCGGTGGAAGCGGAAGAAACACGCTAGATTGAACAAGGCGCCAGTTGGATGCTGGCGCCGTTGAAAAGGAGCTGCACCATGAAAAAAATCATTCTCCTGGGTCTCACCGCCCTGCTCGGAGCCTGCCAATCCATGCATCCAGCGCCCAAGGCCAGCCTCGACGGCGAGGTGTTCTACCTGCAACGCATTGCCCTGCCGCCCGCCGCCACCTTGAGCGTGAGCCTGCAGGACGTGTCCCTGGCGGATGCGCCCGCGGTGACGCTGGCCGAGCAGAAAGGCCCGGTCAAAGGCCAGGTGCCGCTGCCGTTTCACCTGACCTACGACCCCGCACAGGTCAAGCCAGGCCACAGTTATTCGGTGAGCGCTCGCATCGAGCTGGACGGCAAGCTACTGTTTATCACCACCGAACGGCACACGGTGCAGCTCAACGGCCAGGATCCACAGCCGCTGCGCGTGCGCGTGAACGCCGTAGCACCCTGAACTCGAACATAAGGAAGCGCCCATGCTCCGCAACTCCCTTCGCCTCACTGCCCTGTGTGCCGGCCTGCTGCTCGGCGCCAATGCCGTGGCCCTGGACCTCAGTAGCCTGTCCCAGGGCGACGCCAGCGGCGGCCTCAAGGACGCCCTGACCCAAGGCGCACAGATCGCCGTGAAACAACTGGGTGTACCCGGTGGTTTCAGCAACAACCCTGAAGTGAAGATCGGCCTGCCGGGCAAGCTGGGCAAAGTCGCCGACAAGCTGAAAATGTTCGGCATGGGTGACCAGGTCACGCAGTTGGAAGACAGCATGAACAAAGCCGCTGAAACCGCCGTGACCCAGGCCCAGCCGATCCTGGTCAACGCGGTGAAGAACATGAGCGTGACCGACGCCAAGGGCATCCTCAGCGGCGGCCAGGACTCCGCCACCCAGTACCTGAACAAGAGCAGTCGCGAACAGATCCGCGCCAAGTTCCTGCCGATCGTCAAGGCCGCCACCGACAAGGTGGGCGTGGCCCAGCAGTACAACGCCCTGGCAGGCAAGGCCGCCGCGTTTGGCGCCGTGGATGCCAAGAGCGCCAACGTCGAAAGCTACGTGACCGAACAGGCGCTGGATGGTTTGTTCAAGATGATTGCGCAGCAGGAAGAGACGATTCGCAAGAACCCGACGGCGGCGGCCACCAGTCTGGCGAAGAAGGTGTTTGGCGCCTTGTAATAGCTATGATGCCCACGTTTCAGCGAGACGTGGGCATCGGGAAGCCGCTCAATGAGAAGTCTTTAACCAGTTCTTTTGTATTTCTGCTTGGTCTCGCATTGAAAAGAACCATTCGCGGCCAACCTTCTTTTTGACAAATATATTCAAGTCGACAAGACCGTTCAGCACGGCCGATGCCGTATTGTAAGAACAGCCTAGATTTTCCTTCACATTGACGGCGGTGAACTGTTTGGCGGTACCGCTCTTGGCGACCTGAAATACCGTCTTTTGTTTCTCATTCAGTTCCTTATAAAGTCCTGACTCCCACAACCAATGCTCAAACGCCTCGGCCTCTCGGACACTTATCTCGTAAGACTGCTTAAATCCATCAACTGCGCGTTGCACGATGGAGCACTGATAGTCGATGAAGTAAGTCAGATCGAGTTCATCCGTCTCCGTATACAGATAAGACATACCGTATTGAACAGCCGCATTCTTCAGCAAGACACTGATGGAGATATACCTGAATGCCGCGTAATCGCTTTTAAACATGAACCAATAAAACAACGCACGCGCAACACGACCATTGCCATCCCGAAAGGGATGCTCGTAACCCAAGGCAAAGTGCAGAGAAATGCCTTTGATCAGTGGATGCAGGTAGCGGGTGGCCGTAGCATCGTCGTGACAAGTATTGATCCAATCAGCCAACCGCTCCAGCCGAGTGATGATCCCTTCTGCAGGAGGTGGCGAATGCACAACATTGCCATCGCCATCCTGGACAACCACCTCATCGTTTAAACGAAAGCTGCCAGGAGAATATTTATCATCGTCAATGCCCTGAACACCTACTTCGTGCATGTCCGCGATCAACTCCACACTTAGCGGCTCGTTTCTCTTATCCCAAGCGAAACGCATCATTCGGTAATTGCCGATGATCATTTTTTCATCTGGCGTTCTGGGCAGTCGCTCTCGCTTCAACATATCTTTTGCAACGAGCGTCGTGGTTGCCGCGCCCTCCAACTGGCTGCTACTGATGGCCTCATCTTCGATCAGGTCGTTGAGCAAATACTTTATATGAGCAGCCTTCCCGACCTTGCTGCTCATGTACTCAAGTGCGGCAGTCGAGGCATACCTGTCGACCGTGGAGACCACGCGTTGTGCGGTTGGCGTTAATACAAAGTTGCACCAGACCTCAGGCGTACCTACGGGCACTATTTGCTGATACAGACGGGAGCGCTCGGACTTTACGATCCCCCAACATATCGCTGGATCCAAGTGCTGAGGAAAACGGTGGCGTAGCTGATCAAAGTGCAAATAGCGGCCCCGACTGTCTGTTGGCTGAGACAGCTTCATATAGTCAGATAGATGCTGAAGATGGGGCTCCTGGCCAATGAGAACAAAAACCCGTTCCGGCACCTTGGGTGGCAGTTTAATCATCAAAATCTCAATTTTTGATTTCTGAGACTTGAGTACAGCAGAAAACCCCACCTATCTCAATAACCACGAAAATTGAGACATGCCTTTCTTCAATGCAATACCGACTCAGCCAATCGCCCCACCGTCAACGTTGCAAAGCCCCCCATGGCCAGCGCCGTCGCACGGTTGATCTTCAAGGGTGTCAGCCAGGCTTTTTGCAGCCCTTCGAAGCGACTGCCGAATACGATCCACGCAGACCCTACCGGTATCACCACCAATGCCAGTGTGGCCATGAACCCGGCATAGCCTTGCCATGCGGCAAAGGTACCGGCCGGCGCAATGAACGACACGATCAACAGCCCCTTGGGGTTCATCAGCGTCAACCAGAAGAAACTCAACCCACTGAGGCGGTCACGGCCAGGGTCGTCGGTGCTGTTTTTGCGTTGCCAGAGCTTGTACGAGACATACAGCAGGTATCCGGCCGCCGCCAATTGCGTGAACTTCGACGCCCAAGGCGAATAGGCCGCCAGGTAGAGCAGTGCAACACCCCATATCGAAACCTGAAGCACGTAAGCCAGGCACTCGACAAATGCCAACCACCAGGACGCACGATAGCCAAACAATACGCCGGCACGAAACAGCAAGGTATTGGTGGGACCGGGGGCGAGCAGTAGCAACATCAGGGCTGGAATGCAGGCGAACATGCAGGTTTTCCTCAAGAGTGACGACCCAAAGTCGTTCCACCCATCGAAACTGACGCGTCAACATGGATGGCCCGGCGACAGTGGCCAACATCAAACCCGCGAAGTCTACTGCAAGTACCCGCAAGATGCCCTCACCGGGAGGGCATGCAGATTCGTTCCAGCGGTTAAACCAGATAACTACAGGAAAGCGCCCACGACAAAAGTCGTCGTTGTTGCCACGCCATAACCAATACTCATGGGCGGCTCGGCCGAACGCATTGAACAAGGGAGTGGCCTCGTGGGACTGGGCTCAGGCCAGCAAGGGCTAGGCGGTTTTGCGTAGCAAGGCCGGGGCGGCGGCGGGCAAGGCCGGGGTGGCGGCTCTTGCGGGCAAGGACCGCTTACCGGGGGTCTTTGAGGCATGCACAGCGCAGCAAAAAAGTTCTTGAGGGGGCAAAGAGACATAAAGTATTCCTTAAGTCCAAAGAGATGAGTCCATTTACCGTTGTCGTCAACAACTGACATCGACAAATCCATACCTGTGATCAGGTAGTCTCTAAGTGGCAGGAATGCAGGAAGCGTTCCCGGCTCCTGCCACCCGTTTCGACACTCAAATATTGGCCCTTACCCCTCTATGCCGCCTTCCGAACCTTGAACCACGCCGCGTAGAGCGCCGGCAAGAACAACAGGGTCAACGCCGTCGCCACGATCAAGCCGCCCATGATCGCCACTGCCATCGGCCCGAAGAACACGCTGCGTGACAGCGGGATCATCGCCAGCACCGCCGCCAGGGCGGTCAGCACAATCGGGCGGAAACGCCGTACGGTGGCTTCGATAATTGCCTGCCACGGCGCCAGGCCGGCCCTGATGTCCTGTTCGATCTGGTCCACCAGGATCACCGAGTTGCGCATGATCATCCCAGACAACGCGATGGTCCCGAGCATGGCCACGAAGCCGAAGGGCTGGCGGAACACCAGCAGGAACAGCGTCACGCCAATCAGGCCCAACGGCGCGGTCAGAAACACCATCGCCGTGCGTGAGAAGCTGCGCAGTTGCAGCATCAGCAAGGTCAGCACCACCACGATAAACAGCGGCACGCCGGCCTTCACCGAGTTCTGCCCGCGGGCGGAGTCTTCGACGGTGCCACCGACTTCCAGCAGGTAGCCATCCGGCAGTTCGGCGCGTACACCTTCAAGGGTTGGCAGGATTTGCTGGACCAACGTAGCCGGCTGTTCCTTGCCGTAGATATCGGCGCGCACCGTCACCGTCGGCAAGCGGTTGCGGTGCCAGATAATGCCCTCTTCAAAGCCGTATTCGAGGGTGGCGATCTGCGACAGGGCCACGCTTTTACCGTTGTCGGTCGGTACCGCCAGGCTGGGCAGCAGCGACAACTCGGTGCGCTCGTGGACGGTGCCGCGCAGGAGAATTTCGATCAACTCGTTGTCCTCCCGGTATTGACTGACGCTGGACCCGGTCAGTGAGCTTTGCAGGAATTTCGACAGGTTGGCGGTACTGACGCCGAGGGCGCGGGCGCGGTCCTGGTCGATATTGAGGTAGACGATCTTGCTCGGCTCTTCCCAGTCCAGGTGCACATTGACCACATGGGTATTTTCGCGAACCTTGGCCGCGACTTTCCGCGCAAGGGCGCGGACTTCCTCGATGTGTTCGCCGGTTACGCGAAACTGCACCGGGTAGCCCACGGGCGGGCCGTTTTCCAGGCGGGTGACACGGGAGCGCAGGTCGGGGAATTGTTCGTTGAGGGTTTCGATCAGCCAGGTGCGCAGGCTCTCGCGGCCCTCGATGGTCTTAGCCAACACCACGAACTGCGCAAAACTGGCCGCTGGCAGTTGCTGGTCCAGGGGCAGGTAGAAACGCGGCGAACCGGTGCCGACGTAGGCCACATAGTTATCAATGCCGGCGTGTTCCTTGAGCAAGGCTTCCAGGCGCTTGACCTGGTCGGCGGTGTTGCTCAGGGAAGCGCCTTCAGCCAATTTCAGGTCGACCATCAGCTCCAGGCGGCCTGAGGCCGGGAAGAACTGTTGCGGCACAAAACGAAACAACGCCACCGAGCCGATAAACAGCAGCAACGTCAGGACAATCACGGTTTTGCGCCGACTCACGCACCACTCCACCAAACGTCTTACACGTTGGTAGAACGGCGTGCCGTAGGGATCCGGGCCATCGGTGCCATGTTTGGCCGCGTGAATCTTCGCCAGGTCCGGCAGGAGTTTTTCCCCCAGGTACGGCACAAACACCACGGCGGCGATCCATGAGGCGAGCAACGCGATCGTCACCACCTGGAAGATCGAGCGCGTGTATTCCCCTGTGCTCGACTGCGCGGTGGCAATCGGCAGGAAGCCGGCCGCCGTGATCAGCGTACCGGTGAGCATCGGGAAGGCGGTGCTGGTCCAGGCAAAACTGGCCGCCTTGAGCCGGTCGTAGCCCTGCTCCATTTTGATTGCCATCATTTCCACGGCAATGATCGCATCATCCACCAGCAACCCCAGGGCCAGCACCAACGCACCGAGGGAAATCTTGTGCAGGCCGATGCCGAGGTAATACATCGTGGCAAAGGTCATCGCCAGCACCAGCGGAATCGCCAGGGCTACGACCATGCCAGTGCGTATGCCGAGGGAGAAGAAACTCACCAGCAAGACAATCGCCAATGCCTCGGCCAACACCTGCACGAATTCGCCGACACCGGTTTTCACCGCTGCCGGTTGGTCTGACACCTTGCGCAGCTCCATGCCCGCCGGAAGGTTCTTTTGCAAACGTGCGAACTCGCCTTCGAGGGCCTTGCCCAGCACCAGGATATCGCCACCGTCGCGCATGGCCACGGCCAGTCCGATAGCATCCGCCCCCATGTAACGCATGCGCGGCGCCGGTGGATCGTTGAAGCCGCGGTGAATATCGGCAACATCACCGATGCGGAAGGTTCGATCAGCGACACGAATAGGAAAGTCGCGGATTTCTTCCACCGTCTTGAAGTTGCCCGACACACGCAGTTGCACACGCTCGCTCGGGGTTTCAAAGAAGCCGGCAGTGGACACCGCGTTCTGCTCCTGCAACGCCTGCTGCACAGCGGCCAACGGCAGGCCAAGGGTGGCGAGCTTGAGGTTGGACAGCTCGATCCAGATCTTCTCATCCTGTAGGCCAAGTAACTCGACCTTGCCCACATCCGCCACCCGTTGCAGCTGAATCTGGATGCGGTCGGCGTAGTCCTTGAGCACGGCATAGTCGAAGCCGTCGCCGGTCAGGGCGTAGATATTGCCGAAGGTGGTACCGAACTCGTCGTTGAAAAACGGCCCCTGGATATCCGGCGGCAAGGTCTGCCGGATGTCGCTGATCTTCTTGCGCACCTGGTACCACAACTCAGGAATCTGCACAGAGTGCATGGAGTCGCGCGCAATGAAGGTGACGGTGGACTCACCCGGGCGAGAGAACGAGACAATGCGCTCGTATTCGCCGGTCTCCATCAGTTTTTTCTCGATACGCTCGGTGACCTGGCGCGAGACTTCCTGGGCCGTAGCGCCGGGCCAGTTGGTCTTGATCACCATGGCCTTGAAGGTGAACGGTGGATCTTCGCTTTGCCCCAGCTTCGTGTAGGACAAGGTGCCGACCACAGCCAGCAGGATCATCAGGAACAGTACGATCTGGCGGTTACGCAACGCCCATTCGGAAAGATTGAAAGCCATTGGGGACTACTCCTTGGCCGCCAGGTTCACTATACGGTTGGAGCCATCCACCGCGCGCACTTGCTGGCCCTCGTGGAGCACATGCACGCCGGCTGCGACCACCCAGTCGTTGGGGGTCAAGCCTTCCAGCACCGGTACGGTTTTTTCGCCAAAGGCGCCGATGCGTACCGGCGTGCGCTTGAGGGTGTTGTCCGGCTGTACACGCCAGACGTAGGACGCACCGTTCTCCGCACTCAGGGCAGACAGCGGTACCGACAGCGGAACAACGCCGTCGGCCTGTATGAATACGCGAGCGCTTTGCCCCAGTTCCGCCGGGACTTTGCCGCCGGTGAAGGCAACGCGAGCGGCGAAGGTGCGCGATTTTGGATCAGCCGCAGGCGACAGTTCACGGATGCGCCCGGTGAAACGCTGGCCCGGCTGGCTCCACAATTCCACCGCGACCGGTTGACCGATCTTGAAGCGACCAAACCCTTGTTCGGGCAGGCTGATAAGCACTTCGCGCTCGCCATCGGTGGCCAGGGTGAACACGGTCTGGCCAGCGGAGACCACTTGGCCGACTTCCACCGCGCGCTTGGCCACGACGCCATCCTGGGGGGCGCGCAATACGGCGTAACCGGCCTGGTTACTGGCCACGTCGAACTCGGCCTTGATCTGCTTGAGGCGCGCTTCGCCGGAACGGTAAAGGTTTTCGGAATTGTCGTACTGGGAACGGCTGACCATCTGACGGTCCATCAGGGTCTTGTAGCGATCACGCTCAGCGCGCACCAGGCGCAGGTTGGCCTCAGCAGCGGCGACCTGGGCACGGGCGGCCTCCAGTTGCAGGCGCACATCCTGAGGGTCAAGTTCCGCCAGCGCCTGGTTGGTCTTGACCCGCTCGCCCTCCTCCACCAGACGCTTGCTGACTTTGCCACCGATGCGAAAGGCCAGGTCCGGCTCATAGCGCGCGCATACCTCACCGGGGTAGCTGTCCGTCGACTGCGCCGAGGGTTGCGGCTGCACCACCATGGCCGGGCGGACGATGGTCTGGACCGCTTCTTCATGGCCGCAGGCGGCTAACAGGAAGACCAGGCAGACAGGCAACGCAAAGGGCAGGACAGTACTGCGCATGCTGAAGGACCTTTCGCAAATGGAGCTAGGAATAATTATACTGGCCGGTATGTTATTAATACCAAACTCGCCAGTCCAGTATTAAAGGTGAAAATGTCCGACAATCGTGTAAGCACCAATAGCCCCGGGCGTCCCAAGGACATGGCAAAACGCCAGGCAATCCTCTCGGCAGCAAAAACCCTGTTCTTGAGCAATGGCTACGCCAGCACCAGCATGGATGCCGTGGCCCTTGAGGCCGGCGTGTCGAAACTG
This sequence comes from Pseudomonas sp. LAMO17WK12:I1, assembly GCF_900177315.1. NCBI lineage: Bacteria > Pseudomonadati > Pseudomonadota > Gammaproteobacteria > Pseudomonadales > Pseudomonadaceae > Pseudomonas > Pseudomonas sp. LAMO17WK12:I1. The sequence goes on along the minus strand of NZ_FWZV01000004.1, from coordinate 76,635 downwards.
ACCGTCTACAGCCACTTCACCGACAAAGAAACCTTGTTCACCGCCGCCGTGGTGGCCAAGTGCGAGGAACAGTTGCCGGTGATGTACTTCGAACTGCCCGAAGGCATGCCGGTGGAAACGGTATTGTTGAATATCGCGCGGGGGTTCCATCGGCTGATCAACAGTGAAGAGTCGGTAAACCTGCATCGCCTGATGATGACCACCGGCAATCAGGACGTGAAACTCTCACAGATCTTCTTCGAAGCCGGGCCCATGCGCATGCTCCAGGGCATGGAGCGCCTGCTCGGCAAGATCGACCAGAGCGGCGCGCTGAGCATCGACAGACCGCTTACGGCAGCCGAGCACTTCTTCTGCCTGCTCAAGGGCACCGCGAACTTCTGCCTGCTGTATGGCTGCGGCGGGCAACTGAGTGAGGAAGCCGCCGAAGCCCATGTGCAGGAGGTGGTGGGGTTGTTTATGCGGGCCTATAGGAGAGATGCGGCTGCAAGTGGTTAGCTGCAAGCAGCAAGTGAAAAGCGCTTTTGCTTGCAGCTTGTGGCTTAAGACTTGAGCGCTTTCTTGGGATAAATGTCATACCGGCTGGACTTGCCATCCAGCGCATGGCTCGGCTTGGGCCCCTCGATGCAGGGCGCCTTGCGCGGGCGCTTGACCACCACACGGTGGCTGGCCAGGGCCAGGGCGGCGGCCAGCAACGCCGGTGCGTCCGGATCATCCCCCACCAGCGGCCGGAACAGGCGCATTTCTTTCTTCACCAGGGCGGTTTTCTCACGGTGAGGGAACATCGGATCGAGGTAGATCACCTGGGGCGGCTCCCCTTGCCAATTGAGCATCACGTCAATGGAGTTGCCCTTGAGCAGCTTCATGCGCGCCACGATGGGCGCCACGTCGAAATCCTCCGCGCCGCGTGCCAGGCCATCTTCGAGCAGGGCGCCAATCAGCGGTTGGCGCTCGATCAGGCTCATCTCGCAGCCCAGGCTGGCCAGCACGAACGCGTCCTTGCCCAGACCGGCCGTGGCGTCCAGCACACGGGGACGCACGCCTTGGGCAATGCCCACGGCCTTGGCGATCATCTGTCCGCTGCCGCCGCCATACAGCCGACGGTGAGCCGCGCCGCCTTCGACGAAGTCCACCCGCACCGGCCCCGGCGCGTCGGGACCAAGCTGTTGCAGTTGCAGGCCATGCTCACCTACCTGCAGGGAAAAATCCGCCTCCGTAAGCTGTAAAGGCAAGCCGAGCTGTTCAGCCCACTGCTCGGCCCGGGCCTGGAAACCTTCGCCCAAGGCCTCGACCTGGATGCGGCTGGCCGCTGGTTGTTCGCTCATCAATCGCTACGCTCAAAAATATTAAGGATCGGCAAACAACGGCCGATAAAAACAACAGTCAGGTATTTTGCCAGAGCTGAGCGTCGACCGAGAAAAATGTCAGACATTCTCCCCCTAACCATCGGTGTACTGCCGACCCATAACCACTACGGCCTGCGCAATACTCAAGCGCTGGCCGGGGTGAGCCATGTGTGGCAGGACTTCTTCGCCCGGGCGCTGGCCGAGCAGCTCGGTGAAACGCCGGACGCGCTCGCCGCCAAGGCGCAGGCACCGGCGGACCCGGCGGTAGAGCCCAGCGCCGGTGCCGACCTGTTGTCGCAGATCCTCACCCAGCGTGAGTGCGACGTCAAAGACACCGAGATTGCGCCACCTGAGCCACTGTTCCTGCCCATCGCCGAATTCGAAACCGCATTGCTGCCACCGGCCGCCGAGCCGTTCCCACAGGATGAAATCGTCGCGCAGCAGCGCCAGCAGAATTTCGAAAGCGCTTGGGTTCGCCCCATCGTCCTGACGGCCGGCCAGCCACTGCCTGAGCCCGGCCCGGCGCCGGAACCACGCCCTCTGCACTTGCCGATTGCCGAGTTCGAACTGGACCTGTTGCCACCACCGGCCACGCCTTACCCGACCGAAGAATTGCTGGCGCAACAGAAGGCGCTGGACTTCGACTACCACTGGGCACGCCCGCTGATCACCCACAACCTGCGCCTGGCGGCCTAGCGACAGACCCACCAACGCCCCATGTCCAGATGGAAATGGTTGCGGTGAGCGGCGTTGTAGTCCGGGCTCAACACCACATTGAAGTCATCACAGGCGCCATCGCGCACCTGGCGCAGGAACCGCGCGCTGTCGCCCTCCCCGGACCAATCCTTGAGCACGCTGATACTGCGCCCATCCGCCAGGCGAAACCCGGCGATATCCAAGGCATTGGCCGACGCATGCTGGCTGAGCCGCCCTTCGGCACGGTTATACATGTTGCGACAGGCAAAGCTGCCCAGGTGATCGACCCGCGTCACCGCCTGGCCGAACACCGCCTGGGCCGCCGGCTGCAGGCTGTGACGCTCGAACAGGGCGAACGCCACGGCCAACGGGCAACTGGCGAGAAAGCTGCTGCTCAATGCCACGTCTGCCCCCTGCACGCGCAAGGTATTGCGCAGCGGACAGGCAGCGTCGGCGGGCGTGTCAGCCTGATGGCTGACACGCAAACCAGAGGTTTTCAGCACTTGGTCGCACAGCACAGGGTCATCCTGCAGGCGCCCCAGCTTGTAGCGAGTCAACAGGTTAGGGCTGGACCTCACGTCCAGCGGCGACCAGGGGTTCCATTCTGCCGGCAACGGCAGCCAGCCACGCCATACACCCACGGCAAATGCGCCGCCGAGCACCAGCAGAGCACCCAGCAGTTTGAAAAAACGCACGGCTCAGTCCTTGAAGAACTGATTGGCCTGGCTGAAGGGCATCGAGCGCTCGGTAAAGCTGAAGGTGCCCAGCTCATAGACTTCCTGGGCCGCTCGGTAGAACTCACCATAGGCCGCCAGTGCCATGGCCGAGCCCACGCTGATGCGCTTTACCCCCATCGCACTCAATTGCGCCACGCTGAGTTTCAGGCCGCCGGACATCAACACGTTCACCGGCTTTGGCGCCACGGCCTTGACCACCGCCAGCACGTCCTCGGCACTGCGCAGGCCCGGCGCATAAAGCACGTCGGCGCCGGCTTCGGCGTAGGCCTGCAAGCGGCGAATAGTGTCGGGCAGATCCAGGCGACCATGCAGGAGGTTTTCCGCGCGGGCCGTCAGTGTGAAGGGGAATGGCAAGCTGCGGGCAGCGGCGACGGCGGCTTCCACGCGTTCTACGGAAAGGTCGAAGGGATAGATCGGGTCGACGGCAACGCCGGTGGCATCTTCGATAGAGCCCCCCACGATACCGCTGGCCGCCGCCCGCAGGATGGTCTCGGCACAGCCATCAGGGGTATCGCTAAAGCCGTTTTCCAGGTCGGCCGCCGCCGGCAGCGCGGTGGCCTTGGCAATCATGCTGGCATTGCCCAAGGTGTCTTCCAGGGACAACGCCCCTTCCGCGTCCGGGCGTCCCAGGCTGAACGCATAACCCGCACTGGTCGTGGCCAGGGCTTCAAAGCCAAGGCTGGCGAGCATCACCGCAGAGCCGGCGTCCCACGGGTTAGGCATCACGAAGGCACGGTCGCGCTCATGCAGGGCCTTGAAGGTTTCGGCGCGAAGGGTTTGGGCATCCATGACTGACTCCTGGCGGGAAAAGGAGCCCTAGAGTAACCCCAGTTGCTCGGCTTCGGGTTCCCGATGCAAGGTCGGCAGCGCCGGCAGGCCGGGCAGGCGCGCCATCAGCTGCGCGTGAAAACGCAGGGCCAGTTGCGCGGCAAGGCGATTATCCGAGGTGTGCAGGAACACGTAGGGTGTGCGGCCTTCTTCGATCCAACCCGCGACTTTTTCCACCCACGGCACCAGGAACGGGTCATTGGCCTCAAGCTCCGGATGGCCGATAAAACGCACTTGGGGAAACCGGGTCAGCGCGGCCGGACGGGGCGGCACCTTGGGCTTTTTCGATTGTGCGTGCAGTACCGCCGCCGAAGTCGACGTGCAACTGAACAACGCACGCGGGTCGAGGCAGATGCGCTCGACACCGCGATCACGCAACAAACGGTTGAGCATGCGCTCGGCATCGCCCTTGGCGAAGAACTCAGGGTGGCGTACTTCCACCGCCATCGGGCGTTCCAGGCCATCGATAAAACCGGCCAGTTCAGCCAGGCGTTGCGGCGAAAAACTCGCCGACAGTTGCAGCCACAGCGGCGAAACACGTTCACCGAGCGGGCTCATCAAACCGACAAAACTTTCCGCCGCCGGCAATTGCTCGCGCAAGTCGCCACCGTGACTGATGTCACCGGGGAATTTGGCAGTGAAGCGAAAATCGTCGGGCATGATGTCGGCCCAGCGCTGCACGGTAGCGGCCGAGGGGCGAGCGTAGAACGTGGTATTGCCTTCAACGGCGTTGAAGACCTGGGAATAAAGGGCAAGGTAATCGCCGGAGCGGGCGTCGGCTGGGTACAGGTACTCGCGCCAGGCGTTTTCACTCCAGGACGGGCAGCCGAGGTAGTAAGGCAGGCGCATCAGATGTGGATGTCGAGACCCAGCACTTCCATATCCCATTCGACAAATCCGGCGGTGGTCAGGTAGCTGGCCAGGGCGGTGGCAACGCTTTTGCTCATGGAGCGCGGGAAGACCATGTCTTGCTGACGGGCGGGAACGCCGCTGATGCGGGCTTGTGAACTGGCCTGCGCATCGGATTGGACCTCAATGAAGTCCGGCGAATCCTCGACGGAGTCGTCCACCGTGGCGTTTGCCCTACGCGGCTTGCGCTTGATCGGGTACGACTGTGAGGAAAATCCATCTATACGCATAGGCGCGAACTCGCTATCAGTAATGGCATTTTGGCAGCACTGTCCGTCGCGCGCAAATGCTCTGGTGATAACTAGAACACATAATTTGAAAAAGGTTTAAAAACCCGGGCAAATTCTGACGATTGGCGACTTTTGCCTCAAATTGCCATCATTTTTGGCGTCAAATAATCCCTCTTTCCGCCTTGGTCTGCGCGACCTTATCGCGCAGGTAAACCGGTGCGGCCTGATCCGCAGGAATCGCCTCGCCACGTTCGAACGCGAAGCGCGCCAGGGTCAGCAGATCTTCGGCGTGAGGCAACAGGGTGGCGTCCTGGCCAGCGGGTTGAACACCGATGCGCTCGCCATACCCCCAGCCGGTACCGGCGCCGAACCAGTCACCGCTGGCATCGTCGGGCAATACCGCCGATTCCGGTGGCTGTACCGCTTCCACGCCGACAAGGCGCATTTCGCCAGCCGTTTCGCGGTAGCAAGCCCAATACACTTCGTCCATACGCGCATCGATCGCGGCCGCCACCTGCCGCGCGCCCTGTTCGCGCAAGGCACGCTGGGCCAGTACGGCAAGGTTGGAGACCGGCAGCACCGGGCATTCCAACGCAAAGGCCAGGCCCTGGACCACGCCAATGGCGATACGCACCCCGGTGAACGCCCCCGGGCCACGGCCGAAGGCGATGGCATCCACGGCCGACAGGGTGGTGCCCGCGTCTTCAAGCAGCTGCTTGATCATCGGCAACAGCTTCTGCGCGTGCAGGCGCGGGATCACCTCGTAGTGGCTTGTGACCTTGCCATCGTGCAGCAAGGCAACGGAGCAAGCTTCAGTCGCGGTGTCCAGGGCCAGCAGGGTGCTCATCGGTGTGGGTGTCCAAGTCGAAAAAAAGTGCGCCAGTATAAACAACAACGGCCCGCAAGCGGGCCGTTGTCTATCAAGCCGATAAAGGATCAGCTCAGTGCTTGCAGGACCTTGGCGGTGATGGCTTCCACCGAGCCGACGCCAGGGATATGGCTGTACTTCGGCTTGCCCTGGGCTGCGGACAGCTTCTGGTAGAAATCCACCAGCGGCTTGGTCTGGGAATGGTAGACCGACAGGCGATGACGCACGGTTTCTTCGGTGTCGTCCTTACGCTGCACCAGGTCTTCACCGGTGACATCGTCCTTGCCTTCAACTTTAGGCGGGTTGTAGACGGTGTGGTACACGCGGCCGGAGGCTTCGTGGACGCGACGACCGGCGATACGCTGGACGATTTCTTCATCTTCAACCGCGATTTCCACCACCGCGTCCAGCTCGACGCCGGCTTTCACCAGGGCTTCGGCCTGGGGAATGGTGCGTGGGAAACCGTCGAACAGGAAGCCGTTCTTGCAGTCTTCCTGGCTGATGCGTTCCTTGACCAGGTTGATGATCAGGTCATCGGAGACCAGGCCGCCGCTGTCCATCACGCTCTTGGCGATCAGGCCCAGCTCGGTGCCGGCCTTGACGGCAGCGCGCAGCATGTCGCCGGTGGAGATTTGTGGAATGCCGAATTTTTCAGTGATGAACTTTGCCTGAGTACCTTTACCGGCCCCGGGAGCTCCCAGCAGAATGACGCGCATCGATGTGCTCCTCAATTTTTTATAGAGATGACGCTCGGATTCGCCGCGTGGGGCCAATCTCGTAAAAATAATATAGGGCTCATGAAACTATGGGCCCAGGCCGCCCAAACGGCCAAAGGCTGATCAAGATACACAGCGGGCCCTAACCACACAAGCCGCCAAAAGTCGCAGGAACCCGCGCCACGCGTACGTCATAGGTAGGGTGTGCCTGAGTGCAACCCGCGCTGTAAACGCCGACCACCCCTTTCGGGGCGGCCGTCGTGGTTTCTGCGCAAGCCTTTGAGAACACGCAAAAAACCTCAGCCGGTGTTGCGCAGGCCGGCGGCAATACCGGCCACGGACACCAGCAGCGCCTGTTCCAGAGGGCTGTCCTGCGCGGCTTCCTGGCGACGCGAGCGCGCCAGCAACTCGGCCTGCAACAGGTGCAAGGGATCGAGGTAGGTGTTGCGCAGGCGGATAAACTCCAGGGTGTCAGGGCTATGGGCCAGCAGTTGCGACTGGCCGGTCAGGCCAAGCACCACGTCGCAGGCCTGCGACAATAGGTCGCGTAAGTGCGCCCCCAATGGCAACAGGTCCGGCTGCACCAGGCGCTCGTCATACAGGCGCGCAATATCGGCATCGGCCTTGGCCAGGACCATTTCCAGCATATCGATGCGGGTGCGGAAGAACGGCCACTGTTCGCGCATCTGTCCCAGCAGTTCACCTTCGCCGCGCTCCAGGGCCTTGCTCAACGCGGCCTCCCAACCCAGCCAGGCCGGCAGCATCAGGCGAGTCTGGGTCCAACCGAAGATCCACGGAATGGCGCGCAGGCTTTCTATACCACCGGCGCGGCGCTTGGCCGGGCGACTGCCCAGAGGTAGCCGGCCCAGCTCCTGCTCCGGGGTGGACTGACGAAAATACTCGACGAATTGCGGATTTTCCCGCACCACCGCGCGATAAGCGCTGACGCCGTCGGCCGCCAATTCATCCATCAAATGGCGCCACGCCGGCTCCGGTGGCGGCGGTGGCAGCAATGTCGCTTCCAACACGGCGGCCAGATAGAGATTGAGGTTCTGTTCAGCAATGTCCGGCAAGCCGAATTTGAAGCGAATCATCTCGCCTTGTTCGGTGGTACGGAAACGCCCCGCCACCGAACCCGGCGGTTGCGACAGGATCGCCGCGTGGGCCGGGCCGCCGCCACGTCCGACGGTGCCGCCACGGCCATGGAACAGCAGCAATTCCACCTGTTGCTCCCGACAGATATCCACCAGCCGCTCCTGGGCCCGGTACTGCGCCCAGGCGGCGGCGGTGGTGCCGGCGTCCTTGGCCGAGTCGGAGTAGCCGATCATCACTTCCTGCGGGCCCTGCAAGCGCGCCCGGTAGCCTGGCAGCAGCAACAGTTGTTCGATCACGGGACCGGCGTTATCCAGGTCGGCCAGGGTTTCGAACAGGGGCACCACGCGCATCGGCCGTTGGACGCCCGACTCTTTAAGCAGCAGTTGCACCGCCAATACGTCCGACGCGGCACCGGCCATGGAGATGACATACGAGCCTAACGATGCGGCAGGCGCGGCGGCCACTTCCTTGCAGGTATTGAGCACTTCGGCCGTATCGGCCGATGGCTTGAAATAGCCCGGCAACAGCGGTCGACGGTTGGCCAGCTCCTTCATCAGGAAGCTGATGCGCATGTCTTCGTTCCAGTCCTCGTAACGGCCCAGGCCCAGGTAATCGGTGATTTCGGTCATCGCCGCCGAATGACGACTGGAATCCTGGCGCACATCCAGGCGCACCAGGAACAGGCCAAAGGTGACGGCCCGGCGCAGGCAATCGAGCAACGGGCCGTCGGCGATCACGCCCATGCCGCACGCGTGCAGCGACTGGTAGCACAGCTCCAGTGGCTCGAGCAGGTCGCGGTTGTTCTGCAACACCTCGGCAGGCGCCGGCGTGCTGCTGCTCAACGCGGTATGGGCCCATTGGCGCGTGGCGCGCAGGCGTTCGCGCAGTTGCTTGAGCAGGGCACGATAGGGTTCGACGCTGTCGCCGACCTTGGCCTGCAACGCTGGGCTGGCCTGTTGCATCGACAGTTCGGAGGCCAGGTGGTCGATATCGCGCAGGTACAGGTCGGCCGCCATCCAGCGCGCCAGCAGCAACACCTCGCGGGTGACCGGCGCGGTGACATTCGGGTTGCCGTCACGGTCGCCGCCCATCCACGACGCAAAGCGGATCGGCGCGGCTTCCAGCGGCAAACGCAGGCCCGTCGCCGCGTGTAACGCCTGGTCGGCCTTGCGCAGGTAATTGGGGATGGCGTGCCACAACGAATGCTCGATCACCGCGAAGCCCCACTTGGCTTCATCCACCGGGGTGGGCCGGGTGCGGCGGATCTCTTCGGTGTGCCAGGCTTCGGCGATCAAGCGTTGCAGGCGCTGGCGGATCTGCTCGCGCTCAGCAGTGGTAAGGTCGCGGTGATCCTGCAGCGCCAGTTGCGCGGCGATGGCGTCGTATTTCTGGATCAGGGTGCGACGCGCCACTTCGGTGGGGTGGGCGGTGAGGACCAGTTCGATGTCCAGGCGTCCCAACTGGCGGGCCAGGGACTCATTGCTGTGGCCCTCGCCCTGCAGGCGCGCCAGCAACTCCGGCAATACGCGGGACTCGAACGGTGCCGGTTGCGACTCATCGCGCCGGTGAATCAACTGGTACTGCTCGGCGATATTGGCCAGGTTGAGGAACTGGTTGAAGGCCCGCGCCACCGGCAGCAGTTCGTCTTCCTGCAACTGATTGAGGCTGGCGCTCAGTTCATCACCCGCGGCTTTGTCCGGGGCGGCTCCGCGGCGGTCGGCCTTGGCGCCTTTGCGGATCTGTTCGATCTTGGCGAGAAAATCATCGCCGTACTGCTCTCGAATGGTGTTGCCCAACAGCTCACCCAGCAGGTGAACATCCTCACGCAAGCGTGCATCGATATCACTCATCAGCCAATCTCCAGCCAGAAATCCGGGACGCGCAGGTCTGTCAGAGTGCCGCCGGCATCGTTTTATGACAAGACTTTAAACCTTGTGACTTGCAGCTAGTCTCAAGTGTGAGCCGCCGCGTTTATCCACGCGCACGGCTGGTCACTCATCACCGCCCGCCACCGCAGGCTTTATTGAGGTTGCCATGAAAATTCGAGAACTGGCCCAGCATTGGGAAGAGAACGCCAAGGGTCGCCTGACCAAGACCGAGTACGCCATCCATCTGGATGTGGAGGCCGCTGCACGGCTGGCAGCCATCGCCGAGATGTACCCCAAGCGCCACACCGAAGAACTGCTCGGCGAGCTGATCGGCGCCGCCCTTGAGGAGCTGGAAGCCAGCTTTCCCTACATCAAGGGGCAACAGGTCATCGCCACCGATGAAGAGGGCGACCCGCTCTATGAGGACGTCGGGCCTACGCCGCGGTTCCTGACCTTGTCCCGTCGCTATCTGCATGATTTGTCTGCCAGTGCCGACGACCAAAAGCACTGACGGACTCGATTGACACCCATCTGAACCCCGTATTCCGGGCCTCTGTCGAGGCTCGGAGTACCCCTGCAAGTGGCAAAAGTTCCAATTTTTTACCCTGACCAATCAGTCAGATATTTTTTTAGGCAAATCGCCATCTCTTCTGAACTTTTGAAAAAAGCCTCCGGTCACAGCCAGTAAGCCATCACTTGGAACGGCCGTTTGAAAGGGCCTGTCGCGCTTTACCGCCGCGCCCCAAACCGTTCACCGACTGCGATGGATTTTGATGTTTTTAGGAGCTATCCAATGGAGTTGAAGACGATGAAGACCAGCACTGCCAAATCCACGTTTAACCACCTGCGCGGGCTTAAATTGGCCGCGCTGGCAATCGGCACCAGCTTCGTTTTGGCTGGCTGCGCCGGCAACCCGCCAACCGAGCAGTACGCGGTGACTCAGTCCGCGGTCAACAGCGCAGTGAGCGCCGGCGGCACCGAGTACGCAGCAGTTGAAATGAAATCGGCCCAGGACAAGCTCAAGCAAGCCGAAATCGCCATGCACGACAAGAATTATGACGAGGCGCGTCGCCTGGCCGAACAGGCTGAATGGGATGCTCGTGTTGCAGAGCGCAAGTCCCAGGCCGCCAAGGCCGAACAGGCTGTGAAGGATTCCCAGAAAGCTGTTCAGGAGCTGCGTCAGGAAGGTATGCGCCCGGCTGCTATCCAGCAGAAATAAAGCGCCGCGCCTGATTGCACTGCACCCGATATCGAATTGAAAGGACGACACGACTATGCGTAAACAATTGATGATCCCTGCCCTGCTGGCGATGAGCGTTGCCCTGGCGGCCTGCTCTACCCCGCCCAACGCGAACCTGGAAAACGCACGGACCAACTTCTCGTCCCTGCAAACCAACCCGCAAGCCACCAAGCTTGCCGCGCTGGAAACCAAGGACGCCAGCGATTGGCTGGACAAGGCTGACAAGGCCTACCGCGACAAGGAAGACCAGAAGAAAGTAGATCAACTGGCGTACCTGACCAACCAGCGCGTTGAAGTTGCCAAAGACACCATCGTGCTGCGCGAATCCGAAGCCAAGCTGAAAAACGCCGGCGACGAACGCGCCCGCGCCCTGCTCGAGGCCCGTGATGCGCAGATCAAGCAGTTGCAGGACAGCTTGAACGCCAAGCAAACCGAGCGCGGTACCCTGGTGACCTTTGGCGACGTGCTGTTTGCCACCAACAAGGCCGACCTGAAGTCCAGCGGCTTGGTCAACATCAATAAGCTGGCGCAGTTCCTTCAGGAAAACCCGGATCGCCAGGTGATCGTTGAAGGTTACACGGACAGCACAGGCAGCGATGCCTACAACCAGAGCCTGTCGGAGCGACGCGCCGCTTCGGTGCAGGTTGCGCTGATCAAGATGGGCGTTGACCCACGCCGCATCGTGACCACCGGCTATGGCAAGGAATACCCGGTTGCCGACAACGGCAGCGTCTCGGGCCGTGCCATGAACCGCCGCGTTGAAGTGACCATCTCCAACGATAACCAGCCGGTCAAGCCACGCTCGTCCGTCGCCAACTGATTGATTGATGCTGGATAAGAAAACCCACCTTATGGTGGGTTTTTTTTGGGCTCGCCGAATTGGACAGGACGGTTTGTGTCCTCCGCTGGCAGCTCAATCTTCGGGGCATGGGCATGTTTCGGCAAATGCTCCATCAGTTGCTTTTTCTGCTCCCGAGCCTGCTGCCGTTCCAGATCCTCATGGCACCTGACCATATCCCGCATGTTACGTAATGCAGGACTTTCAGGAGCTGCAGGATTCGCAGGAGTTGAAAAAATAGATATCGCCACTTTCTCGGCCCTGAACTGTGTAAGTTACACCGCTTTCTGTGGCGTCTTGCGCGATATGGTTCCAAATAAATCCCGCCCCCCCTGTGGGCATTGAGCGGGCCGTGGCTAACCTGACCCCGGATACACAAAAACCCGCCTATGGCAGGCGGGTTTTTCAACGGGTGGGCAATCAGGGGTTGATCGAGCCTCCCCCCTGATAGTCGGGTTGCGGAATCTGGCCATTGCCCTTGCCACCATCTTCGCTGCCACTGTTCCCCATTAAAGACTGCTGCAATTTTGCCAACTTTTCCTGCATCCTCTTCAGTTCCTCCTCCAGTTCCTCAAGACTAGCTCCGCCCCCGCTTCCATTCCCGCCCTGAGAGCCTTGTGACTTCATTTGGTCAATTCTGTTTTGTAGGCTATTAATATCCCCCTTGAGATCTTGCTCGGGACTACCGCTCCCGCCGGCGCCATAGCTGCCCGTATTCACTGGAGACTGTGTTCCGCTGATGTTTGCCATAAATGTCGACTCCACAATAACTAACGAAAAGGACCGATCAGTCACACCGATCAGTCCATAGTCTGTGGCGGGCAAATAGAGATGGTTCCGGCCTGGGAAGACTCGGACCTGCACCAAGGGACGAATCCCCAGGCTGAGTGGTGTTTTCCCACGGACTCGACGCGCTGGCTTACTGCTGCAGTTGCGGGGTTTCCTGGCCCATGCAACGCACCGCCTGTTTCTTATTATTGACCAATACACCACTCAAGCCTTTTTGTTCGGTATCGAACATGACCAGCACGCCATCGACGCACTGTGCCACTTGAGCGGCGGGGGTCAGGGAGATCTTGTAGTCCTCGCCCGGCACGGTCTTGAGCATGGTGAAGTCGCTGAGCAGCAACGCATCCTCAGGCTTGGCGAAGTGCAAATAGCCGTAGTACCACAGGCAGCCGACGGTGCCGATGATGGTGCCGATGCCGGTGAGGATCAGCGGGATCATGTTGCGTTCTTCGCTCATTGCGGGCTCTCTGATGGATCAACTTTAGGAATGGGGTAATTCGGAATCTCGCCCAGGCGGCGCAGGCCGTTGAAGTGCTGCGGGTCGTCCAGATAGCGCAGCATCACGGTTTGCCAAGTCTTGTCGGCAAAGGTCTGCACATGGCCGCCGCGGGTCAACTGCAATACCCGTGGCGGTGGCGCGGCCTGATACAGGCGGATACCGTTGGCCACGGGCACGATCGGGTCATCCAGACTGTGGAACAGCAATTTCGGCACGCCGGTCAGTTGCGGCATGGCGTTGATCGCGCTGTCGGCGTCAGGCACCAGCCAAGACAAGGGCACCTGGAAGGGCCATGTTAACCAGGAGGTGCTCAGGGCGAATTGTCCTACGTCACGATAACTGGCCGGCACGCCGTCCAGTACCAAGGCCTTGAGTTGGACTTGACGCTGCGGGTGTTCCGCCAGGTAATGCACCGCCAGCGCACCGCCGAGGCTTTGACCGAGGACGATCAACGGCTGGCCCTGGGTTTCGGGCGCCTGGTCGAGCCAGTTGAACGCCGCGTCCACATCCTGATAAATCGCCGGCAGTGAGGGCTTGCCTGCCGACAGCCCATAACCGCGATAGTCCAGCAGCAGTACCTGGTAGCCCTGCTCCGGCAACCACCAGCTGCCGCCCAGGTGCCAGGCCAGGTTACCGCCGTTGCCGTGCAGGTGCAGCACCGTCCCTTTGACGGGTACTCCGGCCTTGGCCGGCAGCCACCACGCGTGCAGCTTTACGCCGTCGGCGGTGGTGAGGGTGACATCGCGGTATTGCAAGTGCGCTTTTTCGGGCGTGAATGGCAGGCCGGGTTCGGGGTAGAACAGCAGGGAGCTGCAACCGTTCAATGTGAGTAGCAGGCACAGAATGCCGAGGATTCTCATCCGTTGAAGCCTCGTGAATAACAGCGTTTAAAGGATATTGGAGTAATCCGCCTCGATCCGGTCCAGGCTCAAGTGGTTGAGGAAGTTGGAGAAACACATCCACGCCGCCAGTGCATTCATGTCGCGGAACTGTTCAGGCAGGTACTTGGGCGGCACCACCAGGCCTTCGTCCACCAGTTGGCGCAAGGTGCGCATGTCTTCCAGGGTGGTCTTGCCGCAGAACAGCAGCGGCACTTGCTCCAGCTTGCCTTTGCGCACAGCCAGCTGGATGTAGTTGTAGACCATGATAAAGCCCTTGAGGTAGGACAGGTCCTTGGTAAACGGCAAGCCGTTCGGCACCGAGCCACGGAATACCCGGCTGGCGTTGCCATAGCTTTCGGCCATTTCAAAGCCTTGCTCGCGGAAGAACTCGAACACCTGCAGGAAGTCGGCACCCTCTTCCACCATGTGGATCGCCCGGGTGCGGTTGGTCAGCTTGCGCAAGCGGCTCGGGTAGGAGGCGAACGTAATGATCTCCATGAGGATCGCCAGGCCTTCCTGGGTCACGGTGGACGACGGCGGGCCCTTGGACAGGAAGGTGCAGATCGGCTGGTTCTGGCCGTTGAGCGTGGTACCGACATGCACCAGGCCTTCGTGGACTTCCAGCGCACGCACGTCGCGGTCGTTGAACATCGCGTCGGCGCGGATCTTGATGTAGTCGGCGCCCGCTGCGGCATCGGCAACGATGCCGTCGGACTCGAACACGCGGATGGTCTCTTCGGCTTCGCCAAATACCTTGTTCAGGCGGGTTTGCAGCAGGGCCACGGCGTCCTTGGCGGTCAGGGTCTTGGCTTCGTCCTTGAGGTCGCCACGGCCGTCGATATTGTTCAGGTAGTCGGAGAGCATCAGGCCCAGGTCAGCCAGGGTCGGGTCGCCGGCGTGGAAGGCGTCGGAAGCGGCGCCGTACAGCTCCTGGGAAATCAGGCCGAAGTCCTCGGTGCCGCGGGCTTCGAGCATGCGCACCACCATGCGGTATTCGCGGCACATGCGGCGCATGATCTGCCCCACCGGGCTGAACTGGCCGAGGCGGCGAGTGATGTCGCGTTCGATGTTCTGGAATTCCAGCTTTACCGCACTGGAGTCGAACGATAGCGGTCGGTTCAGGTAGTAGTCGCGATCCACGGCGGGCATGGCCTTGCCCTTGGCCTTGAGAAATCCCTGGCGAATGTTGTCGTCCCACTTCACAGCGTCGAGGACGCGAATCGGTGTTTGCGCCAGCACAATGCGATCGGACAAGCTGCGTATCGTCTGCTGGTAATCGTCCACCCGGTGCTTCCTCTCTAAACGTTATTTGTCCGCACGCTGGTAGCGCACGGCTTCAACGAACACATCGGCATTGGCCGGGTCATCCAGGTAGGCAAACACCTGGCTCATGGAACTGTCGACCCGTACGCCGGCGCCTTCGACGGTCTCCACGCTGCTGCCCTGCAGCACCTGTTGCCCGATGGCCTGGTGAATCTGTTCGAGGTCGAGGTTATAGACCACCAATTCGTGCTTATCGTCGAACTCGAACCCCGCCAGGAAGTAATGCCCTCCGAACCGGGCCGGCAACGGTGCCGACAGGTACCAGCGGTTGCCATGACGCGAAACGGTAAACAGGTACTCATCACGCTGGGCCGGCGTGGCTTTAGGGTAGCTCACTGCCTTGTAGCGGTGCTCACCGGCACGGCTGATGCGCAGATTGAGCGGTTCGCCCCAGGCATTCCTGCTGGTCCAATGGCCCAGCAACTCATCCGGCGCCGCCTCATGGGCGGGCAACGGGTCCTTGAACGTGACCAGGCAACCGCTGAGCAACAGGAACGACAAGGCGATTACCGCCACACGCCAGGTTTTCATTGGACTCCCCCGGTGTCAGACCGAGGCCAACACCAAATGCATGTAACGCTTGAGGATCTCAAGCATCTCTTCACCGGTCAGAGGCTCTGCGCCGCCCAGCAGGCCCTGATATTCCATCCGACTGATAATCGCCGTCAACACCTTGGCGTCCTGTTGCGGCTCGCGGGAGCCCAATACCTGGAAAAACTGTCCCGTGCCCTGCAACAGGATCTGCTGGTGGGACCGCACCAGCTCGGCCAGGCGCGGGTTGAGCAAGGCTTCCTGGCGAAAGGCCTGTTCGGCCATCAAATGTTCGCGGCGGTTGGTCAGTTGGCGCAGCACATAGTCGGCGGTCAGCCGCGCAATGTCATCGGCCAGTTGCGAGCGCGATTCCGGGCTGCCATCGCCATAGGCAACCATCTCACGCAGCAGGCCTTCGTTACGCACCCATAGCTTGCCCATGAAGGCGGCGCTGCGTTCAACATACTGGGCGAAGGTATCGGTGAGCAGGTCATCGATGTCCTTGAAGTAATAGGTAGTGGCTGACAACGGCACACCGGCCTCGGCCGCCACGGCCCGATGGCGCACGGCCCGCACGCCATCGCGCACCACGATGCGCATGGCTGCATCGAGAATGTCTTGCCTGCGTTGCTCGCTGCCCCGACGGCTGGCCTTACGGCCCTGGTACTGGACGCTTTCAGCCACGGCAGCGGCAATGCCGGCGGCACCTTCTTGAGCGGTTACGCGGTTCACGACACACATCCTTGAATAGATCAAAACCTGGCGCTGTTTGCTTGACGCTTAAAAACGCCACATAAAAAAGCCGCCTTATAAAAGGCGGCTTCGGATTTCGCTACATTTACGCTTGTGGCCGCATGTGCGGGAACAAGATCACATCGCGGATCGACGGCGAGTTGGTCAACAACATCACCAGGCGGTCGATGCCGATACCTTCACCGGCCGTTGGCGGCATGCCGTATTCCAGGGCACGTACGAAGTCGGCGTCGTAGTGCATGGCTTCGTCATCGCCGGCGTCCTTGTCGGCCACCTGGGCCATGAAGCGCTCGGCCTGGTCTTCGGCATCGTTAAGCTCGGAGTAGGCGTTGGCGATTTCGCGGCCGCCGATGAACAGCTCGAAACGGTCGGTGACGTTCGGGTTGTCGTCGTTGCGACGGGCCAGCGGCGACACTTCGAACGGGTACTGGGTAATGAAGTGCGGCTGTTCCAGCTTGTGCTCCACCAGCTCTTCGAAAATCATCACCTGCAGTTTGCCCAGGCCTTCGAAGCCGAGCACCTTGGCACCGGCTTTCTTGGCGATGGCGCGGGCCTTGTCGATGTCGTTGAGGTCGTCGGCGGTCAGCTCAGGGTTGTACTTGAGGATCGAGTCGAACACCGACAGACGCACGAACGGCTCGCCGAAGTGGAACACCTTGTCGCCGTACGGCACGTCGGTGCTACCCAGGACCAGTTGCGCCAGCTCGCGGAACAGTTCTTCGGTGAGGTCCATGTTGTCTTCGTAGTCGGCGTACGCCTGGTAGAACTCCAACATGGTGAATTCCGGGTTGTGCCGGGTCGAGACGCCTTCGTTACGGAAGTTGCGGTTGATCTCGAACACTTTCTCGAAGCCACCGACCACAAGACGCTTGAGGTACAGCTCAGGCGCGATACGCAGGAACATTTCCAGGTCCAGTGCGTTGTGGTGGGTTTCGAACGGCTTGGCTGCGGCGCCCCCCGGGATGGTCTGCAGCATCGGGGTTTCCACTTCCAGGAAGTCACGCTGCATCAGGAAGCTGCGGATGTGCGCGATGACCTGCGAACGCACGCGGAAGGTCTGGCGCACGTCTTCGTTGACGATCAGGTCAACGTAGCGCTGGCGGTAACGTTGCTCGGTGTCGGTCAGGCCGTGGTGCTTGTCCGGCAACGGGCGCAGGGACTTGGTCAGCAGGCGCACGCTGGTCATTTCCACGTACAGGTCGCCCTTGCCGGAACGGGCCAGGGTGCCTTCGGCGGCGATGATGTCGCCCATGTCCCAGGTTTTCACCGAGGCCAGGGTTTCTTCGGACAGGGTCTTGCGGTTGACGTAGACCTGGATACGCCCGGTCATGTCCTGGATCACCATGAACGAGCCACGGTTGAGCATGATGCGACCTGCCACCTTGACCGGGATCGCCGCTTCAGCCAGCTCTTCCTTGGTCTTGTCCGCGTACTGCTTCTGCAAGGCATCGCAGTAGTTGTCGCGACGGAAGTCGTTGGGGAAGGCATTGCCCTTGGCGCGCTCGGCAGCCAGCTTTTCCTTGCGCAGGGCGATCAGGGAGTTTTCTTCCTGTTGCAGGGCTTGCGGGTCGAGTTGTTGGTCGCTCATGTCTTTAAATTTTCCATCAGGTTCGTGGTCCCCGGCCTGCGGCCGGGGATCGCCGGCAAGGACTGGGCGTCCCTCCGGTTCCTACAAGGGGTTACAGGCCAGATTTCAGGCTGGCTTCCAGGTATTCGTCGATGTCACCGTCGAGCACCTTGTCGCAGTCGCTGCGTTCGATGTTAGTGCGCAGATCCTTGATCCGCGAGGCATCGAGCACATAAGAGCGGATCTGGTGACCCCAACCGATATCCGACTTGGTGTCTTCCAGGGCCTGGGAAGCGGCGTTGCGCTTCTGCATTTCCTGCTCGTACAACTTGGCCCGCAGCATTTTCATGGCGGTGTCCTTGTTCGCGTGCTGGGAACGTTCGTTCTGGCAGCTCACCACGGTGTTGGTCGGTACGTGGGTAATACGTACGGCCGAGTCGGTGGTGTTTACGTGCTGGCCACCGGCACCGGAGGAGCGGTAGGTGTCGATACGCAGGTCGGCCGGGTTGATCTCGATTTCCACCTTGTCATCGATCTCGGGCGAGACGAACACCGCAGAGAACGAGGTGTGGCGACGGTTGCCGGAGTCGAACGGGCTCTTGCGCACCAGGCGGTGTACGCCGATCTCGGTACGCAGCCAGCCAAAGGCGTATTCACCCTTGATGTGCACGGTCGCGCCCTTGATGCCGGCGACTTCACCGGCCGACAGCTCCATGATGGTGGCGTCGAAACCGCGCTTGTCGGCCCAGCGCAGGTACATGCGCAGCAGGATGTTGGCCCAGTCCTGGGCTTCGGTGCCGCCGGAACCGGCCTGGATGTCCAGGTAGGCGTTGTTCGGGTCCATTTCGTGGCTGAACATGCGACGGAATTCAAGCTTGGCGAGGTTTTCCTCGAGACGGGCCAACTCGGCGACGACATCGCCCACTGCGCCTTCGTCGTTTTCTTCGACGGCCATGTCCAGCAGGTCGCGGCAATCGGCCAGGCCGGTGTTCAGTTCGTCGAGGGTGTCGACGATCTGCGCCAGCGCAGCGCGCTCGCGTCCCAGCTCCTGGGCGTATTCAGGTTTGTTCCAGACACTCGGATCTTCAAGCTCGCGATTGACTTCGGTCAGACGCTCATGCTTTTGATCGTAGTCAAAGATACCCCCGAATAGTTTCGGAGCGCTCGGACAGGTCCTTGATGGTGTTAAGGATCGGGTTGATTTCCATGGCGGGCAGCACTCGTTGGCGAACTTTTGAAAGCCGGCGAGTATAACGGCAAACGGGGACTAACGGCAGCCCGCTTGGCGAAAAGGCAGACTACGCAGGGTTAAATGTGGGAGGGGGCAAGCCCCTTCCCACCTTTTGATCTGCTGCGGCCTCGAGTCACTCGATACCGACCTGATTGCGCCCGTTGTGCTTGGCCGTATACAAGCCCTTGTCCGCCGCCATGATCAACCGGCGGCAATCGGTACCCTGCACCGGCGTCATGGTCGACAGGCCGATGCTGATGGTCAGGCTCGAGCCTTCCGCCGGCGCGATGTGCGGGATCTTCAGCGCGGCGACGGCCATGCGCAGCTTTTCCGCCACCAGGCGTGCCCCACCCGGCGAGGTGTTCGGCAATACCAGGGCAAACTCTTCGCCACCGTAGCGCGCCGGCAGGTCCGAAGGGCGGCTGCTGGCTTCGCGGATGGTGTTGGCCACTTTGCGCAGGGCTTCGTCACCCTCGACGTGGCCGAAGCTGTCGTTGTAGGTCTTGAAGAAATCCACGTCGATCATCAGCAATGACAGCTGGGTCTGGTCACGCATGGCGCGGCGCCATTCCAGCTCCAGGTATTCGTCGAAGTGGCGGCGGTTGGACAGCCCGGTCAGGCCATCGGAGTTCATCAGCCGTTGCAGCACCAGGTTGGTGTCCAGCAGCTGTTGCTGGCTGACCCGCAGCGCACGGTAGGCGGCATCGCGCTGCAACAGGGTCATGTAGGAGCGCGAGTGATAGCGGATGCGCGCCACCAGTTCGATGTTGTCCGGCAGCTTGACCAGGTAGTCGTTGGCCCCCGCCGAGAACGCCGCGCTCTTGATCAGCGGGTCTTCCTTGGTGGAAAGCACGATGATCGGGATGTTCTGCGTGGCCGGGTGGTTGCGGTATTCGCGTACCAGGGTCAGGCCGTCGAGGCCGGGCATCACCAGGTCCTGCAGGATCACCGTGGGTTTGATGCGGATGGCCTGGGCAATCGCCTGGTGCGGGTCGGCACAGAAGTGGAAGTCGATGTTTTCTTCGTGGGCCAGGCCACGCCGGACGGCTTCGCCGATCATGGCCTGGTCGTCGACCAGCAACACCATGGCGGCGTTTTCGTCGGTCTTGATGTCGTCGATCTGTAAATCATTCATGTGCAGTCACCTGAATTACTACCTGCAAGCCAGCCGCGGGAGGTGTGGATCATTTTGCAAATACCTCCAGCAATCGGGGCGCAATTCTATCCAGTGGGCGAATTTCAACAGCAGCATCAATCGCCGCCGCCGCTTTGGGCATGCCATACACCGCCGAGCTTTGCTGATCCTGGGCGATGGTCAAATAACCTTGTTCACGCATTAGCTTGAGCCCCTGGGCCCCGTCACGGCCCATACCGGTCAGCAGTACGCCGACGGCATCGCCATTCCAGTGGCTGGCCACGCTTTCGAAAAACACATCGATGGAAGGCCGGTAAATCTCGTTCACCGGCTCTGCGGTATAGGCTAGCGTGCCATTCTTCAATAAACGAATGTGGTGATTGGTGCCGGCCAGCAGCACCACCCCGCTTTGCGGCGGTTCGCCTTCGCGGGCCAGGCGTACCGGCAGGCCGGAAGCGCTGCTCAGCCACTCGGCCATGCCGGCGGCGAAGACCTGGTCCACGTGCTGCACCAGCACAATGGCGGCGGCAAAGTCCCGGGGCAACCCCTTGAGCAGGGTTTCCAGGGCAGCCGGGCCACCCGCCGAAGAACCGATCGCCACCAGGCTCTGGCGTTTGCCGGTGCTGCGCTCCGGCGTGGTTTCGGCGCGCACACGGCTGCCGCGCTGGCCGATCAGCCAGCCGATGTTGAGGATCTTGCGCAGCAACGGCGCCGCCGCATCCTTGGGGTTGCCCACGCCGAGCGCCGGCGTGTCCACCACATCCAGGGCGCCGTGGCCCATGGCTTCGAACACCCGGCTCACATTGGCCTGGCGGTCGACGGTCACCAGCAGGATCGCGCACGGGGTCTCGGCCATGATCTGCCGCGTGGCCTCCACGCCGTCCATCACCGGCATGATCAGGTCCATCAGGATCAGGTCCGGGGTCAATTCGGCGCAGCGCTGCACCGCCTCCAGGCCATTGCTGGCCACCCACACCACCTGGTGCAGGGGCTCGAAGCTCAAGGCACGGCGCAGGGCCTCCACGGCCAGGGGCATGTCATTGACGATCGCAATCCTCATGAGCGCGCGCCTCCGATCAGCTCCACCACGGCATCCAGCAGCGCGTCATCGTGGAAGCTGGCCTTGGCCAGATAATAATCGGCCCCAGCATCCAGGCCGCGACGGCGGTCTTCCTCACGGTCTTTGTACGACACCACCATCACCGGCAACGATTGCAGGCGACTGTCACGGCGCAGGAGTGTGACCAATTCAATACCGTCCATACGAGGCATATCGATATCAGTGATAAGCAGGTCGAAGTCTTCGGAGCGCAAGGCGTTCCAGCCGTCCATGCCGTCGACCGCGACGGCCACTTCGTACCCGCGATTGAGCAGCAGTTTGCGTTGCAACTCCCGCACAGTGAGCGAGTCGTCCACCACCAGTACCCGCTTGCGCGGTGCCTCGGTGGCCTGCTGGCTGCGCCGGGCGATGCGTTCCAGGCGCCCGGTGTTGAGCAGCTTGTCCACCGAGCGCAGCATATCTTCCACATCGACGATCAATACCACCGAGCCGTCGTCCAGCAAGGCACCGGCGGAAATATCCTGGACCTTGCCCAGGCGATCATCCAGCGGCAGCACCACCAGGGTGCGTTCGCCGATAAAGCGTTCCACCGCAATCCCGTAAACCGCATCGCGCTCGCGGATCACCACCACCTTCAAGGTTTCGTCATTGCTCTGCCCCGATGGGCGCTGCAACAACTGGCTGGCGGCGACCAGGCCCACATGCCGACCTTCGTGCCAGAAATGCTGGCGGCCTTCCAACTGCACAATGTCGTCGGGGGCCAGGTCGCACATGCGCTCGATATGTGCCAGCGGGAACGCATAGGCTTCCTCGCCGACTTCCACCACCAGGCTGCGCACCACCGACAGAGTCAGCGGCACCTCCAGGTGGAAGCGGCTGCCCTGCCCTGCCGTCTGCTCCAGCACCACCGCGCCGCGCAGTTGGCGGACCATATGCTGCACCGCATCCAGTCCGACACCGCGCCCGGACACTTCGGTGACCTTGTCGCGCAGGCTGAACCCCGGCAGGAACAGGAACGTCAGCAGCTCCTCTTCACTCAGGTTCAGGGCCGTCTCCCAGGTTGAAAGATGCCGATCGACGATGGTGCCGCGCAGGCGCTCCAGGTCGACGCCATTGCCGTCGTCACTCAGCTCCAGCACCAGCAGGCCGGCCTGATGGGACGCGCGCAGGCGGATCAGGCCTTCGGCGGGTTTGCCTGCCAGCAGGCGTTGCTCGGGCATTTCGATGCCGTGGTCGACGGCATTGCGCAATAGATGGGTGAGTGGCGCTTCGAGCTTTTCCAGCACGTCGCGATCGACCTGGGTCTTTTCCCCCTCGATCTCCAGGCGCACTTGCTTGCCCAGGCTGCGGCCGAGGTCGCGCACCATACGCACCTGCCCGGCCAGCACATCGGCAAACGGGCGCATGCGACACGCCAACGCAGTGTCGTAGAGCACCTGGGCACGCTGGCCGGCCTGCCAGCCAAACTCATCCAGCTCGGCGGTCTTTTCCGCCAGCAGCGCCTGGGCTTCGCTCAACAGGCGGCGGGTATCGGCCAGGGCTTCCTCGGCTTCGAGGCTCAAGCCCAGGGTCTTGAGCTGGCCATCCAGGGTATCCAGGGCGCGTACGCTCTGGCTTTGAATCCGTTTGAGACGCTGCATGCTGGCCAGGTAGGGCTTGAACCGCTGGGTTTCCACCAGGGACTTGCTCGAGAGGTCCAACAGGCTGTTCAAGCGCTCGGCGGTCACGCGTAATACACGTTCGCCACCTTCAGTCATGCGCCGGCCCTGACGCGGCGGATCGCTGGCGACGGGCGGTGCGGGCTCGGGCTCCGGCGGCAGCTCTTCGATAAGCGGCGCCGGGGCGGGCTCAGGCGCAGCGGGCAGCGGCACGACGTAGGCACTGGGCTGGGATGGATCCAGCAGGCGCTCCATCAACGCCACATAGGCGTCGATGTCCGCCGTGCCGACATCGTTGCCAGGGGTGGCGATACGCATCAGCAGGTCGGTGCCTTGCAGCAAGGCGTCGATATGTTCGGGTTGCAGGTACAGGCGGCGTTCCTGGGCGCTGACCAGGCAATCCTCCATGACGTGGGCCACGCTGACCCCGGCGTCCACCCCAACGATGCGCGCCGCGCCCTTGAGCGAGTGCGCGGCACGCATGCAGGCTTCAAGCTGGTCGGCCTGGGTAGGGTTGCGCTCAAGGGCCAGCAGGCCCGCGCTCAGCACCTGGGTCTGGGCATCGGCTTCCAGGCTGAACAGCTCCAGCAGCGAGGCGTCGCGCATCTGGTCGGGGGTCATGTGAGGCTCCGGGTCACGGCGGACAACAATTGCGCCTCGTCCAGCCACCGCAGGCTACGGCCTTTCCACTGCAACACACCCTGGGTGTAGCGCGCGCTGGCCTGGGTACCCGAGGCCGACGCCGCCTTCAGGGTGCGCTCATCGATGGCATGGATGCCATCCACTTCGTCCACCGGCACCACCACCGGGCCATCCTGCGCGGCGATGATCAGCATGCGCGGCATGATCCGCCCACCGCTGGCGCCCTGGTGGGTTGTTTCCAGGCCAAGCAACTCCACCAGCGACAGGCACGCCACCAGCGCGCCACGCACATTGGCCACACCGAGCAAGGCACGGGAGCGCTGGTGCGGCAGCGAATGAATCGGTTGCAACGGCGCCACCTCCACCAGGCAGCGGGTGGCGATGCCCAGCCATTCCTCGCCGAGGCGGAACACCAACAGCGAGCGGGTGACGATCTTTTCGTCAACCTCGGCAGCCGCCACCGGACGACGGTCGTCCTGCTGCAAGGCATAGCGGTCCAGCAAGCGCGTGGCGGCAGCCGAGTACACCGAACAGTTGCGGCAGTGGATATGCTCCACCAGCAGCGGGCATGACTTGTCGCCATGGATACCGATACGGTTCCAGCAGTCGTCGATGGCTTGGGTGTCGGCCAGGGTCAAGTCCAGGCCTGCGGTGTTGAGCGCCTCGGTGCTACTCATCGTTTGGACTCACTGTCTGCTCGCTCGCTGCGGGCGGCCCGCGCCTGTAAACGGCGCGCCCCCGCACTGTCGCCCTGGGACTCGAGCAAGGCGGCCAGGTGCATCAAGGCCTGCGGATGCTGGGGTTCCAGGTACAAGGCTTTTCGATAAAACCCCTGGGCTTCCAGGGCGCTGCCGGCCACGTCGCTGAGCAACCCCAGCCAGTAGAACACCTGGGCGGCCGGCGGGTGACTGTTCAGATACTGCTCACAGGCGGCGCGGGCCTCGGCACTTTTACCTTCGTTGGCCAGGCTGGCGATGCGGCTGAGCAAGGTGCCCGCATCGGAGGGCGGCGCCTTGATCGGCCCCGCCTGGTTGCTGGCCGTGCTGAACGGTCGCGGCTTGACCGGGACCGGCGCGGCGCTGCGCGGTGGCGTCGGCATGGGCACGAATACCGGCTCAGGCTTCACCGGCTCGGCCTGCCGGCTGAAGGCAAATGACTGCGGCACCCCAATCGAGCGCATGCCGTGGCGCCCCAGCAAGCTGCCCTCGGCGGGACCGATAAACAGCACGCCGTCCACATGGGTCAGGCCCTTGAGTACGTCGAAGACTTGCTTCTGGGTCGGCTGGTCAAAGTAGATCAGCAGGTTGCGGCAAAACACGAAATCGTAGCTCGCCTCGTTCGCCAGCAGCGTCGGGTCGAGCAGGTTGCCGACTTGCAGGCGCACCTGTTCGCGCACGCGGTCGGCGATGTGGAACCCGTCGCCGTATTCCGTGAAGTGGCGGTCGCGAAAGGCAATATCGCCGCCACGAAACGAGTTCTTGCCATACACCCCGCGCCGGGCGCGCTCCACGGACAGCGGGCTGACATCCAGGCCCAGGACCTTGAACTGGTGAGGCGCCAACCCGGCATCCAGCAAGGCCATGGCAATGGAATAGGGTTCTTCGCCGGTGGAACACGGCAGGCTGAGAATGCGCAGGGCGCGCATCTGCTTGATCTCGGCCAGGCGTGCAAGCGCCAGTCGGGCCAGGGTCGCAAAGGATTCGGGGTAACGGAAAAACCAGGTCTCGGGGACGATCACGGCTTCGATCAGCGCTTGTTGCTCGTCCTCGGAGCTTTGCAGGTGCTGCCAGTACTGCCCTGGCGTTTGCGCCTGCACGGCCTGGCTGCGCTGGCGCACGGCGCGCTCGATGATGGCCTCGCCGACCGACGCGACATCCAGGCCGATACGTTCTTTCAAGAAGGCAAAGAAACGCGGGTCGTTGCTCATAGGCTCAGCTCGGCAGAAAACAACAAGGCGCGCACATCGTCGGTGAGCACGTCATTCACGCCAATCCACTGCATCAGGCCCAGGGCATCCTCCCGCACCGGCCCCAGGTACCGCGCCTGGCGGTTATCCAGGCCGTAAGGCTGGAATTCCGCCGGGTCGCACCGCAGGGTGTCCGTCGCCTGCTCGAGGATCAGCCCGAGCCAGCGCGATTCGACCCAGGTGTGCGGCTGGTAATTGACCAGCACCAGGCGCGTACTCGTACGCGCCTGGGCCGCTGTGCCGAAGGTCAGCGCACTCAGGTCGATGACCGGCACCAACGCCCCGCGATGGGCAAAGATGCCCGCCACCCACAGTGGCGCATGGGCGATTGGCTTGAGCGGCAGGCGTGGCAACACCTCGGCCACCTCCGTGGCCTTGAGCGCAAAGCGTTCGCTGCCGATGTGAAACACCAGGAACAAGGCTTTTTTCGCTGCCGGAACGGCGCCGCGTTTAGCCGCGAGGTCGCTCATCAGACTTTGAAACGCGACACGCCGCTGCGCAGACCCACCGCAACCTGGCTCAGTTCATCGATGGCAAAGCTGGCCTGGCGCAGGGACTCCACCGTCTGGCTGCTGGCATCGCCCAGTTGCACCAGGGCATGGTTGATCTGCTCGGCGCCGGTGGCCTGGGCCTGCATGCCTTCGTTGACCATCAACACCCGCGGCGCCAGGGCCTGTACCTGATGGATGATCTGCGACAGCTGCTCGCCTACTTGCTGCACTTCGAACATGCCTCGACGGACTTCTTCGGAGAACTTGTCCATGCCCATCACGCCCGCCGAAACCGCTGACTGGATTTCACGCACCATCTGCTCGATGTCATAGGTGGCCACGGCGGTCTGGTCGGCCAGGCGCCGCACTTCGGTGGCCACCACGGCAAAACCGCGCCCGTATTCGCCGGCCTTTTCGGCCTCGATGGCGGCATTCAGGGACAGCAGGTTGGTCTGGTCGGCGACCTTGACGATGGTCACCACCACCTGGTTGATGTTGCCGGCCTTCTCATTGAGGATCGCCAGCTTGGCATTCACCAGGTCGGCGGCGCCCATCACCGAATGCATGGTTTCTTCCATGCGCGCCAGGCCTTGCTGGCCGGAACCGGCGGCCACCGAGGCCTGGTCGGCGGCGGTGGACACTTCGGTCATGGTGCGGACCAGATCCTTGGAAGTGGCAGCGATCTCCCGCGAAGTGGCACCGATCTCAGTAGTAGTGGCCGCGGTTTCAGTGGCAGTGGCCTGTTGCTGCTTGGAGGTGGCGGCAATCTCGGTGACCGAGGTGGTGACCTGCACCGAAGAGCGCTGGGCCTGGGACACCAGGGCCGTAAGCTCGGTCATCATGTCGTTGAAGCCGGTTTCCACCGCGCCGAACTCGTCCTTGCGCTCCAGGTTCAAGCGTTTGCTCAGGTCACCGGTACGCATGGTCTCGAGGATCTCGACGATACGCTGCATCGGCGCCATGATCGCGCGCATCAGCAGCAGGCCACACAGGCCGGCAGCGAGGATCGCCACGGCCAGCGACAGGAACATGCTGACCTTGGCCGAGGCAACGGCGTCGTCAATGGCGGCCGTCGCGTTGTCGGACACGGCCTTGTTTTCCGTGATGATGTCATTGAGCTTCATGCGCCCTTCGGTCCAGATCGGCGTCAATTGCTCTTCCAAGAGCTCGCGCGCGGCCGGCAGGTCATTGGCTTCGACGCGATCGAGTACCTGGGCCAGGACCTTGTTGTAATTGATGTGGGCGGCCTTGAAGTTGTCGAACTCCATGCGATCGGCCTGGCTATGCACGGTTTTTTCGTAATTGGCCATCTGCTGTTCGATACGCGATTCGAAGGCCTTGTAGTCCGATTTATCGCTATTGGTGAAGGTTTTATCCTCGCGCAGGCCAATGATATCGATGGTCTGCAAATAACTGTCGACCCATGCGCTGCGGATCATCGAACTGAGGTAAACCCCCGGCACCGCGTCGTCACGCACCGATTCCTGGCTGGCTTCAATCTTCAGCAACCGTGAGTAGGACACCACAACCATCAGCAGCATGATCGCGATAATGACCGCAAAGCTCGCCAAAATCCGCTGGCGCAAGGTCCAATTCTTCACAGTGTTTCCTCGAAGGGCCATTCAAATGGAGGGGAGTATAGCTGAGCAGAAGCCCTCATTTATCAATGGGTTTCGATGTGGCACACACACATTGCAAAAACGCCTGTGGGAGGGGGCTTGCTCCCGATTGCCGTGGGTCAGTTGCAGAGATTCGAACTGGACCACCGCTATCGGGAGCAAGCCCCCTCCCACAGGTTGGATTTGCCCGGCCCCGTTGGTTACTGGTTAAGCCGTACCTGCTTTTCCAGTTCCAGCTTCAAGCCCGGCTCGAGCTTGAGTTGGCGGGCCAATTCGTCCAGATACGCCTTTTCCATAAAGTTCTCCTCGTCCACCAGCATCACGCTGGCGATGTACATCTCGGCGGCCATTTCCGGGGTGCCGGCGGCGCGGGCGACGTCGGCCGGGTCCAGCGGCTTGTTCAGCTCGGCGTGCAGCCAGCTTTGCAGTTCGCGGTCGTTGTCCAGCTTGGTGAATTCACCTTCGATCAGTGCGCGCTCGCGCTCATCCACATGGCCGTCGGCCTTGGCGGCGGCGACCAATGCCTTGAGGATCCCCTGGCTGTGCTGCTCGACCTGGGCCGGTGGCAGGTGGTCGATGGTTTGCGGTTCGCCCTGAGGCGCGTTGGCCTGCTTGGCCTGCCAGTTGCCGTAGGCTTTGTAGGCAATCACGCCCAACGCGGCCAGCCCGCCGTAGGTCAGGGCTTTGCCGCCAAACTTGCGCGCCTTCTTGTTGCCCAGCAACAGGCCCATCGCCCCCGCCGCTAGGGCGCCACCGCCCGCACCGCCGAGCAGGCTGCCCAGACCGCCGCCGCCGAGCAGCCCGCCGAGGGCGCCTTTATCGTCCTGTTTGCGCTGGCCGCCGGTTTTATTCTGCAACATGTCCTGGCCGGACTTGAGCAACTGATCGAGCAATCCACGGGTATTCATTCGTAGCCTCCAGACACTAGGGTTCATGGACCAATAGGCCCTCAGCGTAAAACTAAGTGCCAAAAAGCCGCGATCTAGAGTGCTTCCAGATGTAACGCCACTGCCGTTCGCTAAAACCGATATACACTCGGACAAATCTATAAAAACACCCCACTGGTAATTCCAGCATGATGACCTTGCGTCAAATCCGGCATTTTATCGCCGTGGCCGAGACCGGATCGATCTCCGCCGCCGCGCAGACCGCGTTCATTTCCCAGTCCACCCTGACCCTGGCGATCCAGCAACTGGAGCAGGAAATCGGCGTCACCCTGTTCAACCGCCACGCCAAGGGCATGACCCTCACGCACCAGGGCCATCAGTTCCTGCGCCAGGCGCACTTGATCCTCGCCACCGTCGACAATGCCAAGCGCAGCCTGCAACAGAGCACCGACCAGGTCGCCGGGCAATTGATCATCGGCGTGACCAGCCTGGTCGCCGGCTACTACCTGGCGGATTTGCTCACCCGCTTCCAGCGCGCCTACCCCAACGTGGAGATCCGCGTGATGGAAGACGAACGCCCGTATATCGAGCATTTGCTGGTCAGCGGCGAGATCGATGTGGGCGTGCTGATCCTCTCCAACCTCGAAGATCGCCACGCCCTGCAGACCGAAGTCCTCACCCACTCGCCCCACCGCCTGTGGCTGCCGGCGCAACACCCGCTCCTGGAGCACGACAGCATCAACCTCGCCGACGTGGCAAACGAGCCGTTGATTCAGCTGAACGTCGACGAAATGGGGCATAACGCCCAGCGCCTGTGGGCCGCTGCCGGCCTGCAACCGCGCGTGACCCTGCGCACCGCCTCCACCGAGGCCGTGCGCAGCCTGGTGGCCGCGGGCCTGGGCGTGTCGATCCAACCGGACATGACCTACCGCCCCTGGTCCCTGGAGGGCGACATTATTGAAGCGCGGCCGATTGCCGACCTCAGCCAGACCCTGGACGTCGGCCTGGCCTGGCGTCGGGGCACCGCGCGACCGGCCTTGGTGGATCCGTTCCTCACCGTTGCGCGGGAACAACCACACCCGCGCAAGCCATCTATTTAATCGAATGCTGCATTCAGTATTTAGTATTTGTTGACCTCGCGCCTGACCTCTAGTCTCTGTCTATGCATAAGAGAAGGTCCGGCGCCTTGTAAGAGAACGCCCATGACCGCACAAGAAAAGAGATCACGAAAAATGTCCGGCGCGCCCACCCCGCTGCTTACTGCGTTGCTGATCGACGGCGAACTGGTCCAGGGCCAGGGCGTTGCCGAGCCGATCCTCAACCCGGCCACCGGCGAAGTGCTCACCCAGATCGCCGAAGCCAGCACCGAGCAGGTCGAAAGTGCGATCCTCGCCGCGCACCGCGCTTTTGCCGGCTGGTCGCGGACCACGCCGCAACAACGCTCGAACATCCTGCTGGGCATCGCCGACGCCATCGAGAAACACGCCGACTACCTCGCCCGCCTGGAATCGCTGAACTGCGGCAAGCCGTTGCACCTGGCGCGCCAGGACGACTTGAGCGCCACCATCGATGTGTTCCGCTTCTTCGCCGGCGCCGTGCGCTGCCAGACCGGACAGCTCAGCGGCGAATACCTGCCGGGCTACACCAGCATGGTGCGCCGCGATCCGATTGGCGTGGTGGCCTCGATTGCGCCGTGGAACTACCCGCTGATGATGGCCGCGTGGAAGATCGCCCCGGCGCTGGCGGCCGGTAATACCTTGGTGTTCAAGCCGTCGGAACACACGCCGCTGTCGATCCTCGCATTGGCCCCGGTCCTGAAGGACGTGTTACCACGCGGGGTCATCAACATTCTGTGCGGTGGCGGTGAAGGCGTCGGCAGCCATCTGGTCAGCCACCCCAAGGTGCGCATGGTCTCGCTGACCGGCGACATCGTCACCGGCCAGAAAATCCTGCAGGCCGCCTCCAAGACTCTCAAGCGCACCCACCTGGAATTGGGCGGCAAGGCGCCGGTGATCGTATGCAACGACGCCGACCTGCAAGCCGTGGTCGAAGGCGTGCGTGCCTACGGTTACTACAATGCCGGCCAGGACTGCACGGCGGCATGCCGCATCTACGCCCAGGCGGGCATCCACGACAAATTGGTCGCCGAGCTGGGCGCAGCCGTCAGCAGCCTGCGCTTCGCCGGCAAGCGCGATGCCGATAACGAACTCGGCCCGCTGATCAGCACACGCCAGCGCGATCGCGTGGCCAGCTTTGTCGAGCGCGCCCTCGGCCAGCCGCATATCGAGCGGGTCACCGGCGCGGCCGTGCATTCCGGGGCCGGCTTCTATTACCAGCCGACGCTGCTCGCCGGCTGCAGGCAGACCGATGAAATCGTCCAGCGCGAAGTGTTCGGCCCGGTGGTCACCGTGACCCGCTTCGACGAACTGGAACAGGCGGTGGACTGGGCCAACGATTCCGAATACGGCCTGGCCTCCTCCGTCTGGACCCAGAACCTGGACAAGGCCATGCAGGTCGCCGCGCGCCTGCAATACGGCTGCACCTGGATCAACAGCCATTTCATGCTGGTCAGCGAAATGCCCCACGGCGGCTTGAAGCGCTCGGGGTATGGGAAAGATCTGTCCAGCGATTCGCTACAGGACTACAGCGTGGTGCGCCACATCATGGCCCGCCACGGCCAGCATCTTTAAAACAACAACTAAGCTCATGCGTCACGGCTTCACACACTGCCCCGACCATAATTAAAGAAGAGGGAATCCCCATGTCTGCGCATAAGACCGCACTGCTCAGTGCCTTGACCACCGCGCTGCTGGCCAGCGTCAGTATCCAGGCCGCCGAACCGCTCAAGGCGGTGGGCGCTGGTGAAGGCCAGCTGGATATCGTCGCCTGGCCCGGCTATATCGAACGTGGTGAAAGCGACAAGGCCTACGACTGGGTCACAGGTTTCGAGAAGGAAACAGGCTGCAAGGTCAATGTGAAAACCGCCGCCACCTCTGACGAAATGGTCAGTTTGATGGCCAAGGGCGGTTATGACCTGGTCACCGCGTCCGGGGATGCGTCGCTGCGATTGATCGTCGGCAAGCGTGTGCAGCCGATCAACACGGCGTTGATCTCCAACTGGAAGAACATCGACCCGCGCCTCAAGGATGCGCCGTGGTACGTGGTGGGCCAGCAGACCTACGGCACCCCGTACCAGTGGGGGCCGAACGTGCTGATGTACAACACCACCGTGTTCAAGACCGCGCCCACCAGCTGGAACGTGCTGTTCGATGCGCAGAACCTGCCGGACGGCAAGCCGAACAAAGGTCGTGTGCAGGCCTATGACGGTCCGATCTACATCGCCGATGCGGCGCTGTACCTCAAGAGCACCCAGCCGGAACTGGGGATCCAGAGCCCCTATGAACTGACCGAAACCCAGTACAAGGCCGTGCTCGACCTGTTGCGCGCGCAGCAGCCGTTGATCCACCGCTACTGGCATGACACCACCGTGCAAATGAGCGACTTCAAGAACGAAGGCGTGGTGGCCTCCAGCGCCTGGCCGTATCAGGTCAACGGCCTGCAGAACGAGAAGCAGCCGATTGCTTCGACCATTCCCAAGGAAGGCGCCACCGGCTGGGCCGACACCACCATGTTGCACAGCGAGGCCAAGCACCCGAATTGCGCCTACAAGTGGATGGACTGGTCGCTGCAGCCCAAAGTCCAGGGAGATGTCGCCGCCTGGTTCGGCTCGCTGCCAGCGGTGCCCGCAGCCTGCAAGGAAAGCGAACTGCTCGGTGCCGAGGGTTGCAAGACCAACGGCTTCAACCAGTTCGACAAGATCGCCTTCTGGAAAACCCCGCAGGCCGAGGGCGGCAAGTTCGTGCCGTACAGCCGCTGGACCCAGGACTACATCGCGATCATGGGCGGCCGCTAAGACCATGCAGACGGCATAGATCCCCTGTGGGAGGAGGCTTGCCCCCTCCCACATCGACCGCATTCACGGATGTTTTGTTTTTCAGCAGTCCAGGCCGGGCGCTGCGACCACCCGCGCCTTTTTGGAGCACCGCACCATGACGCTTGCAGTCCAATTCACCCACGTTTCCCGTCAGTTCGGCGAAGTGAAAGCCGTTGACCGGGTTTCCATCGATATCCAGGACGGCGAGTTCTTTTCCATGCTCGGCCCATCCGGCTCGGGCAAGACCACCTGCCTGCGCCTGATCGCCGGTTTCGAGCAGCCGAGCGCAGGCTCGATCCGCATTCATGGCGAGGAAGCCGCTGGCTTGCCGCCGTATCAGCGTGACGTAAACACGGTATTCCAGGATTACGCACTGTTCCCCCATATGAACGTGCGCGACAACGTCGCCTATGGCCTCAAGGTCAAAGGCGTGGGCAAGACCGAACGCCTCAATCGCGCCGAAGAAGCCTTGGGGATGGTCGCCCTCGATGGCTACGGCGAGCGCAAGCCGGTACAGCTCTCCGGCGGCCAACGCCAACGGGTAGCCCTGGCCCGTGCCCTGGTCAATCGCCCCCGCGTGCTGCTGCTCGACGAGCCGTTGGGCGCCCTCGACCTCAAGCTGCGCGAACAGATGCAAAGCGAGCTGAAGAAGCTGCAGCGCCAGCTCGGCATCACCTTTATCTTCGTGACCCACGACCAGACCGAAGCGCTGTCGATGTCCGACCGTGTGGCGGTGTTCAACAAGGGCCGTATCGAACAGGTCGACACCCCGCGCAACCTGTACATGAAACCGGCCACCGCGTTCGTCGCCGAGTTCGTCGGCACCTCCAACGTGATTCGCGGCGAGTTGGCCCAGCGCCTCAGCGGCAGTGCGCAGCCGTTTTCGATTCGCCCGGAGCACGTAAGGTTTGCCGAGGGCCCGCTGGGCGCCGGCGAAGTGGAAATCAGCGGCCTGCTGCACGACATCCAGTACCAGGGCAGCGCCACCCGCTATGAACTGAAACTGGAAAACGGCCAGGCGCTGAACATCAGCCAGGCCAACAACCAGTGGCTGGACATCAGCAGCGGCCATCAGGTCGGCCAGTCCATCACCGCCCGTTGGGCGCGAGAAGCCATGACGCCGCTGACTGACCGCGCAGGCGAGGTGTGACATGAGCCTGGCCCTTTCCCAACCGCCGATGCGCAGGTTTTCCAACCTGCTGTACCGCAAGCCCAACCTGTACCTGGCGATGCTGCTGGTTCCGCCGCTGATCTGGTTCGGCGCGATCTACCTGGGTTCGTTGCTGACCCTGCTGTGGCAAGGCTTCTATACCTTTGACGACTTCACCATGGCGGTCACGCCGGACCTGACCCTGGCCAACTTCGCCGCGCTGTTCCAGCCGTCGAACTTCGACATCATCCTGCGCACCCTGGGCATGGCGATCGTGGTGTCGATCGCCAGCGCCATCGTCGCCTTCCCGATCGCCTACTACATGGCGCGCTACACCACGGGCAAGACCAAGGCGTTCTTCTATATCGCGGTGATGATGCCGATGTGGGCCAGCTACATCGTCAAGGCGTATGCCTGGACCTTGCTGCTGGCCAAGGGCGGCGTGGCGCAGTGGTTCGTGCAGCACCTGGGCCTGGAACCGGTATTGCAGTTCGTGCTGGGCATTCCCGGCGTGGGCGGCAGCACCTTGAGCACCTCGCACCTGGGGCGCTTCATGGTGTTCGTCTATATCTGGCTGCCCTTCATGATCCTGCCGATCCAGGCGTCCCTGGAGCGCTTGCCGCCGTCGCTGCTGCAAGCCTCCGCCGACCTCGGCGCGAAGCCGCGCCAGACCTTCATGCAGGTAATCCTGCCGCTGTCGGTGCCGGGGATTGCCGCCGGTTCGATCTTCACGTTTTCGCTGACCCTGGGCGATTTCATCGTGCCGCAACTGGTGGGCCCGCCGGGTTACTTCGTCGGCGGCATGGTCTACGCCCAGCAAGGCGCCATCGGCAATATGCCCATGGCCGCCGCGTTCACCCTGGTGCCGATCGTGCTGATCGCGGTTTACCTGTCCATCGTCAAACGCCTGGGGGCCTTCGATGCACTCTGAGAAATCATCCTTAGGCTTGAAGATCGCAGCCTGGGGCGGGTTGGTATTCCTGCACTTCCCGATCCTGATCATCTTCCTCTACGCCTTCAACACCGAAGAAGCCGCGTTCAGCTTTCCGCCCCAGGGATTTACCCGGAAGTGGTTCAGCGTGGCCTTCGCCCGGCCGGATGTGCTGGAGGCGATCAAGCTGTCGTTGCAGATCGCCGCCATCGCCACCCTGATTGCCATGGTGCTGGGCACCCTGGCCTCGGCGGCGCTGTATCGCCGCGAGTTCTTTGGCAAGCAAGGCGTGTCGCTGATGTTGATCCTGCCGATTGCGCTGCCGGGGATCATCACCGGTATTGCACTGCTGGCGACGTTCAAGACATTAGGCATCGAGCCGGGGATGTTCACCATCATCGTCGGCCACGCGACGTTCTGCGTGGTGATCGTCTACAACAACGTCATCGCCCGCCTGCGCCGTACGTCCCACAGCCTGATCGAAGCCTCGATGGACCTGGGCGCCGACGGCTGGCAGACCTTCCGCTACATCATCATGCCCAACCTCGGCTCGGCGCTGCTGGCCGGCGGCATGCTGGCGTTTGCGCTGTCGTTCGACGAAATCATCGTCACCACCTTCACCGCCGGCCACGAGCGTACGTTGCCGCTGTGGTTGCTCAACCAATTGAGCCGGCCACGGGATGTGCCGGTGACCAATGTGGTCGCGATGCTGGTGATGCTGGTGACGATGTTCCCGATCCTGGGCGCCTATTACCTGACCCGCGGTGGTGAAAGCGTGGCGGGGAGCGGTGGTAAATAACTTGGCCACTGAAGGAACGCGGTTCAAATGTGGGAGGGGGCTTGCCCCGATAGCGGTGTGACAGCCA
Source organism: Pseudomonas sp. LAMO17WK12:I1 (assembly GCF_900177315.1). Taxonomy (NCBI): domain Bacteria; kingdom Pseudomonadati; phylum Pseudomonadota; class Gammaproteobacteria; order Pseudomonadales; family Pseudomonadaceae; genus Pseudomonas; species Pseudomonas sp. LAMO17WK12:I1. Next base: position 41,354 of record NZ_FWZV01000004.1, on the reverse strand, counting down.
ACACAGCTGTCACTGAACCACTGGCATCGGGGGCAAGCCCCCTCCCACATTTAAATCCGGTTTCTTCAGGGAAATAACACGCGTTTTTTGGAGGACTCAATCATGCAAACCAAACTGCTGATCAACGGCCAACTGGTACAAGGCGAAGGCCCGGCCCAGGCCATCTTCAACCCGGCACTGGGCCGCGTGCTGGTGGAAATCAAAGAAGCCAGCGAAGCCCAGGTCGACGCCGCCGTGCGCGCCGCCGATGCGGCCTTCGAAGGCTGGTCGCAGACCGCGCCCAAGGATCGCTCGCTGTTGCTGCTGAAACTGGCCGACGTGATCGAAGCCTACGGCGAAGAACTGGCCAAGCTGGAATCGGACAACTGCGGCAAGCCCTACAGCGCCGCGCTGAACGACGAGATCCCGGCGATTGCCGACGTGTTCCGCTTCTTCGCCGGCGCCAGCCGTTGCATGAGCGGTTCGGCCGGCGGTGAATACTTGCCCGGCCACACCTCGATGATCCGTCGCGACCCGGTGGGCGTGATCGCGTCCATCGCACCGTGGAACTACCCACTGATGATGGTCGCCTGGAAAATCGCACCGGCCCTGGCCGCGGGCAATACCGTGGTGCTCAAGCCGTCGGAGCAAACCCCGCTGACCGCGTTGCGGATGGTCGAGTTGGCGTCGGAGATTTTCCCGGCCGGAGTACTCAACCTGGTGTTCGGCCGTGGGCCTACCGTGGGCAGTCCGCTGGTGAACCACCCGAAAGTGCGCATGGTGTCGCTGACCGGCTCCATCGCCACCGGCGCGAATATCATCTCCAGCACCGCCGACAGCGTGAAGCGCCTGCACATGGAGCTGGGCGGCAAGGCGCCCGTGATCATCTTCAACGACGCGGATATCGATGCAGCGGTGGAAGGCATTCGTACCTTTGGCTTCTACAATGCCGGGCAGGACTGCACCGCTGCCTGTCGGATTTATGCGCAGGCGGACATCTACGACGCCTTTGTGGAGAAACTCGGCGCGGCAGTCGCCAGCATCAAATACGGCTTGCAGGATGACCCGGCCACTGAGCTGGGCCCGTTGATCACTGCGCAACACCGCGACCGGGTTGCCGGGTTTGTCGAACGCGCCGTGGCGCAGCCGCATATACGCCTGGTCACCGGTGGCAAGGCGGTGGAAGGCAATGGTTTCTTCTTTGAGCCGACCGTACTCGCCGATGCGCAACAGGACGATGAGATCGTGCGCCGCGAGGTGTTCGGGCCGGTGGTGTCGGTGACCAAGTTCACCGATGAGGTGCAGGTACTGGGCTGGGCCAATGATTCGGACTACGGGTTGGCGTCGTCGGTATGGACCGCCGACGTAGGACGCGCCCACCGCCTGGCCGCGCGCTTGCAGTACGGCTGCACCTGGGTAAACACCCATTTCATGCTTGTCAGCGAAATGCCCCACGGTGGTCAGAAACTGTCGGGGTATGGCAAGGATATGTCCATGTATGGCTTGGAGGACTACACCACGGTTCGGCATGTGATGTTCAAGCACTGATCCCCCAAGTGCCGTAACGCTTTATTGTAGGAGCGAGCTTGCTCGCGAAGAACGCAAGAGCACTGCGGTTAATCAGAATCTCCGCGTTATCGTTGACGTTCTTCGCGAGCAAGCTCGCTCCTACATTTGGATCTTCATAATTGGTGGGTAATGTGTTCACTCACAGCGTCGGAAATGTCTTGTCGCATTTGCAATGCCATCACCCCGCCATCAATCAATTTTCCTTCTCCATCGAACCGCTTAAGCTATCCGGCGTCTGTTTAATGTCCGTTGCGTTTGGCCGAAGGCATGTCCGAACCGTAATTTCTGATCCAGCACGTGCCAGGAACGGCGCGGGATTTGCTCACGACAGGTTGTCTCTATGCACCGCAGGAATTTGCTCAAAGCCTCCATGGCCATTGCGGCCTACACCGGTTTATCGGCCAGCGGCCTGCTTGCCGCGCAGGCCTGGGCCGGGAACCGTGCCGCCGATGGCAAGGCCGTAGCGTTCGATTTTGAAACGCTCAAGGCCCAAGCCAAACAGCTCGCCGGGACCACGTATAAAGACACCAAACAGGTGCTGCCGCCTACCCTGGCGACCATGACCCCGCAGAATTTCAACGCCATCGGCTACGACGGCAACCATTCGCTGTGGAAGGAATTGAACGGCCAGCTCGACGTGCAGTTCTTCCACGTCGGCATGGGCTTCAAGACACCGGTGCGCATGCACAGCGTCGACCCCAAGACCCGTGAAGCCCGCGAAGTGCATTTCCGCCCTTCACTGTTCAATTATGAAAAAACCACCGTCGACACCAAACAGCTGACCGGCGACCTGGGTTTCTCCGGCTTCAAGTTGTTCAAGGCGCCGGAACTGGATCGCCATGACGTGCTGTCGTTTCTCGGCGCCAGCTACTTCCGCGCGGTGGATTCTACCGGCCAGTACGGCCTCTCCGCCCGTGGCCTGGCGATTGATACCTACGCAAAAAAACGCGAAGAGTTCCCGGACTTCACGCAGTTCTGGTTCGAGACCCCGGATAAGAACGCGACCCGCTTTGTGGTCTACGCCCTGCTCGACTCGCCGAGCGCCACCGGCGCCTACCGCTTCGATATCGACTGCCAGGCCAACCAAGTGGTGATGGCCATCGACGCCAACATCAATGCCCGCACCGCCATCGAACAGTTGGGCATCGCCGCCATGACCAGCATGTTCAGTTGCGGCACCCACGAACGCCGCATGTGCGACACCATCCACCCACAGATCCACGATTCGGACCGCCTGGCGATGTGGCGAGGTAATGGCGAGTGGATTTGCCGCCCGTTGAATAACCCGGCCAAGCTGCAGTTCAATGCGTTCGCCGACACCGACCCGAAAGGTTTCGGCCTGGTGCAGACCGACCATGAGTTCGCCAGCTACCAGGACACCGTCGACTGGTACAGCAAGCGTCCAAGCCTGTGGGTCGAACCGACCACCGCCTGGGGCGAAGGCTCGATCGACCTGTTGGAAATCCCCACCACCGGCGAGACCCTGGACAACATCGTGGCCTTCTGGACCCCGAAAAAGCCGGTGGCGGCCGGCGACTCACTCAACTATGGCTACAAGCTGTACTGGAGCGCCCTGCCCCCGGTCAGCACGCCGCTGGCGCAAGTCGACGCGACCCGTTCCGGCATGGGCGGCTTTACCGAAGGTTGGGCGCCGGGCGAGCACTACCCGCCAGTGTGGGCGCGCCGGTTTGCCGTGGACTTCAAGGGCGGCGGCCTGGACCGTTTGCCGGCCGGCACCGGGATCGAGCCGGTGGTGACCTGCTCCCACGGCGAAGTGAAAGACTTCAGCGTGCTGGTGCTCGACAACATCAAGGGCTACCGCATCCTGTTCGACTGGTACCCGACCAGCGACAGCGTGGAGCCGGTGGAACTGCGGCTGTTTATTCGCACCCAGGACCGCACCCTGAGTGAAACCTGGTTGTATCAGTACTTCCCGCCGGCACCGGAGCAGCGCAAGTACACCTGATCCAGATCGTTCCCACGCGCGTGGGAACGATCCTCGCGCACGCCATCAGAACCGCGACACACTCTTCATCGCTCCAATCAGATAGCGCATCGCCACCTGATCGTTTTCGGTCAGGGCGCGATACTGCGCCAGTAATTCGGCTTCGTCCGAACTCAACCTGCGGCCACGCAAGGACACCCTGCGGGTAAAAAAAGACACCACCGCACCCGCTACACCATAGGACTTGGCCATGGACTGTTTCTCCTGATATCGATCAAAAACTCCTGTGCCCACAAACCGTTTCCCGGGGAGCGCAATGCCTCCGTGAACAAACAGGCTGACTTCCTGGGCCAGAAATCAGTCCTACCCTAAGCGTAGAAACAATCTCGTTACGTGTGGGATTTTTTTAGAGCATTCACTTAAAAAATCACTTCGGTAACAAATACCTACAACCCCATCCCACAGCAGCAGGCAAAAAAAACCCACCGGTTCAAGGTGGGTTTCGACGGCGCCGACGCAGGATCAATCCCTCAAGTCAGACTCGTGGATCGGTTGGTCCCGATGGGTCGCTCGTTGGTACTGAGCCGGCCAAATGGCCTTGCGCCCGCCCAGATCATCATCGGCATGCAACGGCCAGTAAGGGTCACGCAGCAGTTCACGGGCCAGGAAGATGATGTCGGCCTGGCAGGTACGCAGGATGTGCTCGGCCTGGGCCGGTTCGGTGATCATGCCGACGGTGCCGGTGGCGATGCCCGACTCCTTGCGTACACGCTCGGCAAAGCGCGTCTGGTAACCGGGGCCGGTGGGGATTTCGGCGTTAGCGGCAGTGCCGCCGGAAGACACGTCGATCAGGTCCACGCCCAGGTCTTTGAGGCGACGCGCGAGTTCCACGGTTTCATCAGGGTTCCAGCCATCTTCCACCCAGTCGGTGGCCGACACCCGCACGAACAGTGGCAGCTCCTGGGGCCAGACCTCGCGCACGGCCTCGGTCACTTGCAGCACCAGGCGGATACGGTTCTCGAAGGAGCCGCCATATTGGTCCTGCCGCTGGTTGCTGATGGGCGAGAGGAATTGATGCAGCAGGTAACCATGGGCGGCGTGGATCTCCACCACTTCAAAACCGGCGGTCAGGGCTCGCCTGGCGGCGGCGACGAAGTCGGCGATCACTTGCTGGATCTGCGCCTCATCCAAAGGCTTGGGTTGGGTGTGCTGCGGGTCAAAGGCAATCGGCGACGGCCCCACCGGCACCCAGCCACCGTCTTGCGGCTTGACGCTGCCGTGCTTGCCGATCCATGGGCGGTGGGTGCTGGCCTTGCGCCCGGCATGGGCCAGCTGGATGCCCGCCACCGCGCCCTGGGCGGCGATAAACCGTGTGATGCGCCGCAGGGGTTCGATCTGTTCGTCGTTCCACAGGCCCAGGTCTTCGGCCGTGATGCGGCCATCGGCGGTTACGGCGGTGGCTTCGGTGAATATCAGCCCGGCGCCACCGACCGCGCGGCTGCCGAGGTGGACCAGGTGCCAGTCGTTGGCCAGGCCATCGACACTTGAGTACTGACACATCGGAGACACCGCGATACGGTTGAGCAGGGTCAATTGGCGCAGGGTATAGGGTTCGAGCAGCTGACTCATGGCGCACCTCTTCTGGGGTCTGTGGGCACTATTCAAACAGTGCTTAGAGCCTAGTCGACAACCGTGGATTGCACAGGGTTCAGACGTAAAGCGGGAGCCGATTGCCGGCTCCCGTACCGCGCAGGCTTACATTTCGACCTGGGTGCCCAATTCGATCACTCGGTTGACCGGGAGCTTGAAGAACCGCAGGTTGCCGTTGGCGTTCTTGAGCATGAATGCAAACAACGCTTCGCGCCAACGGGCCATGCCCTTGATGCGGGAGGCGATGACGGTTTCACGGCTGAGGAAGTACGTGGTGCGCATCGGACTGAAATCCAGGCCGTCCAAATGGCACAGCTTCAACGCTTCGGGGACGTCCGGCTCATCGGTAAAGCCGAAGTGCAGGATCACGCGAAAGAACCCCTCGCCGTAGGAATCCACCTCGAAGCGCCGTGAGGCCGGAACACGCGGGATGTCTTCGTAGACCACCGTCAGCAACACCACCTGTTCATGCAGCACCTGGTTATGCAACAGGTTGTGCAACAGCGCATGGGGCACGGCGTCCGGGCGCGCGGTAAGGAACACCGCCGTGCCCTGTACGCGATGCGGCGGCTGCACGCGGATGCTGCTGATGAAGATCGGCAACGGCAGGCCACCTTCGTCGAGGCGGTCCACCAGCAATTGCTTGCCGCGCTTCCAGGTGGTCATCAGCACGAACAGCACAATCCCCGCCAATACCGGGAAGGCACCGCCCTGGATGATCTTCGGCACGTTGGCCGCGAAGTACAGCCCGTCCACCAACAGGCAGCAGACCAGGACCGGCACGGCCAGAATCGGTGGCCATTTCCACAGCAACAGCATGACTGCCGACACCAGGATGGTGGTCATCAGCATGGTCCCCGTCACCGCCACGCCGTAGGCCGACGCCAGTGCGTTGGAGGACTCGAAACCCAGCACCAGCAGGATCACGCCGACCATCAGCGACCAGTTCACCGCACCGATATAGATCTGGCCCTGTTCGGCGCTTGAGGTGTGCTGGATATGCATACGCGGGATATAACCCAACTGGATCGCCTGGCGCGTCAACGAAAACGCACCGGAAATCACGGCCTGGGACGCAATCACCGTGGCCAGGGTGGACAACACCACCAGCGGGATCAGCGCCCAACTTGGCGCCAGCAGGTAGAACGGGTTGCGTGCGGCTTCCGGGTCGCCCAGCAGCATGGCGCCCTGGCCGAAATAGTTGAGCACCAGCGCCGGCAACACCAGGATGAACCAGGCGCGGGCGATGGGCTTGCGGCCGAAGTGACCCATGTCGGCATACAGCGCCTCGGCACCGGTCAACGCCAGCACTACCGCACCGAGGATTGCCACGCCAATGCCAGGGTGGGCCTCGAAGAAACGCACGCCCCACATCGGGTTCAGGGCATTGAGCACTTCAGGGTGCAGGGTAATGCCATACACGCCGAGGCCACCCAGCACCAGGAACCAGGTCACCATCACTGGCCCGAACAGCTTGCCGATGCGGTCGGTACCGTGCTTCTGGATCAGGAACAGCGCCACCAGCACCACCAGGGCGATCGGCACCACCCATTTTTCCAAGCCGTCGAACGCCAGTTCCAGGCCTTCAATGGCCGACAGCACCGAAATCGCCGGGGTGATCATGCTGTCGCCATAGAACAACGCCGCACCGCACAGGCCACACACCACGAGGAAACTGCGCAACTTCTTGCGCTCCCCCGCCGCCCTTCGCGCCAACGCGGTCAGGGCCATGATGCCACCTTCGCCCTGGTTATCGGCGCGCAGCACGAACAGCATGTACTTGATCGACACCACCCAGATCAACGACCAGAAGATCAGCGCCAGGATCCCCAGCACACCGTCATGGTTGACCTGCACCCCATAACCACCGTTGAACACCTCTTTGAGGGTATAGAGCGGGCTGGTACCGATATCGCCGTAAACCACCCCGACCGCTGCCACCAGCATGCCGATCGGCTTTGCGTTGGAATGCTCGGCACCTGCTGCCTGACTACTTGCCTGACCCATCAACCACTCCTGCCCTTTGACCTGAGGTCTCTTATAAACAGCGCGTCTAAGCTGACCCTAGCATGCGCTGTTTTACTTCTCGTAACAGACGTTTTATTGACCCAAGGGTTTTCCCCGTGCGCAACGGCGCGAAGCATAGCGCAGCGGTCGTCGTATTTCCCTGCTCAAGTGATTCGGGTATCGATTTACACCGTCAGTCGTAGATGAAGCGGCATTTTGGAGCCTTTTTGCCTGCATTGATCACATTTACGGCCAACCGTATATTTTCCGCCCGGCTCAGTAGCGCAGCCTCAGCGGTGTATGCGCAAGCTCCTTGGCCACCTTGCCTGATCAATAAATCGCGCGCCTGCATCACCTGCGTAGTCGATATAAAAACTCAATCATTGCCCTGTCTCTTTTAAGGTACATTCCGCATGTACGAAGTGAAACACGTACTTTCAGTCAACGGGGTGGATATCTACCAGGCTTGGCTGGACACCGTGCAAGACACGCGTTCAAAGGCAAGAATCACCACCAGAGTGGATCGAGCTTCCCTTGGCCACTTTGGTGTTACCGAGTCGGTGGGTGACGGGGTCTTTGAGATGAAACTCGACTTCGGGCCTGGGTTTCGTGTGTATTACGCAATCCAGGATCGAAAAATTGTTTTCCTGTTGGGCGGCGGCTCAAAGGTCAGGCAGCAGAACGACATTGATCAGGCCAAGGCCCTCTGGAAATCTTACAAGGTGCAGCAAAAATGACCATTCGTACTCGTTCTCATGAAGATAGTGTTCTTGAAATGCTCCGAGACGACGAAGCATTTGCCTTGGAATATCTATCTGTCGCGCTTGAGGAAATCGATGAAGCGGGTGGGGAAGACGCGTTCCTTGTCGCTATCCGTCGAGTGGCGGACGCTCGCGGCGGGATGCTCAGTCTGTCGCAGAACACGGGCCTCAATAGAGCAAATCTCTATAGGTCCCTCGGCGTCGGCGGCGACCCAAAGCTTTCCACTCTCCTGAAAGTGCTTCAGGCGTTAGGTGTGGGCATGTCTAAAGTTGTAACGCACCGCACAGAGCAGGACGTCCGGGCTTAAGAACGTGTAAGGGCTGGGCGATTCACCCAACACAGCACTCGTCGCATTTCCCTGCATAAAGCTGGTCAAGAGCGTTGCCCGTCGCTAGAATTGCGCACTTTTTGATCAGAGGCGCAGCAAGCGCCCGTCCGCAGCCCTGTCGTGCCCGACTGGCGGCGTCATTCAATACCGAGGTTAGACATGTCCACCACCATCGCAAAAGCCAACCCCAAGGTTGGCTTTGTTTCCCTGGGTTGCCCGAAGGCTCTGGTCGATTCCGAACGCATCCTCACGCAACTGCGCATGGAAGGCTATGACGTGGTGTCCACTTACCAGGACGCCGATGTGGTGGTGGTCAACACCTGCGGCTTTATCGACTCGGCCAAGGCAGAGTCCCTGGAAGTGATCGGCGAAGCCATCAAGGAAAACGGCAAGGTCATCGTGACCGGCTGCATGGGTGTGGAAGAAGGCAATATCCGCAACGTGCACCCCAGCGTACTGGCCGTGACCGGCCCGCAGCAGTACGAGCAGGTGGTCAATGCCGTGCACGACGTGGTGCCGCCGCGCCAGGATCACAACCCGCTGATTGACCTGGTACCGCCTCAAGGCATCAAGCTGACCCCGCGTCACTATGCGTACCTGAAGATTTCCGAAGGCTGCAACCACAGCTGCAGCTTCTGCATCATCCCGTCGATGCGCGGCAAGCTGGTCAGCCGTCCGGTGGGTGACGTACTCGACGAGGCCCAGCGCCTGGTCAAATCCGGCGTCAAGGAGCTGCTGGTGATCTCCCAGGACACCAGCGCCTACGGCGTCGACGTGAAATACCGCACCGGCTTCTGGAACGGCGCGCCGGTGAAAACCCGCATGACCGAACTCTGCGAAGCCCTCAGCAGCCTGGGCGTGTGGGTGCGCCTGCACTACGTCTACCCGTACCCGCACGTGGACGAGCTGATCCCGTTGATGGCCGCCGGCAAGATCCTGCCGTACCTGGACATCCCGTTCCAGCACGCCAGCCCGAAAGTGCTCAAGGCCATGAAACGCCCGGCCTTCGAAGACAAGACCCTGGCGCGCATCAAGAACTGGCGCGAGATCTGCCCCGAGCTGATCATCCGTTCGACCTTCATCGTCGGCTTCCCCGGCGAAACCGAAGAAGACTTCCAGTACCTGCTGGACTGGCTGACCGAAGCGCAACTGGACCGTGTGGGCTGCTTCCAGTACTCGCCCGTGGAAGGTGCCCCGGCCAACCTGCTGGACCTGGCCGTGGTCCCGGATGACGTCAAGCAGGACCGTTGGGAGCGCTTCATGGCGCACCAACAGGCAATCAGCTCGGCGCGCCTGCAACTGCGTATCGGCAAGGAAATCGAAGTGCTGATCGATGAAGTCGACGAGCAAGGCGCAGTCGGCCGTTGCTTCTTCGATGCACCGGAAATCGACGGTAACGTGTTTATCGACGATGCCAGCGGCTTGAAGCCAGGTGACAAGGTCTGGTGCACGGTGACCGACGCCGATGAGTACGATCTGTGGGCTGAAAAGCGCGACTGATCGAAAAAACTTGAAAAGCCCTGCCTCTGGACAAGATGCGGGGCTTTTTTAGGTCTATCTTTTGCCCATCAGCACCCATCATCGCAAGGGGCAGCGGGCATGCGTCAGCATTCGGTTATCCACACACCTAAAGCCAGCGACTACGCAGAGCTGGCGCGCATCTGGGAGGCCTCGGTGCGGGCCACCCATGATTTTTTGCCGGACAGTTACATCGTATTGCTGAAAAACCTGCTGCTGACCCGCTACCTGGATTCGGTGATGCTGATCTGCACCAAAGACACACGCCAGCGTATTACCGGGTTTGCCGGGGTGGCGTGCGGTAAGGTGGAGATGCTGTTTATCGACCCGCAATACCGCGGGCAAGGCCTAGGCCGGCAGTTGCTGCGTTATGCGATCGAGCGCATGAACGCCGATGAACTCGACGTCAACGAGCAGAATCCCCAAGCCTTGGGGTTCTATTTCAAGCAGGGTTTCGAAGTGGTCGGACGCACCGAACATGACGGCCTGGGGCAGCCCTATCCGTTGCTGCACCTGCGCCTGCGCCAGCAACAACAAAGCGCCCGTCAGGGCTAAATGAAATGGGGCCGGGATTAACCGCGCCCACACAGGTACAATAGCCGCCCCCTTTTGTTACGGCCCTTGTCATGACTGACCCCATACGCCTCTCCAAACGCCTTATCGAACTGGTCGGTTGCTCCCGTCGGGAGGCTGAGCTGTTTATCGAAGGCGGCTGGGTCTCGGTGGACGGTGAAGTGATCGACGAGCCGCAATTCAAGATCACCACCCAGAAGGTCGAACTGGACCCGGAGGCCAAGGCCACCGCGCCAGAGCCGGTGACCATCCTGTTCCACGCCCCGGTTGGTGTCGATGCCGAGACGGCAATGGCCTCGATCAGCGCCGAAACCCTGTCCGAAGAACACCGCTTCAGCAAGCGTCCGCTCAAGGGCCACTTCCTGCGCCTGACCGCCAGCGCCGACCTGCAAGCCAAGGCCAGCGGCCTGCTGGTGTTTACCCAGGACTGGAAGATTCTGCGCAAGTTGACCGCCGATGCCGCCAAGATCGAGCAGGAATACGTGGTGGAGGTTGAAGGCGACATGGTTGCCCACGGCCTCAACCGCCTGAACCACGGCCTGACCTACAAAGGCAAAGAGCTGCCAGCCGTAAAAGCCAGCTGGCAGAACGAAAACCGCCTGCGATTTGCGATGAAAAACCCGCAACCAGGCGTGATCGCCCTGTTCTGCGAAGCCGTTGGCCTGAAAGTCGTCGCGATCCGCCGCATTCGCATTGGCGGCGTGTCCATCGGCAAAGTGCCGGTTGGCCAATGGCGTTATCTGTCCGGCAAAGAAAAGTTCTAAACAGCCTCCCCCTTTCCAGGCACCGCCCCACTCGGCGGTGCCCACCGTTGAAAACCAGGATTGCCCACCATGATTCACAACGACGTACTGCGCAGCGTGCGCTACATGCTCGACATCAGCGACAACAAGATGGTCGAGCTTATCAAGCTCGGCGGCATGGACGTGACCAAGGAAGACCTGCTGACCTACCTCAAGAAAGACGAGGAAGAAGGCTTTGTGTTCTGTCCGGATGAGGTCATGGCCCACTTCCTCGATGGCCTGGTGATTTTCAAGCGCGGCAAGGACGAAAGCCGTCCGCCGCAGCCGATCGAAACCCCGGTGACCAACAACATCATCCTCAAGAAACTGCGTGTGGCCTTCGAACTGAAGGAGGACGACATGCACGCCATCCTCAAGGCTGCCGAATTCCCGGTGTCCAAGCCTGAGCTGAGCGCGCTGTTCCGCAAGTTCGGCCACACCAACTACCGCACCTGTGGTGACCAGTTGCTGCGCAACTTCCTCAAGGGCCTGACGCTGCGGGTTCGCACGTAAGCCATGGGTTACCAGGTCTCGCCGGTCGGTTTCGTACGCTCCTGCTTCAAGGAGAAGTTCGCCATCCCGCGCCAACCGCAACTGGCGCCTGCCGCGCGGGGCGTGCTGGAGTTGGTGGCGCCGTTCGACCAGGGCGAGGCGGTACAGGGCCTGGAGCAGGTCAGCCACGTGTGGCTGTTGTTTCTGTTCCACCAGGCCCTGGAAGACAAGCCCCGCCTGAAAGTGCGCCCGCCCCGCCTGGGTGGCAACACGTCCATGGGGGTGTTTGCGACCCGCGCGACTCATCGGCCCAACGGGATTGGCCAGTCAGTGGTCAAGCTGGACAAGGTGGAGCCGGGCCGGCTGTGGATCTCCGGGATCGATTTGCTCGATGGCACCCCGGTATTGGATATCAAGCCGTATGTGCCCTACGCCGACATCATCGACACAGCCACCAACAGCATCGCCAGTGGTGCGCCGCAGCTGATTCCCGTGCAGTGGCTGAAGACGGCGCTGCAGCAGGCACAAGGCCACGCCCAGCGCCTTGGGGAACCGTTGGTGGAGTTGATCGACCAGTGTCTGGCACAGGATCCACGCCCGGCGTACCAGACGCCTGGGCCTGAACGCGAATACGGGGCGCAGTTCTGGGATGTGGATGTGCGCTGGCACTATCCAGAGGCCGGGATGATTTGTGTGCTGGAAGTGGTGCCGGCGGGATAAACCGGAAACCCAATGTGGGAGGGGGCTTGCTCCCGATGGCAGTGGATCAGTCAACGTGTATATCGACTGATCCACCGCCATCGGGAGCAAGCCCCCCTCCCACATTTTTTACCGCAGTTATTTCTCGACGAACGCGCGCTCGATCAAGTAATCACCCGGCTCACGCATGCGTGGCGAAACTTTCAGGCCGAAGCTGTTCAGCACTTCGCTGGTCTCGTCCAACATGCTTGGGCTGCCGCACAACATGGCGCGGTCGTCCTCGGGGTTGATCGGTGGCAGGCCGATGTCGCTGAACAGCTTGCCGCTGCGCATCAGGTCGGTCAGGCGGCCTTCGTTTTCGAACGGCTCGCGGGTCACGGTCGGGTAGTAGATCAACTTCTCACGCAGGGCCTCGCCGAAGAATTCGTTCTGCGGCAGGTGCTCGGTGATGAATTCGCGGTAGGCGACTTCGTTGACGTAGCGCACGCCGTGGCACAGGATCACTTTTTCAAAGCGCTCGTAGGTTTCCGGGTCCTGGACCACGCTCATGAACGGAGCAAGGCCAGTACCGGTGCTGAGCAGATAGAGGTGTTTGCCCGGCTTCAAATCGTCAAGCACCAGGGTGCCCGTCGGTTTTTTGCTGATGATGATCTCGTCGCCTTCCTTCAAGTGCTGCAATTGGGAAGTCAGCGGGCCATCCGGCACCTTGATGCTGAAGAACTCCAGATGCTCTTCCCAGTTCGGGCTGGCAATGGAGTAAGCGCGCATGAGCGGGCGGCCGTTGGGCTGTTGCAGGCCGATCATCACGAACTGACCGTTCTCGAAGCGCAGGCCCGGATCGCGGGTGCACTTGAAGCTGAACAGAGTGTCGTTCCAGTGATGAACACTGAGGACACGCTCGTGGTTCATGTTGCTCATGTACGGGGGACTCCTGGAAATGGGTCTGCGCCAAAGATGAAGTGCGCAATTGCACAGCATTCTAATGGCGGCGACAATATCTGTTAACTGGATTATTAAGATAAGGGTTATCGGTTATATCGATATGCGATTTACTCTCCGTCAACTGCAAGTCTTCGTCGCCGTCGCCCAGCAGGAAAGCGTCTCTCGCGCTGCTGGCCTTCTGGCCTTATCTCAATCCGCCGCCAGCACCTCGATTACCGAGCTGGAGCGTCAATCCAGCTGCCAATTATTCGACCGTGCCGGCAAGCGCCTGAGTCTCAACGCCTTGGGCCATCAGCTGTTGCCTCAAGCGGTGGCGCTGTTGGACCAGGCCAAGGAGATCGAAGACCTGCTCAACGGTAAGTCCGGCTTCGGCTCCCTGGCGGTCGGCGCGACCCTGACCATTGGCAATTACCTGGCCACCCTGCTGATCGGCAGCTTCATGCAGCAGCACCCCGAAAGCCAGGTGAAGCTGCATGTGCAGAACACTGCCAATATCGTGCACCAGGTTGCGCACTACGAAATTGACCTGGGTCTAATCGAAGGCGACTGCAGCCACCCCGATATCGAGGTGCAAACTTGGGTGGAAGATGAGCTGGTGGTGTTTTGCGCGCCCCAGCACCACTTGGCCAAGCGCGGCGTGGCCACCCTGGAAGAGTTGACCCATGAGGCCTGGATCCTGCGGGAGCAAGGCTCCGGCACGCGCCTGACCTTTGACCAGGCCATGCGCCATCACCGCAGCGCGCTGAATATCCGCCTGGAGCTGGAGCACACCGAGGCGATCAAACGGGCGGTGGAATCGGGTTTGGGCATCGGGTGTATTTCCCGGCTGGCGCTGCGCGATGCATTTCGCCGTGGCAGCCTGGTGCCCGTAGAAACCCCGGACCTGGACCTGGCCCGACAGTTCTACTTCATTTGGCATAAACAGAAATACCAGACCTCCGCGATGCGGGAGTTCCTGGAGCTGTGCCGCGCCTTCACCGCCGGGGTTCAGCGCAGCGACGAGATCGTGCTGCCGAGCATTGCCTGATCGTCAGATCAGGATCACGGCCCACACCAGGGTGATCATGGTCAACGCCACGAATTGCGCGGCGCTGCCCATGTCCTTGGCGTTTTTCGACAAGGGGTGGCGGTCGAGGGAAATACGGTCGATCGCCGCTTCTACCGCCGAATTGAGCAATTCAACGATCAAGGCCAACAGGCACACTGCAATCAGCAGCGCGCGCTCAACACGGCTGATGTGCAGGAAAAAACTCAGCGGGATCAGGATGACGTTCAACAAGACCAGTTGACGGAACGCCGCCTCACCGGTGAACGCCGCGCGCAGACCATCCAGGGAATAGCCCCCTGCATTGAAGATACGTTTGAGACCGGTTTGACCCTTGAAAGGCGACATAGACGTAGGCAACTGAACCAAAGAAGTGGGGAAACTAGATCACGCAAAGTCAAAAAAGCGTGAATCGATAACAACTTAATGCTGAGCAATTGACTCAAGTTGTTGCAAGAGCAGCGCCGCCTGGGTCCGCGTACGCACCCCCAATTTGCGAAAAATTGCCGTGACATGCGCCTTGATGGTCGCTTCCGACACACTCAGCTCATAGGCGATCTGCTTGTTCAGCAAACCTTCGCAGACCATGGTCAGCACTCGAAACTGCTGGGGCGTCAGGCTGGCCAAGCCATCACGGGCGGCCTTGGCTTCGTCGGACACGTTGATGTGTTCGAATGCCTGCGGCGGCCAGGACACATCACCGTCCAACACTGCGCGCACGGCCTTCTGAATATCTTCCATCGCGCTGGACTTTGGAATGAAGCCGCTGGCGCCAAACTCCTTGGAACGCACCACCACGTCGGCGTCTTCCTGGGCAGAGACCATCACCACGGGGATCTGCGGGTATTGCCCACGCAGGAGCACCAGCCCCGAGAAACCGTAGGCGCCGGGCATGTTCAGGTCGAGCAGCACCAGGTCCCAATCGGATTTTTCGGTAAGGCGGGTTTCCAGCTCGGCAATGCTGGCCACTTCAACCAGGCGCACGTCGGGGCCAAGGCCCAGGGTCACGGCCTGATGCAGCGCACTGCGAAACAGCGGGTGGTCATCGGCTATCAGGATTTCGTATGTGGCCATTGATTAAATGATCCTGTTTTTTATGGCAGCCCCGATGGGTTCGGGGTTCACCAATACACAAGGCGACAGCCAGGCAGCCATCGCCACAGGGTACGTTCAACGTCAAAAGCACTTGGAACGACGTCGAAAACTCACGGTTGCACCCCAATCGGCGCTCAGCATGCCCAGCGCAGCCTGGGGGGTCAAGCACTACGCCCATGGGCATTTTAGCGGGGTGCAGGTTTACGGTGCCATCATGCAAACGTCGTCTGGCTATAGCACGGATATATAGGGTGCAAGACGAGTATGGACGCTGTCGGTCGGGTCCAGTGGCAGCTGGAACTTGGCGGCCAGGTAATGGGTGCTGAATACGTCGAGGTAGGCGTCCAGCACTTCGCTTGCTGCGGCGTCCTCGGCCAGCTCCAGGCACAGGGCGGCGACTTCGGCGGTGCAGAAATGGTCATCACGCTTGGAGCGGCGCAGTTTGTAGCGCGAAAGCTGCTCAGGCGCCAGGCTCAATACCGGCAGATGCTCCAGATAGGGACTCTTGCGGAACATCTTGCGCGCTTCGCTCCAGGTGCCATCCAGCAGGATGAACAGCGGGCGCCTGCCTTCTGCCACCGTCACGGTACTGACGACACGCTCGGGCGCCACGAATTCGCCGGGGAACACGATGTAGGGCTGCCACTGCGGGTCAGCGAGCAGGGTGAGCAATTCCGGGTCGACTTCGGTGCGCGACCAGGCGAATGCCGTGGTGTCCTCGACCACGTCGGCGATCAGCCAGCCGGTGTTGCTGGGTTTCATGGGTTCGACATCGTGCATCAGCAGGCACATGGCGGACCTGGCCGCGACCTGGGGGCGCCAGGCACACAGGCAGTATTCGGGGATGACCCGGCAGCCGGGGCAGCGTTCGGCACGGGAGCCTCGATTGACGAAGGGCTTGATCGCGCGTGCCAGGCGCTGTGTACGCAGGCGAGAGACGGCGTGGCTCATCGGATGCGCCGTACAGAGGGGTAGATCGACACGGAGAAAACTCGTGGAAGGCTGAAGTGACCGCAGTTTACCAGCGATACGCCTGGCTGTAGTGGCAAGGGGTCACCTATAATTGCGCGCCACTGAACGCACAGCGCAGTGGCTGGTCTATGCACCAGTAACCGAATCAGGAGAGTTTCATGCTGCGTTCCATGCTGCGTCTTGCCGCCCCATCCATCGCACTTGCGCTGGTACTGCCCGTGGGCGCCCAGGCGGCCTCGCTGCTGGAGGCCCAAATGAACCGGAAGCTGCAAAGCGTCGCGACTGAAAGCAACAAGGACCTGCCGCGAGAAATCGACGAAAAAACCCTGGAAGTGGCCTACACCGTTGAGGGCATGCAACTGATCGATCACCTCAGCGTATTGCCTGATCGCGCCGAACAGATGCGCGCCAACCCCAAGGCGGTGTATTTCCAGCTGGGGCAAAGCGTGTGCCTGAACAAAGGTTATCGCGAGCTGATGGCCAAGGGCGCAGTGATGCGCTATGAAATCACCGAGAACAAGACCAATCGTCCTGTGGCATCGGTGAAATTCGTGGAAGCGGATTGCCCGGCACCAGCTGCCGCCAAGAAGAAAAAGTAATCTTCGCTTGCCCTTCGCGCGCTGCTGTCCAGTAGCGCGCACTCCCCTGCTTCATTTCCCTGCAGGCGGCTAAACTCCCTGCTGAGTGACCAATAAGCGGTTGCCAGCCAAGGGTTTTTCGGCCCATGATCAAGTCATCCTGATCGCCCGTTCATCACGGCTTCCACGCCGTTCTGTAACATTTCCAGGGCAAAAGAGGGTTGCCCTCCTGCGACGTGCAGTGCAAAGGTTTTTTAAATCACAAGGAATATACAGAGCCCGTTTGCTGCCTGGCGAACACGTGCAATGCCTTGGGTATGCAGCGACACATGCAGTGTCGTGGCCCCCGGACGAATCTCTCGCCGCTGGCCCAGCCTCTGTGAAGAAGGAGAAGTTGAATGCCTTACGAACCGAATGACCACCTGCTCCGGCATTTTGAAGAAAACGGGGCCGACCTTACGCAACAGGTTGAAGCTCAGCTCCAGCAGATCGCCCCCAACAGCCCGAATATCCCCTTGTATCGCGACATGATCCTGACCGTGCTGCGCATGGCCCAGGACGACCGCAACCGCTGGAACGCCAAGATCACCTTGCAAGCCATTCGCGAACTGGACCACGCCTTCCGCGTACTCGAACAGTTCAAGGGGCGCCGCAAGGTCACGGTGTTCGGCTCGGCCCGCACCCCGGTGGAAAGCCCACTGTACGCCTTGGCCCGCGAGGTGGGTGCCGCACTGGCCCGTTCGGACCTGATGGTAATCACCGGTGGTGGCGGCGGCATCATGGCGGCGGCCCACGAAGGGGCAGGCCTGGAACACAGCCTGGGGTTCAATATCACCCTGCCGTTTGAACAGCATGCCAACCCGACCATCGATGGCACCGAGAACCTGCTGTCCTTCCACTTCTTCTTTACCCGCAAGCTGTTCTTCGTCAAGGAAGCCGATGCGCTGGTGTTGTGCCCGGGTGGTTTCGGCACCCTGGATGAAGCCCTGGAAGTATTGACCCTGATCCAGACCGGCAAAAGCCCGCTGGTGCCGGTAGTGTTGCTGGATGCGCCCGGTGGCGGTTTCTGGCAAGGCGCCCTGGACTTTATCCGTAGCCAGCTGGAAGCCAATCGCTACATCCTGCCCACCGACCTCAAGCTGGTACGCCTGGTGTACAGCGCTGAAGAGGCAGTGGAAGAGATCAATCAGTTCTATGCCAACTTCCATTCCACACGCTGGTTGAAACGTGAGTTTGTGGTGCGCATGAATCACCCGCTCAGCGATCAAGCGCTGGCTCATTTGCAGAGTGAATTTGCCAGCCTGCGGTTGAGCGGAGAATTCCAGCAACTGGCCTATACCGGTGAGGAGCATGATGAGCCGAAGTTCAGCCATTTGACGCGGTTGGTGTTCAACTTCAATGGCCGCGACCAGGGCCGGTTGCGGGAGCTGGTGGATTACATCAACTTGCCGGAGAACTGGGCGCAGGCTCAGGGGAAGACGCAACAACGGGTAGCGCCGCAGCCGGCGTGAAATCCAGAAACGCAGGATCCAGAAACGCAAAAAGGCCCGCTATTTTCATAGCGGGCCTTTTTTTGGGGGCTTCAGGTTTGGTGTTTCAGGTTTAGATCGAAGGGGAGGCCATTGGGGCTGCTTCGCAGCCCAGCGCGGGGCAAGCCCGCTCACCACAAACAAGCCCGCTCACCACAACAAGCCCATTCACCACACAACAAGCCCATTCAACAAACAACAAGCCTATTCACCACACAACAAGGCCGTTCACCGCACAACAAGGTGTTCAGTCATCCATGTCTCGGCCACTTAATAAGCGGCTGATCATTTCCATCGAAAAACCGCGATAACTCAAGAAACGCCCCTGCTTGGCGCGTTCCCTGGCATCAATGGGGAGATGACCCGAGAATTTGCGGCGCCAGGTGTCTTCCAGTTGCGCCTGCCAACTGATACCGCACTCACGCAAGGCAAGGTCGATATCGGCGCGCTGTAAACCGCGCTGGCTCAGCTCTTCGCGAATACGCGCCGGGCCATAGCCGGACCGGGCTCGGTAGGAGACAAAACTTTCGAGATAACGGGCTTCCGAAAGCAGCCCCTCTTCCGTCAAACGGTCAAGGGCGGTTTCGATCATCTCAGGTTCCGCGCCGCGTTGACGCAGCTTACGCGTCAGCTCGACTCGACCATGCTCGCGGCGAGCGAGCAGGTCCATTGCGGTACGCCGAACGGCGACGAGTGTATCCAGTACAACGGTCATCGTTTATTTCAGATGTCAGTATCGGCTTCTTCTACTTCTTCAACCGGCTCGCGGTTGGCGGCAGCTTTCACGTCTGGTGCTGCGGTCAGCAGTTTGTCGCGGATCTGCTTCTCAAGCGTGGCAGCGATATCCGGGTTGTCCGCCAGGAACTTGGCCGAGTTGGCCTTGCCCTGACCGATCTTGCTGCCATTGTAGGCATACCAGGCACCGGATTTTTCAACGAAGCCGTGCAGCACGCCCAGGTCGATCATCTCGCCGTTCAGGTAGATACCCTTGCCGTAGAGAATCTGGAATTCAGCCTGGCGGAAAGGCGGAGCCACTTTGTTTTTCACGACCTTGACGCGGGTTTCGCTACCGACCACCTCGTCACCCTCTTTCACCGCGCCGGTACGGCGGATGTCCAGGCGGACCGACGCGTAGAACTTCAGCGCGTTACCACCGGTGGTGGTTTCCGGGCTACCGAACATCACGCCGATCTTCATGCGGATCTGGTTGATGAAGATCACCAGGCAGTTGGCGTTCTTGATGTTACCGGTGATTTTACGCAGCGCTTGGGACATCAGGCGGGCTTGCAGGCCCACGTGCATGTCGCCCATTTCGCCTTCGATTTCAGCCTTGGGTACCAGGGCTGCAACGGAGTCGACCACGATCACGTCGATGGCGTTGGAGCGCACCAGCATGTCGGTGATTTCCAGGGCTTGCTCACCGGTGTCCGGCTGGGACACCAGCAGGTCGTCAACGTTGACGCCCAGCTTGCCGGCGTATTCAGGATCCAGGGCGTGCTCGGCGTCGACGAACGCGCACGTAGCGCCCATTTTTTGCGCCTGGGCAATCACCGACAGGGTCAGGGTGGTTTTACCGGAAGATTCAGGACCGTAGATTTCAACGATACGGCCTTTTGGCAGGCCGCCAATGCCGAGCGCGATGTCCAGACCCAGAGAGCCAGTGGAAATAGCCGGGATCGCCTGACGGTCGTGATCGCCCATACGCATTACGGCACCCTTGCCGAATTGACGTTCGATCTGACCCAGGGCCGCAGCCAAGGCTTTCTTCTTGTTGTCGTCCATTAAAGTCCTCACGTAATCAATAAGGCCTGACGGCCAACACCTGTATAAGTAGACAGTATTGTTCCACAAAGATCGGAGATCGCCTACCCCTGATTTTCTATTTCTGCTGCAGCTCGTCGCAACAAGCCCTCCAGCGCGGCCTTCACCGTTTGTCGGCGGACCTCGTCGCGGTTGCCAGGGAAGTGCTGAAGCTCGGCCGTGACCTCCTCGCCAACGCCAAAGGCCAGCCACACGGTGCCCACCGGCTTGTCCACCGAACCACCATCGGGCCCCGCCACACCGCTGACCGCCACGGCAAAGCGCGCCAGGCTTTTCTCCTGGGCGCCGCGCACCATGGCCTCCACCACTTCCTGGCTGACCGCCCCAACCTTTGGAAACAAGGTTTCCGGCACATTCAGCTGCCGGGTCTTCTGCCGATTGGAATAGGTGACATACCCCGCCTCGAACCAGGCCGAACTCCCCGGGATCCGCGTAATGGCCTCGGCGATACCGCCACCGGTACAGGATTCCGCGGTGGTGACGTGGGCATTGAGCACCTGCAGGCGGCGGCCCAGGTCAGCGGCAAGTTGAGTGATTTCCTTCACGACGGTCTCCAGAAGTGGGCGGGGGTTTGCCTACCCTACAGGAGCAAATCACTCATGCAAGCGACAGGCTGGAACAAGAGATCAGCGGGCGACAGCGCGCACATATGCCTGGCAAGCGCGCAGCGCGATCAGTCCCTGGTCGCCGGCATCGGTGATGCCGATAATTCGCTGAGCATGCGCCGGGTCAAGTCGGGCTCGTGCGGCTGCATGAACCAGGCCGGTGGTGGCGGTGGCGGTTGGCATTGCACAGCCACGGGCAGGTTCGGTGGCGTCGAGAAGGACTGACAACCGCACATCAGCAGTGGCCAGACGGTCGCGCAGAGCAGCCTGGTTATGTTGGGCATCGCGCAATTCCCGGGCATGATGTTGGTCGCTGGCACTGAGCTGTTGCTCCAGGGCCAGTCGTTTGTCTTGTTCAGCCTGTTGTTGATGCAAGGCCGCCTGGCGTTGCTGGCTGAGCGCCTGCGCATGGGCAGAAGCCTGACGCTCAAGCTGTCCCCCCAAGCGCCAGGCCTGGACCTGCCAGGTCACCGCCACCAACAGGCAAGCACCGATCAGTTGGTAGGCCCCTAGGAAACGCATAACACCGCCTTCGCCCGCGCCCACAGCCGCAAGCGATCCTCCAGCCCATTCAGCCCGCCATTGATACGCCGTGTAATGCTGGTGAACTGGTCCTTGTCGGCCAGCTCATTCAGGCCATTGACCTGCCAGAACCAGGCGGCCGACTCAACCACCCATTGCGGTTGCTCCAGCAACATCGGCTCCCGTAACAGACGGTCATCACCAAACAGCGCCTGGCTGCATGCCAGGTAATTGCGCCGACCGGTGATCTGGATCAGTCCTCGGCCCCGGTACAACTGGCCGTCGCCATCCGCTTCGGGGCTATTGCCCAGGCGTGCGGCCAGGCTGCCGGTGTCGTATTTGCCCAGGTAGTGATCGCTGCCCAGTTCGCGCACGTAACGCAGCTCACCGGATTCGTGGCCGATCTGGGCGAGGAAGGCGGCAATGCGCCTGGCACGGTTAATCTCGAAGCGAACGAACGCCGCATTCAAGGGCATTAAAAAAACGCCCGCTCTAAGGCGGGCATCCGGCATGACGCCAAGCAGTTGGGGGAGTGTTATCACCATTGGTTTTACTCTCGAAAAGTAGCTATATCGACAACCCACCGGCCGTGATCGAACTGCGGTAACCCGTCGCCGGATCGCCGACATGAACCACCTGCTTTATCGACCAGCGCCCCTGCATATAGGACGGCCAGCTCTCATCCAGCACTAACAACCCTTCCGCCGCCAACAATGGATTGCCCGGGCAATCGATCAGCAACTTCAAATTTTCACGCCCCACACGGCGTAGCTCACCTTCGGCAACAGCGCGGGCTTCGGTTTCGTTCTGGCAGCGTTGGCGCAAGGTCTTGAACGGCGCATTCCCCACCTGGACGACGCGCTGCTTGCCGGCGGAGGCATCCCACCAACTGGCACGGCAGCCTTGGTATTTCGAGCGGGATTTTTCGTCGAGCTTGGCGGTGATAAAGCTTTGTTCACCGGGGCGATTGTCATCCGTCACGGACAGCCTCACTTCCGGCAGCAGCTGGCCGGAGAGCGATTTGGCTTGGCCGGCTTCGGCCAATACATAGAGTTCGTTGAACGGTTTGGTGACTGCACTATAAAGTCGGGCAAGGCGCGAAATGAACGCCATGTCACTTTCGTTGGACTGGTCAATGTGCGCGATCGCAATCCCCTCCAGCGCCGGCGCCACTCGCGGTGAATAGCCGTGACGACTGACCAGTTGGCGAAACAGCGCGCCCAGGGTGGTCGGACCGTAGCTGGCGGATCGACGCTGGCGGTAACCCGTTGCATCGACCACGCTGAAGGGCGCCGCGGTGGCCACGATCATCAAGCGCATGGGAAACAGCACCGGTGTGCGTTGGGTGACGACAAACTCGCCCTTTTCCACCAACCCCGATTCCAGGTAACCGGCACGCAAGCCGATCTTGCCGTTCAGCGTGGGCAGGCCGTCCAGGCCCTCGATATTCAGGGTCAGCTCCAGCCGGTCGGTCTCAATGCCCGCGGCGTCGGTGTGGCTCCAGTGCATCAAGCGTTGATTGAGCAGCGCCGCGTTGGCGCCATAAAACTCCACGATAGGCGTAAATCCCTGTGCCATGCAGCCTCCTTAATCCCAGGCCAAAACGGGTCGCACAGCTCCGGGCCGAGCGTGCAGTTCAGGTACGATCACCCACACGCCGGCCGGCAGCACCGGGCCATATTCGGCAAGCTCGGGGTTCAGGCGCCAGAGGGTTTCTTCCGCCGTGTCGTCGCAACGGCCCACCTCCCGATAAAGCAACAGGTTGACCGAATCACCGGCAATACTTCGTACTCTACGCATTGGCGAACTCCTCCAACTCCAGCGTCCAGGCCATGACCATGGCGGTGCCGTCATCGATGACATTGCTCTGGGTTTCCACAATCGAATTGATCCGCCACAAGCCCCAGTTACGACCGATGCCGTCAACCAGGGGCAACGGCGCCCGCGCATTTTGCAGCGCGCGCAATTGGTCCAGGCGCTGCATGCCTACGCCGTACATGGCCGTGCCGCCGAATGTGAGTTTTTCCAGCTTCTGACCGCTCTGCCGCGACTGCGACTTGCTGGCAATAATCGCCAGGTCACTCCAGCCGCCATCGCTGGCACGGACCAACGAGGAATAGGCGAATCCTCGAGACAAGCCGAAAATAAAGTCGCCGAGTACCATTTGTTGTCGCATCAATCACCTCCTGGAGGATCGGCCAGTGCCGCGTTGCGTCGGATGCCCAGGGTGTCGGTGAGCATCGGCAGACACTGAAACTGCAGCGCCTGGATCACCTGGTTGACGACCTGCTGGGCATCGGCGGGGTTTACACCGGTGATCTGGATGCTCGGGGCGAGGGTCACTTGCACGTTGTCCGTGCGTGCACCGCTGAGTTCCTTGCTCACCGCACCGGGCGTTGGCAGGCGATCACTTGAGCCGAACAACTGGTTACCGAGCCAGGCTCCCGCCTCACTGCCCAGCAAACCACCGATTGCCCCCCCGACAGCAGTACCAACACCAGGAAAAACCATCGTGCCAATGGCCGCACCTGCGGAGGCACCGGCCCAGGCGCCACCGGCGGTGCTGAGGCCTGAGCCGACGGCTTTTGCGTCGCCATTGCGGACACCTTGGATCACGTCAGTGGCGACGGAGGCATATTTCAGAGGGCCAAGTCGGCGAACGCCGGTTGACTCAAGTTTGGCAAGTACTCCGGTTAGTCCACCGGCGGGGATATTCGGCGAGCTGGGCACTGCACCGACAAAGGATTGCAAGCCTTGCAAGGGGGCTCCCGAATGAAAGCCCATTTGCGAGCCCCCTACCCAGTTACCGGTGCGTTCGGACACACGACGAAGCGGTGAGCCGCGCCCACCGATTTTTTTACGGCCTTTGATCATCTTGCCAATCTTGTCGATAGCAAGATCAATAAGTTTATCCGCGGCTTTGCTCTTGGCAGAGTCCCATAACGTATCCAAGGCCGACTTGCCCGCGTCGGCAGAAGGATCGGCAGGCGGCGCCTTCGGCTCATTTTTCAACGCGCCCGCAGTGACACCAGCCTCTCTCGGTGCCAAAGAGTTGCTGTTGATGAACAACGTACTATTGAGCGTTTCCAACGTCTCACGCAGCCGCACTTGCTCCTGCGTCAGGGCATTGATATCCACACTCAGCGTGGCCAACGTAGAGCCGAGCGTAAACTGCGGGTGCGATGCAGCCTCCAGGCTTACAGGCGCCACAGCACGTGTGGAAAACGGGGCGAGTGCATTGCCCAGATCCGCCTCGCCGAACATCCAGCGCAGGTCTTCCTGGACGAGCTTGATCCCGTATTTAGTCTCTTGCATCCCGCGCTACTCCTGTTTAACGCCAAGCCGAGTGATCGCGATGTCGTAGCGGCGTAATGCTTTTGCGGCGTCCCAAGCAAGGATCTCCGCTTCATTGACCGAATACACCAGCGGCACCACATCGAGGATTACATCGATGTCGCGTTGCGAAAGAAGTCCGCCGGTTGATTTAAAAAATCGTCGATACGCTCCTGCAGTTCCGTCCAATCGGGCACAGTCAGGCCGGCAAGATCGGGGATCATCAGGCCAGTGCAGTGAGCAGTGATGAACTCGGCGCGCTCTTTGTTGGTGGGGAGTTTTTTCATCACCTTGGTGGCGCGCAGGGCGGGCATTTCCAGGGGCAGAACGGTGAGGCTGCGACCCGCAGCCTCGAGGGGCAGCAACAATCGGACCGGCTGGTCGTGGGCCGATTCCTCAGCCTCACCGCGGAAAAACGACGCAGGGCGCGTCGACATCTCATGTACGTATTGGGCGATGGTCACGTAGTCCGGGCGCTTGAGCTGGTCGAGCTCTTTTTCCGACAGGCCGGTGGCGAGTTTCGCCAGTTCGAAAAACTGATCGTCCTCGTCGTCACCGGCCCGGGCCAGCGCTTCTTTTTGCGCGGCGTAGTACAGCGGCTTGAGTTGCACCTGCTGGATCGTCGCGCCGGTGTCGGCGGTGATCGGAGACAGCAGGAGGTGCAGCGGTGGCATCCAGGCCATGGGGCAATTCCTTGATGAAGTAAGGGGCGAGCACGCCCGCCCCCGGGGAGTTACGGCATCAGCACCGCACGGCGGGCATCGCCGAGGATGTCGACACCATTGAGCACGAACTTCTGGGTGCGCACGTCGATGTCGATGACCGGGATGCCGTTTTCCAGGCGGTTGTAAGTGCGGCAGGAAAGCTCAAGCGTGGTGAGAGCCTTGTCGCCCATCTTCAACTTGGCTTCGACCAGGGATTTCAGCTTGCCGCCGACCGTGTGATAGGTGAAGTAGGTCTTGCCGTCCTGATCCTGGCCGGCTTCCCGCACGTTCAGCAGGATGTCATCCCCCAGGCGCACGCCCAGGGCCAGCATGATTTCCGGGCCGGCACCTTGCAGCACCAGGGTGGCATTGAGCACCTTGCCGCTCTTGGCCATTTCTTCGGCGATAAAGCGCCCGCCGGACATGGACTCCATGTCGAACTCGATCTTCGGCGGAGTGAACTCCTCGACCGTCGCGGACAACGGCAGGCCTTGAAGGGTGGCCGCAATGGCCTGTCTGACTCGATTGGTAAACATTAGAGAACGTCCTCCAGGAACTGCTCGATGATTTCATCGCGGGCGTTGAGTTGATAAATCATGTGTTCGTTCGGCGCATAGCGGCCGTAATCGATAACGATGAACCAGGTGCCGTTCTTGTACTTCTCGACACTGTTGAGCTCCGGGTGCAGGTACACGCTGCCGCCGGGAATGGTTTCGTCGGCGACCAGGGTTTGCAGCCAGTCGTTGATGCGCTTGACCTCCTGGTCCATGAAGGACTTGGTGAGGTTCTTGGCCATGGCTTTCTGGCCCGCCTTGACCAGCTTGCGGCTGATGGCATCTTCCAGCCCGACATAGCTGATGAACTTGCCGGTGATGGAGCGGTTACCCAGCAGCGAAAAACCGCCGAGGATGGTGCGGGCGTAGTAGCTCACGCCGTAACGGTTGAGCAGGTCGCCTTCGGTGGAGGTGTCGAGGATGTTGTACTCGACCACGCGGGAAACGTCCTCGGCGAACGTCACCTGGTTACCCGGGCTTTCCCATTGCTTGACCTTGGCCAGCGCAGCGATCGCCAGGGACGACGGCGCAAGGAACACGTTTTTCTTCGCCGCCTTGGAGTACACCGACGGCATGTTGTGCACCAGCAGGCAACGGTCGAAACCAAGCTCGGCACCGCCCAGTTCGCCGCTGTAGGTCACCTGGTCGGCCACCGCCGCGTCCTTGCCATCCAGCACCACACGGGCCTTGATGCGCTTGCCGAAGGCCGCGAACTCACCCGCCACAGCCTTGGTACCGGTGAAGCCTGGGGCGCCGATAATGGTCAGGTCTTCCGGCACGCTGGCCAGTGCCGCCAGGCCCAGCTTGCGACCGGTGACCGGCTCGTTGCCGCCGATTACATTGTTGAGGGTGTCCGCCGGGGTGGCGCCCTCTTCCACGATCACCACGTAGACCGGCACCTTGACCACTTTGAGGATCTGGTAGACCGCGTGGAACAGCGTGCCAGACTCCGCACCGGTAGGGTCCAGCAGCGCCTGGGTGGTGAAACTGTTGATACGGAATGGCGCGTTTTTCGGGATCGACGCATGGGCATTCGGCGCGGTGCCGACCAGGCCGATCACGTTATCGCCGAGGCCACCCATGGCCTCGGGGGATTCAGTGGCATTGACGGTGATGCCGTTGTGCTCGAAGTTCAGAACCTCAGCCATGGTTAGTCAGCCTTCTTGGTAGTGGCCTTTTTGGCCGGGGTGGCGTTGAGGACGCTGGTCAGTTCCAGGCGGCCAGCGGTGCGCAGGGCGGATGCTTCCACGTCCAGCAGGTCCAGTTCCTCGCCGACGGCGGACCAATGGCCACCTCCGGTTGGGAATGGGATGAGGACGGTGTAGGTTTGGCGGTAGGTCATAGGTAGGATCTCCAGGCGAAAAAAAACCGCTCAGCGCGGCAGGTATTCAGAGAGGGAATGAAAACGCCCCGGCGGTGCGGGGCGTTATTCAGTTTGGTTGGCGATCCAGGTCGGGCTTAGGGGCCTATGCTCAATATCCGGGAAATTCGGCGATTGTGGCCAGTCGCGCAGGGCTTGCATGTACAACAACAACTCTTCGAACTGTGCATCGGACAACGCTGTATCAAAGCCAATTTCCTTCTGGTCACGGTGGCGCTCGCGCAACCATATGACGGCGGCCAACTCAGTATCGCGCCTCTCACGTTCGAACCTTGCGGGGTCCTCAAGAGGAACAATTTTGGGATGTTTGGATAGCACCCCGTCATCGCTAAAGTGCCATGTATAGCCAATGTTCTGTGTGACTTCATACCAACGCTCGGCATCAATCAAGACGGCACCTGATGGGATTTCATGCACGCCCTCAATCAAGTGCGCAATCACTTCTCGAGCGTCATTCAAAGCTAGGTATTTACGCATAACGCCCCCTCAGTAACCAAAGCAAAAGAAATAGTAAGGATTTGGTGTTCCCGAAGTATCCGGCGTGTAGTGCGGGCGATTGTTGATAGTGATCTGACTTAGCGTTGTCGATACGGTGGCCGAGTTGTTACCTTGGGCGCGACGAAAAGCCCCTGGGCAGATCGCGGCCGTAGGGAAAGGTACGGTGTAATTAAATGTAGCCGCTGTAGCGTTAGGGATATCGGGGGTGGATCCCCATTGAATAATCCATCCTCCTAGCCAGGTTGGGAAAATAATCGCTCCATTGACCCCCTTAATGAATTGAAAGCCGAAGCGCAGCTTCTTCGGCGTTACGATGGTGGCGTCATCGAGCCCAGCGTCCGTCATCGGCTGCGTTGCGATCTTGGCCGTGCCTTGATTGTTTTCGGTGGCTTGCGTTGCCAACAGTGCTAGCGCTGCAATATCGATATTTCCCTGATTGATGGGGGCGCTCCAGGCTTTGATGCACCACATCACCGCGAGGTTGCGCGGGCGGGTTTCAGACGCCACACGTGGCGTACCATGCACATCATCACTGACAATGAATCCGCCGGTCAGCGACCAACTATCGACTGAAACAACTGTGGCGTCCCAGTCCAATGGAATTGCCGGAGTTGTGCCACCAGCGCCGTTGAAACACGGCACCCCACGCAGATCTTTAAATCGAGCGGGGTCATTTTTCGAATAGGCGATCGAACCAGCAGGAGTGAACCCCTGGAATGCATCGAGTTGAGAGGAGCAGATCATTCGCCCAGCATCAACTCCCCGCCCATGATCCCAACCCCGCAAAAACTCCCCACGCGACTCCGGCAGCCGGAAATTCCCCACCCCTTCATCCCCCTTATTGAACGCCGCCCCCAGAAACTTCGCCAAATCGGGATAGGCCGAGGCACTCTTCACGCTGCCATCAATTTCCAGGAATCCCACCGGAACATTGTCAACCGGAAACGCAACCATGGACCCCACCGGCAGCGCCGAGGACTGAGCAATCATCGCCTCAATCTCAGCCTTGGAATACGTCCCCTTCGCCAGGTAGTCCATCACCCAAGCCCGAGTTGCCTTCACCACCGTGTCATCAATCAGCAGCGTCACGATCGACGCATTACTCGTCTCAAAGATTGAGCGAATATAAAACTCTTTCCCCGATCCCGATGTCGCCAGCACCGGTTTATACGACTCCGGATATTTAACGACGGCATACAAGATCCCGGTGTCCGTCCACAGTCCGGCTTCCCGCACATACCAGCCGCCGACATCCGATGGAATGGTGACTTCGGCCATCAGCCAGTTGGCGTTTTTCTCGTCCTGGAACAGCGCATTCAGCGGCCCGCGCCAGACTTCGCGCTTGAGCGCCTTGGCGTTGGCGTCGGGGTTGTAGACGGCACCGTTGCCGTCACCGACGGAAATCTGCGCCAGTTTGATCGGCACGCCAGCGGCCTTGCAGGCGGTTTCGTAGGCGATCCCCGCATTCGTGAGCAGGGTGTAATAGTCAGCCATTTAGTGCTCCTGTGGATAAAGGGTGGTGGTTTCGACGCTGTACAGACCGGCCGCCATAAAGGCGCGGCCCGAGGCCTCGACGCCCGCCAGCACGTTTGGGTAGATCATGGTGAGTTCGCCGCACAGCGTGGCGGCGCCAATGCTGTGACGGCCGAAAGCGCTCAGTCCCACGGAGATCGACAGGATGTCGCGTTCGCTTTTGGCATCGGCCAAGCGGCGGTCGAGTCGGGCATCGATGGTTTCGCTGTAGGGCAAATCGGTCCAGGCGCGTACGGCAAAGCTGTAGGGCACGCCCGGTGGTTTCTGTTCGTACCAGGCGCGCACTTCAGGGCTGAGTTGCAGTCCCTTGGCGGCATTTTCCAAGGCCTGCCGGGTGCCGGCCCGGCGCGCGGTGGGCCAGGCGAGTTTGACGGTCAGGCGCTTCTCAGCCTCAGGGCCTGTGGCGCTCCACTCGTTGACCGCCCGGTCCGCCGCCAGGTAGGGCAAGAACGCCGCGGGTGTACGATCCGGGTCCATCAGTTCGGGAAACGGTGGGGTGACCCGCTCCAGCAACGTACCAAACCCCAGGTCCAAAGCCTTCTCCAGCGGTGAGCTGTTGGCAGGCAACAAGCTCGCTTTGGGTTCACTCATAGCGTGCGCACCTCCACCTCGACGCCCCTGCAATACGGGGCCTGGAATGCCGTGCTGATGATCGGCGCCAGCGGCTCGAGGATCTGCAATTGCGCGGCGCCGGCGCTGTGGATCGCATAGTCGATCCAACTTGGGTCCACACGGCCTTCCAGGCGATGGCAGGACGCTGCATAGCCTTGCAGCAATTTCTGCGCGGCGACTTGGGTGAGTCCGGAATCCGGACCGGCGTTGATCCTGGCCACCACGCGAATTTTGTACGGCAGGATTTGTGCGCCTTGGACGGTGACCAGGTCGGTCTCAGGCCGTACATCGGGCCGTGCGAAATGTCGACGCACGCCGTCAAGCAAATCGGCGGACGGCGTGCCGTCTCCTTCCCTTGAAAGCACGGTGACCATCACTTCGCCAGGCGCCGTGCGCCGTCCGTTGCCATCCTTGACCCGGGCCGCGTAGCCGTCCGGATCGAAGGTGTAGCTGACGGTCACCACGCCCGGTGTGGCGCTTTGCACCTTGACCGACGGCCGCTCACCGAGGGTGAAGACTTCGCGGCGATACTGCATCCGCGAACCCGCCGCCGGCGCGTGAGGCGCCAGGTAATAGCGCAAGCGCGCGTCGTCGTCGCTTTCCAGGGTGGGTGGCACCGGTGGGAAAGCCGCCGGGTCGCCGGGGTCGAGCACTTGGCGCTCCAGGCCCATATCGGCCAGGCGTGCATCCAGGTTGCTGCCGGTGGCCCACCACGCCAGCATCTGCTTGATGCGGGCGTTGTATTTGCGTTCGTGGGTTTGCAGGCGTACGCAAAAAGCTTCCAGGGCCAGGGTCAGCAGCTCGCTCTCGTTGTCGAGGCTGACCTTGAGTCTGGCCGCGCTTTGCGGCGCGCGGGTGGCGACGTAGTCGACGACAAACGCCTTGAACTCCGCCAGCAGCGGTTCGAACTCATCGACCGCGATAATCGCCGGCTCCGCCAATTGGTTCTGGCCTGGGATCAGCATGCTCATGTCACGACCTCGAAGGATTGTTGGCGGTTTTTCCAGGTACCGGCAAAACGCAGCAATAACCCGGCGCCCTGGCGGGTGGCGACGATGACCTGGGGCTGGAAGTCGGCAATGCCGTTCTGGCGGTTGTAGAACGCTTGCGCCGCGTGGCTTTGGGCGAGGATCAACAGGTCATCACCAAGGTTCTGGCCGAGCAGTTGCGGGATCATCGAGCCGTACAACGGGCGCTTCTGGCGAGTGCTCAAGGGGGTGGTCAGCGCTCGGGTGGCACGCTGTACGAATTGCAGCCAGTCATCCACGGCTGCCCCGGTGTTCCTATCGATTCCGATCATGGCAAATCCTTATGCGCGGCTGATCACGCGGCCCTGGTGATCCACCAGCGGGCCGCTCAAATGCACGCCGACGGCATCCAGCGTGAGGCCGGTGGCGCCGAGTTGCAGGGTGATGCCCTGGGCACTCAGGGTCAGGCTGGCAGCGCCGACCTTGACGTCGACCTGTTCGCGGGATCCGCTGAACGTGGTTGGGCCGTTAATCCAGTTGAAGGTGTGACTGGCATCGTCGTAGTCGCTTTGGGTGCCATCCTGATGGCGCCGCCGGGTCAGCGAGGCGACGCTGGACACGGGAGGAAACAGACTGCTGTTCAGCCCGAACAGCGCCACCGACTGCGTGCCCCCTTCCCCGCCGCCGTAGTTAAGCAACAGGCATTGCTCGCCCACCGACGGAATACGGGTTTCGGTCTGCGCACCGGCGCTGGGGTTGAAGAATCGAATCGCCGGGGTAAGCAACTCACCATGGCTGACCTTGCAGGTATTGCTGGCAGCGTCGACCTCCTGGCACACGCCAATGCGGCAGAAACTGTCCGCGCGTCGATACAGGTCTTCGAGCTGGGCTTCCATTTCCGCCAGGCGCTCGACAATCGGCCCCAGTTGCATGCGTAACAATGCGTCGAACATGGCCTACTCCTGCAGGGGCCGATATTGATCCGGATCGTCGATGTCCGAGACTTCCCAGGTGCGGGCAAACAGCGGTGTGCCGGTGGGATCCTCGATCAATGACGGGCCGAGATAGAGGGTTTGGGTGAAAGACACGGTCCAGGTGTCGTAGTCCGTTTCGGCGCTGGCGAGCCCAGAGGGCGCCGCGACGACAGCCGTGGGTAAATCGCACTGGTCCGACGGCAGGCCCCAGCGGTTATCCAGGGCCAGGTCCATCAATTGGCTGGCCAGGTCACACGCGTCAAAAGGCGCCGCCGCGCTGGCGACCGTAACCCTGAGTGATACCGACAAGGCATGCGCCTTGCGCCCTTCGCGGGAACGCACGCCGGGGCCGTTGCGTTCCACGCTGATCAGCACGCCGGTGTGATCCCCGGCGCCGCCAACGTCCTGGTGGTTGCCTACCTGCAGTTGCGGGAAGGCACGCTTCAGCGCCCCCTCAATGGCCACAGGCAGTTGGGAGGGTTTTTCGATAAGTGTCATCAGTTGCGTCCTTGCAGCAGTTACTGCTGATCCGAGCGGGATGTGGGCGCTTCGTTGACCCCGATGCGCTTGGCCGCCCAGCGTTCATAAAGGCCGATGGCGACGTCCGCGCCGGCCATGGCCGTCAGGCAACCAATGGCGCCGGCGGTCCAGATCGACATGCCGGCGGCGTAGCACAGCATCAATGCCGAGACCCCGCAGACCATGCACGCCCCAGACCGCAGGGCCAGGCGCCGGACCAGCGACCAACCGCGGGCGCCCTCCTTGTCGGCGCGCCACATTTCGCCGGATACACCGCCAATCAGCGCCAGTGCGATCACCAGCCAGATAGGCATTTCCGCTAACGCTTGCTGCTCGTTTGTCATGTCACGCCTCCTGGCTGAGTAACGCCGGCAAACACCGGCTTTTGGGTAAATCCATGTATAGGTAGGCATTCCAAAAAGCCCGGTTGCCCAGGCTTTTCAGTAATGCGGTCCAGCTTCGATCTTTCGGCGCTACTGGCGCGGTACGGATCTTTCCTCGATGTTTTTCCGACCACGATCCCTGTCTGCCGGATAACTGCTTCTGGTGCTTTACGCTGCACACCCGGGTCAGTTGCCAACCCTCTGAACCGTTAAGGCCGGTTCATCGCTGCCTGTTGCTGAAGCGGTGTCACTAAAGAGCGTCGGCATCCTTGCCGGTGTTGGCTGGCGTCCCTGCCATCGCTCTGATGGCGTCCCTGCCGATGTTGCGTGCCTTCCTTGTCTTCCTTGGCAGCATCCTTGCCGCCTCCACCACCTTATTGGCTGGCTTGAGATGAAGGATATGCATGTATGCATATACAGTCAATGCACTAGTGCATTTATTTTCAGCCAACTCATGCACAAATGCATTTTCGACCTTACGGGCAAAGGGTTTGGCGATTTTCTACAGACGAAAAAAAGCCCGCTCGATGGCGGGCTCTCTCTTACGCAAGGAGGTCAACGGGCGTACATACCCCACCAGAACACATGCCCAAGGATGCTGATCTGCTCATCCTGGATATCCTGGAAGCTGTAGTCCTCATCCGGGTGTTCATCGCGATTGAAACTGCGCAGGCGAATCCCGGAAGGCAGGCGATAGAGCTGTTTAACCCGCAGCTGGCCATTGTGATTGATGGCATACAAGTCGCCATCGACGATGTCGCCGATGCCACTTTTGCCAGCATTTACGCCGACCGTCGCGCCGTCGCGCAGTACCGGCAACATACTGTTGCCGCGCACCGTTACACACTTGGCCTGGTCGAACTGCACACCGTTATGCCGCAGGCTGCGCTTTCCAAAACGCAGGCTGGCCTTCTCGCTTTCCTCGATGACGAATCTTCCTGATCCAGCAGCCAATTCAACCTCGCGCAGAAAGGGGATCGACACCTCGTCATCATTAACGGGGGTGTCATCGTCCCACAGGCTTATATCCTTGAGTTCCGAATGCATCGGGTCGCGCCCGTCATCGCGCAAAGCCCCCACCGCCGCGCGCCCGCGCAGTTGATCGGTGCTGACGCGGAAGTACTCGGCGATGCGCGAGATGTGTTTATCCGACGGATCAACGATCTTGCCGCTGAGAATCCGGGACAACGTGGATTGAGGCACGCCAGTACGCCGGTGAAGCTCCGTGGGGGAGATCCGGTCGCGGTCCAGCAGTTCTCTTAAGACGATAGAAACGTTGCGTTTTTGCATAGCGGCGATAGTGACGGGAGTTTTTGGGGTTGGCAAATGCTAATTTGCATATTCCATGCACATCAGCGGAACTTCCGGGCAAAATAATGTCAATTTGGCATGATCACCGCGGTACTTGATGCGATGCGCTCAAACAGCGCCAGGCTGATTCCTGGCGAGCCAAGGAAGAAAACAATGAAACTCGTGCTTGCCATTTTGTTGATGTTCAGTGGGTACACCTTTGCGGCAAGTTGCACCAGCATCAGCGACTCTGACCAACGAGCCTACTGCAACGCCCAGCAAAGTGGCTCCAGCTGCGAAAACATCAGCAATAGCGATTTGCGCACTCAGTGCAACGCAATGAAGCGTTGATCAGGATGGGCTAAGGGACAAAAAGGGTCGCCCGCACTTTTATTTACGTTCTACCTATCCGTTCATGACCTGCGAAGCCCCCAACCTTGCGTGCTAACCTTGCCGCCAACGCCCATTCACCTCAATTTAAAGCGGTATGCGGAAGACCACGAATGACCGAATGGAGAAATCAGAGCTTCTGGGGCAAGGCGTGGATATACGCCGTGCTGGCGCTCCTAATGTTGATCTCCGACGGCGCAGACTTCAGTTCGCTGGGCGGCTGGGGCTCTAATCGCAAGCGGGTCTTCAGCCCCGGGTTCATTGTGCTGTGCTGTTTCGTCGCGGTGATTGAATTGATAGTGCTGAACCATTTCTATGGGGCGAACTGATGAGTCGAGAGCACAGCGTTAAAAACCACCCCGTCAAGCATGGCAACCCGCCCCAGTGCCGACGGCGCCTTATATCTGCAAAGTGACCAGCTCTGCTATCGTGCCCCCCTCTTATAGAAATGGAAGCTTCGAAGAATGGACTCATGGAAGACTCTGGCAATCGCTGTCATGGTATTGATCGGCGCCCCAGCAGTGGCCGCAGAAAACGCCAACCCTTTCGATAAAGCGCTGATGTACACGACGTTCGTGCCCACCATCCTGATTGGGGGAGCCAGCGCTCTCACGACCGATGCGCCAAAGCTTTTCACATCGTCCAAAACCGATGCCCTTGCCTTTATCGGTTCGGACGGCGAGATCCGCGGTGCTGAGTTCGAACAGGCATCTCGGTACTATCGCTCGACCTACGCCTCGCCTCTTATGTCCGACATGCAACTGGCCAAGGCGATCGCCTCATCGTACTGAGGGAGGTATTTTCGGCTGCGTGCCAACAGCGACACGTCCCTGCAGAAGCGTTGCGCATTTAAACAAATGCGCCATCCCACTTTGCGTTTTACCTATCCGTTTGCGACCTGCGAAGGGCCGACCTCGCGTGTTAACCTTGCGGCCATTGCAAAATCAGCAGGGCCGAGTGCCCCACCTTTGCCCCACTCCTTTCAACGAATTTGCCTATTATCCAATGAGTAAAAACACGTCCGATCTGTCCTCTCACACCCCGATTGTGTAGGGGTATGTAAGGGATTTTTGGGATAGGCCCGTGGTTGCTGGCTGTAATGCGTGCATTCATCCAGTTGGATAAACGCATATTTGGCATTGGATGGCATAGATTGGCGTATGGTTTGCCCCATTTTTGCCCCACGCTCGGCGCTCGATGCTTTAGAGAAACGATCCGTCCGATGATGGATTGGACTTAGTAATCCACCGAGGCCCCGGCCCGTCTAACCAGCAATATTGGATCGCTAGGTTTTGTAGCAAATTTTAAGCAATCGTCAAATAATGCCTGACAGTGGAGCGGTACCATGTTGTGTTTCTCTCGGCCGGATTCGACATAGTACTTTACGACTCTTCGACTCCGGACGTGCGGCCGTGGTATGACTCACGAGATACTTCAACACGAGATGTGTGTATGCCTATCGACAACTGTTCAGAATCTTTTGAGACGCTTGCTTCAGTCGTTCTCCCAGCCCACATGATGCGGCTTATCGAGGCACTTGCTCACCCTATACCGGCGCAAAAATTTGTTGGGTTTAAGAGTCCAACCAAGGAGATATTATCCCGGCTTGGTCGATCAAGCGACTTTCCCGGCTGCTACGTCTTCATCAATGCAGGTAAACCTGTCTACGTAGGTATCTCTCGAGGAGTCATCAAACGACTGGTCCAGCACTTGAACTTCCAGTCGCATTTCAGCGCGAGCTTGGTCTATCGAATGGCAAGTGAAGATTTTCCGCACGAAATGAAGCGCGACCAAGCAATGATGGATGACAAATTTCGTGAAGTTTTCTTGTCTGCCCAGAGCCGGCTCCGGGAGATGTCGGTCTCATTTATTGAGATCAGCAACGACGTGGAGCTGTATTTGTTTGAGGTAATGGCAGCCATGCACTTTGATACTGCGGCGTGGAACACATTCCGCACGCATTAGACACGTAGCGTGATCCAACACTTCAGCAGGATCAAAAATTCAACTCCAAGAATGAATAGGATAGGGTTTAGATATATTTTAAGCCCGTGTCTGTGGGATTAGCTGACTATTACACTTTCTCGAAAGGGGTCGACCCTTTGTCAGATGATTACTCCCTGCCCGATGTTTTGGAAAGGATCTATGACTACCAGTTCGCGCTGGAGGCGGCGGCAATGGAGCTGACGTCGCAGGTAGAACAGATGGCTTCGCTGGAAGTCGGGGATAATCCATAGACACCTCTCGACTTGCATACCCCTTTGCGAGCACTGGATGAGGCTACCCGGTTATCTGACGTAGTGTTCGGAGCATCCATCATAGTGATCAAGCTCCTTAGCCTTCATTCTGCGCTTAGGGGCCACTTTTTTGGTCGGAAGCATTCAGTTGTGTATGGCAGCAACCGGCCAAAATTTGACGGTGGACACGATGATAGCAAATGAGTAGTGTCACAGAAGCTGCATTCGACTCTAGTAGGCTGCAGGGCTTGCCGTCATCCATGTCGCGTTTTTCCCTGAGCAATGTCGCGTTTGCCGCGCCACCTCTACGCTAGACAAGGACTTATAGGACGACAAGAAACTTTAAACGACACGCCATTGCGAAATGGGATGTGGCCTAATAGTTATGTGACAAAGGGAATTACATGCAACCGAAAGATCTGTCGAGAAGGGTCGCCCAGCTAATTGAGCAATCTGAGAAGGTATTAGCAACAAAAAAATTCAACCAATATGGCGAAGACCACGTAGACGCTGGAGCAATGGCTGGACTTAGAGCTTCAACGCTATCTTTCATTTCGATGACTTATGGAAATAGCCATTCATATTACTCAGAATATGATTCTGCAACGCCTAGAAACCTTGAATCTAGCGCCAAAAGAAGCCATGCAATCTTGCATTCCATTCAAAATGAGCTTGATGGCGGATGGATATTTACAGTCAAAAAGCTAATTGCAGCGGAAATATTCTATGATTTCCTTGAGATGGCTGAACATCTTTTAGAGCAAGGATATAAAGATCCCGCAGCCGTAATGATTGGCAGCGTTTTAGAAGAGAATCTACGTCAACTCTGCTCAGCAAATAACATCGAAACAGAACTTGAAAAAGACGGTGTGCTTATCCCTAAAAAAGCTGACCGATTAAACTCTGATCTGGCAAAGTCTGAAGTTTATACAAAGCTCGACCAAAAGTCTATAACAGCATGGCTGGACTTAAGAAACAATGCGGCTCATGGAAAATACAATGAGTACACAAAGGAACAAGTTAATTTCATGCTTAATGGCATAACGGAGTTCCTAGCCAGAGTAAATCATTGAAATATAACAATGCGTTCACTTCGTCCGCTGGGACCGCGCTTCGTGGCCCATTAGCTTAATCGTTATGGCTTCTTAGCATGGAAAGAATAAACAAAGCCCCCAAAGAATGTAGCGGTACTGAGCTTAAGAAATTCAATAAGTTAGTCTCTGAGGATGGAGAGGTTTCGCTGGCCGG
Source organism: Pseudomonas sp. LAMO17WK12:I1 (assembly GCF_900177315.1). NCBI lineage: Bacteria > Pseudomonadati > Pseudomonadota > Gammaproteobacteria > Pseudomonadales > Pseudomonadaceae > Pseudomonas > Pseudomonas sp. LAMO17WK12:I1. The sequence goes on along the minus strand of NZ_FWZV01000004.1, from coordinate 3,317 downwards.
TTTCCTACAGCGAACTCAGCGCAGCCCCCCCTTCATCAACGACGTCGACTGTGTTGCTAACATCCGTTTTTATCGCTACACCCCCTTTTTAATTGGATCAATATCAGCAAGACCCTACTCACTTTCGAGAAAGCAGGTTTACACATTGAAGCTACCTAATTGGTTTAAAATCGTATGGTGGACACTGCTTACGGCAGCGCTAACCCATTTCTTATACAACCGCTACCCAGACCTCACAAAAGGGAACGCATCTGTAGCGGACATAGTCGTATTCGTAATATGGATAGCGTTGTTGCTGGCACCACTTTTTAATGAAGTATCCATGTTTGGTCTAAAGCTCAAACAAGAAATGGATGAATTGAAAGGATTTCTGACCGCACAAGTATCGGAAATCCGTAGTGACGTTCGTAACGCTGTAGACGTGCGCACCACGTTCAGCCCACATTTCAATCTACCCTTGCCAGCAGCAGATGCTCAGCTTCCTGATTTAGAGGCTCGTATCAAATCTGCTCTCATTGATGCCTTAGCTGCACATGGTGTACCACTTCCACCTGCCCCCGTTCCAATTACAGCTCCAGACGACACAGCCTTTTTGTTTGCAGCAAGGTACAACATTGAATTAGAAATGCGAAGAATCGCAGAAGAGCTTCAGATTGATACTGATAACTCTTCACGACATAGACGTGTAATTCCAATTCAACAGTTAGCAAGACACCTATCCGAGTCCAACTTGCTTGAACCAAGACTTGTATCAGCAATTCGGGAGGTCTATTCAATATGTTCTTACGCCATACACGGGGAGCCCGTATCAGAAGCACAGCTCGCCTTCGTTCATGAACTCGCCCCTGAATTGGTCGCAACTCTTAAGGCAATTAGGCATTGACAACAATATAAGTAAAGCCAATACATAGAACGGCCTGAAAATTATCCACTTGCACCTCCCTTAGGGGGGGAGGTGCGGTAGATATTTATCAAATTACTTGGGGGCAAGCTCATCTGGTTTAACCTAATAAAGATTAAAATCTGCCAACCTAGTTACGTGCATGAAACCTCCCAAAGCTGATCAAGCTTCGTCGTATAGCTCTGACTCATCATTTCACGCCGCATGCCCCAGTCAGGATCCACAGGCACACTGGCCGAACGCAGCGTCCCCCGGCCCCATCGTTCGTTGATCTGGTCCAGCACCGTCATCACCCGAGTCACCTCTGCCGGCTGTGATATAGCAAACAAATCATCCGTGTACTCACCAGGCTTGCAGAGGTTGAGCAACATCACCGTAAGCGCTCCATAAACCCCACCTGTTCAAAAATAGGCGGCGCGCTTAGCTAGGCGATGCGGGCGAACAGTTCCACGGCAGCAAGGCTTCGTAATCTTCAACCGAGGTTGCCTGTGGCAGGCGCTCAAGGGCGTGGCGCAGCCACGCATAGGGCTCTTGGCCGTTGGCTTTAGCCGTCTCGACCAAACTGTAAAGTTGAGCGCTGGCCGTCGCGCCTTTGGGCGTGTCGCTGAACAGCCAGTTCTTGCGCCCGATCACGAAGGGCCGGATCGCACGCTCGGCCGCATTGTTGTCGATCGGCAAATATCCGGCTTCGGTGTAGCGCACCAACTTGATCCAGTTGCTGGCCAAGTAGCTGATGGCTTTGCCCAGTGCATTTTGCGCCGTCACTTGTGGCTGGGTTTTCTCCAACCATGTTTGCAATTGGGCCAACACCGGCAAGCTGTTTTGCTGTCGGCTTTCGTGGCGATGTTCATCGCCGACTTCTTTTAAATCTCGCTCGATACCGTACAGCTTGTTGATCAGATTCAGGGCGATATCGGCACGCCCGGTTTTACCTTTAGGCTGCACCTTTTGCGCCTCGACAAACTTGCGTCGTGCATGGGCCCAACAGCCTAAACGTTCGACACCGGACTGCGCGCCCAAGGCGTTGTAACCAACATAATCGTCGGTCATCAGGTAGCCGCGATAACCTTCGAGCAGGCGCGACGGAACCTCCTGCGCCCGGCTGGTCGAGTAGTCAAAAAGGATCACAGGCTGATTAGGCGGTCCGCCGGTTTGCACCCACATCCAGGATTGACTGGTCGGCTCTCGATCAGGCTCTTTCATCACCTGTACACGCGTTTCGTCGCAGTGGATGATGCGACTTCCCAGCAGTCGATCCCGCATCAAGTTGAGCAAGGGTTGCAGGTGTTCGCCGCACTGGATAACCCAGCGCGCCAAGGTCTGGCGTGGGATATCGATACCGTGGCGGCCCAGCACTTTTTCGAAGCGGTGAAGCGGTAAGCCATCGACGTATTTGGTCGTCAGCAGCATCGCCAGGACACTTGGGCTGGCCATGCTTTTTTCAATCAGTTGAGCGGGCTTGTCCGCGGTAACCGGTGCGGTCTCGCAATCGCGGCAACCGTAGATCTTGCGGACATGTTTGATCACACGGATTTGCATCGGCACGATCTCCAGCTGCTCGCTGATTTCCTCACCAATGGTGTGCTTGCGGCAACCGCAGGCGCAGGTCAGTTCGTGCTCGGGCAGTTCGTGGATGACGTCGATGCGCGGAAGATCGGCGGGCAGAGGCTTGCGTTTACCGCGATGTTTGGTCGGAGCGACAACCTCTTCTTCCACCGTTTCGTCGACAGACTCGGCCACGCTTTCAACTTCGTTGAACAAGGCCATTTGCGGGGTCGCGGGATCGGCTGTCTGCTCTGACTTACGCCCGAAAAGGCGCTGACGCAACAACGCGTTTTCTTCTTCGAGATGAACGATCTTGCCCTTATCCGACTCGCGCTCACTCAGCATTTGCTCAAGCAGTTGCTTGAGCAAAGCAGGGTCGTCAGGAAGGTCTTTGGGCATGGAAATCATGCCCTGGATTATACCGAATCAGGCGACAAATCGAGGCGTCAAAACTTGATGCGGGCGGTTGCGCCACAAATCAAAACCATCCAATAACCAGTTGAGTTCTTGAACCGTCAGCACGATGGCTTCATCCGAACAATCCGGCGATGTTTTGAAGCGCTCGGACTCCAGCCGCTTTAGCCAAAGGCAAAAACCGTTACGCTCCCAATACAAAATTTTCACTCGGTTTCGAGGCTTGTTGAGGAACACGAAAAGTACCGGGTCAAACACCGCGACCTTAATGTCCAGTTCGACCAGAGCGGCTAGGCCATCGATGGATTTTCGGAAGTCGACGGGTTTGGGGTAGAGATAGACTTTTTCGACTTTTGCGTCGGGACGCATCATGAGGTGCTGGCTCCGGAAAGGAATCGGGAGCACAGCATCGGGGATCAGATGGTGACTTTGAATGTGGGGTTCATGGAGCGCTTAC
>NZ_FWZV01000017.1:0-136854 GCF_900177315.1 Pseudomonas sp. LAMO17WK12:I1 | reverse complement strand
GATTCCAGCGTTAACTGGTCTCAAAAATGGTGGGTCGTGTGGGATTCGAACCTACGACCAATTGGTTAAAAGCCAACTGCTCTACCAACTGAGCTAACGACCCAAATATGGTCGGGGTAGGGGGATTCGAACTCCCGACATCCTGCTCCCAAAGCAGGCGCGCTACCGGACTGCGCTATACCCCGGTTTGAAATTGGCTCCGTGACCAGGACTCGAACCTGGGACCCAATGATTAACAGTCATTTGCTCTACCGACTGAGCTATCACGGAACTACATATTTCAAAGTACAACTTTTACTGCTGTGTAACCTTCTCTTCGACCCTGTCCGTATCGCTACGTTAGCGTCTCTGAGGCGCGCTATTCTACAATCTTAAAAACCCCTGTCAACCCTTTAAATTGCTTTTAAGACAATGATTTGCGCTTCTTTCTGATTTCTTCTTGGGGAGAAGAAACCCGTGGGCTGACGTTGCTGCGGGGCGCACTTTACAAGCCTTTGCCTTACAGTTCAACGCCCTATCGAAAAAAAAGGCCCTGGGATGCAGGGCCTTCTCTTATTGCAGTGCAATCCGGGCTCAGTGGAAGACGATTTCGTCGTTCTCCACAGTCGCCTCGACGCTGGTGCCCGGCATAAAGCTGCCCGACAGGATCAACTGCGCCAGCGGGTTCTCGATCCAGCGCTGGATCGCACGTTTCAAAGGCCGTGCACCATACACCGGGTCGTAACCGACCGCGATCAGCTTGTCCAACGCCTCGCGGCTCAGTTCCAGCGACAACTCGCGTTCCGCCAGGCGACCGCGCAGACGCCCCAGCTGGATCTCGGTGATGCCCGCGATCTGATCCCGCGCCAATGGCTCGAAGATCACCACTTCGTCGACCCGGTTGATGAATTCCGGACGGAAGTGCGTGGTCAACGCATCCATTACAGCAGCGCGCTGGGCCTCACGATCACCTACCAGTTCCTGGATCTGCGCCGAGCCCAGGTTGGAGGTCATGACGATCACCGTGTTGCGGAAGTCCACAGTGCGCCCGTGGCTGTCCGTGAGTCGTCCATCTTCCAACACTTGCAGCAAGATATTGAACACGTCCGGGTGAGCCTTCTCCACCTCATCCAGCAGGATCACCGAGTAAGGCTTACGCCGCACGGCCTCGGTCAGGTAACCGCCCTCCTCGTAGCCCACATAGCCTGGTGGAGCCCCGATCAGGCGAGCCACCGAATGTTTCTCCATGAACTCGGACATGTCGATCCGTACCATGGCCTCTTCAGTATCAAAGAGGAACTCGGCCAGGGCCTTGCACAGCTCGGTCTTACCCACACCGGTCGGGCCGAGGAACATGAACGAGCCGCTCGGACGGTTCGGGTCGGACAAGCCGGCGCGGGAACGCCGTACCGCGTTGGACACCGCCACGACGGCCTCTTCCTGGCCGATCACGCGCTGGTGCAACAGGTGCTCCATCTTCAGCAGCTTGTCACGCTCGCCTTCGAGCATTTTCGACACCGGGATGCCGGTCCACTTGGACACGACTTCGGCGATTTCTTCCTCGGTCACCTTGCTGCGCAACAGCTGATTTTCAGCCTTACCGTGCTGGTCGACCATTTGCAGGCTGCGTTCCAGGTCCGGGATCACCCCGTACTGCAACTCGGCCATGCGGTTCAGGTCGCCTTTACGACGTGCGGCTTCCAACTCCTGGCGCGACTGCTCGATCTTTTGCTGGATCTGCGCAGAGCCCTGTACTTCGGCTTTTTCCGAGGTCCAGATTTCTTCGAGGTCCGAATACTCGCGCTCCAGGCGGACGATTTCCTCCTGGAGTTTTTCCAGGCGTTTCTTGGCCGCGTCGTCCTCTTCTTTCTTGAGGGCCTGGGATTCGACTTTCAGTTGAATCAGGCGACGATCCAGGCGGTCGAGCACTTCCGGCTTGGAATCGATCTCCATGCGAATGCGGCTGGCCGCTTCGTCGATCAAGTCGATGGCCTTGTCCGGCAATTGACGGTCGGTAATGTAGCGATGGCTCAATTTGGCCGCCGCAATGATCGCGCCGTCGGTGATCGCCACTTTATGGTGGACCTCGTAGCGCTCTTTCAGGCCCCGCAGGATCGCGATGGTGTCCTCTTCGCTCGGTTCTTCCACCAGGACTTTCTGGAAACGCCGCTCAAGGGCCGCATCTTTCTCAATGTACTGGCGATATTCGTTAAGCGTGGTAGCACCGACACAATGCAACTCACCCCGCGCCAAGGCGGGCTTGAGCATGTTGCCAGCATCCATGGAGCCCTCGCCTTTACCGGCGCCGACCATGGTGTGCAGTTCGTCGATAAACAGAATGATCTGCCCTTCCTGCTTCGACAGTTCATTAAGCAGGGATTTCAGGCGCTCTTCGAATTCACCGCGGAACTTGGCACCGGCGATCAATGACCCCATATCCAGGGACAGCAGGCGCTTGCCTTTAAGGCCGTCCGGCACTTCACCATTGATGATGCGTTGGGCCAGGCCTTCGGCAATCGCGGTTTTACCCACGCCAGGTTCACCGATCAACACCGGGTTGTTCTTGGTGCGACGCTGCAGAACCTGGATGGTGCGACGAATTTCATCGTCACGGCCGATCACCGGGTCAAGCTTGCCCTCTTCGGCACGCTTGGTCAGGTCGACGGTGTACTTGTCCAGGGCCTGGCGCGACTCCTCGTGGTTAGGGTCGTTAACCGCATCACCGCCACGCAGGTTGTTGATGGCGTTTTCCAGGGCTTTCTTGCTCACACCCTGGCCAAGCAACAACTTACCAAGCTTGCTGTTCTCGTCCATGGCGGCGAGCAACACCAGTTCACTGGAGATGAACTGGTCCCCCTTCTGCTGGGCCAGGCGGTCGGCCTGGTTAAGCAGGCGCGCCAGATCCTGCGACATATTCACGTCGCCGGTAGGGTTTTGGATTTTCGGCAGTTGGTCGAGCTCTTTGCTCAACTCCTTGCGCAGGCTGTTGACATCAAAGCCCACCTGCATCAGCAAGGGCTTGATAGAACCACCTTGCTGTTCCAGGAGTGCCTGCATCAAGTGCGCAGGCTCGATGGCCGGGTGGTCAAGACCCACCGCCAAGGATTGGGAGTCCGATAAGGCCAACTGCAATTTGCTGGTTAAACGATCAATACGCATTAGTCACCTTCCTTTTGAGCAGGCCGGAGCTATAAAACATCCTGAATGAAGAAACCTGCCAGATACCCTTATAGATGGGGTGGATTCTGGAAGATTCAAGCGAGCGGCGGTTGATATGGATCAGCGTTGACCCAGATCAGCAGAGTCTAGCGCTCAAGCCAGATAAGGGAGGCAAAACGTCCGGTGCGGGGGCTGCGCCGGTACGAAAAGAAGCGCGGGTCGGTCACGGTGCAGAAGCCACCACCATAAACCGCGGTGACACCCCGCGCAACAAGGCGCAGGCGGGCCAACTGATAGATGTCGGCCATGAATTTGCCAGGATTGCGGCTTGGTACAAAGGCTTCGGCAGTTGTCGGCAGGTGCTGCATGAAGGCTTCACGCACTTCAGGGCCAACCTCAAAGGCTTGCGGGCCAATCGCCGGGCCCAGCCATACCAGGATGTCCGAGGGCTCTGCATCGAGGCTTTCGAAGGCCGCTTCCAGCACACCCGCCGCCAGCCCACGCCAACCGGCATGGGCCGCAGCCACACGAGTGCCGGCACGGTTGCAGAACAACGCAGGCAGGCAATCGGCGGTCATCGCGGTGCAGGCGATGCCGGGGGTGCTGCTCCAACTGCCGTCGGCTTCGGCGGTGCGGCCAGGGTCGGCCTCGACCACATCCACGCCATGGACCTGGCGCAGCCAGGCCGGCTGAATATCAAAGGCTTCGGTAAGGCGACGTCGATTCTCAAGGACGGCCTCAAGACTGTCCTCAACGTGATCGCCCAGGTTAAGGCTGTCGAACGGCGCCTGGCTGACGCCGCCCGTTCGGGTAGTCACACAGGCTTTCACCCCGACAGGCGCGGGCCAGTCAGGAATCAGCCAGTCATTCATCCGACAAACGCCTCGCGATCCTGCTTGAGCAGCGACAGCAACCAGACAAAATCGTCTGGAAGTGGCGATTCCCAGCTCATGCGCTTACCGCTCGTCGGATGGTCCAGCTCCAGGAAACGTGCATGCAAGGCCTGGCGCGGGAACGTCTTGAGCGATTCGACCATGGTCTGGCTCGCCGCAGGCGGAATGCGGAAGCGGCCGCCATAGGCCGGATCGCCCACCAACGGGAAGTTGATGTGGGCCATATGCACGCGAATCTGGTGGGTACGACCGGTTTCCAGCTTGACCCGCACATGGGTGTGGGAACGGAAACGCTCGAGCACGCGGTAGTGGCTCACCGCCTGCTTGCCGCCTTCCATCACCGCCATACGCTGGCGCTGCTGGCCGTGGCGACCGATCGGGGCATTGATCTTGCCGCCAGCCACGACCACACCGATCACGATGCATTCGTAGATACGACTAACGCTACGGCTCTGCAATTGCGTAACCAGTTGCGTCTGCGCCTGAATGGTCTTGGCCACCACCATCAAGCCAGTGGTGTCCTTGTCCAGACGGTGCACGATGCCGCAACGCGGCACGTTGACGATGTCGGGGATGTGGTGCAACAGGGCATTGAGCAAGGTGCCATCAGCGTGCCCGGCCGCCGGGTGAACCACCAGGCCTGCGGGTTTGTTGATGACCAGGATGTCGTCGTCTTCATAGACGATATCCAGCTCGATGTCCTGGGCGACCCATTCTCCCTGGGCTTCCTGCTCGGCAGTCAGCTCAAGAATCGCACCGCCATGGACTATGTCTCGCGGGCGGATAACCGCTCCATCCACAGTCAGGCGGCCGTCTTTGATCCAGGCGGAAAGGCGCGAGCGCGAGTGCTCAGCGAATAATTGTGCGGCGACTTGATCGAGGCGTTGGCCGCCCAATTCGGACGGCACCTCTGCGCGAAGTTCAATTTTATCGGACATGCTCAGACTAGGCGTGGCACAGCCTTTGGTTTCGGCTGCGCGCTTGTGGTTAAATACGGCGTCTTTTGCCCCGAGGCTTTCAACGGGGCGCTCATCATAACAGGACGGCCCCGCCCAAGACAGCGGCCGTCATAGGGACGCAAGCCGCCATGCAAGTGAAACACCTGCTGCTGATCGCCATCCTCGCCATGACTGCTGCTTGCTCGTCAACAAAGGAAGTCGTCGACGAAAACCTGAGCGAAGTCGAGCTGTACCAACTGGCACAGAAAGACTTGGACAATAATAGCTACACCAGCGCCACAGCGAAGCTGAAGGCCCTGGAGTCGCGCTATCCGTTCGGGCGCTACGCCGACCAGGCCCAGCTTGAGCTGATCTACGCCAACTACAAGAACGCCGAGCCGGAGGCTGCGAAGTCCGCCGCCGAGCGCTTCATCCGCCTGCACCCGCAACACCCGAACGTGGACTACGCCTACTACATGAAGGGCCTGACCTCGTTCGACCAGGATGTTGGCCTGCTGGCGCGCTTCCTGCCGCTGGACATGACCAAGCGAGACCCAGGCGCCGCTCGCGACTCCTACAACGAGTTCGCCCAGTTGACCAGCCGCTACCCAAACAGCCGCTACGCGCCGGACGCCAAGCAGCGCATGATCTACCTGCGTAACCTGCTGGCTTCCTACGAAATCCACGTGGCCCACTACTACCTGACCCGCCAGGCGTATGTAGCTGCCGCCAACCGTGGTCGTTATGTGGTGGAAAACTTCCAGGAAACCCCTTCCGTGGGTGACGGCCTGGCGGTGATGACCGAGGCTTACCAACGTCTGCACCTGGACGACCTGGCCAGCACCAGCCTGGAAACCCTGAAGCTCAACTACCCTGATCACCCGAGCCTGAAAGACGGCCAGTTCGTGCCTCAGGTTGCCGAAGCGGACAACCGCTCGTGGCTGAGCAAGTACACCCTGGGCCTGATCGAGTCGCGGCCGCCGTTGCCGCCGGGCGAAACTCGCGCCAACCAGGACGTGATCAAGCAGTTCCAGGATGCCAAGGAAGCCATTCCTTCGGACCTCAAGCCGCACGATGAGAACGGCGACGTGATCGAAGAAGAAGAGCCGCAGGCCCTGGGCAACAACCAGGACCGCTCGTGGTTCAGCTACATGACCTTCGGTGTGTTCGACTGAGCCTGTCGACGCAACGCAAAAAGGAGCCTTTCGGGGCTCCTTTTTTATGGGCAAGGATTATTGCGCTGTGCGCCTGCCACGTCCTTGGCTAAACTGGCGCATTCCTTATCGAGAAACCGCCCATCATGCTTCGTCTTCTGTTCTGGATTGCCGTTATTGCTGCCGCGGTATGGTTCTGGCGCAAATTCAAAAGCCCGACCGCCAGGCAGCAACGCACCAGCGAGCCCGGCGCTGCGTTGATGGTGCGCTGCGCACACTGCGGCGTGCACTTGCCACAGGATCGCGCCCTGAGTTCGCGCCAGGAGTGGTATTGCACCCAGGCGCATCTGGAGCAAGGACCGAAGTCTATCCAGCGTTGATCCGACCTTCGGGGGCATAGGGTGCCGGATCGATGATCGGCGCACGCTCCAGTAGCAAATCAACAAATAACTGGCACGATGCCGGCGCCAGGACCAACCCGTTGCGGTAATGCCCGCAGTTGAGCCACAGCCCATTGAAGCCGGGTACCCGACCGATATAGGGGATGCCCTCCGGCGAGCCGGGCCGCAAGCCGGCCCAATGCCCCACCACTTCGGCGTCGGCCAGGGCGGGAATCAGTTCCACAGCCGAAGCCTTGAGGCTTTCCAGCGCGGTGTCGGTTGGCGTCTTGTCGAACCCCTCATGTTCCAGCGTGCTGCCGATGAGGATGTGCCCATCGCGCCGAGGGATCGCATAACGCCCTTTGGCCAGGACCATGCTCGACAGGAAGTCCGACGCGCATTTGTACAAAATCATCTGCCCCTTGACCGGCTCTACCGGCAGCGCCAAGCCCAGTGTGCCGAGCAACTCGCCGCTCCACGCCCCCGCTGCAAGCACCACCTGATTCCCCAGAATCGGCCCCTCTGCCGTATCCACGCCCACTACGTTGCCGCCATCCAGAACAAAACCAGTCACTGTGCACTGTTCGTGAACGGTCACGGCAGGCAGGGCCAATAGCGCGGCCTTCAGGGATTTGACCAGGCGCGGGTTGCGCACGTTGGCCACGTTGGCCATATAGATCGCCTGGGAATACCCGCCACCCAAGACAGGAACCGCATCATGGGCGGCAGACACATCGACCTTGCTCAAAGGCCGCCCTTCACGAGCAGCCCAGTCCAGCGCCTCGGCTTCATCGTCCAGGTCCAGCCAGTACAACCCCGTGGTATGGACCTCCGGATCGACACCGGTAGCAGCAAACAGCCGCTCAGCCAGTTGCGGATAAAAATCCTGGGACCAATGGGCCAACGCTGTGACCGCCGGGCTATAGCGCCACGGATACAGTGGCGAAACAATGCCTCCGCCCGCCCATGACGACTCCTGCCCCACACCGGCACGCTCCAGCAGGATCACAGCCTGCCCCTGGGTTGCCAGATTGAACGCCGTCAACAAGCCGATGACTCCGCCACCGACAATCACCACTTGCTGTTGCTTAGCCATCATTTGATCCAGTCGATAAATAGGAATAAACGCGCCCGGCGCCCAATCATCCAGCACCCTCATCATTGCCCCCAGCATGTCTGGCGCGACATTTCAGGTGCCGCCCCCGGATTGCCACGCGCACCGCTGCTGTCCAGGCTGAAGTCACCGCAAGGGTCGCCGGCCATCAACGAATCGGCGCCCGGTGTAGCAACCAGGTAGAAATCCTGAGGGTTCAACGCTGCGGTGATTCTATAGCGATCATTGCCCGTACTGACGCCGCTTGCGTCAATAAAAGTGCCGTTCCTCGTATGAAACCGCTCCAGGTGCTGAGCCTGCTCGGTCAACAGCGCGACGATTTCCGCGCGATAGACCTTTTTCACATGGCCGGTGTACCCGGGGTAAGCGATTCCGGCCAGAAACGCGATGATCGCCACGGCGATCAATAGCTCGATCAGGGTAAAACCCTGGCTGTCCATGCCCATTCCATTGCTCCTTATTGAAGTTGCCGCCACGAAACCCGCCGAAACCGCGAGCCGCTCTCGTCCTCCACCCGCGCATATACGCTCTCCAATACGGTGCGCGATTGACCACTGAGCCCGACCGCTGTTACCCGGTACAACGTCGCCAGGGCTTGCGGCGGCACATGCGGCAGCCCTGCACCAGGCCCCAGGGACTGAATACCGTACAGCCCACCCTTGATGGCAACCCAGTTAACCGATGACACAGGATGGGGACCGGCACCCACCACCGAAAACGCTTCATCCGGTGGCCCGCAGGCAGCGATCGACTGGCACTGCGGCAAGGCCGCGCCCTGTCGCCTCACACCTTGCTCGCCCAGCCTCAAACCACTTTCTGCGGTTTGCAGCGACTGGTTGCGGTGCCACAGGCTACCGGTGATCTTTTGCTGGGTGACCGCCCCCTGTATCGAAGACAGGCCGATCAACGACAACAGCAGCAAAAACACCAGGCTTATCAGCAGGACCATCCCCCCCTGCCGCGAAGAAACACCCCCAGCAAACACCATGGTCGCCCTAGCCCACACGGTTTCGCAGCGCCGCCACGACGCTGTAGGTTTGATCTTTTACCCGCCCCGTCGGGTCTTGCAGCGTCATGCGGATGCGCACACTGCGGATCAAGGACTCATCGGTCGGGATAGCGTCATAACGCACAACCCGAACTGACGCCGGGCTGGCAGCCACGCCGAAACTGACATCGAAAGCCCGTACGTTATCCACCAACACAGCCCTGGCCGGCGAGGAAAGCGTGCTGACCTTCAACTGGCCCACCTCGAAGGTGTAGGTCAGTTGCCGAATCGCAAAACGAATCTGCCCGGGAGCAGGCGCAGGTGAGCTGCCTGAATAGGCTTGGGCGCCAGCAGTGCAGTCGGAGAGCACCGTCCAGTCAGGCCTGCCGCCGCCCACATCGGCAGTGACCAGCGTCAGCGACTTTGAACTGCCCCCGGCATTCCAGCTGACCGGCCTTTCAAAGGCTGGCGGGGCATTCTCGATAAAGGCCGGCGCCAAACAGCCAAACATGCCCGCCTGGCGAATGTCCCGGATCATCTTGCCGAGCACAAACCGCGCATCATCCTGCAGCAACATGGCCGCCTGCTGGCTGGCGTGGGTCGCTCGGGAATTGATCAGCACCTGGCTCCCGCCAAGCACCAGCACCAAACCGACGGCCAGGGCCAGCAACAATTCCACCAGGCTGAAACCTCTAACCCGATGCCTCATTGCATCACCCCCGGCTCATTGTCGATGCGACTGGTCAGGGTGAAGGTTTCCCGCGCGCCAGGCGTGTTTGCACCCCGGCTGTCATCCCAACTGATACTGACAGTCACTTCATCTGCACTGACCGCCACGGAGCCTTTGCCGCTCTCCCCGGCAAAACCGCGAATATTGGCTTCAAAATCATGCAGGTCCACGTCACGCACGCTGGTGGTCGCGGTACTGGCCGGCGCTCGAGCGCCACGACGCAACGAGTAGTCGGCACCGGAATTGGCACGGATTCGGTCAAGCATATCGTAGGCGATGAAACTGGCCTGGCTGGTCATCCTCGAACTGTCGGTGTACTTGAGGGCGTTGAGCTGGAGCATCACTGCACCTAACAGCCCGACGGCGAGAATCAGCACCGCCACCAGCACTTCAATCAATGTCATGCCGATTTGGTACCGAGTAAAAGTCGGGAAGAAACAGGTTTTCAGGCAGGCAGGCATTACCGTCGTCATCCGTGTCGAGGGCCGAAAAAAGCAGGAAAACCCTGCTGTGCCCCCCAAGACTAGCGTCGGTTTTTCGCCGGCGCTGGCTACGGAACAAAGGGAAATACTTTGGACATAAAGGCCATCATTCGACACTCCGAGCCGGACGCTATACCTATGTCTCAACCCTGTATGTACACACGCCCACGGAGGGACGGCCTATGGAGCAACGAGGTTTCACCCTGATCGAACTGCTGCTCGGACTGATCGTGAGCGGCATCCTGGCGCATCTGGCTACGCCCAGTTTCACCGGCCTGCTGGAATCACAGCAGCGACAAAGCGCGGCGCAATCACTGACAAACGGATTTCGCTTCGCACGCACTGAAGCCATCACGCGTAACCGCGCGGTGGTCATCCACGCACTGGACGATGACTGGAGCCGGGGTTGGCGGGTCGTGCTGGATGTAAGCGAGCGTGGCCATCTGGACGACGACAACCCGGTGTTACTGCAGCGCCAGGGCAGTGGACGGGTGCCGATCGTCGGGAATGGACCGGTCAAAAGCCAGGTACGCTTCAGCGGATTGGGCGAGCCGGTATTTGCTGGGGGAGGTTTTCGTGCCGGCACTGTACATATATGCGCCACGGACTCGGTACAGAGCCTGTACCAGGTAGTGCTGGCGCCCAGTGGGCGCATCAGCCTGCGCAGCGATAGAGCCGAACAGGCGTTGTGCCGAAGTTACTCCGGCACCCTGGCATTCAGAGCAGCGAGCGAACCCGCAGCTCCTTGGGCATGGAGAAAGTGATGTTCTCTTCACGACCGGCCAACTCATCGGCGCCCGTAGCCCCCCATGCATGCAACTGCTGGATGACGCCGCGCACCAGGACTTCCGGGGCCGAAGCGCCCGCCGTGATGCCAATACGCTCGACACCATCGAACCAGCTGCGCTGCATATCTTCAGCACCGTCGATCAGGTACGCCGGTGTCGCCATGCGTTCGGCCAATTCGCGCAGGCGGTTGGAATTGGAGCTGTTAGGACTGCCGACCACCAGCACTACATCGCATTCATCGGCCAACTGTTTGACTGCATCCTGGCGGTTTTGGGTGGCGTAGCAGATGTCGTCCTTGCGTGGCCCACCAATGGCCGGGAAGCGGCTGCGCAGCGCGTCGATGACGCGACTGGTGTCGTCCATGGACAAGGTGGTCTGGGTCACGAACGCCAAACGCTCAGGGTTGTGAACCTGCAAGCTGGCGACGTCTTTTTCGTCTTCCACAAGGTAGATGGCGCCACCATTGCTGCCGTCGTATTGGCCCATGGTGCCTTCGACTTCCGGGTGACCGGCATGGCCAATCAGGATGCATTCGCGACCATCACGGCTGTAGCGCGCGACTTCGATATGCACCTTGGTGACCAGCGGACAGGTGGCGTCGAATACTTTCAGGCCACGGCCAGCCGCTTCGGTACGCACTGCCTGGGAAACACCGTGGGCGCTGAAGATAACGATAACGTCGTCCGGCACCTGCTCCAGTTCTTCGACAAAGATGGCGCCACGTGCGCGCAGGTCTTCGACCACGAACTTGTTATGGACGACCTCATGGCGCACATAGATCGGCGGCCCGAAGACTTCCAGGGCGCGGTTGACGATTTCGATCGCCCGGTCCACGCCGGCGCAGAAGCCACGGGGGTTGGCGAGTTTGATTTGCATGCTGTGCCTCGTGTCTGGCGCTTGGGCCAGAGTTGATGCTACTGAACTGACAATGGCGACCAAAGGCGGGAGCGGGCTTGCCCCCTCCCACATTTTAGCTCGGGGCGTTGATCAAAGAGCTTTAACGTCGATGATTTCAACGTCGAACGTCAAGGTTTTACCGGCCAACGGGTGGTTGAAGTCGATAGTTACCTGCGCGTCATCGAAGGTTTTGACCACACCGGGCAGCTCGGTATTCGCCGCATCGTTGAAGATCACCAGCAAGCCTTCCGACAGATCCATGTCCTGGAACTGCGAACGCGGGATGATCTGCAGGTTTTGCGGGTTGGGCTGGCCAAAGGCGTTTTCCGGCAGGATCTGCAGGGTGCGCTTGTCGCCGGCCTTGAAACCGAACAGGGCCGCTTCAAAACCCGGTAACAGGTTGCCGTCGCCGACCTTGAAGGTCGCCGGGGCTTTGTCGAACGTGCTGTCGACCGTGTCGCCATTCTCCAGGCGCAGTGCGAAATGCAAGGTGACTTCCGTGTTCTGGCCGATGCGTTGCTCAGCCAATACCTGATCAGTCATTGACGGTCTCTCCGGTTTTCTTACTTTTGAACATGTCCAGCGCCAGCATGATTGCACCGACGGTGATGGCGCTGTCGGCAAAATTGAACGCCGGGAAGTAATGGCGGTTCTGCCAATGCACCAGGATGAAGTCGATCACATGGCCCAGGGCTATACGGTCGTACAGGTTGCCCAGGGCGCCGCCCAACACCAGGGCCAAGGCGATGGCCAGCCAGGTGTCATCGCGCCCCAGGCGCTTGAGCCAGACCACGAGCACCGCACTGACCACCACCGCGATCAGGGCGAACAGCCAGCGCTGCCAGCCGCCACCGTCAGCCAGGAAGCTGAAAGCGGCGCCAGTGTTGTAGGCCAGGGTCCAGCTGAAGTAATCCGGGATCACCACGATTTGCTGGAACATTTCCAGGGAGCCCTCGAAATGAGCCTTGCTGACCTGGTCGATGACCAGGACCAGCACACTCAGTACGAGCCAGCCCAGACGTCCGAAACGACTGGCTGCATTAGGCATAGTGGCGAACCTCGCCTTCACCGGAAATGTTGTCGACGCAACGACCGCAGATTTCCGGATGCTCAGGGTTCACCCCGACGTCTTCACGGCAGTGCCAGCAACGGGCGCACTTAGGGAAGGCCGACTTGACAACCTTGAGCTTGAGGCCCGGCACTTCGGTGGCCACGGCGTCCGCCGGTGCCAGGGCAAACGGTGCCAGGCTCGCAGTGGAAGTGATCAACACGAAGCGCAGTTCGTTACTCAGCTTGGCCAGGTCGGCAGTCAGGCCTTCCTCGGCAAACAAGGTGACTTCGGCCTGGAGGTTGCCACCGACGGCCTTGGCCGCACGCTGAACCTCCAGCTCCTTGTTCACCGCAACCTTGACGGCCATTACGCCTTCCCAGTAGTCGCGGCCCAGTTCGAAGTCGGCCGGCAGTTCGGTCAAGCCTTCGTACCAGGTGTTGAGCATGACGGACTCGTTACGCTCGCCCGGCAGGTATTCCCACAGTTCGTCGGCGGTGAAGGCCAGGATCGGTGCGATCCAGCGCACCAGCGCTTCGGAGATGTGGTACAGCGCGGTCTGCGCCGAACGGCGGGCCTTGCTGTTGGCACCGGTGGTGTACTGGCGGTCCTTGATGATGTCGAGGTAGAAACCACCCAGCTCCTGCACGCAGAAGTTGTGGATCTTCGAGTACACGTTCCAGAAGCGGTATTCGCCGTAGTGCTCCTGCAACTCGCGCTGCAGCAACAGGGTACGGTCCACGGCCCAACGGTCCAGGGCGAGCATGTCCTCGGCCGGCAGGATGTCGGTGGCCGGGTTGAAACCGGTCAGGTTCGACAGCAGGAAGCGCGCGGTATTACGGATACGGCGGTAGGCATCGGCGCTGCGGGCCAGGATCTGGTCCGACACGGCGATCTCGCCGGAGTAATCGGTCGACGCCACCCACAGGCGCATGATGTCGGCGCCCAAGGTGTCGTTGATCTTTTTCGGCTCGATCACGTTCTTCAGCGACTTGGACATCTTGCGGCCCGTCTCGTCGACGGTGAACCCGTGGGTCAGCAGCTCGCGGTATGGCGCGTGGTTGTCGATGGCGCAACCGGTCAGCAGCGACGAGTGGAACCAGCCCCGGTGTTGGTCGGAGCCCTCCAGGTACAGGTCGGCACGCGGGCCGGTCTCGTGACCCATCGGGTGCGAGCCGCGCAGCACGTGCCAGTGGGTGGTACCGGAGTCGAACCACACGTCGAGGGTGTCGCTGATCTTGTCGTACAGCGGCGCTTCGTCACCCAGCAACTCGGCGGCGTCCAGCTTGAACCAGGCTTCGATGCCTTCCTGTTCGACACGCTGGGCCACCACTTCCATCAGTTCGACGGTGCGTGGGTGCAGCTCGCCGCTTTCCTTGTTGAGGAAGAACGGGATCGGCACGCCCCAGTTACGCTGACGGGAGATGCACCAGTCCGGACGGTTGGCGATCATCGAGTGCAGGCGCGCCTGGCCCCAGGCCGGGACGAACTTGGTGTCTTCGATAGCCTTGAGCGAGCGCACACGCAGGGTGTCGCCGCTGGTCGGCTCTTTGTCCATGCCGATAAACCATTGCGCGGTGGCGCGGTAGATCAGCGGGGTCTTGTGGCGCCAGCAGTGCATGTAGCTGTGCTTGATGGTGTCGGTTTGCATCAGCGCACCGACTTCACGCAGCTTGTCGATGATCGGCTGGTCGGCCTTGAAGATGAACTGGCCGCCGAAGAACTCCAGCGAAGGCACATAAACACCGTTGCTTTGCACCGGGTTGATGATCTCATCGTTGACCATGCCGTACTTCTTGCAGATCACGAAGTCGTCCACGCCATAGGCAGGCGAGCAGTGAACAATGCCCGTACCCGAACCCAGCTCGACGTAGTCAGCCAGGTACACCGGCGACAGACGGTCATAGAACGGGTGACGGAAGTTGATCAGCTCCAGCGCGGAACCGGTAGTGGTGGCAATCACCGAACCTTGCAGCTCGTAGCGAGCCAGGCACGCTTCGACCATTTCCTCGGCCAGCACCAGCAGGCGATCACCGACGTCCACCAAGGCGTAGGTGAATTCCGGGTGCACGTTCAGCGCCTGGTTGGCGGGAATGGTCCACGGGGTGGTGGTCCAGATCACGATGGCAGCCGGCTTGCTCAGGCTTGCCAGGCCAAAGGCCTCGGCCAGCTTGGCGTCGTCGGCGATCGGGAAGGCCACGTCGATGGTCGAGGACTTCTTGTCTTCGTATTCGACTTCCGCTTCAGCCAGGGCCGAGCCGCAATCGAAGCACCAGTTCACGGGCTTGAGGCCCTTGAACACGAAACCGCCCTTGACGATTTCGGCCAAGGCACGGATTTCACCGGCCTCGTTCTTGAAGTTCATGGTTTTGTACGGGTTGTCCCACTCGCCCAGCACACCCAGGCGGATGAACTCGGACTTCTGCCCTTCGATCTGCTCGGCAGCGTAGGCACGGCACAGTTCGCGGGTTTTATCCGCGCCCAGGTTCTTGCCGTGGGTCACTTCGACCTTGTGTTCGATCGGCAGGCCGTGGCAGTCCCAACCCGGGACATACGGCGCGTCAAAACCCGCCAGGGTTTTCGAGCGCAGGATCATGTCCTTGAGAATCTTGTTCAGCGCATGACCGATGTGAATCGTGCCGTTGGCATAAGGAGGGCCGTCGTGCAGGACGAATTTCGGACGATCCTTGCCAATTTCGCGCAACTTTCCGTACAGGCCAATACTGTCCCAGCGCTGCAGGATCTGCGGTTCGCGCTGTGGCAGGCCGGCCTTCATTGGGAAGGCGGTGTCCGGAAGGTTTAACGTGGCTTTATAGTCGGTCATTTAAGGCTCTTCGGTTAGCGATGGGCGCTAGGTGCGGCTAGTGCACGGGCGGCGGCGACATCCGCATTGATCGCCGTTTTCAACGCCTCAAGCGAGGCGAAACGCTGCTCTTCACGCAGCTTCTGGTGGAAAACCACCGTCAAACGCCGGTCATACAGATCACCGGCAAAATCCAAAAGGTGAACTTCCAGGTGGGCCTTGCCATCACCTGCAACCGTGGGCCTGACGCCTATGTTGGCGACTCCCGGCCACGGCTGGCCGTCGATGTCGACGCTGACCAGGTAAACCCCGGTGAGCGGCACACGGCGGCGCTTGAGTTGCACGTTGGCGGTTGGCGTGCCCAGTTGGCGCGCCAGCTTCTGGCCGTGCAGTACCCGCCCGGCAATGCGGAACGGGCGACCGAGCAAACGCTCGGCCAAGGCGAAGTCGGCAGCGGCCAGGGCGTTCCGCACCTGGGTGCTGCTCACGCGCAGGCCGTCCAGTTCGACGGTTTGCGCGGCTTCGACGGTAAAGCCCTGGGTGATACCGGCGTGTTGCAGGAACTCGAAATCCCCGACCCGGTCGCAGCCAAAACGGAAGTCGTCGCCGACCTCCAAATGTTGTACGCCCAGGCCGTCTACCAGTATGCGGTCGACGAACTCGGCAGCGCTGAGACTTTGCAAACGCTGGTTGAAAGCCAGGCAGAGGACGCGGTCCACGCCTTCTTCGGCCAGCAGTTGCAGCTTGTCCCGCAGACGGGCCAGACGTGCCGGTGCCGTTTCCGGGGTGAAATATTCCCGCGGCTGCGGCTCGAAAATCACCACGCAGCTGGGTACGCCCAACTCGACCGCACGCTCGCGCAGCCGGGCCAGGATAGCCTGGTGGCCACGGTGAACACCGTCAAAGTTGCCAATAGTGGCGACGCAGCCCCGATGCTCAGGGCGCAGGTTGTGGAGACCTCGAACCAGCTGCATAACGCGCTTCTTGCTCATAAAGTGGTCGATTATAACCACACCCGGCCCCGGACGACAGGCAACAGCGCAGGGCAAATGGATCGAATCGATAAAACAACCGTTTTATCGCGGCAAACTCTCTAGCTCAACGACTTGCGATTGAAATCCCGCAGGCGGAAGCCTTGCAGCAGCAACATCCCGAAGTACACCACCACGCCGGCCACGACCAGCACGCCCAGGCGCATGAAGCGCTCCAGCATATGCCCCTCATCCCAGGCCGGCATGAAGTGCATCAGGCCGAGCAATACCGCCGACATCATCGCAACGGCCACCAACAACTTGAGGGCGAACATGCCCCAGCCAGGCTGAGGCTGGAACATCTGTTGTTTGCGCAGCTGATAAAACAGCAGGCCGGCATTGATGCACGCACCGGCACTGATGGCCAGGGCCAGGCCGGCGTGGGCCAGCGGACCGATAAACACCAGGTTGAGCAGTTGCGTGACGATCAGGGTGAAGATCGCGATCTTTACCGGCGTGCGGATGTTCTGCTGGGCATAGAAGCCAGGCGCCAGCACCTTGATCACGATGATGCCGAGCAGCCCGACGGAATAAGCCACCAGCGCATGCTGGGTCATCAACGCGTCATGGGCATCGAATTGCCCGTATTGGAACAGCGACACCGTCAGCGGCTCGGCCAGGATCCCCAACGCCAGTGCGCACGGCAGCACCAGCACGAAACACAGGCGCAGTCCCCAATCGAGGATGCGCGAGTATTCCTGGCGATCCTTGCTGGCATAGGTGCGTGCCAGCGTCGGCAGCAAAATGGTGCCGAGGGCTACGCCCAGCACGCCGGACGGCAGTTCCATGAGGCGGTCGGCGTAATACATCCATGACACCGAGCCGGATACCAGCAGCGAGGCGAACGCGGTGTTGATGATCAGGGAAATCTGGCTCACCGACACCCCAAGGATCGCCGGCAACATATTGCGCATCACGCGCCAGACGCCGGTGTCCTTGAGGTTCAGTCGCGGTAATACGAGCATGCCGATCTTTTTCAGGTGCGGCAGCTGGTAGAGCAACTGCGCCAGGCCACCGGCCAGCACGGCCCAGCCAAGGGCCATGACCGGCGGATCGAAGTAAGGTGTCAGGAACAGCGCAAAGATAATCATGCTGACGTTAAGCAGCGTCGGCACGAACGCCGGTACCGAGAAACGGTTCCAGGTGTTGAGGATCGCACCGGCCAGGGATGACAGTGAGATCAGCAATATATAAGGAAAGGTCACCCGCAACAGATCAGTGGTCAGCGCGAATTTTTCCGGCGTATTGGCAAAACCCGGCGCCGTGGCCCAGATCACCCAGGGCGCGGCGAGCATGCCGACGAGGGTCACCAGCATCAACACCAGGGTCAGCAGGCCCGAAACGTAGGCGATAAAGGTCCGGGTCGCCTCCTCACCCTGTTGAGTCTTGTATTCGGCCAGAATCGGCACGAACGCCTGGGAAAACGCGCCCTCGGCAAAGATCCGTCGCAGCAGGTTGGGCAGTTTGAAGGCAATAAAGAACGCATCCGTGGCCATGCTGGCGCCGAAGATACGCGCCAGCAGGGTGTCACGCACAAACCCCAAAATCCGGGAGATCATCGTGATAGAGCTGACGGCGGCCAACGATTTGAGCAGATTCATTGAAAGAGTTTGCGCCTATAGATAAAGAGCAGGCGAACTAAGCGCCTACTTATGCGATACTGCGCGCCTGCAACAGCACAGCGCCAAAGCTCGCGAGTTTACAGGTCAAGCGCCGGAAATAAATCACCCGCCTCTTCAGATCGACCACTCAGCAGTTCGCATCAGCCGGCCTTGACAACACATCAAGTCATCGGCATGATTCGCGGCCTATTTTGTTTGCTATTTCCTAAAAAGTCTTTCGAGGAGCTCGACGGTGGCCAACACACCTTCCGCCAAAAAACGTGCAAAACAGGCTGAGAAGCGTCGCAGCCACAACGCCAGCCTGCGTTCCATGGTTCGTACCTACATCAAGAATGTAGTTAAAGCCATCGACACCAAAGACGCTGAAAAAGCTCAAGCAGCTTACGTTCTGGCTGTGCCAGTTATCGACCGTATGGCCGATAAAGGCATCATCCACAAGAACAAGGCCGCTCGTCATAAGAGCCGCCTGAACGGCCACATCAAGGCTCTGAGCGTTCCTGCTGCAGCCTAAGTGGTAGCAACTGCAACGCAACCCCGGTTGCGAAACAGTTAAGAAATGCCCCATACCGAAAGGTCTGGGGCATTTTTGTTTGTGCCTGAAAATACACCACGATCAAAATGTGGCCGGGGTATCCGGTAGAGATTTTCAAGCGCACAAAAAAACGCCCCGAACCAGCCGGGGCGTTTTTGCTACCACTTGATCAAAACATCAATCAATGGTGATGACCGCCTTCACCGTGGACGTGACCGTGGGCCACTTCTTCCTGGGAAGCGTCGCGGATGGCAACGATCTTCACTTGGAAGTTCAGGCGCTGGCCAGCCAGAGGGTGGTTGCCGTCGACGGTGACGTCGTCGCCGTCCAGGTCACGGATGGTGACGATCTGCATTTGACCGTCCGGCGCGGAAGCGTGGAACTGCATGCCCACTTCCAACTCATCAACACCTTCGAACATGCTGCGGCTCAGGGTGCTGACCAGTTCGGCGGAGTATTCGCCGTAGGCATCTTCAGGTTCTACGGCAACGGTCAGCTCATCACCGACGCTCTTGCCTTCCAGAGCCTTTTCCAGGCCTGGGATGATGTTACCTGCGCCTTGCAGGTAGACCAGCGGCGCGCCGCCGGCTGAGCTGTCGATGACCTCACCAGCGTCGTTGGTCAGGGTATAGTCGATGGAGACAGCCTTGTTAGCGGCGATCGTCATGGGGCGAGACCTTTTGCATAAGAATGAAGAACGGACAAGTCTAAACAAGGATTTGCCCGAAAGCGAACAGAACCCGGACGGACGGGGCCGATCAACGGCATCCTTGATCATCGGCTTCCACCAGGACGAGGAGGGTCACTGGGTTGCCGAGCTGTCCTGCGGCCACACCCAGCACCTGCGCCACCAGCCGCCATGGCAGTCTCGCGCCTGGGTACTCGACGCCACACAGCGCCTGGAAAAAATAGGCCAGCCCTTTGCCTGCGGCTGGTGTGCGCAAGCGCTCGAATAACGATAACCTTGGCGCCTGATTCCCGGTAGGCACTCAACCATAGGGCGCCACCGAAGCCATGCACCTCCAGAGAATTCGCATGCAGACTTTTTTTATCGCGCCCACCGATTTTGGTGTGGGTCTGACCTCCATCAGCCTTGGGCTGGTGCGTACCCTTGAGCGAGCCGGCCTGAAAGTCGGTTTTTTCAAGCCGATTGCCCAGCCACATCCCGGCGATACCGGCCCCGAACGCTCCACCGAGCTGGTGGCTCGCACCCATGGCCTCAAGCCGCCACAACCGCTAGGCCTGGCTCACGTGGAACGCATGCTCGGCGACGGCCAGCTCGACGAGCTGCTCGAAGAAATCATCACCCTTTATCAGCAGGCCGCCGTGGGCAAGGACGTGCTGATCGTCGAAGGCATGGTACCGACCCGCAGCGCCAGCTATGCGGCCCGGGTCAACCTGCACCTGGCCAAGAGCCTGGATGCGGAAGTGATCCTGGTCTCGGCCCCGGAAAACGAAGTGCTCACCGAACTCTCCGGCCGCGTGGAACTGCAGGCCCAGTTGTTCGGCGGCCCGAAAGACCCGAAAGTGCTCGGCGTGATCCTGAACAAGGTGCGCACCGACGAAAGCATGGAAGCCTTCTCGGCGCGCCTCAAGGAGCATTCGCCCTTGCTGCGCAGCGGTGATTTCCGCCTGCTCGGCTGCATTCCTTACCAGCCGGAACTCAACGCGCCGCGCACCCGCGACGTGGCCGACCTGATGGGCGCGCAGATCCTCAACGCCGGCGACTACGAAACCCGACGCATGACCAAGATCATCATCTGCGCCCGCACCATGCGTAACACCGTGGAGCTGCTCAAGCCCGGCGTGCTGGTGGTGACCCCCGGCGACCGTGACGACATCATCCTCGCCGTCAGCCTGGCCGCGATCAACGGCGTGCCCCTGGCCGGCCTGCTGCTGACCAGCGACACCCTGCCCGACCCGCGCATCATGGAGCTGTGCCGCGGCGCCTTCCAGGCCGGGTTGCCGGTGCTGTCGGTGAGTACCGGTTCCTACGAGACCGCCAACCTGCTCAACAACCTCAACAAGGAAATCCCCATCGATGACCGCGAGCGCGCGGAGATCATCACCGATTTCGTCGCCAGCCACCTCGATGCGCGCTGGCTGCACCAGCGTTGCGGCACGCCACGGGAGATGCGCCTGTCGCCGGCGGTGTTCCGCTACCAGCTGATCCAGCGCGCCCAGGCGGCCAACAAACGCATCGTGCTGCCCGAGGGCAGCGAACCGCTGACCGTGCAAGCCGCCGCCATCTGCCAGGCCCGGGGCATCGCGCGCTGCGTGCTGCTGGCCAAGCCGGCTGACGTAGAAGCGGTCGCGCGCGCCCAAGGCATCGAATTGCCCGAAGGCCTGGAGATTCTCGACCCGGACCTGATTCGCCAGCGCTACGTGGAGCCCATGGTTGCCCTGCGCAAGAGCAAGAGCTTGAATGCGCCGATGGCCGAGCAGCAACTGGAAGACACCGTGGTGATCGCCACCATGATGCTCGCACTGGATGAAGTGGACGGCCTGGTCTCCGGGGTTATCCACTCCACCGCCAACACCATTCGCCCGGCCCTGCAGTTGATCAAGACCGCACCGGGCTGCACCCTGGTGTCGTCAGTGTTCTTCATGCTGTTTCCCGAGCAGGTGCTGGTCTACGGCGACTGCGTAATGAATCCGCACCCAAGCGCCGCCGAACTGGCGGAAATCGCCTTGCAAAGCGCCGACTCGGCCGCTGCCTTCGGTATCACCCCGCGTGTGGCGATGATCAGCTACTCCAGCGGCGACTCGGCCAGCGGTGAGGAAGTGGAGAAAGTCCGCGAAGCCACCCTGCTCGCCCATGAACAGCAAAGCTCACTGCTGATCGACGGCCCGCTGCAATACGACGCCGCCGCCAACGAAACCGTCGCCCGCCAACTGGCCCCCGACAGCCTGGTCGCCGGCAAAGCCACCGTGTTTGTGTTCCCGGACCTGAACACCGGCAACACCACGCACAAGGCCGTGCAACGCAGTGCCGATTGCGTCAGCCTGGGGCCGATGCTCCAAGGCCTGCGCAAACCGGTCAACGACCTGCCACGGGGTGCCCAGGTCGACGACATCGTGTACACCATCGCGCTGACTGCGATCCAAGCCGCCAACCGACCTATGGATATCTAAATGCTGGATTTTCTACCTGCCGCCGTACGCGGGGTGATCGCGTCCTTGTTGCTGGCGCTGAACACGATCCTGCTGTGCTCATTCCTGTTCATCGTGGCGCTGTTCAAGGCGCTGCCCTTCGCCAAGGGCTTCAGCGAATGGCTGATGAACCACACCCATGAAGCCTGGGTCACCAACAACAAAGGTTGGATGAACCTGGTGTGCAGCACCCGTTGGCACCTTAAAGGCCTTGAAGGCCTGGACTACCAGCACTCGTACCTGGTGACCAGCAACCATCAGAGCTGGGTCGACATCATGGTCCTGCAATATGTGCTCAATCGTCGGATTCGCCCGCTGAAGTTCTTCCTCAAGCAGGAGTTGATCTGGGTGCCGGTGATTGGCCTGGCGTGGTGGGCACTGGGCTTTCCCTTCATGAAGCGCTACACCAAGGCCTACCTGGAAAAACACCCGGAGAAGAAAGGCAAGGACCTGGAAACCACTCGCAAGACCTGTGCGAAGTTTCGCGACAACCCGGTGGGTATTTTCAACTTTGCCGAAGGCACGCGTTTTACACCGGGCAAGCATGCGCAGCAGAAGTCGCCGTTTCGCTACCTGCTCAAGCCCAAGGCGGGTGGTATCGCGTTTGTGCTGGATGCCATGGGAGAACAGCTGAAATCACTGGTCAATGTGACCATTCACTACCCTGGCGGGCGCCCGGGGTATTGGGACTTGCTGTGCGGGAATGTGAAGGACGTTGTGGTGCAGTTTGAAGAGGTGCAGATTCCGGCCGAGTTTATCGGCAGGAATTATGAGCAGGATGGGGAGTATCGGTTGGCGTTCCAGGGGTGGATCAACCAACTGTGGGAAGAGAAGGATGCGTTACTGGACACGCTGCATAAAGACTTCCCAGACAAACGATGATCAAAATGTGGGAGAGGGCTTGCCCTCGATAGCAGTGTGTCAGTCAGTACATCTGTCACTGATCCACCGCTATCGGGGGCAAGCCCCCTCCCACATTTGACTGCGCGAGGCTTAGATCGCGCCGCGCTGACGCAACAGCTCCAGCACTTGCTTGACGCTGTCTTCCAGCGACAAGGCCTGGGTGTCGATTACCAGGTCGGCATTCAACGGCACGTCGTACGGGAAGGATTCGCCAGGGATGTTATCCCCACCCGCCGCGTACAAGCCCTGCGGATCACGCTCGGCGCACACCTGCGGGGAGGCCTGCACGTACACGGTCAACAGGCGGTCGCTGCCAATCAGCGCCTTGGCCTGTTCACGGCCTTCGGCATCCGGGGCAACGAACGCGGCCAGGGTCAGCAGGCCGGCTTCGTTGAACTGACGCGCCACGTGAGCGGCACGGCGCCAGTTTTCGGTACGCCCGGCACGGTCCTGGGGCAAGCCCTTGTTCAGGTCGTGACGCAGGTTCTGGCCATCCAGCACGAACACCGCACGGCCCATGTCGAACAGCTTGCGCTCGACCGCATAGGCCAGGGTGCTCTTGCCCGCGCCTGACAGACCGCTGAACAACACGGTAGCCGGTTGCTGGCCGAAACGCTGGGCGCGCTCCTCGGTGGCGACATGGGCCAACTTGCCGTGATGCGCCGCACTGCCGTGGGTGACCGGCGGCGCGATGATCATGCCGGCGCCCACGGTGCCGTTGGTCAAGCGGTCGATGACGATAAACGCACCGGTGGTGCGGTTGCTGTCATAGCCATCCAACGCGATGGCGGCGTCGAGGCTGACCTTGACCCGGCCGATCTCGTTCAACTGCAGCGAACTCGCCGGGCCTTCGGCCAGGGTGTTCACGTCCACACGGTGCACGATGCTGGTGATGGAACCCGGCACGTAGCTGGTGGCGCGCTTGATGTCGTATTTCTTGCCCGGCAGCATCGGCTCTTCGGCCATCCACACCAGCATGGCGTCGAAGGCGTCGGTCACTTGCGGCACGTTGTCGGCATGCACCAGCAGGTCGCCACGGGAGATGTCGATCTCGTCTTCCATGGTCAGGGTCACGGCCTGGCCTGGGCCGGCGTGTTCCAGCTCACCTTCGAAGGTGACGATGGATTTGACGCGGCTGCTCTTGCCCGACGGCAGTACCACGACTTCGTCGCCCTTGTGCACGATGCCGCTGGCCAGGGTGCCGGCGAACCCACGGAAGTTCAGGTTCGGACGGTTGACGTACTGCACCGGGAAACGCAGGTCGGTGTAGTTGCGGTCGTTGGCGATCTCGACGGTCTCGAGGATCTCCATCAGCGACTGGCCGGTGTACCAGGGCGAGTGCTCGCTCTTGTTCACCACGTTGTCGCCCTTGAGCGCCGACATCGGCACGAATGCCATGGTGCTCGGCTTGAAGGCGATGCCCTCGGCGAACTTCAGGTAATCGGCCTTGATCGACTCGAACACGCCTTGGTCAAAGCCATTGATGTCCATCTTGTTGACGGCGATCACGATGTGCTTGATGCCCAGCAGCGAAGCGATATAGCTGTGGCGACGGGTCTGGGTCTGCACGCCGTAGCGTGCGTCGATCAGGATGATCGCCAGGTCACAGGTGGATGCACCGGTGGCCATGTTGCGGGTGTACTGCTCATGGCCGGGGGTGTCGGCGATGATGAATTTGCGCTTGGCGGTAGAGAAGTAGCGGTAGGCGACATCGATGGTGATGCCCTGCTCACGCTCGGCCTGCAGGCCGTCGACCAGCAACGCCAGGTCGATGTCGTCACCGGTGGTGCCGGACTTTTTCGAGTCACGGGTGATGGCTTCCAAGTGATCTTCGTAGATCATCTTGGAGTCGTGCAGCAGGCGCCCGATCAGGGTGCTCTTGCCGTCGTCGACGTTGCCACAGGTCAGGAAGCGCAACATTTCCTTGCGCTCGTGCTGGCCCAGGTAGGCGAGGATGTCCTCGCTGATCAAATCAGATTGATGCGACATGACAGCCCCTTAGAAATAGCCTTGACGTTTTTTATCTTCCATCGAGCCTGCACCATCGTGGTCGATGACACGGCCCTGGCGCTCGGAAGTTCGCGTCAGGAGCATTTCCTGAATGATGTCCGTCAGCGTCTCGGCTTCGGACTCCACCGCGCCCGTCAACGGGTAGCAGCCAAGGGTACGGAAACGTACTTTCTTTTTGACGATTCGGGCTTTGTCTTCGTCGGACAGGTGCTCGAGGATGCGGTCGTCGTCGATCATGATCAACGTGCCGTTCTTCTCGATGACATCGCGTTCGGCGGCGAAGTACAGCGGCACGATCGGGATGCCTTCCAGGTAGATGTACTGCCAGATGTCCAGCTCGGTCCAGTTGGACAGCGGGAACACACGGATCGACTCGCCCTTGTTGACGTTGCCGTTGTAGACGTTCCACAGCTCCGGGCGCTGGTTCTTCGGGTCCCAGCGGTGCTTGCTGTCGCGAAACGAGTACACGCGCTCTTTGGCGCGGGATTTCTCTTCATCGCGACGGGCACCGCCGAAGGCCGCGTCGAAACCATGCTTGTCCAAGGCCTGCTTGAGGCCTTCGGTCTTCATGATGTCGGTGTGCTTGGCGCTGCCGTGGGTGAACGGGTTGATGCCCTGCGCCACGCCATCCGGGTTGACATGGGTGATCAGGTCCAGGCCCAGTTCCTCGACCATTTTGTCGCGGAACTTGTACATCTCCTGGAATTTCCAGCGGGTGTCGACGTGCATCACCGGGAACGGCAGCTTGCCCGGGAAGAAGGCCTTGCGCGCCAGGTGCAGCATCACGGCGGAGTCTTTACCGATCGAGTAGAGCATCACCGGGTTATCGAACTCGGCGGCGACCTCGCGGATGATGTGGATGCTTTCCGCCTCCAGCTGTTTCAGATGCGTCAGTTTGTCGACCATGGTTACTCACGGAAAAACGATCTTATGGACGGCCAGCGGGCCGTGTTCGAGCGGGGCATGCTAGCACAGCACCTTCTTCTATTCAGGGCGCCAGCTAGATCGAAACGGTATATCAATATGCCCCAAGGTTTGGCCATCAAATCGGGTTGGGGCAATCGATGAACAGATGCTCCAGGGCGAAGCGCCGCGCCAGGTAATCGCCCAGCGCCTGTACGCCGTAACGTTCGGTGGCGTGGTGGCCGGCGGCGATAAAGCTGATGTCGTTTTCCCGGGCACTGTGGAAGGTTTGCTCGGAAGCTTCGCCGCTCAGGAACAGATCGACGCCCGCGGCGATGGCGTTGTCGATGTAACCCTGGCCGCCACCGGTGCACCAGCCGACGCGGCGGATCATCTGGCTGCCTTCGATCAGCAGCGGCTCGCGGCCCATCACGTCCTGCACACGCCGGGCGAAGTCGCGGGGCGACAGCGGTTCGACGAGCGAGCCGACCAGGCCGACGACCCTGGGGTTGCTCGGGTCCAGTGGGCCTTCGACGGTGATATCCAACTGGCGGGCGAGTTGCACGTTATTGCCAACGTCGGGGTGCAGGTCCAGCGGCAGGTGGTAGGCCAGCAGGCTGATGTCGTGTTTGAGCAGGGTTTTCAGGCGGCGTTGCTTCATGCCGGTGATACAGGGGCTTTCGCCTTTCCAGAAATAACCGTGATGCACCAGGATCAAATCGGCCTGGGCTTCGACGGCCGCGTCCAGCAGGGCCTGGCTGGCAGTGACGCCGCTGACGATGCGCATCACTTGCGGCCGCCCCTCGACCTGCAGGCCATTGGGGCAGTAATCGGCAATCTTTGCGCTGCCGAGGTAGCGGTCCGCTTCCTCGACGAGGGTGGTAAGGGGGACGGCCATAAAAGACTCCTAAATATCCCGTTCCGAGGCGCTCGCAGCCTCGTATAATGCGCGACATTATGGGCGCTCTCCCGCCCCCTGCAACCTGTCAGGACTTACTTGATGCTCAAGGCACTGCGTTTTTTTGGATGGCCATTGCTGGCTGGCGTGCTGATCGCGATGCTGATTATTCAGCGTTATCCCCAGTGGGTGGGCTTACCCAGCCTTGATGTCAACCTGCAACAGGCGCCCCAGACCAGCTCGGTGGTGCAAGGCCCGGTGACTTACGCGGACGCGGTGGTCATCGCCGCTCCTGCGGTGGTCAACCTGTACACCACCAAGGTCATCAACAAGCCGGCCCATCCGTTGTTTGAAGACCCGCAGTTCCGCCGTTATTTCGGTGACAACGGGCCCAAGCAGCGCCGCATGGAGTCCAGCCTGGGTTCCGGGGTGATCATGAGCCCCGAAGGCTACATCCTCACCAATAACCACGTGACCACCGGCGCCGACCAGATTGTGGTGGCCCTGCGTGACGGCCGTGAAACCCTGGCCCGCGTGGTGGGCAGCGACCCGGAAACCGACCTCGCGGTCCTGAAGATCGATCTGAAAAGCCTGCCGTCCATCACCCTCGGCCGCTCCGATGGGCTGCGGGTGGGTGATGTGGCACTGGCTATCGGCAACCCGTTCGGAGTGGGCCAGACGGTGACCATGGGCATCATCAGCGCCACCGGGCGAAACCAGCTGGGGCTGAACAGCTACGAGGACTTTATCCAGACCGACGCGGCGATCAACCCGGGCAACTCCGGCGGCGCACTGGTGGATGCCAATGGCAACCTGACCGGCATCAACACGGCGATTTTCTCCAAGTCAGGCGGCTCCCAGGGCATCGGCTTTGCGATCCCGGTGAAGCTGGCGATGGAAGTGATGAAGTCGATCATCGAGCACGGCCAGGTGATTCGCGGCTGGCTGGGGATCGAAGTACAGCCGCTGACCAAGGAGCTGGCCGAGTCGTTCGGCCTGACCGGGCGCCCAGGCATCGTGGTTGCCGGGATTTTCCGCGATGGCCCGGCGCAGAAAGCCGGCCTGCAGCTGGGGGATGTGATCCTCAGCATCAACGGCGAACCGGCCGGTGATGGGCGCAAGTCGATGAACCAGGTGGCGCGGATCAAGCCGACCGACAAGGTGGCGATCCAGGTGATGCGCAACGGTAAAGAGATCAAGCTGCTGGCGGAAATCGGCCTGCGTCCACCCCCTGCACCGGTCAAGGAAGAGGAATAAACCACCTCGCCAGGTACCCGTTCGCGGGTACCTGTAAGCATATATTTCAAAGCAAAAGCATTCTCATTAGACATGTTATATTGTTTCAATATCGCTATTGGAACGCTCTATCATGCCGTCTCGAAAGTTTGCCCCCCTGGCTGGCCTGGCCTTGGGTCTGCTGCTGGATCCCGCGTTTGCCGAAGAAAACACCGTTGAGCTGGATACCATCAGCGTCACTACCGACGCCTATGAATCCGCCACCGGCCCGGTCAAAGGCTACCGTGCCACCCGCTCTGCCAGCGCGACTAAAACCGACACCGCCCTGCGCGACATCCCACAGTCCATCAGCGTGATTCCCGCCTCGGTACTCACGGACCTGGGCAGCACTAACGTGGAACGCGCCCTGGAGTTTGCCGGCGGGGTGTCCAAGCAGAACAACTTTGGCGGCCTCACGCTCTACGAATACAGCGTGCGCGGCTTCACCACCTCGGAGTTCTACCAGGACGGTTTCAGCGCCAACCGCGGCTACCCGAGCACACCGGACGCGGCCAATATCGAACGCATCGAAGTGCTCAAGGGCCCCGCAGCCAGCCTGTATGGCCGCGGTGATCCCGGTGGCACGGTGAATATCGTCACCAAAAAACCCCAGCCCGAAGCCTTCACCACCATGCAAACCAGCGCGGGCAGTTGGGACCGTTATCGCACTGCCGTCGATATCAATACGCCGCTGGACAGCGAGGGCGACCTGCTGTCGCGGGTCAACCTGGCGGTGGAGGACAACAACAGCTTCCGCGATCACGTCGAGAGCAAGCGCGTATTCGTCGCGCCCTCATTCAGCTGGCAGCTGGACCCGGACACCCACCTGCTGGTGGAAAGCGAATTCGTACGCCACAGCTCCACCTTCGACCGGGGCATCGTCGATGCCCCAGGCGTATCGCGCTCCACCTTCCTCGGCGAACCCAACGACGGCACTATCGACAACCACAACAACCGCATCCAGGCGACCCTCGAGCATCATCTCAACGACGCCTGGAAACTGCGCCTGGCCAGCCATTACAAACAAGGCAGCCTGTGGGGCGACGCCTCGGAAAACCGCGCGCTGAACACCGACGGCCATACCCTTAACCGCCGTTACCGCGAACGCTCCACGGGCTGGCACGACAGCATCACCCAACTGGAACTGCGCGGCCTGTTCGACCTTGGCAGTTGGCAGCATGAATTGCTGGTCGGCACCGAATACGAGGACTACCGCAAGAAGGAGCGCGTCACCGCCATAGCCGGCAGCCCCTACGCCATCGACCTCTACAACCCGGTCTACGGCCAGCCCAAACCCAATGGCGCACGCTCCGGCACCGACTTCTTCGAACAGACCAAAAGCCAGGCACTGAACCTGCAAGACCAGATCATCTTCACCGACCGCTTGCGCGGCATGGTCGGCGCTCGCTTCGAGCATTTCGAACAGAGCACCGACGACTTCACCCGCAACCACGCCAAGAGTCGGCAAACCCACGACGCACTTACCCAGCGCGCCGGTCTGCTGTATCAACTGACGCCAGAGGTCGGCGTATTCGCCAACGCTTCCACCTCGTTCAAGCCCAACAGCGGCCTGGACGCCAGCGGTAAGACCTTCAAGCCCGAAGAAGGCGTGGGCTATGAGGTGGGGATCAAGAGCGAGCTGTTCGACGACCGCCTCAGCGCCACCCTCGCCGCCTTCCATATCGAAAAGGAAAACGTGCTGGCCCTGGACCCGGCCACCAATACCAACCGCGCCATGGGCAAGGCACGCAGCCAGGGCTTCGACCTGCAACTGACAGGACAACTGACTGATGCGGTACGCGTGATCGGCGCCTTTGCCTACATCGACGCCGAAGTGACCAAGGGTGATAAAGCCATTCCTGCGGGCAGCCGCATCCTCGGCGTAGCCAAGCGCAGTGGCAGCCTGTTGGGGGTGTATGAATTCCAGGACGGCGCGCTGCGCGGTTCAGACCTGGGCGCGGCGTTCACCTATGTGGGGGATCGCTCGGGTGAAGCGGGCAGCCGCTTTGAACTGCCCGCCTACCACACCGTCGACTTGCTGGCCCATTACAAGGCCACGCAGAGCGTCACCGTGGGCCTGAACCTCAACAACTTGTTCGATGAAAAGTACTACGAGCGGTCCTACAGCAATTACTGGGTCAATCCCGGCGAGCCGCGCAATCTCACCGTCAGCCTGACCCTCAACCTGTAACACAATCAAAAACGTGAGAGGGGTTAAGCCCCTCACATTTGGATGACGTGATTACAGCGAAAGCGGGGCTCTTTCACACAAGGTATTGAGCGCCGCCGCCCACTGCGGATCGTCATTCAAACACGGCACCAGCACCAACTCCTCACCGCCCGCCTCGCGGAATTGCTCCCGACCACGATCACCGATCTCTTCCAGGGTCTCGATGCAGTCGGCAACAAACGCGGGGCACATCACCAGCAGCTTTTTCACCCCTTGCCGGGCCAGCGCTTCCAGGCGTGCCTCGGTGTAGGGTTCGATCCACTTCGCACGGCCCAGGCGCGACTGGAACGCCACCGACCATTTGTCGTCGGGCAAGCCCAGGCGCGCGGCGAAGTCGCGGGCAACGCTGAAGCATTGCGCGCGGTAGCAGGTCGCGAGCACCTCAGGCGAGGCGTTCCTGCAGCAGTCCGCATCCTTGAAGCAATGCTGGCCGGTCGGGTCGAGCTTTTTCAGATGGCGCTCGGGCAAGCCGTGGAAGCTCAGCAGCAAGTGGTCGTAATGCGCGTCTATATAAGGTCGGGCGCTGGCTGCCAACGCGTCGAGGTATTCCGCCTGATCGTAGAATGGCTGCAGGATCGAGAACTGTACGTTGAGCTTTTTGTCACGCACTACCCGCTTGGCTTCTTCAATCACTGTGGCCACGGTGCTGTCGGCAAATTGCGGGTACAAGGGCGCCAAGGTGACTTTTTGAATACCTTGGGCGGCCAACCGCGTGAGCGTCGTTTCCAGGGAAGGCTCGCCATAACGCATCGCCAACTCCACTGGCCCCTGGGTCCACTGCGCGGTCATCTGCTGTTGCAGGCGACGGCTGAGCACCACCAGCGGAGAGCCCTCGTCCCACCAGATCGAGGCGTAGGCATGGGCCGATTGCTCGGGGCGCTTGATCAGGATCAGGGACACCAGCAAGCGCCGCACCGGCCACGGCAGATCGATGACATAAGGGTCCATCAGGAACTGATTGAGGTAGCTGCGCACATCGGCCACCGAAGTGGACGCCGGTGAACCCAGGTTGACCAGTAACAACGCGTGATCCGTCATGCAACATCCTATCTCTTAGCGGCGGCTGGAAACGTCGTCCAAGGCCGCACGCAACTCAGTGAACTGGAAAGTGAAACCGGCCGCCAGCAGGCGTTCGGGCAATGCTTTCTGGCCGCCCAGCAACAAGCCGGACAACTCGCCCAAACCCACCTTCAACACAAAGGCCGGCATCGGCATGAACGCCGGGCGGTGCAGCGCCTGGCCCAATGTCCTGGCGAACTCGCGGTTACGCACCGGGTGCGGCGCGCAGGCATTATAAGGACCGCTGGCGTCATCCTTGTGCAGAAGAAAATCAATCAAGGCGATTTGATCCTTGATATGCACCCACGGCATCCACTGCCGCCCGTTGCCGATAGGCCCGCCCAGCCCGAGTTTGAACGGCAGCAACAGGCGCGACAAAAAGCCGCCCTCGGCCGCCAGTACCAGGCCGGTGCGCACCAGCACCACGCGGATGCCCATCGCTTCGGCACGTTGGGCGGTTTCTTCCCAGGCGATGCACAGTTGGCTGGGGAAATCGTCCTGTACCGGCCCACTCGCCTCGGTCAGTTCGCGCTCGCCGCCGTCGCCGTACCAGCCCACCGCCGAACCGGAAACCAGCACCGCCGGCTTCTGCGCCTGGCTTTCGAGCCAGGCCAGCAGGGTTTCGGTCAAGCCGATGCGGCTGCTCCAGAGCAGCGCCTTGCGTTTGTGGGTCCAGGGACGGTCAGCTATCGGCGCGCCTGCCAGGTTGACCACCGCGTCCACCGCGCCAATCACCTCCTCCAAGCGAGCCACCCCGAGCACCGTTGCACCGCATAACCGGGCGACGTCTTCAGGATGGCGGCTCCACACCGTCAGGCGATGACCTTGGGCAATCCAGTGTTGGCAGAGTTGGCGACCGATCAGGCCGGTACCGCCGGTCAGCAAAATATGCATGGGACGCTCCTCATGTAACGTTCGCCGCCGATCACTAGTCTATTTTATAAGCAGGGATCAATTTGTAATCGAGCGTGACTTTTGTTTAAGCCTCATGCTTAACCATAGGTCACGCCAAGCGATCAGGTACGCCAAAACTTATACCAAAAAATAATATTGTACAGCTATTGGTGTCGGCGTAGCCTGTACCCAACGGTAAAACGAGGCCTCCCATGACTGTCCCCATCGCGATCATCGGCACCGGCATCGCCGGTCTCTCCGCCGCCCGAGCGTTACAAGACGCCGGGCACGTTGTACAACTCTTCGATAAAAGCCGCGGCAGCGGCGGCCGCATGTCCAGCAAGCGCAGCGACGCCGGCGCATTGGACATGGGCGCCCAATACTTCACCGCCCGCGACCGACGCTTCGTCAACGAAGTGCAGCGCTGGCAAAGCAACGGCTGGGCCGAGCAGTGGAAGCCCCAGCTGTACAACTTCAAGTCCGGCCAACTCACGCCCTCCCCCGATGAACAGATCCGCTGGGTCGGCACGCCGCGCATGAGCGCCATTACCCGCGCCCTGCTCGATGACCTGCCGGTGGAGTTCGGTTGCCGGATCACCGAAGTGTTCCAAGGCAAGCAACACTGGAACCTGCTGGATGCCGACGGCGAAAACCACGGCCCGTTCAGCCATGTGATCATCGCCACGCCTGCGCCCCAGGCCACGGCCCTGCTGGCGGCAGCGCCCAAATTGGCGAGTGCCGCCGCCGGCGTGAAGATGGACCCGACCTGGGCCATTGCCCTGGCCTTCGACAAGCCCCTGGATACCCCCATGGAAGGCTGCTTCGTGCAAGACAGCCCGCTGGACTGGCTGGCGCGCAACCGCAGCAAGCCCGGGCGCGATACGACCCTCGACACCTGGGTGCTGCATGCCACCAGCACCTGGAGCAAGGCCCACCTGGACCTGTCCAAGGACGCGGTGATCGAACACCTGCACGGCGCCTTCGCCGAATTGCTGCACAGCGCCATGCCCGCACCGTCCTTCAGCCTGGCCCACCGCTGGCTCTACGCACGGCCGTCAGCCGCCCATGAGTTCGGGGTGCTGGCCGACGCCGACCTGGGCCTGTACGTGTGTGGCGACTGGTGCCTCTCGGGCCGCGTGGAAGGGGCGTGGCTCAGTGGCCAGGAAGCCGCGCGACGGTTGATCGAGCACCTGCAATGAACCGCATCAACCCGGCCAAATTGCTGCTGTCGAAGTGGACGGCAGCCCGGCCCCGCAACAAGGAAAAACACTTTCTGGTGACCGAACTGTTTCGTGACGAAGACGGCACAGTGCTGGAAATCGAGTTGCAAGCCGTGATGACCCTGCGCGCCCAGCGCCTGGCCTGGCAAACCCTGCAAAATGCCGAGGCTTGGCAAATCGGCTGGAAATAGCCCTGCGCAAATACTTGTACAAAATATTTGACTTGTACAGCATCAAACCTATGATGAGATTTAGTTGTACAGATTTCAGATCTTGTACAGGAATCTTGCAGAGGTTTGGCCATGCCCAGCACACCGTCCATCAAGCCGAAGATTGGCATCAGCGCCTGCCTGCTGGGCGAGAACGTGCGTTTCAATGGCGGTCACAAGCAATCCCAGCTATGCAGCGAGGTCCTCGCCGAGTACTTCGACTTCGTGCCTCTGTGCCCGGAAGTGGCGATCGGCCTGGGTATCCCCCGTGAAACCATTCGCCTGGTGGGCGATGCCGAACAGCCCCAGGCCGTCGGCACCGTACACCGCGAGCTGAATGTCACCGCGCCGCTGGACGCATACGGCCGCAAAATGGCCGCCGAACACACCGACCTGTGCGGCTACATCTTCATGCAGAAGTCGCCGTCCTGCGGCCTGGAACGCGTCAAGGTCTACCGTGAAAACGGAGCGCCGGTGGAGGGTGGCGGGCGTGGCATCTACGCCCAGGCGTTCTGCGCGCGCCACCCGAACCTGCCTGTGGAAGAAGACGGCCGCCTGAATGACCCGGTACTGCGGGAAAACTTCCTGACCCGCGTCTTCGTCTACGCCAGTTGGCAGCAACTGCTGGCCGAGGGCCTGACCCGCCACCGCCTGCTGGCGTTTCACGCGCGCTACAAGTATTTGCTGATGGCCCACAGCCTGATGCACTACAAGAGCCTGGGCCACCGCCTCGGCAGCATGGCCAGGGACGTCAACCTCGACGAGGTGGCCGCCTGCTATTTCAGCGACTTGATGACCGGCCTGAAAAAGTGCGCCACCCGCGGCACCCACACCAACGTGCTGCAACACATCAGCGGTTACCTCAAGCAGGCCATCAGCGCCGATGACAAACAGGAAATGCAGACAGTCATCAGCCAGTATCACCAGGGCATCGTGCCGCTCGTGGTGCCGTTGACTCTGCTCAAGCATCACTTTCGCCAACACCCGGACCGCTACATCGCGCAGCAGGCCTACTTGCAGCCGCACCCGGAAAATCTCAGCCTGCGGAATGCGATCTAAACCATGAAAAGCGTCATGACCGCTATCTTGCAAGACGAACCCGGCGCAGACATCGCCCAAGCCCTCGAAGACGGCTGGCTGCCGATCCGCGAAGTGGCGCGCCAGACCGGCGTCAACGCCGTGACCCTGCGCGCCTGGGAACGCCGTTATGGCCTGATCGTGCCCCAGCGCACCCCCAAGGGCCATCGGCTGTTCAATGCCGACCATGTCCAACGCATCCACACCATCCTCACCTGGCTCAATCGCGGCGTGCCGGTCAGCCAGGTCAAAGGCCTGATCGATTCCGCCCAGGCCCTTCCCGATGCCGTCGAGAACGAGTGGCACGCCTTGCGCCAGAACCTGGTGCAGGCCGTCAGCGAACTGGCCGAACGCCGGGTGGACGATGTGTTTAACCAGGCGATGGCGCTGTACCCGCCGCGCACCCTGTGCGAGCAATTGCTGCTGCCGTTGCTGCAGGAGCTGGAACAGCGCTGGCAAGGCCAGTTTGGCGCACAGATGGAGCGGGTGTTTTTCCTGTCCTGGCTGCGCAGCAAGTTCGGTGCACGCATCTACCACAACAACCGGCAGTTGCACGGCGCGCCGCTGCTGCTGGTCAACCACTCCGACCTGCCCCTGGAGCCGCACCTGTGGCTCAGCGCCTGGCTGGCCAGCAGCGCCGATTGCCCGGTGGAAGTCTTCGACTGGCCGTTGCCCACCGGCGAGCTGGCCCTGGCGGTGGAACACCTGCAACCGCGCGCCGTGCTCCTGTATTCGAGCATGGCCCTGCAATTGCCGGCACTGAGCAAGCTGCTGGCTGGCGTCAATTGCGCAAAACTGCTCGTCGGACCCACGGTCTGCATCCACCAGACCGAGCTGTCCGTATTAACCCAAGACATTGCGCAATTGTTCGTGGCCGAAGACCCGTTGTCGGCCCATCAGCTCCTGATCCAGCGTGGACTTATCTAAATGCACTTGATCTGGCTGCGCACCGACTTGCGCCTTCACGACAACACCGCCCTGGCCGCGGCCTGCCAGCGAGGCCCGGTGGCGGCCGTGTACCTGGTCACGCCCGAGCAATGGCTGGCCCATGACGATGCCCCCTGCAAAGTGGATTTCTGGCTGCGCAACCTGCAGCACTTGAGCCAGGCCCTGGGCGCCCTGAACATTCCCTTGCTGATCCGCCATGCCGCTGACTGGGATCAGGTTCCCGCCATGTTGAGTCAACTGTGCCGGGAACTGGCCGTGGAGTCGGTGCACGTCAACGAGGAATACGGCATCCATGAAAGCCGTCGCGATGCCGCCGTTGCCAAGGCCCTGGAGGCCGTCGGCGTGACGTTCCACAGCTACCTGGACCAACTGCTTTTCCAACCGGGCAGCGTGCTGACCAAGACCGGCACCTACTTCCAGGTGTTCAGCCAGTTCCGCAAGGTCTGCTACGCGCGCCTGCACAGCGCCCTGCCGCGTCGGGTCGCAACGCCCAAGGCCCAAGCCCCGCTCGCGCTCAAGAGCGATCCGATTCCCGAACAGGTCGACGGCTTCGAACCGCCCAGCGACACCTTGCGCGCCCTCTGGCCCGCCGGCGAAGACGAAGCCCGCCGCCGCCTCGACGCCTTTGCCGACCAGCAGATCAGCTACTACAAAGACGAACGGGACTTTCCGGCCAAGCCCGGCACCAGCCAGCTCTCCGCCTACCTGGCCGCCGGTGTGGTTTCGCCGCGCCAATGCCTGCACGCCGCCCTGCAAACCAACCAGGGCGAGTTCGAAAGCGGCGACATCGGCGCCATCACCTGGATCAACGAACTGCTATGGCGTGAGTTCTACAAGCACATTCTGGTCGGCTACCCGCGGGTCTCCCGTCACCGCGCTTTCCGTCCCGAGACCGAAGCCCTGGCCTGGCGCGATGCGCCCGAGGACCTCGCCGCCTGGCAACAGGCGCGCACCGGCCTGCCGATCATCGATGCCGCGATGCGCCAGTTGCTGGAAACCGGCTGGATGCATAACCGCCTGCGCATGGTAGTGGCGATGTTCCTGACCAAGAACCTGTTGATCGACTGGCGCGAAGGCGAGCGCTTCTTCATGCGCCACCTGATCGACGGTGACCTCGCCGCCAACAACGGCGGCTGGCAATGGAGTTCATCCACCGGCACCGATTCGGCGCCGTATTTCCGGATTTTCAGCCCGCTGAGCCAGTCGGAAAAATTCGACGGCGACGGCGTGTTTATCAAGCGCTGGCTGCCGGAGCTGGCCACGCTGAACAAGAAGGAAGTGCACAACCCGCAAGCGCTCGGCGGCCTGTTTGGCGTGGCGGATTACCCGCGCTCGATTGTCGACCTGAAAAAATCCCGCGAACGCGCCCTCGCAGCCTTTCGCAACCTGCCTTCACGCCAGGAGGTCGCCGAACATGAGTGACTTCCTGCGCCGCTTCGCCCAGGCCTTTGCCTCGCTGGACAAGCACAATCTGCAGCTGCTCGACAGCCTCTACAGCCAGGACATCGCGTTCACTGACCCACTGCATGAAGTCCATGGACTGACCGCGCTGCACACGTATTTCGCCGAGTTGTACAGCAACGTCAGCCAGCTGCGCTTCGACTTCCATGGTTTCGACCAGGTGGCCGAAGGCGAAGGTTACCTGCGCTGGAACATGAGTTTCTGCCACCCGCGCCTGGGCAAAGGCAAGGTCATCCGCGTGGAGGGCTGCTCGCATTTGATGTGGCGTGACAAGGTGTACCGCCACCGCGATTACTTCGACGCCGGCGCCCTGTTGTACGAACACCTTCCCGTGTTGGGTGGGGTCGTCAGTTGGTTGAAAAGGAGAGTGGGATGAACGCACTGCCGCCCCGTCGTTATTGGCTGACCGGTGCCAGCAGTGGCATCGGTGCTGCGCTGGCCGTGGAGCTGCTCAACAGCGGCGCCCACGTGGCCCTCAGTTCACGCACCAAAGGCCCGCTGGAAGCACTCGCCCAACGGTACCCCGGCCAGGTGCTGGTGGTGGCCGGCGACCTGACCAACAGCCAGACCGTGCGCGAGATCGGTGAACACATCGGCGCGACCTGGGGTTCGGTCGACACCGTCATCCTCAACGCCGGCACCTGTGAATATGTCGACGCCAGGCAATTCGATGCCTCGATTATCGAACACGTGGTGCGCACCAACCTGCTGGCCAGCAGTTACTGCATTGAAGCGGCGCTGCCGTTGTTGCGCGCCGGGCGCACGCCACACCTGGTGGGCGTCGCCAGCGCCGTGACCTACCTGCCGATGCCACGGGCCGAAGCGTATGGCGCGTCCAAGGCCGGGCTGCGCTACCTGTTCGAATCCCTGCGCATCAGCCTGTCGACCGAAAACATTGATGTCACGGTGATCAGCCCGGGCTTCGTCGACACCCCACTCACCGAGCGCAATGACTTCCCGATGCCCCTGAGCTGGCC
Organism: Pseudomonas sp. LAMO17WK12:I1; assembly: GCF_900177315.1. Taxonomy (NCBI): domain Bacteria; kingdom Pseudomonadati; phylum Pseudomonadota; class Gammaproteobacteria; order Pseudomonadales; family Pseudomonadaceae; genus Pseudomonas; species Pseudomonas sp. LAMO17WK12:I1. Next base: position 99,098 of record NZ_FWZV01000017.1, on the reverse strand, counting down.
AGCCGACAAGGCTGCGCGGCATATCTTCGCCAAGCTGGAAAAACGCCCCCTGGAGATCGCCTTCCCCGCGCTGTTTATCGCCACGCTGTGGCCGCTGTCGAAACTGCCGAACCGCGCGCAATTGATCATCGGCAAACGCATGTTGCGCAGCCCGCCACCGAAAAAGGACGACCTGTGAAGATCGCCATTATCGGCAGCGGCATCGCCGGGCTGACCAGTGCCTACCTGCTCAGCCGCCGCCACGACATCACCCTGTTCGAGGCCGGCGACCGTATCGGCGGGCACACCCACACGGTCAACGTCACCGTCGAGGGCAAACCCTATGCCGTGGACACCGGCTTCATCGTGTTCAACGACTGGACCTACCCCAACTTCATCCGCTTGCTGGGGCAGATCGGCGTGACCTTCAAACCCACCGAGATGAGCTTTTCGGTGTGCGACCAGGGCAGCGGCTTCGAGTACAACGGCAACAACCTCAACAGCCTGTTTGCCCAGCGCCGCAATATCCTCTCGCCAGGCTTCTGGGGCATGCTGCGTGACATCCTGCGCTTCAATCGCGAGGCGCCGCGGGACCTGCAAGAACAGCGCATCAACGCCGAGATGACCTTGGGTGACTACCTCGAAGCCGGGCGCTACGGGCCTCGGTTTATCCGGCATTACATCGTGCCGATGGGCGCGGCGATCTGGTCGATGTCCCTGGCGGACATGCTCGACTTTCCGTTGCAGTTCTTTGTGCGTTTCTTCAAGAACCACGGTTTGCTCTCGGTGAACAATCGGCCGCAGTGGTGCGTGATCGAAGGTGGCTCCAACCGTTATATCGAACCGTTGACCCGCAGCTTTCGCGAGCAGATCCGCCTCGACTGCCCGGTGCATCTGGTCGAGCGTGACACAGAGGGCGTAATCATTTACAGCGCCGCCGGCACCGAAGCCTTCGACAAGGTGGTGTTCGCCTGCCACAGCGACCAGGCACTGGCCCTGCTCGGCGACCCAAGCCAGGCCGAGCAGGAGATCCTCGGCGCCCTGCCCTACGCCGACAATGACGTGGTGCTGCACACCGACACGCGCCTGCTGCCCGAGCGCAAACTGGCCTGGGCCAGCTGGAACTACCGGCTGAGCGGCGACACGCAGACCCAGGCCGCTGTCACCTATGACATGAACATCCTGCAAGGCATCGACAGCGCCACCACCTTTTGCGTCAGCCTCAACCAGACGTCGATGATCAACCCGCTGAAGATCCTCGCGCGCTATACCTACGCCCACCCGCAATACAGCCTGGCCGCCGTGGCCGCACAAGCACGCTGGGAAGAACTGAACGGCACCCGCCATACCTGGTACTGCGGCGCCTATTGGGCCAACGGCTTCCATGAAGACGGCGTCGTCAGCGCCCTGCGCGTAGCCGAAGCCTTCGGGGAAAGCCTGTGAACAGCGCCCTGTACAGCGGCTGGATCGCCCATCGGCGGTTTGCCCCCAAGGCCCATGCCTTTCGCTACCGCATCGGCCTGCTGTATCTGGACCTCAGCGAACAAGACGAAGTGCTCGGGCTGTCGCCCCTGGCCGGTGCAAGTCGCCTGGCGCCCTTCGGCTTTCGCCAGCAGGACTACCTGCGTGAATTCACGCGCCACGGCATGAGTTTGACCGATGCCGTGCGCCAGGAAGTCGGCAAGGCCCTGGGGCATACACCCCTGGGCGTTATCTGCCTGCTGACCCAGGCCCGCAGTTGGGGCCTGGCTTTTAACCCGGTGAGTTTCTTCTACTGCTTCGAGGCCGATGGGCAACTGGCCGCGATCCTGTGCGAAGTGACCAACACCCCATGGCGCGAGCGCTATCACTACGTGCTGCCGGCCCAGGCCCTCGGCGCGGATCAGCACCAACACTTCGCCGTGGCCAAGGCGTTTCACGTGTCGCCGTTTTTGCCGCGCGACCTGGAATACCGCATGAGCTTCAGCCCGCCCGCCACCAGGCTCGGCGTGCACATGGCCGATTGGCAGGGCGAGGTGAAAGTCTTCGACGCCACCTTGAGCCTGCGCAGGGAAACCCTGAACCGCGCCAGCCTGCACCGTTACCTGTGGCGCTATCCGTGGATGACCGCCAAGACCTGCCTGGCCATCTATTGGCAGGCCCTGCGCCTGTTGCTCAAGCGCACACCGATTTTTTCCCATCAGGCCGCCGACGGCGCTTCTCGCACAGCAGTCGGGTACACCAAGGATCGCCGCCATGAAATCCCCTAGCTTATCGGTCAAGACCCACCGCCTGAACGTCAACGGCATGACCGGTGCGCTGCTGCGCAAGGGCGTGCTGCGCCAACTCAGCCAACTGCGCCATGGCCAGTTGGTGGTGATCGAGGACGGCGAGCGCCAGGTATTCGGCGCACGGGAAGCGCACCTGCTGGGGGAAATCCAGATTGTCGATTCGGCGGTCTGGGGGCTGGTGGCGGCCAACGGCTCCATCGGTGCGGGCGAGGCCTTTATCCACGGCTATTGGACCAGCCCGGACCTGACGGCGGTGGTGCGGGTGATGGTGAGTAACCTGGATGTGCTCGATGCAATGGAGGGTGGCCTGGCCAGATTGGCACGGCCGTTCACCCAAGGCCTGCACTGGCTCAACCGCAACACGCGCAAGGGCTCGCAGAAAAACATAGCCGCCCACTACGACCTCGGCAATGAGCTGTTCGAAGAATTCCTCGACCCGACCATGATGTATTCGGCCGCGCAGTTCCTGACGCCCGACGACAGCCTGGAACAGGCGCAACTGAACAAACTGCAACGCATCTGCCAGAAGCTCGCGCTCAAGCCCACCGATCATCTGCTGGAAATCGGCACCGGCTGGGGCAGCATGGCGCTGTATGCGGCGCAGCAGTACGGCTGCAAAGTCACCACCACGACCTTGTCCAAAGAGCAGTTCGCCTACACCGAAAAACGCATCGCCGCCTTGGGCCTGCAAGACCAGGTCACGTTATTGCTGCAGGACTACCGCGACCTGACCGGCGAGTACGACAAGCTGGTGTCCATCGAAATGATCGAAGCGGTGGGCCATCGTTTCCTGCCGACCTACTTCAAGCAGTGCGCGCACCTGCTCAAGCGTGATGGCCTGATGTTGCTGCAAGCCATCACCATCCGTGAGCAACGCTTTGAGCAGGCGAAGAACAGCGTCGACTTTATCCAGCGCTATATCTTCCCCGGCGGCGCCCTGCCCAGTGTGCAGAACATGCTGCATATCGTCAGCCGCGACACCGACATGAACCTGTTGCACATGGAGGACTTCGGCCTGCACTACGCGCGAACCCTGCGCCTGTGGCACGAGAACTTTCGCCACGCCCACGGCCGCCTGACGGAGTTGGGCTACGACGAATATTTCCTGCGACTGTGGGAGTTTTACCTGTGCTACTGCGAGGGCGGCTTTATGGAGCGCACCATTGGCACAGCGCAATTGCTGTTGGCCAAACCGTCGGCCATCAACCCTCCGTTGCTCGGGCGCTTCAGTGCTTAAACCACTGATCAATGCCGTGCTGTTCCAGTGCGGGTGGTTTGCCTGCGTACTCGGTGGCGATAGCCCTTGGTTGCTGGTGGGGCTGGCGGTGCTGGCAATCCACCTGCTGTGGATAAGTTCGTGGGCCACCGACGGCGCGCTGATTATCCGCGTGACGCTGCTGGGCACGGTACTGGATACGTTGCTGCGCAGCCTGGGGGTGTTTCACTTCAGCGAGCCCGGACCGCTGATTCCCTTTTGGCTGATCCTGCTGTGGGCGGTGCTGGCCACCACCCTGCGCCATTGCCTGGCCTGGAGTGCACGGCCCTGGTGGCGTGCGGCCGCATTGGGGGCGATCGGGGGGCCGTTGTCGTATTACGCCGGGAGCCAGTTGGCGGGCGTGCATTTTGGCTACCCACTGCTACCCACCCTGGCGGGGCTGGCGCTGCTTTGGGCGGCGGTGTTCGTCGGACTGCATCGGCTGGCGCGCTGACGCCTGTCAGACCTTTCACACCTGCGTCACCCGCTTGCCTTACACTGCGCGCCTATGACCAACATCCCCCACATCCAGATCACCGAACCCGCCGTCACCTGCTCGACCTGCGCGGCCTGCTGCTGCCAGTTGGAAGTGATGCTGATCACCGACACCGGCGTGCCGGAGCGCTATATCGACACTGACGATTGGGGCGGTGAAGTGATGCTGCGCCTGGATGACGGCTGGTGCGCGGCGCTGGATCGGGACACGATGATGTGCACGATTTACGAACGTCGGCCGTTGATTTGCCGGGAGTTCGAGATGGGTGCACCGGAGTGCCTGACCGAACGCGAAGGCATCGCCACGGCCTACCGCTGATCTCAGGCCAGTGAGGACCTTAATGTGGGAGGGGGCTTGCCCCCTCCCACACTGTCTTGCAGCGTTCCTGGGAATTACAGCGGCATGGTGTAGTGCAGCGAGTAGCTTTCTACACCATCGTTATTGCTGCTGATCCCGGCATTGGAGTAGTGCGTGGCGCGAATGCCGACTTCATGCCCACCGGTGAAGCGCAGGCCAAAGCCCAGGCGGTCTTCGAACTGGAAAGCCTGGCCGATGTTGTTGTCTTCCAGCTTGGTACGCGAGAACACCGCCACGCCAATCCCGGCTTCGATGTAGGGCTTGACCGACTGCCCGGCAAACTCATACACAAATACCGGCGAGAACGACAGGCTGCTGGCACCTGCACGGTCATCACCCTCCCAATAGGTATAGGCGCCGCTCCAATAGCCGGTCAGGCGACCGACGTCGCTCTGCATCCAGCTTTTATCCCAATCCGAGGTCAGGCCCAGCCGATAGGTCAACGTCGAATCGCTGGTACTGCCCACCCCAAACTCCAGGCCTGCAGCCTGGGCCGAAACAGAGTGTCCCACCACTACGGCCGCAATCGCGGCCAAACAGAACAAGCGCTTCATAAGAAACAGTCCTTTGAAAACAAAGTTTGTATGAATTTTTACAGGCCATCTCGCTATAGAAGCTGACGCACACTCAGAAGTTCAGCGACATTTCACGAAATTTTCACGACCCGAAGCTTCGCACAACTGCAGAATGTTTCCATAGTGTCGGTAGGATATTTCTTAGGTGATACACATCACCACTGGTCCAGAACTGTGCAGGCTCAGGATCGCCGAGGGCCAGCAGTTCGCGTTCACCCAGCAAACGCTTGAGCTGTCGCGCGACAGCAGCGCCGGTGTCGATGAGGATGATGCTGGCGGGCAGCATCTGCGCCAGCAGCGGCTTGAGGAAGGGATAGTGGGTACAGCCGAGGATGATGGTGTCGCAGCCGGCGCTGAGCAGCGGGTCGATATAGCCCTGCAACAACTGACGCAGGGCCGGGCTGTCCAGATCACCGGTTTCAATCAGCTCCACCAGGCCCGGGCACGGCTGGGTGATCACCCGCACATCGGTGGCAAACCGATCGAGCAACGCGGCGAACTTGGCGCTTTGCAGGGTGCCGGTGGTGGCGAGCACCCCGACCACGCCACTGCGCGTGGCCGCCGCGGCGGGTTTGACCGCGGGCTCCATGCCCACCAGGGGCCAATCGGGGTAGTCCTGGCGCAAATCCGCGACGGCCGCCACGGTTGCGGTGTTGCAGGCGATCACAAAAGCCTTGGCGCCCTGCTCGCGGAAAAATTCGGCGACAGACCGGGAACGCTCAAGAATGAACGCCGGGGTTTTCTCGCCGTAGGGGATATGCCCGCAATCGGCCACGTACAACAGGGACTCATGGGGCAGCAATTGCTGAATCTCAGCCAGCACCGACAAGCCGCCGACGCCGGAATCGAACACACCGATTGGCGCGTCCTTACCCATGTTGTGTCCCGCAGACACTGCAAGCGGGATCACGCTTGACCCGCAGTTCGCGAAAACGCGTGGTCAACGCATCGATCAGCAGCAAGCGGCCCACCAACGGCTCGCCGAAACCCGCCAGCAACTTCAAGGCCTCCAGGGCTTGCAGGCTACCGACCAGGCCCACCAGTGGGCCGACCACACCCGCTTCGCTGCAGGTCAGTTCAGTGTCGCTGCCATGCCCGTATAAACAGTGATAGCACGGGCTTTCGGCACGACGTGGATCGAACACCGACAGTTGCCCTTCAAGCCGGATCGCCGCGCCGCTGATCAATGGCCTGGCCGCCGCCACACAGGCAGCATTGACGGCCTCGCGGGTGGAGAAGTTGTCGCTGCAATCGAGCACTACGTCCACACCCGCCACCGCCGCCGCCAAGGTATCGGCATCCAGCGCGATGGGATGGGCGACCAAAGTGATTTCGGGGTTGAGGGCACTCAGGCGGCGCATGGCCGAATGGACCTTGGCCTGCCCGACGCTGTCGGTGTCATGGATGATCTGGCGTTGCAGGTTGGTGAGGTCGACGGTGTCGAAATCCGCCAGGTGCAACTCACCGACACCCGCGGCGGCCAGGTACATCGCCACCGGGGCACCCAGGCCACCGAGGCCGACGATCAACGCGCGGCCGTTTTTCAGGCGCAATTGGCCGTCGATGTCGACATGCTGCAACAGAATCTGTCGGCTGTAGCGCAACAGCTCCTGATCGGTCAGCACGGCCGGCGTCCCAGGGAGATGCGTTCGTGACCGCCAAGGTCGATGCGGCTGTGCACCTGCTCGAAGCCTTGGCTCAGCAACAGGTCGCGCACCGCGCCAGCCTGGTCGTAACCGTGCTCCAGCAGCAGCCAACCCGCCGCGTTCAGGTGGGCCGGGGCCTGGGCGATGATCAACCGCAGGTCATCCAGGCCATCATGGCCCGCCACCAAGGCGCTGGCCGGCTCGAAACGCACATCGCCCGCCACCAGGTGCGGATCGTTGGCGGCGATGTAGGGCGGGTTGCTGATGATCAGGTCGTAGGCGTGGCCTGCCAGGGCGCTGAACCAATGACTGTTGATCACCGTGGCGTTATGGAGGTGCAGGCGCTGGCGATTGCGCTCGGCCAGCGCCACGGCTTCCAGCACGCGATCGACGGCCGTGACGTGCCAGGCCGGACGCTCGCTGGCAAGGGCCAGGGCGATGGCGCCGCTGCCAGTACCGAGGTCGAGGACCTTGACCGGTGTGGCCGGTAACAATTCCAGGGCCGCTTCCACCAGCAGCTCGGTGTCCGGACGCGGGATCAGCGTGTGGGGCGCGACCTCCAGGTCCAGCTTCCAGAAACCTTGCTGACCGAGGATATAGGCGACCGGCTCGCCGGCGCGGCGGCGTTGCAGGTAGCCGGCAAACGCCAGGGCGTGTTCGCTGCTGACGATTTTTTCCGGCCAGGTGTGCAGGTAGCTGCGGGACTTGCCCAAGGCCGCCGCCAGCAATAACTCGGCATCCAGGCGCGCCGTGGGCGAGTCGGGCAGGTCGGCGGCGCGCAACAGGCTGGCGATAATGGTCATTTATTCACCTATCGCCGCCAGCTGATCGGCCTGGTATTCGGCGAGCAGTGGCTCGATCACCGCATCCACGCCACCGGCGAGAATCTCGTCCAGGGAATAAAGGGTGAGGTTGACCCGGTGGTCGGTGACCCGGCCCTGGGCAAAGTTGTAGGTACGGATGCGCTCGGAGCGGTCGCCCGAGCCCACCAGCAATTTGCGCTCGCTGGCAATCGCGTTGGCGGCGGCGCTGGTCTGCTGGTCATTGAGCTTGGCCGAGAGCCAGGACATGGCCCGTGCACGGTTCTTATGCTGGGAACGTTCTTCCTGGCACTCCACCACGATGCCCGACGGCAAGTGGGTGATACGAATCGCCGAGTCCGTCTTGTTGACGTGCTGGCCACCGGCGCCCGACGAGCGGTAGGTATCGACCCGAAGGTCGGCCGGGTTGATCTCGATGGCTTCCTGCTCGTCCGGCTCGGGCAACACGGCCACGGTGCAGGCCGAGGTGTGGATGCGACCTTGGGATTCCGTTGCGGGAACCCGCTGCACACGGTGGGCACCGGACTCGAACTTCAGCTTGCCATAGACATTGTCGCCTTCGACCCGCGCGATGACTTCTTTATAGCCGCCGTGCTCACCTTCGTTCTCGGACAGGATCTCGACCCGCCAACCGCGACGCTCGGCATAACGCGAATACATGCGGAACAGGTCGCCGGAGAAAATCGCCGCTTCATCACCGCCGGTGCCGGCACGGATTTCAAGGAACACATTGCGCCCGTCGTTGGGGTCTTTGGGCAGCAGCATGCGCTGCAGGTCACCTTCCAGCTCGGCCAACTTTTCCTTGGCCTCGCGGACTTCTTCCACGGCCATTTCACGCATGTCCGGGTCGCTGTCCTTGAGCAGCGCCTGGGCGCCTTCAAGGTCGGCCTGCACTTTGGTGAGATTCTTGTACGTGGCCACAATGGGCTCAACTTCGGCGTATTCCTTGGAATAGGCGCGGAACTTGGTTTGATCGGAAATGACTTCGCCGTCGCCGAGCAAGGCGGTCAGTTCTTCGAAACGGTCCTGGAGCACGTCCAGTTTATTGAGCAGTGACGCTTTCATTGCGATTTTTTATCCGAAGAGCTGGGCGCGCCCTCACCGAGGGCAAAGAGTTCCTGGGCCATGGCCAGCGCATCGAGGCGGCCTTCGGCAGTCAGTTTTTTTAATTGTACGCTGGGCGCATGCAGCAACTTGTTGGTCAGGCCGCGGGCCAGTTGCATCAGCACCTCCTCGGCGCTGCTGCCGTTGGCGAGCAGGCGCTGGGCCTTGATCAACTCTTCATCACGCAGGCGTTCGCCCTGCTGACGATACGCCTTGAGCACGTCCACCGCCGCCAGCTCACGCAGGCGCACCATGAACTCTTCGGCACCGACGCTGACCATCTCTTCAGCCGCCTGGGCAGCGCCCTGGCGACTCTTGAGGTTTTCGGCGACCACTTCATGGAGATCGTCGACGCTATAGAGGTAAACGTCGTCCAACTCGCCGACTTCGGGCTCGATATCCCGGGGAACGGCAATGTCCACCATGAAGATCGGCTTGTGCTTGCGCAGTTTCAGCGCGCTTTCCACCGCGCCCTTGCCGAGGATCGGTAGCTGGCTGGCGGTGGAGCTGATGACGATATCGCTGCGCACCAGTTCGGCCGGGATGTCCGACAGCAGCACCGCATGGGCGCCGAACTGCTCGGCGAGAATGCTGGCGCGCTCCAGGGTACGGTTGGCGACCACGATGCGCTTTACGCCCAGGTCATGCAGGTGGCGGGCAACCAGGGTGATGGTCTCACCGGCGCCGATCAACAGCGCCTGGCTGCGCTGCAGGTCGCTGAAGATCTGCTTGGCCAGGCTGACGGCGGCAAACGCCACGGACACCGGGTTTTCACCGATGGCGGTGTCGGTGCGCACCTGCTTGGCGGAATTGAAGGTGGCCTGGAACAGACGCCCCAGCAGCGGACCGACGGTACCGGCCTCGCGCGCCACGGCATAGGCGGATTTCATCTGGCCCAGGATCTGCGGCTCGCCCAACACCAGCGAATCGAGACCGGATGCCACGCGCATCATGTGACGAACTGCCGCATCGTCTTCGTGCACATAGGCGCTCGCGCGCAGGTCGTCGAGGCTCAAATGGTGATAATCGGCCAGCCAGCGCAGTACCACATCCGCCGAGAGATGTTCCTGCTCTATATAAAGCTCACTGCGATTGCAGGTCGAAAGGATCGCAGCTTCGCGGCTGTCGGTGAGACGGCAGAGCTGCTGCAAGGCCTCAACCAACTGCTCTGGCGTAAACGCCACGCGCTCGCGCACGTCTACGGAAGCAGTCTTGTGGTTAATACCGAGTGCGAGGAAGGCCATTCAATATCGCTGATGATGTCGGGAAGCCGACAATTGTCCTACTTCGAAAGATTCAGAACAACCACCGTCGTCTATTGTCCTAATGCCTTGTGTCTATAAAGGCATCAACTGAGACTCGGTTATGTTTGGCCGAAGGCTTGTGTCATGATGATCCGACCGCAGGTTAGTCGTCCTCTTCCTATATGAATAGATCTTCCGCGTTGCTCCTTGCTTTTGTCTTCCTCAGCGGCTGCCAGGCCATGGCACCCGTGTCGCCGGACGGTACACCGCCGGTGGAAGACAGCACACCCGCCCCTGAAAAGCCCAAGGTTTATTCCTCGTTCAGTGAAGAAACGGTGTTCAGCCTGCTCAGTGCGGAACTGGCCGGCCAGCGCAATCGCTTCGATATTGCGCTGGATAACTACGTGACCCAGGCCATCAACACCCAGGATCCGGGAATTTCCGAGCGGGCGTTCCGCATTGCCGAGTACCTCGGGGCCGATCAGGCCGCGCTGGATACTTCGTTGATCTGGGCAAAGAACGCGCCGGACGATCTGGAAGCCCAACGGGCAGCCGCCATTCAATTGGCGCGGGCCGGGCGCTATGACGACTCCATGGTCTATATGGAGAAAGTCCTGCAAGGCAAGGGCGACACCCATTTCGACTTCCTCGCGCTGTCGGCTGCCGACACCGACCAGGACACCCGCAATGGCCTGATGAAGAGTTTCGACCGCCTGCTGCAAAAACACCCGAAGAACAGTCAACTGGTGTTCGGCAAGGCCCTGCTGCTGCAACAGGATGATGAAGCCGAAGCCGCATTGAAGCTGCTGGAACAGAACCCGCCGGAAGACGGCGAGATCGCGCCGATTCTGCTGCGCGCGCGCCTGTTGCAGAACCTCAACCGCGGCAAGGAAGCGATTCCACTGCTGGAAAAAAGCATCAAGAAATACCCGGACGACAAGCGCCTGCGCCTGACTTACGCACGCACGCTGGTGGAGCAGGACCGCATGGAGGACGCCAAAGTGCAGTTCGCCAACCTGCTCCAGCAATACCCGGATGACGATGAACTGCGTTATTCCCTGGCACTGGTGTGCCTGGAAGCCAAGGCCTGGGACGAGGCCAAGGGTTACCTGGAAGAGCTGATCGAGCGCGAAAGTCATGTCGACTCGGCGCACCTGAACCTGGGTCGCATCGCTGAAGAGCGCAGCGACCCGCAGGCCGCCCTGCTCGAATACGCACAGGTCGGCCCAGGCAACGACTACCTGCCGGCCCAACTGCGCCAGGCCGACATCCTGATGAGCAACGGGCGTACCGATGAGGCAGAAAAACGCCTGGCCGCTGCACGGGATGCCGAACCGGACTACGGGATCCAGCTTTACCTGATCCAGGCCGAGACCTTGTCAGCCAATAATCAGGGCGAGCGCGCCTGGAAGGTGCTGCAACAGGCCTTGCTGCAATTCCCCGACGATTTGAACCTGCTGTACACCCGTGCCATGCAGGCGGAAAAACGCAATGACCTGGCGCAGATGGAAAAAGACCTGCGCCTGATCATCAAACGCGACCCGGACAACGCCATGGCCCTGAATGCCCTGGGCTACACCTTGTCCGACCGCACCACGCGCTACGACGAAGCCAAGGCGTTGATCGAGCAGGCGCACAAGCTCAACCCGGAAGACCCGGCCGTACTCGACAGCCTGGGCTGGGTGAACTATCGCCTGGGTAACCTCGACGAAGCCGAACGCTTGCTGCGCCAGGCCCTGGAGCGCTTCCCCGACCAGGAAGTCGCTGCACACCTGGGCGAGGTGCTGTGGGCCAATGGCAAGCAGCGCGAAGCCCGCCAGATCTGGGAAAAATTCCTCAAGGAACAACCCGAAAGCCCCATCCTGCGCGGCACCATCAAGCGCCTGACCGGATCCGAGACCCTTTAAGCTTATGTTCTTGCGCCACGTTATCGTTTTCAGCTTCATCGCCCTGCTCGCCGGTTGCGCGGGCTTCGGTGCCCGCGAATCCGTTGAGGGCCAGGGCAACCCGGCGCAATGGAAGCAGCACAAGGATCAGCTCGGCAGCATCGACGGCTGGCAGATCGAAGGCAAAGTCGGGGTTCGCGCACCGAAAGATTCCGGCAGCGGCACCTTGTTCTGGCTGCAACGCCAGGATTACTACGACATTCGCTTGTCCGGCCCCTTGGGGCGTGGCGCCGCGCGCCTGACCGGCCGCCCGGGACAAGTCAGCCTCGAAGTCGCCAACCAGGGTCGCTACGAGGCCACCTCGCCCGAAGCGCTGCTGGAAGAGCAGATTGGCTGGAAACTGCCTGTCTCGCACCTGGTGTGGTGGGTCCGCGGCTTGCCCGCGCCGGACAGCAAGAGCCGCCTGAGCCTCAACGGTGACAGCCGCCTGGCCACCCTGGAACAGGATGGCTGGCAGGTCGAATACCTCAGCTACGTGGAACAGGGCGGTTATTGGCTGCCAGAGCGCATCAAGCTGCATGGCACCGACCTTGACGTCACGCTGGTGATCAAGGACTGGCAACCGCGCAAGCTGGGGCAATAACGTGGCCGTACAAAAACTGACCCTGCCCTCTCCTGCCAAACTCAATCTGATGCTGCACATTCTCGGTCGCCGTGAAGACGGCTACCACGAGCTGCAGACACTGTTTCAATTTCTCGACTACGGCGATGAGCTCACCTTCGCCCTGCGCGACGATGGCGTGATCCAGCTGCACACTGAATTCGAAGGCGTGCCCCACGACAGCAACCTGATCGTGAGGGCCGCGAAAAAACTCCAGGAGCAGTCCGGCTGTTCCCAGGGCATCGATATATGGATCGATAAGATTCTGCCCATGGGTGGCGGAATCGGTGGTGGCAGCTCGAATGCAGCGACCACACTGCTGGGTCTGAACCATTTGTGGCAACTGGGCTGGGACCATGATCGCCTGGCTGCGCTGGGCCTCACGCTGGGCGCCGACGTCCCGGTTTTCGTGCGTGGACACGCCGCTTTTGCTGAGGGCGTGGGGGAAAAACTCACCCCGGAATACCCCGAAGAGCCGTGGTATGTCGTGCTTGTCCCGCAAGTATCTGTAAGTACAGCAGAAATTTTTTCAGATCCGCTGTTGACACGTAACTCTCCTCCCATTAAAGTGCGCCCCGTTCCCAAGGGAAACAGTCGAAATGACTGCTTACCGGTTGTAGCAAGGCGTTATCCAGAGGTACGTAACGCTTTGAATTTGTTAGGTAAATTTACCGAAGCAAAATTAACCGGAACTGGAAGTTGTGTGTTTGGGGGCTTCCCAAGCAAAGCTGAAGCTGATAAAGTCTCGGCCCTTCTTACAGAGACCCTTACAGGGTTTGTAGCAAAGGGAAGCAACGTTTCGATGTTGCATCGCAAGCTGCAAAGTCTGCTCTAAAAGGAATCGAGTACTGGGTACTCGTTGCAACAGATACAGGGGCGTCGCCAAGCGGTAAGGCAGCAGGTTTTGATCCTGCCATGCGTTGGTTCGAATCCAGCCGCCCCTGCCATTTTCTAATACTCATCCAGGTTACCCTCAGCCTCTAGGTACTGCGCGTGTCCAAGATGATGGTCTTTACGGGGAACGCCAACCCCGATCTGGCTCGACGTGTCGTACGTCAGCTGCATATCCCTCTCGGTGACATCTCTGTCGGTAAATTCTCCGACGGCGAAATTACAGCCGAGATCAATGAAAACGTCCGCGGTAAAGACGTCTTCATTATCCAGCCGACCTGCGCTCCGACCAACGATAACCTGATGGAACTCGTCGTGATGGCTGATGCCTTCCGCCGCTCCTCAGCGACTCGAATCACAGCTGTAATCCCTTACTTTGGTTATGCCCGCCAGGATCGCCGTCCGCGTTCCGCACGTGTGGCTATCAGCGCGAAAGTCGTTGCTGACATGCTGACCGTGGTAGGTATCGACCGTGTGCTCACGGTTGACCTGCACGCTGACCAGATCCAGGGGTTCTTCGATATTCCGGTAGATAACATCTACGGCTCCCCCGTCTTGGTGGATGACATCGAAGACCAGCGCTTTGAAAACCTGATGATCGTGTCCCCGGACATTGGTGGCGTCGTGCGTGCACGGGCTGTTGCCAAATCCCTGGGCGTGGACCTCGGGATCATCGACAAACGCCGTGAGAAAGCCAATCACTCTGAAGTGATGCATATCATCGGTGATGTCGAAGGGCGTACCTGTATTCTGGTTGATGACATGGTCGACACCGCCGGCACCCTGTGCCACGCGGCCAAAGCCTTGAAAGAGCACGGTGCTGCTAAAGTCTTCGCCTACTGCACACACCCTGTGCTGTCGGGCCGAGCGATCGAGAACATCGAGAACTCCGTGCTGGACGAACTGGTGGTGACCAACACCATCCCGTTGTCCGCCGCTGCTCAAGCCTGTGCGCGTATCCGTCAACTGGATATCGCACCGGTAGTTGCCGAAGCGGTTCGCCGCATCAGCAATGAAGAATCGATCAGCGCGATGTTCCGCTAAGGGTCAAACCTTCGGAACACCTCACTGACGAAAAGCGCCCCGCCCCAGCATACTGTTGGGGCGGGGCTTTTTTGCCCATATCGCCTTTAGCGCTGGTCGCAAACGCTGGGGCGAATGTGGTTATTTTGGAGATACAACATGAACGATTTTACTCTGAATGCTGAAGTGCGTTCCGACCTGGGGAAAGGTGCGAGCCGCCGCCTGCGTCGTCTCGCAAGCCTGGTTCCAGCTGTAGTTTACGGTGGCGACAAAGCCCCTGAATCCATCAGCATGCTGGCTAAAGAAGTTGCCAAACTGCTCGAAAACGATGCGGCCTACAGCCACGTTATCGAACTGAACGTTGGCGGCAAAAAGCAAAACGTCATCATCAAAGCCCTGCAACGTCACCCATCCAAGGGTCATGTTCTGCACGCTGACTTCGTACGCGTCGTAGCCGGCCAGAAACTGACCGCTATCGTGCCTGTGCACTTTGTTGGTGAAGAAGCTCCGGTCAAGAAAGGCGGCGAGATCTCTCACGTCCTGAACGAAATCGAAGTGACCTGCCTGCCGAAAGACCTGCCTGAGTTCATCGAAGTCGACCTGTCGGCTCTGGAAATCGGCGCAATCATCCACCTGTCCGACCTCAAGGCTCCTAAAGGCGTTGAGTTTGTCGCACTGGCTCACGGCGATGACAAAGCTGTTGCAAACGTACACGCTCCACGCGTTGCTCCAGAAGCTGAAGAAGGCGCTGCAGAGTAATTCACTCTGTATTGCCGGAGCTTGAGGAAACATCGCGGACCGAAACGTAGCGAGAAAGCGGGCGATAACGCGGCGTTTACTCTTGAGTAAATGATCTCTTGTCGTCCACTTTCGCCGCACGCAGGTGTAGCGATGTTATCCACAACTCCAAAGGAAGGGCCCCTGTCGTGACTGCCATTAAACTGATCGTTGGCCTGGGAAATCCAGGCGCCGAATACGAACAGACCCGGCATAACGCGGGGGCCCTTTTTGTTGAGCGCATCGCCCACGCCCAAGGTGTAAACCTGGTGGCCGATCGCAAATATTTTGGCCTGACCGGACGCTTCTCGCATCAGGGTCAGGATGTTCGTCTGTTGATTCCCACCACCTACATGAACCGCAGCGGCCAGGCTGTAGCGGCGCTTGCGGGCTTCTTCAGGATCAAACCCGAAGAAATCCTGGTGGCCCATGACGAACTGGACCTGCCACCCGGCGTTGCCAAGCTCAAGCTCGGCGGCGGGCACGGCGGGCACAATGGCCTGCGCGACATCATCGCGCAGTTGGGCAATCAGAATAATTTTTACCGCCTGCGGCTCGGCATTGGCCACCCAGGCGTCGCCAGTATGGTTTCAAATTTCGTCCTGGGTCGTGCGCCACGCGCCGAACAGGAAAAACTCGATGCCAGCATCGACTTTGCCCTCGGCGTGCTGCCGGATATCTTCGCCGGTGAATGGAACCGCGCGATGAAAAACCTGCACAGCCAGAAGGCCTGACTTTTTTCCGAGGGGAAACACCATGGGATTCAATTGCGGCATCGTCGGCCTGCCCAACGTCGGCAAATCCACCTTGTTCAACGCTTTGACCAAGTCCGGTAT
This sequence comes from Pseudomonas sp. LAMO17WK12:I1, assembly GCF_900177315.1. Taxonomy (NCBI): domain Bacteria; kingdom Pseudomonadati; phylum Pseudomonadota; class Gammaproteobacteria; order Pseudomonadales; family Pseudomonadaceae; genus Pseudomonas; species Pseudomonas sp. LAMO17WK12:I1. The sequence continues at coordinate 83,277 of NZ_FWZV01000017.1, read as the reverse complement.
TGCGGCGGAGAACTTCCCCTTCTGCACCATCGAACCCAACAGCGGCATCGTGCCGATGCCCGATCCGCGCCTGGACGCACTGGCGGCCATCGTCAATCCCAAGCGCATCCTGCCGACCACCATGGAGTTCGTCGACATCGCAGGCCTGGTAGCCGGCGCGTCGAAAGGTGAAGGCCTGGGCAACAAGTTCCTGGCCAACATCCGTGAAACCGATGCCATCGCCCACGTGGTCCGCTGCTTTGAAGACGAGAACGTGATTCACGTCTCCAACAGCGTCGACCCGAAACGCGACATCGAGATCATCGACCTGGAACTGATCTTCGCCGACCTCGACAGCTGCGAGAAGCAACTGCAGAAAGTCGCGCGCAACGCCAAAGGCGGCGACAAGGACGCAGTGGTCCAGAAAGGCCTGCTGGAACAGTTGATCGCGCACTTCACCCTGGGCAAGCCAGCACGCAGCCTGATGAAGACCATGGGCGCTGACGAGAAGGCCGTGGTCAAGGGTTTCCACCTGCTGACCACCAAGCCTGTGATGTACATCGCCAACGTCGCTGAAGACGGCTTCGAGAACAACCCTTTGCTCGACGTGGTCAAGGCCATCGCCGACGAAGAAGGTGCCATCGTGGTACCGGTGTGCAACAAGATCGAAGCGGAAATCGCCGAACTGGATGACGGCGAAGAGAAAGACATGTTCCTTGAGGCCCTGGGCCTGGAAGAGCCTGGCCTGAACCGTGTGATCCGCGCCGGCTACGAAATGCTCAACCTGCAGACCTACTTCACCGCCGGTGTCGAGGAAGTCCGCGCCTGGACCGTAAAAGTCGGCGCCACTGCGCCACAGGCTGCCGGTGTGATCCACACCGACTTTGAAAAAGGCTTTATCCGCGCGGAAGTGATCGCCTACAACGACTTTATCCAGTTCAAGGGTGAGGCCGGTGCCAAGGAAGCGGGTAAATGGCGTTTGGAAGGTAAGGAATACATTGTTAAAGATGGCGATGTGATGCACTTCCGCTTTAACGTGTAAACGCTACCTGCGAAGTCTACGACAAATAAAAAAGCCGATGCACTGCATCGGCTTTTTTGTAGGTGAAACTTCCTAACATAGGACAAGCATCGTTCACACTTCACTACCAGACTTCCCCTACTTACCCCTCCGCCTTTAATGCAGCCAGGCAGTTGCACAATTTAAACTCAATAATGCCGGGGTTTTCCTACATTATTCCGGCCCACACTTACGTCAATATCCCCGTATAAGTTCTATACCCTCATTCCTGATTGACGAGCATAGACTGTCCTCTCAACACTGAAGTCGAGCGATAATGGAGAACTCTTCGATGTCGGTCTCCACCCTTGGAGAAAATGAAAAAGATACTTCACTCTTCGAAGACACGGATATTGAAAACACACTGAGCAGCACGGCCCCCCTCAACATAGACATACTGTTGCTGGGAGAAACCGGCACTGGCAAAGATACCCTGGCGCAGCGGGTTCACCGCCTATCGACACGGCGGGGCAATTTTGTCGCGGTCAATTGTGCGGCTATTCCTGATAGCCTCGCCGAAAGCCAATTGTTCGGCGTCAACAGCGGTGCCTATACCGGCGCCATCCAGTCCCGTGCCGGTTTTATCGAGGCAGCCCATCTCGGCACCCTGTACCTCGATGAGATCGATAGCATGCCGTTGAACCTGCAAGCCAAACTGCTGCGCGCGCTGGAGTCGCGGGGGGTAGAGCGCCTGGGCTCAACCCGCTTCATCCCGGTGGACATGCGTGTGATCGCGTCTGCCCAACAATCGCTCCACCAGATGGTCGAACTCGGAACCTTCAGGCGCGATCTGTACTTCCGTCTGAATGTCGTCAACATCCAGCTTCCAGCCTTGCGTGATCGGCGAGAGCACATCATCCCGTTGTTCCTGGAGATGATTCAGCAGGAAGCCCACCGGTTCAAACGCACTGCCCCGCCGCCCACTGACGGGCTGCTGCAACAACTGCTGTGCCACACCTGGCAGGGTAATGTTCGGGAGTTACGTTCTACGGCCAAGAGGTTCGTGCTGGGCCTGCCACCGTTTTCTACCTCGGTGAGCGACCAACAGAAAATCCAGATGGGCCTGAAGGCACGCCTACAACACGTTGAAAAAGCGTTTATTGAGGAGTCGTTGCGCAGGCATCACCACTGTGTAGAAACCGTCGCGCTTGAACTGGGTGTTGCCAAGCGCACGCTGTACTACAGGATGAAACAATTAAATATATCATTAATGTAGAAAAACTGTTCCAGCTAAGTGCCTCGCCTAACTAGACACCAGCGCATCTAAAAAAACACATTTAGGAACATCTATACCGAGCAATATTCGGAACCATTTTCTTCTAGCAACCACACACTCATCGTCAGATTCAAGTTGTGGAGAAACATGTCACAGACTCAATACAATTTGCTTTACTGACGGTTAGTACCACTTAAATACCTTAAGATAGGAAGTTATTATGAGCGCAATTTCCGCTTCAAGCCCTGTTTCTTCTGGCTACGCCACAAATAATTACGCTTCACCAACGTCATCGGATTTGTCCGGAGCAATGGGCGGAGGCGACGATGATCTGATAGCCCAAGCAAAAGCTGTCGGCAGGGACGGTGCGATGAAAATGCTTGATATGAAAGCGTTTAACAACGTCACCTCGGCCGCTAAAGCAGTCCAATAATAAAAGCACCTCTCCGAGCTGATGATTGGAGAGGTGCTTGTACTGCTTGAATGATTCAATCGTTAACGTCAGCGACAAAAAACTATCGCCCCCACACAGTAGACTTCACATGTGGATAGAAAATATTGAGTCTTCAGTATCTGACGAGACTGTCGAGAGGAACGACAAGACGTCTGAATTTTTGGCGCTGGATACGGATGTCAACTTTTTCAGCTCAATGCTCGAACACTCATTCCCGGCTACCTCCGCCTCAGGAAAAAGAGGCCTGCCGACGGCGCTGATAGAAGCGATTGAGCCGCTCAATATCACAAGAGCGCGTCTTGCGCGAGCACTGAAATCCACAAACAAGCAGATAAATATCCAAGAACTTAAAAAATTTCCGGGAGAGCTTTCCGGTGCGGTTCTCACGTCTCAACTACTGGTAAAAACCCTTGGCAAGACAACTCAAGGCATCGACAAGATTTGCAATATGCAATAGTGAACATGAATAGATTGTTATCCGCCGCGCTGATTTTTTTTATTACGTTGATATTAAGCGGTTGCGGTGACCGCGTTGAACTTCATCGTCAGCTCTCTGAACAAGAGGCCAATGAGGTCATAGCAGAATTGGCAGATAAACATATTCGAGCCTTAAAAATCCCGGCCAAAGATGGTGTCGTCGTGGCGGTTAACGCAATCGATATCGGACGCGCCGTACGTACCTTGGAAGCCGCCGGTCTACCGAGAATGGCCCGGGCAACATTGGGCGATACCTTTCGCAAGGAAGGCGTTATTTCCACGCCATTGGAGGAGCGCGCACGTTACATCTATGCCTTGTCCCAAGAGCTTGAGGCGACCTTCTCTAACATCGACGGCGTTATCGTTGCGCGGGTACACGTAGTGTTGCCCGAACGCATCGCACCTGGGGAACCTGTCCAACCCGCATCCGCGTCAGTATTCATCAAGCATGATCCGCGCCTGGATCCCGATAACATCCAAGCACGCATTCGCAGAATGGTGGCAAGCAGCATCCCTGGCATGACCACAGCAGTGGAAAATCCGCAAAAACTGACCGTGGTATTTGTACCTGCCACCGCTTACCAGGAACAGCAGCGCCTCGTGTATTTTGGCCCTTTCCTGGTACCCAGCGATGACCTGGGGTTTTGGCGCAACAGCACAGTCTTCACTCTGCTAGCCATGGTTGCCGTCGTGAGCACCGGACTATTCCTACGCAATCGGCGTCAGCGTCTTGTAAAAGGTGCGTCCGTGGCAGGCGAATCGACTGGCCTCTCCCATGACGCCTAGACCCGTCAATCCAATGAGCGAACATCTGGCCTGGGCTCAATGGTGGGCATTCCCATGGAAGTATGCCCACGAGGACTGGAGAGGCGAAAAATACCCAGCGATCAGCACGCTATATCACCTTGGACGGTTGGCGCCGGGCAACCTCACGGGGGTTGCAACCTGCTTGCCTGCTGCCCCTCACCCTACCGTGCTTCGCCTGGCCCTCGCCTCAACTGAGCAACTCGACCTGGCGATGACACTGATTCACGACACCTTTAATCCTGAGGCAGCAGCCCCCTTGAGCAACAGCCATCATCTGTGGTGCATGCGTCTGTCCAAGGCGCTGCCCCCAGCCATGCTGCCTTGCGACGCTGATCCATTGCAATTGCTCCATAGCTGGGTGGAACCGGCGACTTGGCAACGTCTTCGGTTGCGCTTCCCACGTGAGCGTGTAGGTGATGTCGAAAAAAGAAATATCTCATTCGAGAACGCCAGCAGCCGCCTGAACACACTGTGGCAAGCCGTGGTCTGGCGCGTGACGAATTTGGCAAGCGACCCCACGCCCCCCTGAATCGAAGGGGTAAGGAAATCAGCGATGTTATGTCGATACACCATTGAGTTGCTCAAGGACGCTACGCACGTACAGAGCAGCCTGATCCTGCGGGAAGAGCTTGCCAACTGGAAGCAGGCCGACCAACTCTTGAACCGGGCCCATGCACAGGCCGATGAGCTGATAAGCCTGGCAGAGGAAAAATGCGAAGCCTTGCTGGAAAAAGTATCCCTGGAGGTCTGGCAGCGCGCGGATGCCCAATTCAAGCGATGGGAGCACGACCGTCAAGCGATGTACGACAGCCTGGAGCACTACGCAACATCGATCACCAACCAGGCAATTCGCTGCCTGCTTGACGAGACGGTAGCCCAACAAAGGCTTGGAGCCCTTCTCAAGCATTTGATGGCGAACCAGATTCAAGAGGTCAACGCCACACTACTCTGTCACCCCCATGACCTGGAGGAGGTGAAACAGTTTTTTGTTCGTCACACCTCCACACGCTGGAAACTTCAGGCTGATGGCACAACCCCCCTGCAGACACTGGTACTGAAAACAGACGAGGGCGATTTTCGCATCAGTTGGAATTCGATGATCGAAGCTTTTTTCAACGGCAGTTACGCAAACGAGTCCTCTCCACAATAAGGAAAACCATATGGACTTTTTCGATAAGTTGTCACGCCAACTTTTGAAGAATAACGCTGTCAGCGATAAACGTCTTAGGGCTTTAGTGGAGATGGAAGAAGAGGATGAAGAGTCTGCCGAACTATTCTACAACCTCGCGCTAAGACGCTCTGCGAGCGATATGGCTTATCACGAGCACAAGCGGGCGACCCATCTTATGTACAAATCGACGTTTGAGAGTTTCACCTGATATGCACGAGTTGATCAATGAATGGTTAAACAGCCATAACGAACAGATCAGTTTGTTCGAAGGCGACGATGAAATCATTCTTAAACGTCAAGGGGAAGTGCTATTACTGGGTGCTCAACTAACTTCAGTTCGTCCCGATAATGCAATCCTGCAGAATTGGATGCGACTGGGCGCCGCCAGCCTGAATCATTTCCAAGGCGCACTGGCCCTCAAAACTGAAAGCGGCGCGCTATGGCTGGTTCAAAGTCTGCGCAGCGGGCAGGAAAAGAGGGCTGTGCTCGGCTGTCTCGAAGCCCTGCTTAACCAACGTGACACATGGCGCTCAACGGTGACACGTCTCGCTCAGCCGGCCCGAAACCTCAAACCCACTTCGCTACGCTCACTATCCTACTGAACAGAGAACTGTGAATGTCTAACAAGCCTCACAAGCGCAGTCGCTTGCGTCCAGACTCGCCTGCCGATTCCCTTAAAAGATTCCATTGGCGCAACATGATCCTGCTTCCCTGGCTGCTGATCCCAGCAGGGAACACACTGGCGGCCATACCCCCCGAGTGGAAAAACACCGCATACGCTTATGAAGCTGAACATAAGCCACTCCGGGAAGTGCTGGAGGATTTCGCCCAGACCTTTGGGACACAACTACATGTCGAGGGCCTGCTGGAAGGCAACGTAAATGGCAAGATTCGCGCCAATACCCCGCAGTCGATGCTCGACCGTCTGGGGGTAGAACACCGTTTCCAGTGGTACCTGTACAACAACACCCTCTATATCAGCACGCTGGACCAGCAAGACTCGGCGCGCCTGGAGGTTTCTTCCGAGACCATTGCCGACCTTAAGCAAGCGCTCACCGATATTGGCCTGCTCGATAGCCGTTTCGGTTGGGGCGAGTTGCCCGAAGACGGCGTGGTACTGGTTTCGGGCCCTCGACGCTATATCGAGCAGATCAAACAGTTCAGTACCCAGCGCCGCTCTCCGGATGAAAAGCAGAGTGTGCTGAGTTTCCCGCTTAAATTCGCCAATGCGACGGATCGTCAAGTGGATTACCGCGGCGAGAAGCTCACTATTCCGGGAGTGGCCAGCATTCTGCGTGGATTGCTGGAGCCGCGCTCCAATTCGACCCTCAACAGGCTGAACCAACCCTCCCCGTCACAGCCAGCGCCGCTCGTACCGAACATTCCCCGATTGAACAACCCTTTACTGCGGCAGATGCTGGGTACAAACGTTAACACCGGGCAGGTGGATCCGCTCCCGACACTCACCTCGCGAGCCCCGGTCTCACCCAGCAGGATTCGCGTCGAAGCCGATGTACGCAATAACGCTGTGCTGATCTATGACCTGCCTGAGCGGCAGGGCATGTACCGAGAGTTGATCACTCAACTCGATGTCGCGCGCAAACTGGTGGAAATCGACGCGATCATTCTCGATATCGAGCGCACCCAATTGCGAGAGTTCGGGGTGAACTGGGGGTTTCAGAACAGCCGATTCCGTGGCGGCGTCAATATGGCACCGGGCACCTCTTCACAGGTGTCGATTGAGAACCGCGAGCGCTTCTACGCAGATATACGCGCGCTGGAAGCCAAGGGGCTGGCAAGCATGGTCTCCAACCCCTCGGTGCTCACCCTGGAAAACCAACCGGCGGTCATCGACTTCAACCGCACCCAGTACCTGACCCCCGGCCGGGAGAATGCAACCATTTTACCGGTCACCGTGGGCACCAGCTTCCAGGTGGTCCCCCGTGTCATCACCAGCCGTGGCAGCCACCAGATCCATTTGGCGGTGGATATCGAAGATGGCAACTTCAACGAAACCAACCCCACTCCCGGCAACCTCGATGTACGCCGAGGCAAGGTCAGCACCCAGGCCGTCATGGCGGAAAAGCGCTCACTGGTGGTCGGTGGTTTCCACGTCACCGAAAGCAGCGACAAGCGCAACAAAGTCCCCCTATTGGGTGATATCCCGCTACTGGGCAAGGCGCTGTTTTCCTCGACAGAACGGCAGAATAATCGACGTGAACGCCTGTTCATCCTCACCCCGCGCGTCATCGGTGACCAGGCCGATCCGTCGCGCTACCTGCCCCAGGCCGACCAGGTCGAATTGCAGGCAGCCCTCGCACCGTTGGCGCGGCGCTACAGCCCTCACCAGCCGGTAATCAAGCGCAGCGACATCATCAGTACCCTGGCGCACATGGTCAGCGGGAAAGTGCCCAAGGCCTTCAAGGCGGCACCAATGCCCCTGGGGCTGAACAGTTTGTGCAGCACCCGCGACTTGCTCGCGCTGAACACCGAACGCAGCCAATGGTATGCGGGACCGGACTACAACGTGGCGGTAGTGGTCCTGCGTAACCAGGTCAAACGCCACGTGCGTATCGACGAAAAGGAATGCAGCAACTCGCAGACCCTGGCCGTCAGCGTATGGCCGCGCGCCTGGCTCAAGCCGGGTGAGGAAGCCGAGGTGTTTATCGCCATGCGCCCGGTGGTGAAGGATGAACACCTCAGCGTGCCTCGCCCCTCCTTGATTACTCCTGCTCAGAAGGCCACGCCATGAAACACCGCTTATTGTGCGTCACCCTGATCGCAACGGCACTGCTTGTCACCGCCTGCACGCCCACCTGCAAGGGGGACTCCTGCTCACGCCCGCAATCGAGCAAGGACAAGATGGTGATCTGGTGGCCACCGCAGATGCGTGCCGAGCCTGGTCCCGCCGGGGAACGTGCGGATTACCAGACTATCTCGCTGGAACGATGAGCCGCCAGGAAATGCCCGACAATCAACGCCAGGTATTTCTGGACAATCTGGTGAGTGGCGCTGCCGCTCACCTGATACTCGCTCCCGGTATCAAAGCATGTGCACTGCACGCCGGCAAACGCCCGGGCATGGCCTTGCAAGTCGCTCGTTCAGCATTACAGGCAGGGCAGTTGCAGCAGGTATTGGAGCGGCGCTTTGAGCTTGCCGTGGTGTTCGATGGTTGTTTTATCTACCTGGACGCGCAGGATGCCTTGGTAATCTGGCACGCGCTGCCGGCTGCAAACGATGCGCTCGACGGACTCCTCAGCCGGATGCTTTCCCTGGCCAATCTCCAAGCCCTGGACACACGCTCCACCTGCTGATCAGCGACGTTCCAACTCAGGCAATTCCAGCGTTTCGCGCTTGGCTTCATCATCAAGCTCACGCAAGGTGCGATAGATCAGTGCCACAGCCTGCAAGGATTCGCGGGGAATGCTTGCTCCCAACGCTTTGGTATAGAGCAAGCGTGCCAGCCATACGCATTGGATGACCGGCACCTCGGCAGCCTTCGCCTGCGCAATCAACTGGCGGGCGACGGCATCCGTACCTTTGCTGACCAGCAGCGGAAGCGGTGTCTTGCCCGGGCGGTAATACAGGGCGACAGCAAAGTGGGTCGGGTTGACCACCAGCATGTCGGCTTCCTCCAGCTTGGGCAGCTTGACCTTCGGTTCCTCCTGGGCCAATTGCTGCGCCAGCGCGCGGCGCTGGCCCTTCACATGCGGGTCGCCTTCCATATCCTTGTACTCTTTGACGACCTCGACCTGGGTCATGCGCATGCGCTTGGCGAAGAAGTACTTCTGCAAGGTGAAATCGATAACTGCCAGTACCAGTAACAATGCAAGACAGGCATGCAGCAGATAGCGGAACAGGGCGATCAACGCCAGTAGGTAACTTTGCAGATCGCTGTTGGCCAGGTTGATCAACGTCCCAAGAGAGGGCCAGACCACCAGGAATACGATCAGCCCCAAAAGAAACGCCTTGGCGATGCTCATCAACAGATTCATCAGCGACTGGGCAGAAAAGAATTGTTTAACTTGGCTGATCGGGTTGAGACGATTGAAATCGAGCTTCAGTGCCTCGGGTGCAAACAGCAATCCGAACTGCATCCAACTGGCGATCAGCTTCGTGGCAATCGCCACGCCGGCCATCAGCAGGCCGAATGAGAAGAACACCACCAGGCCTTCAATCAGCACTTCTTCCAACGCCCGTACAAAGGGCTGGTCCAGGCGTGAGATCGGCAACACCATCAATTGCTGGAAACGTTGCAAGCTGGTATCGGCGGTGAACAAGGCGATCTCGCTGATGGCCGCCAGCACCATCAACTTGGCCACATCCTGACTTTGAGCGACCTGGCCTTTCTGGCGCTGGTCACGCAGCTTCTTGGCTGACGCCGGGTGCTTTTTTTCCCCCGAGTCACTCATGGCATCGGGGCCTTGAATAAAAGGCCCAGCGAGTGCTTCAGGTCACTCAGTTGGCTCATACTCCCCACGATCAAGTCCTGCAGCAGCGCAAAATACAACAGCAGAATACCGATCCCCGCCAGGCACTTGACCGGTGGCGCCAGCGTACTCACCTGTAGCTGCTGACTGTAGACCCCCAGCAGTGCGATGCCGAACTCCAGCAACAGCAGCACCGCGATAAAGGGAGCAGCGTAGAGCATCATATGGGTGAAGGTGTCGCCCAGCAGGCCGACAAATACGCTCATGCCATCAGGCGCCGGGAGTGGGAACCATACGGTGGGTGGCCAAATCAGGTAACTGTCCCAGATCACCTGAGTCAACGCGCCTAACCCCAGGGTGGCCATCAATAGAAAAATCGCCAATTGCTTGAACAAATGCCCTATCGGCGTCGCATCCGGCCCCAGTGAAGGATTGAGCTGACCACCGGCCAAGGCTCCGCGCTGGTTATCGAGCAAAGCCCCCACCGACTCGAACAGCCAGAACGGCATCGCAAGCAACATCCCCAGCAACACCCCCAGTGCCAGCTCCTTGAGCGCCAATGCAGCGAGCACAAACGCTGAGTAATCATGCTCCGTCAACACAGCATGAATACCCGGCGCGGGCATCAGCGCCATGACCATCACAAGGATGTGCCGGAGCATGCCGCGTATATGCTGGAAACAGAACGCCGCCACCAGTATTCCGCACGGGTAGATTCGCGCCATGCCGATCATCAGACTGGGAAGGAAATCAAGATAAGCCAACACGGGCGAGGCCTCAGTTCCGGGCCGAGCGGCCAATCATTTCGAAGGTCAAGTTGATCAGTTGGATCAACTCCACGCCAATCCAGCGCCCCGTCAGGATCAACGTAACCCCTACGGCCACCAGCTTGATGCCAAAAGGCAGCGTCTGGTCCTGTATCTGCATCAATGCTTGCACCAGAGACACCAGCACCCCCACCACCACCGCCACAATCAATGGGGGGGCAGACAGCACCACCACCAGCAACATGCCCTGCTTGAACAGCACAATCGGGTCCATACGCCACTCAGAGATAGGAGAGGAACAAGCTGTCGAGCAACCGTGACCAACCCGACACCAACACGAACAACAGCAATTTGAGCGGCAGGGAAATGGTCATCGGCGAGACCATTTGCATGCCCAGCGCCAGCAGCAGGTTGGAAACAATCAGGTCGATCACGATGAAGGGGATATAGATCAAGAAGCCTATCTCGAACCCTGCCTGCAGCTGCGACAACACGAAAGCCGGAATCACCAGGATCAGATCTTCGCGTTGCACCTCCTGCGCCATTTGTGCAGGCCAGAGGCGCGTGGTGTTTTCCAGCAGGTGCGTCAATATATCCGGGTCCACATTGCGCAGCATGAATGCGCGTAACGGTGTGATGGCCTCATTGCCCGTCTGCAGAAACGTTTGCACGTTACTCATGTCCAGGGGCGATGCCTTGACGCTCTCGGCGATCTCATAACCCACTGGTGCCATGATGAACAGCGTGGCCGCCAACGCGATGCCATTGATGGCCATGCTGGGCGGTACCTGCTGCACACCGATGGCATTGCGGGTGATCATCAGCACGATGACGATCTTCAAGAACGATGTGCAGACGATCAACAGCATGGGCATCAGCGTTAATGCCCCCAGGAATACCGCCAGAATGAGGGGGTCTATCCCCTGCAAACTCATCGGCCGAACATCACGCGAGACAACTGCAACCCCAGGCGCCCATCGACTTCCACCAACTGCCCCTGGCCAATCGGCCGATCGCCGTAATACAGGCCGGCCATGCCGGGAGCGTAACCGCTAATGCCCAATACCGAACCGGGCGCGAGGTTACGCAGTTCGCCCAAGGTAAGGTTCAGCGTTCCACAGCGCACATTCAGCGCCATGCTCAACTCATCGAATGGTTCGTGGCCAAATACATCCACGACCGGTTCATCATCCTCATGCGCCGAGTAATGGGGCGCTGCAAAATGTTCGTCCACAGACGAGTCCTCGATAGAAGTAAGCGCCAGGCACAACGGCCCGGTGTCATCGTCAATGCGGCCATGCAAACGTTGCCTGCCAACCTGCACGTAGCCGCTGCCTTGGGCGGAAAAAAAATACGGGCCGAGCACCAGCACATCACCGGTACGCAGGCTGCGCACCTGCGCAATCGGTAACTGCACGCGGCCCAGGGTCACGGCGATTGCCAGTTGAAACGGCGCCGGCAAAGCTGCCGCAGTGGCGCGCCAAGGCCCTGCCTCACACAAGGCCAGGAAACTCTGGGGGGTCAACCATAGGTAGCCTTCAACCCGGGACGCCCCCTGGGTCACACTGAGCCGGCAGCCAAACCCCTTGGGTCGATCCGTTTCCAGCAAGCGCACATAACCCAGCAGCGCCCGCACCTGGGGACTCATGTGGTACTGGTACAAGGCCCAGAACCAGGAGTCCGGATCGTTGCCAACCTGGGACAGGGTCACCGGGCACTCACCCAGCAGACTGAGCAACGGCCCTGCTTCTACAAGCGCCAGCACGCCACACACCGTCTCAAAGCACAAAGCCTTGCCGCCAGCTGGGGCACGCCCGGGCTCAATCAGCAACTCGCCGGCCTGCCCGGCCACCTTGAACGGCAGGCGCAGGCCGCGCCCCAATCGACGGCGCGCGGCAACCGTATCGCTATTAATCAAGGGAAAGGTCAGCGCCGGCATCAGCATGCGCAACCGACGCTGGGCATCAGCAAGTTCACCGGCAGCCCCAGCGCTCCCGCGAATCGACCCTCGCACTGTTGGCGTACACCGCAAAGCCAGCGCGCCGTAGCGTCCTGCTCCGCCTCCAGCTCGATCGTCCAGGCGCCCTGCTCGCGGCGCACGCTGGCGTTGATCCGCCCCAGGCGAGGCAAGTACAGCACCGCCTGCAACGGCCACTGCGACGCAGCCTGCACACGAGGCGCCAGTTGCTCGGCAAGCGCCTCGATCAGGGCTATACCGGTACACGCCTGTTTGCCCGATAAGGCAGTCCCCACACCAGCGCCGCCATCGTCTCCAGTAAAAAATTGAGTGAATAATCGCCCGAGTTCCATGGACACGGCTGTCGTGGCCCCCGGCTCACGCTCGTCCCGCGGCTCGCGCTGGCGCGGACGCTCAGTGGGTTTATTTGAAACCTGGGTCATGTCGGCTCCTGAGCCAGTAAGAGGGATAACTCCTGAAGTTTTTCCACCTGCCGCAGGCACTCCGTGACGTGTTTCTGGGCGCTGCCAACCCGACTTTCGCTTTCCCCCTGCTGGCCCCGCAACGCCTCCAACTGGCCTATCTCCCGCTGAGTACTGGCAGATAGGGAGCGCTCCTGCGCGCCCCAAGATTTCAAGGCCTTGAGGCTCAGCACCTGACCCTGATGCTGACTGAGCAATTCAGCACTTTGCCGGGCCTCCTCCTGCCGAGTCTGCTCAAGCGCATCCTTAGCCTGCTGGATATGTGCAAGCAGGGCCTGCTGGGCGCGCCTGGCCTCACGCAGGGCGCGCTCGGCGCGGTCAGCTCTGTGCCTGCGCAGGCGCCGCAACGTCTCGACTTCACCGAGAAGCACATCAGAATGGGACATGGGCGGTCAGATCCTTAAGTTGCTCCAGCGTCGCCACCATCGGCGTAGGCACACGCAAGTCCTGGCGCAGGAACCCGTCGACCGCCTGACGGCTGTCCACCGCCAGATCGGTCAGGGCATCGCTGCCGGGTTGATACTCTCCCAGCTTGAGCATCAGCTCGATCTGTTGGTACGCCGACAACAACCGTCGCAATGCCGTACCCGCCTGGATGTCCTCCGGCTCCGCGACGTTGCTCAAGATCCGTGAAAGGCTTGCCAACACATCCACCGCCGGGTAGTGCCCACGCTCGGCAAGCTTGCGGGACAGCACGATATGCCCATCGAGCAGCGAGCGAACTTCGTCGGCCACCGGATCGTTCATGGAGTCCTGCTCAATCAGCACCGTATAGATCGCGGTGATCACACCGTCACGCGTCAACCCGGCACGCTCCACCAGTCGTGGCAGCAGGCTGTATACCGAAGGAGGCAAACCTCCGCGCCCCAGGGGTTCGCCGGCAGCCAGGCCGATCTCACGCTGGGCCCGGGCGAAACGGGTCAAGGAGTCAATCAGCAGCAATACCCGCTGCCCCTTGCGCCGAAAACCTTCGGCCAATGCCGTGGCCGTGAACGCGGCGCGGGCGCGCTCCATGCTGGAGCGATCGGAGGTGGCGCACACCAGTACCGCCTTGGCGCGCAGCTGGTCATCGAGCTCATGGTCGAGAAATTCACGCAGCTCCCGCCCCCGCTCGCCGATCAGGCCGAACACGATGACATCGCACTCGACGTTACGCGCGATCTCGGCCAGCAGGGTGGTCTTGCCACAACCGGCCCCGGCGAACAGGCCTACACGCTGCCCCTCGCCAATCGTCATCAGGCCATCGATCGAACGCACGCCGGTGGCCAGTGCACGGTTAATCCTCGGCCGCTCAGTGGGCAACGGCGCTTCACACAACACCGCACTGGTATCCGGTAAGTCAGCCTCGACAAACGCACTCACGCCCTGCCCCGTAATCGGCCGCCCAAAACCATCCAGCACCTGGCCCAACAGGGCCTCGCTGACCTGGACTCGATGCGATACCCCAAGGCGCTCCACTCCAGCACCTACCCGCACGCCTTCCAAATTACCCAAGGCGCTGAGCACCGCGTCCTGCTGATCGAAGCCGATGATCTCGGCGAGCATGTAGTCGCCCGGACTTTTTTCCACCTGGCACAAATCGCCGATACGCGCCTGGGGTAGCCGGCACTGCAGCAGCATGCCGTTGACGCGCTGGATTCGGCCACGCATCGTCACCGGTGCAAAGGTGCTCAGTGACTGGGCCTGACGCTGTTGCCAGGCGTCCAGACGAGCTTGCAGTTCCGCACTCACCAGCGCACCTCGTAACGCTGCGCACCATCAAAAACCACTTTGCCGTTGTCGATCAGCACCAGCCGCAGCCCTTCCACTTCGTCGCCCACAAACAGTCGGCTGCCTTCTTCCAGGACCACGTGACCATTCGGCCCGCCGACGATTTGCACAATCCTGAATGGCAGTGTGCCGTCGCGCACACGCACACGGCTGATCACCGGCACCGAGCTGTCGAATTGCTCACCAAAACGGCTGAGCATGCGTGCTACCAGCTCCACCTCGTCCTGTGAGACCTCTCCATTGAGCGCCACCTGGTCATTGATCACTTGCAAGGTAACCCGCTGACTCAACTCACGCTCGCTGAGCATCTTCAACAACTGCTGGCGTACTTCAAAAGACGAAGCCAATTCCTGTTTCTGCACCGCGGGCGGCATCAGCGAAGCCTGCGCCTCACGCTCCCCAGTGGAAACCATGCCCACTGCCACAATGATTACCGTCACCACCAGCACCAGGCTGATCAGGCGCTTCTGCTGGGAGGGCGAGATTGACGATAACGTCATCACCTGCGCAGGCACATCGGCCGCTAGCGGCACTACCGGCGCTACCGGAGCAGGGGCTGCGGGTTGAGGCCAGGGTTGCTCGGCCAAGGTCACGCACAGCCGCACCCCTCCCACTGTAAACGGCACATTCAGTTCCAGTTTGGCGATCTGCGCCAGTACCTGGCCTTCGGGGTCTCGCAACAGTCCGGCTTCGGCCTGCACCAACCAGTTGGCGTCGATAAACCGCAGGCACGCATGCTGCTCGACGACTCCCGGATCGTTCAGCATCAGGTCAGCGTCCGCGTGCGCACCAATACTCCATCGCTCCCCAAATAACGGCAACGCAGCGCCCTGGCGCAGCCCATCAAGCACCCTTAACTCAAACATCATCGCAACCTCCACGCTGGCCATGGCCGAATACTCATGCCACCGCACCACGCATCAGCTCGTCCTGGCCCAGGTCAATGCGCCCCAGCACCTTGACCTTGGAGGAGCTCCCCAACTCGGCAAACGACAGCACCGGGACATGGTTGAACTCTTCCAGCAGCAAGGTACGCAAGGGGCTTCGCAGGTCCTGCGCCACCAACAGCACACTTTTACTCTTGGCCCTTAAGGTAAAGGCCTGGTTGAGCAGGCTGATCAACGCAGCGCTGTGCTCATCGTCAAGCGCGAAAAACACCCCGGTCTGGGTCTGTCGCAATGCCTCGCGCAGGATGTTTTCCGTATGCGGTGAAAGCAGCCAGGCATGCAGGCCGTCGGCCTCGCTGTACTGGTGGAAAATCTGCGCCTTGAGCGCAATACGCGCGTAGTCGGCCAATGCTTCCGGTTCACGCTCATGCTGGCCATACTCGATCAACGATTCGACAATCAGCCGTACGGCCCGCAGCGGCACACCTTCGCTGGCCAGGCGTTGCAACACCGACGAAAAGCGCGACAGCGGCATGATTCGCTGCAGTTCCTGCACCAGCTCCGGCTGGTTGTGCTCCAGCCAGCTGAGGATCGACTTGCTCTCCTGGATCCCCAGGAACTGCGGGCCGCTGAGCATCATGGCCTGCTTCATGCGTTCGATGATCAGACTGGTCGCGGTGAAGCGCTCCAGTTGCGGATCGTCGAGCAGTGGATCATCCGGTGCCAGCCAGACCCAGTCCTGTTCATCACGCTCGGCCAGCCCGGGTATTCCATGCTCGGGCTCGACCGTCAAGGCGTTACGCTCAACGGCCAGATAGTTGACAACCGAGGCCTTGACCATCGGCACTTCATGCACACAGAAACGCATTTCGTCGGCGGCCAGCGAGTCATCGAGCTCGACCTCAAATGGCGGCAGGGTCAGGCCGATATTGGCAACCAGTGCATTTCGGGACTGGCGAATCCCATGAATAAGCTCCGTCACCTCAGGCGTCCCACGCAAAACCGGGGGAAACTGCAACAGGTAGGGGCGCGACGGATCGAACCCGCGCAAGTCCTCTTTTCCGTTCTCTTCGGGACGCACGGCTTCGGAGGCTTCGGCCGCGGGCGCTGCCTCTCGCTGACGCTGGCGCATCAGGTAATACCCCAATGTGCCGGTTATCAGCGAAATAAGGATAAATACCCCGGTCGGCATACCGGGCACTATCGCAAAGGCGAGCATGCCCACCGAAGCGATTATCCAGCTCTTGGGCTCGCTGGTCATTTGCCGGGCAATTTCGGCCCCCATGTTACTGATGCCCTTGCGCCCCTCCGGCGCCACCCGGGTGATGATCATGCCGGCGGTCAGGGAGATCAGCAGCGCCGGAATCTGTGCAATCAGGCCATCGCCGATAGTCAGCACCGAATACAACGCCATTGAATCAGCGGCGCTCAAGCCGTGCTGGAACATGCCCGTAGAGAAGCCACCCAGCAGGTTGACCACGACGATGATCAACCCCGCGATAGCGTCGCCCTTGACGAACTTCATGGCCCCATCCATCGCACCGAACAACTGGCTCTCACGGGACAACTGCTCGCGCTTGTCCCGCGCTTGCGTGCCGTCGATCAGGCCGGCACGCAAGTCACTGTCGATGGACATCTGCTTGCCCGGCATGGCGTCCAGGCTGAACCGCGCCGCGACCTCGGCCACCCGTTCCGAGCCCTTGGTGATCACCAGGAAGTTAACCAGGGTCAGGATCAGGAAAATCACCATTCCCACCGCCAGGTTGCCACCCACCACGAAATTACCGAAGGCCTCGACGATATCTCCGGCGTCTTGCTCCAGCAGGATCAGACGCGTGGTTGCAATCGACAGGGCCAGTCGAAACATGGTGGTCAACAGCAGGATCGAGGGGAACGAAGAAAACGCCAGGGGGCCCGGCAGGTAAAGCGCAAGCACGATCAACAGGCACGAAATGCAAATATTGAGGGCGATCAGAATATCCACCAGCCAGGTGGGTAACGGCACGATAAAGATGAATACGATGGCCATGACCACCACAGCGCCCAGCACCTCGGCGCGTTGTGCCACTTTGAGCAACCCACGGTTGATGGCCGACAGAGCGGTCACGTCATCAGCCTCGGTTCACCGGCATACCGTGTGGGTCCACGCAAGGCGCGGTCCAGTTCATCGATCACCGTCAGCAGGATCTGCAGGGTTTCCAGACGTATTCGCTTTTCGGACCACAATGCCAGGGGAAATTGCTGAAAAAGAGGGTAAAGGGCATTGAGGGACATCAGTTGACGGTCAAGCGGACCGCCTCCCAGTTCGTCCCCCAACCGCAGCAATTCATCGACAGCGATACCGGCGCCGGCATACCCCAGCAGGCGTTGCAACAAGCTCACGGCGTTATGCTCGATACTCAAGCGCTGGATCAGCTTGTGACAACCGCCCAATACGCTGCTCAGTTGCCCGCAGTCCCGCAGGCCCATCAGCAAAGTGCGCAACAGGGGTGTGGGCATTGACGACACCGCGGCCGCGATGTCATCCGCCAAAGCCTTACGCATCACCTTGAGCCCGACGTGGAACTGCTCACCACCATATACACCCAGCAAAGCCTGCATCATCGTCGACAGGGACTGGCGCGTGACCACACTGGCATAGTAAAGCACACGCAGTGCCTGGCGCTCCTGCGGGTCGACCCCGGCCGACTGCAATGCCAAGGCAATGTTCAGGCCGGCCTGGATCTCCCCTTTGAAACGAGCCTCAAGCTTGGCAATTGCATCGCGCGCCAACGTAGTGTCGGACGGGCGGCCCTCGCTGTCTGCCTTGGCCACCACATGCTTGAGCACCACGAACGCGCGCGCCGGGTCCCCGTCCGCAAGCTTCAGCAATTTTTCGACAGTCGGTCTGTCCTGCAATTGCTGCCTGAAGAGCAGTGAGAGGAAAGCCAGGGTTTTCTTGGCCGGATGGCCCAACTGATCATAAAGTTGCGCAAGCTGCTCGGCCGGGAGCACGCGTACCACCATCTTTCGTTCGTTCAGCGCCCGGCTGTTGAGCTCCACCTCCTGACCAAACAGATGTGCAAGCTCATCGATGCCCTTCGCGGATGTGTGCACTTGCGCTGAGGCATGGCTGACAACCGCTTCACCCTCAGAGGGGTGGGTGCGCACATCGTTACGAGGGTCAGTTGTTTTACGGGATACTTGTTCCATGGACACGCCAGTACAGGAAGAGTGTTTCCCTGTGTGGCAACGTCTCCCCATGCAGTTCCATCAAAATCCGTGCTCACTAGGAATTTGAAAAAACTTGCAAAAGCCTTAGGCGCCCCATGCAAATCACTGCATAAAAACCCACCAAATAAAAATATTTATATATGTAAATCATATAGTTATGTGTTTTTTTCGATTGGCACAGGGAGTGCTAAGGGGACCTGTCGACACCCGCTCGACTGCGTCTACCCTAAGGAAAAAAAACATGAATCTCCCCATTGAAGCTTTAGCTCACCTCGTTGGCAGCTCGCCTCAATTCATGCATCACCTGACAGACGACCAGCAGAAAAAACTCAGGCGCTTCATTCACAAGCGCGTACTTAACCCCGAAGATGCGGATGATCTTCTGCAACTGACGTACCTGGAGGCCTGGCGCAACCGCGAGCGCTTCTGCGGTAACGCCTCGCTCAGCACCTGGATGTGCGGCATCGCGCAAAACCTGATTCGCAACCACTTCAGGCGCATGTATGCCAAACCCGTGCATTGCGAATTTGATGAATCGTTGTGGCATGGACAGGAAGAAAACAACAACCTGGATTGGGAGTTTGAGATCAACCGCCGCCTGGAGAACACCCTGAGCGCCATTGACCACCTGCCGACGGAAATGCGCAGGACGATGTACGCCTCGCTGGAAACCGACGGCAGCTACCAGGACACCGCCGATGTATTGGACATCCCTATCGGCACCGTTCGCTCACGCTTGTCGCGAGCACGCGAACAGCTCAAGCGCACCACCCAGAACCCGTTCCAATCGTAAAACCGGCTGACTGGCCAAGCGTTGGGCGAAAGGGATATCTGCCCAACCGAATCAGACCTTTTTCGTACGTGCCAGGAAGATCACCAATCACCCTGACAGCGTCGCACCGATCCCGCCAAAACCGAACATCAGCCCCAAGCCCCTTGAGCGATCAGTCCCGTTGCAAGCAGGATCAACGAGCTGCTTTGCCCAGCAGCCGAGGGATTGCCTGGCGCCAGGGGGGTCCCTTCATAGAAGCAGCGAATCATCAACCACTCGTCGCCCAACTCGCTCATTTCCGATAAACAATTGAAAGCGTAGATAAAAACTCAAAATAAATGCTTGACGCATTCCCGTTCTACGCGAATAATGCGCGCCACTTGGCTACATAGCTCAGTTGGTTAGAGCATAGCATTCATAATGCTGGGGTCCGGGGTTCAAGTCCCTGTGTAGCCACCAAGTACCTGTTTATAGATGTCTACAGCAGTCTATAAACAACCCCAAGAAGCCCGCCTAGTGCGGGCTTTCTTGTTTCTGGCTGTTCACCTCTGTCTACCCCTATACCTTCCCACCGTGTATCCCCCTGTGTATCCTTGGTTAAAAATAGAACTCAGGGGATACATGCCCATGAAACGTTCTGAAATCAAGCGCCGCCCCTTGTCTGACACCGTCCTGGCAAGCCTGGAGCCCGACATCAAGGAATACCGGGAGCAGGACGGCAACGGTCTGTATTTCCGCGTGAAACCCGACGGTCAAAAGTCCTGGCAACTGCGCTACAAAACGCCAGCTGGTAAATGGAGCTGGTTAGGTCTCGGAGGTTATCCAGAGGTCAGCGGCGCATTTGCAAGGCAGAAGGCTTCCGTACTGCGCAGTGACGCAGCCGACGGCAAGAACCCAATGGCGACCAAACAGGCTCGCCGAGCTGCTGAGCTAGCGGCCAGTAACAATACGTTCGAGCCACTCGCACGGGAGTGGCATAGCTCGCGACTCAACTCCTGGGATGCCGGCACCGCTAAACGGGTCATAGGTGCGTTGGAGCGCCACGTGTTCCCCTCCTTCGGCAATCGCCCATACACCGGCATTCTGTCGATGGAGTGGATGGAACTGCTACGCGGAATGGAACGACAAGGCATCCTTGAGCAGATGAGCCGAGTCAGAGCCTATTGCAAAGACATTTATGACTTAGCTCGCGTAACCGGTCGGGCGATAAACAACCCACTCGACGGTGTGCATAAATTCCTTTCGGCAGGTAAGCCCGAAAACTATGCCCACGTCAGCATTGAAGAACTACCCGCCCTCCTCCGCGCCATTCGCTCCTACCCCCACGCCAAAGATGTGCAACTGGGCTTGCGCTTGCTGACACTCCTCGCTGTTCGCCCCAGTGAGCTACGTGAAGCGTTATGGGACGAATTCGACCTTGATAAAAAACTTTGGACAATCCCGGTGGAGCGCAAAGGCCGTAAGAAAGGCCTCGAGCATTTAGTACCACTCAGCCGTCAGGCCGTTGAAGCCCTCAAAGAGCTGCACGTCCTGACCGGCGCTTACCCGTTACTCTTTCCTGGCAGAAGCGACCGCACCAAACCTCGAAGCGATACGGTATTTCTAATGGCTCTACGCCGTCTCGGGTATGAAGGTCGACAGACAGGCCATGGGTTTCGGCACATCGCTAGCACCGCCCTGAATGAACACCGATTTGATGCTGACCACATCGAGGCCCAACTCAGTCACAAGGCACCAGGCGTGCGCGGAATTTACAACAAGGCCCAGTACCTGGCGCCACGTACAACGATGATGCAGTGGTACGCCGATTACCTAGATGGACTGGAGAAAGGTAACGTGATCGAAGGGCATTTTGGCAGGGTCGAATAATGATGCATTTCCGTACCCCCTCAAAAAACGGTGTTCCAGGTGTTCCAGGTGTTCCACAAACGCTGAAAGCCACGTATTTCGTGGCCTCCAGACGTGGAACACCTTTTTGTTTTAGCTGGAACACCTGGTGTTCCACACAAAAAAGGTGTTCCACCCAAAAAGCGCCTCAAATGGAACACCTCAAACCCGCCATACCCGGCTGTAGGCCCCGTGCACTGCGGTTCCTGAGGAATTTATGGATCGCGCGTTCACTGAATTATCTCAGGGGTGCGGGGGTGGCCGATGCCTTATAGGGATCTTCTTGGGCACCCGCTGGATGTCGATACTTATGACCCACCCAGAACGCTTACGACCCGCGCTTTATACCCTGAATTTGAGGATCGCTTCGCGGAGGCATTTGATGTGATCTGCAAAGGGCAATCGTTCTGGAAAGAATTCTACGTTTGCGACGAGCTCTGGGATCCTCATGCCCGTAAGGTCGTTTCTGCGGTATGTCATCTGTCGTACAACATTCGACAATCGTTCAACAGGTTTCCTGCATTAGGGCTAGCGTTTGCAACACGCACTAGCCGTCTTGATAGCTCTGGAGTATCTGATGCTCAGCTAGTGGCGACCCTAGCGATGGATCGTGCGTGTCGAGCAATCTTCACGCTTTGGAGATGGATAGACCTAGTCGAGGGTGATGCAAATCGTGGTGACCATGAACGAGCTATAAAAATGGCGCGCGTCTTCCCTGACTCTTATCTCGAGATGGTCAACAAACATCGTGAACAGTTCAAGGTCGAGGAAAGTGAAACTGGGGAGTCTTTCGCGACCTATTTAGGGGATGCTCGGAGTTACATTGCAGAGGCCGAGACCTATGCCGTAAAAGCCGAAGCGGATAAAAAAAATGCTGCAACTCAACAACAAACAGCTCAAGAATATCGCAAAGCCGTCTCACGCAAAGGCTCCGATAAATCGGCGAAAGTCAGACGCTTAGGTAATGCCCCACGAGACAAAAGTATTTGCGATGCCTACGAGCGCGATACGGGATCAGGAAAGATCCACGCCGAGGTAGTGGCTTCCCTTTCGAAAAAACACTCCCTCAGCCAGAAACAAATAAAAAACATCCTGGTTCAGGGCAAGGTATGGGCCCCCAAGAAAAAGCGTTCAAGCGCAGATGATGAGCAGGCGAGTGAAGCCTATCGGGAGATTCTTGAGCGGATGAGAAATATATGGGAATGAGCTAAGCACAGTTCCAATTGGGTAAATAAAGTCGCTCCTGTCGATCACGGATACGCAGGAGATTGATATGTACGCAAACACCGCTCCATCAGAATCGCTAAACACCGCTGCTCCCACCCAGGCGCGGACAAACGTCACCCACGGCCCGCATGAGTTTTTGACTGGCGGGCAAGTCGCTTACGCACTGCGCATCTGCCCCGAAACCCTTGCGGAATGGCGCCGCAAGGGTAGACCTCTCAACTGGACGAACATCGACGGTAGGCCCAAATACCGAAGGTCCGAGGTATTGCGCTGGTTGTACCGTTGCAGCAAAAACATCGGAGATTTAGAACCGCTCGTAAGTGTTCCTCATGGTTTTTTGTCTGAAGGACAAGTCGGTTACGCGCTGCGCATAGGCTACGAAACTCTAGCGGATTGGCGCCGCCGGGGTAAGCCGCTCACATCGACAGGGATCGCAGGGCAATACCGCTATCGCCTTGTCGAGGTGGTTCAGTGGATATTCCAATCCCGGAATGAAATTCTTTCTTTGGAAGCGACCACATTTGGGCCAGAGGGGGACGATCATGACTGACCGGCCCCCACTCCCCTTTCAACTTGATCCAGCCACTACGCTGATCCGCATAGGCGAAGTTTCAGCCATCGTCGGTCTTGCCAGATCCACGATTTACAAGCTGATGTGCCAGCCGGAAAGCGGCTTTCCTCTCCCCGTCAAACTCAGCGAAAGCAACGCCCGTGGAGCGCCGGTAGCCTGGGTTTTAAGCGAAGTTCAGAACTGGGTCCGAGCACGCATCGCACTGCGCGCCAAGGAGGCCGCATGAGAGCGTCTGTAGCCCATAAAGCGACATTACAACCATTCTCTCTCCTCCAGGAAATCGGCCTGTCTCGGGCAGCCATGCAGCGCCTCATCCGGTATCGAAATAAGCATGAAAGCCTGGGCCGGACTGTCGTCGTCATGACGTGGCCTGACGGCAACTGGGGCGTACTCGCGATGCACACAGAAAAACTCAGCCTCGTCGCTATCGAGGATGACCAAAAAGCAGCTGCCTATGAGTATGCACATTCGATGATCGAGGGCGGCTATCTGCCGCTGCTTCACCTGCGCTGGGAATTTCATGCTTGAAATGAAAACGCCCCCGGCGGCAACCGGGGGCGTTGGAGGTAAATCTAGATGCCCAATCAATGTATTTCGCCCCCAGCAAATCTGCAAGATTCGCTTGTGGTTGCACGTCGGAAAACTGAGCGCTATGCTCTGGCCGTCGCTGCAAATTCAGCGTCCGGGTTTGGCGACCCGAGTTTAAGAAGGCGCACAGGCGCCACCATATCGATTGCAGGCGCTTTTTTTGTGCCCGCATTCCTGCTTTATGGCGGCTGTGCGCGGGAGACCTTCGGGTCTGCCGGGTTCCTTCTTACCCGGTTCGCCAACCTGCGTACAGCTGCCACCTTTATTCGTTTGGCGACGTTCCGTGGCAGCTTCCACTTAAGAAGGAGCTCCACCATGCACGCCCTAAATCCGTCCAAAATCCGTGCTGCTGCCCACCGGGCAATGGCTCGCGCCGCTCTACACGCAAACTCCAGCCTCCGTTCTCGCCTCGCCCGTTACAACTCTCACATGGAAAAAGCACGCGCCCTGGAAGCCACAGGGGGTGTGAAATGAAATCGAAATGCCTTGCTCTGCCAGAAGAGCTTTTGACCGTCTCCGGCGACGTCGAAGCAGGCATACCGATCGATGCGATCAGCTGCACCATCATTCGCGCCGACTCGGTCTTGGCCTTGCTTGAGGAACACTTCATAGAGGGCAGACCGCCGCTCCCATCAGCGATAGTGGCGGGCACCCTTTGGGATGTACGCGGCGCACTGGCTCTCATAAAAACACTGGCCGAACACGGCCATGATTCCACTCGCAAAATGCCTCGTGATGGAGGTGCCCAATGACCTCGCCAGCCGAACACAAAACACCGGGCCATACACAGTTCACCAAGGTGAACAAAGAAGGTAGGATGCTGTTTCGCGTCAACCCAGGCATATCAATCGATGAGGCTTTAGAGGTCGCATCACACCTGCAATTTTTCGCCAATCAATTCGCGTTCGACGCCGCCATGACCGATAACTGCGAGCGGCTAAGTTGGGCGTCTTATTACCTGGGCGAAATGGCGAAAGCACTAATTGATGACGTCACGGACGGGCTATTTCTTGCGAGGCCCGACCAATGACCGAGCGCCCCGCTAAAACTGGCAAACGCCCCAGCTTCGCCCAGGTGAAAGGCGCCTCCCTTAAGGCTATTGACCGAGTGTTGTCTCACTGGCTACCCAACGGGAAACGCGAAGACGGCGGCAAGGAATATTCAGCGCCGAATCCAACTCGCGCCGACAAGCACGCCGGATCGTTCAAGGTGAACTTAGCCAAGGGCACCTGGGCGGATTTTGCCACCGGCGACAAGGGCGGCGACCTGATTGATTTGGTCCGTTATTTGGATGGTGGAACAGAGGTCGAAGCGTGCAACAAACTCGCCGACTTTCTGGGTGTGGCCAACGACTCAAATAGCGTCTCAACAACCGCAAAATCGGCGCAAAACAGAACACCGGACTGGGTGGCCGTTCGCCCCATTCCTGATGAGGCCATGGCGAAAATTTTGGTCAAGCATCGCCAGCATGGAACGCCCTCAAAGGTTTGGATTTATCGAGACGCCGACGCCCTGCCGTTGATGGTGCTCTATCGCTTTGACCTGCCTCCAGATGACAGCGGCAATCCGCGTAAGGTGTTTGCACCTCTGACCTGGTGCAAAGGCAAAAATGGTGTCCTCCAGTGGCGCTGGCAAGGTTTGCCGGAACCGCGTCCGCTGTTACACCTCGACCACCTCAAGCAACGCGACGTGGCCCCCGTCGTGGTGACCGAGGGCGAGAAATCTGCCGACGCCGCCGCGCTGCTAATGCCGGGGTACGTGGCCACCTGCTGGCTCAACGGAACGAACTCTTGGCGCAAGTCGGACTTTAGTCCGCTGATTGGGCGCGATGTGCTGCTGTGGCCTGATAACGATGCGCCGGGGCTCAAGTGCATGGAAGAGCTGGCCGAGCACCTGCGCACGCTGGGAGCGGCCTCTGTGCGCGTTCTGGCGCTCGCGGTGTTCAGTCAGCGACCGGGCCTCAATGGAGAAGCACCGACCTTTGCCAAGGGCGGTGTGTGGGCGGACGGCGATGATGCTGCCGATGCTCAGGCAAAGGATTGGACGCCCGCCCACTTTGCCGAGCTGGAGCGCACAGGAGAGCTTTTCTCTCTGCCCCTCACGACGCCTCGCGACAAGCCGTCCAAAGCCAAGCAGACCAACAGTAAACAACCCGCTAGGAAACCCAAAACCAATACGCTGCCAGGTGGCTTTCGGCTCACATCCGAAGGCGTATTTTATGCCGGCGATGATGGTGAAGCTCGGCCAGTCTGCTCTCGCCTGGAAATTCTCGCCCGCACCCGGGACGAAAAGGGCAATAACTGGGGCTTACTGGTCGAGCTGGATGATCCCGATGGGGATAAAAAACGCTGGAACATCCCCGCTCGCAACATGGCCGGTGACTTCGGCAAGGAAGTGTTGGGGCCTCTGGTGGATATGGGCTTGCGGTTGGCGGGGAGTCGGTCAGGGCGTAACGCTCGCAACGATTTGCAGGGCTACCTGCAAAGCTATGACAGTGACAAACGCGCCCGAGTGGTTAACCGACTCGGTTGGCATGACGATGCCTATCTGCTCCCAGAGCAACAGATTGGCGTCAGCAAAGAGCAGCTGCATTTCTATGATGCGGGTGCTCAACTTCCGCCCATCAGTCAGGCCGGAACACTCGCACAATGGCAACGCCATATTGGTTCCCTATGCATTGGCAACCACCGCCTGACGTTCGTTGTGTGTGCCGCTTTCGCAGGGCCAGTACTGCATATGCTCGGGCATGAGTCAGGGGGCTTTCACCTTTACGGCGATAGCTCCGGTGGGAAAACCACCCATTTGCAGGTGGCCGCATCGGTCTACGGTAGCCCACGTTGCGTACGCTCCTGGCGCTCTACTGACAACGCCCTCGAGTCCATCGCCGCCGCGCACTCAGATGGCTTATTGGTGCTCGATGAAATCGGCATGTGTGATCCGCGCATCATTGGCGAAACGGTTTACATGCTGGGTAATGGCAGTGGCAAAGCACGCGCCAATGATCGAGGCCAGGCCGGTCGTCACGTTCAGGAATGGCGTTTGTTGTTTCTCTCGACCGGGGAAAAGACGTTAGCGCAGCACATGGCAGAGGCAAACAAGGATCTTAAAGCGGGCATGGAAGTACGCATGCTCGCAGTACCTGCCGATGCCAGCAAAGGGCTTGGAATGTTCGATGCCCTCAATGGTTTTGAGGATGCTGCTGCGCTTTCAGACGCTCTAAAAGCGCGGGTGACCAAATACTACGGCACCCCGCTAACCGCCTTCCTATCGGCCCTGTGTGAGCCCGGAAAGATGCTGGGGTGGTCGACCATTTTGCGCCACACCATTGAGCGGTTTGTCTCGACGTCACTACCCAAATCAGCGAGCGGACAGGCCCAACGTGCTGCCACTCGCTTTGGATTGGCGGCTGCTGCTGGAGAGTTGGCCACCGCCCTGGGGATAACTGGCTGGCCAGAGGGGGGGGCGACCACGGCGGCAAAGGTTTGTCTCAATGCCTGGCTGAATGAGCGAGGCGGCGCCGGAAACTTCGAGAGTGATGCCATCGTGGCGCGGCTTCGCCAAGTGATCGAGCGTTTTGGGGAGAGCCGTTTCACTCGCTGGGAATCCGCCGCCGCCAAGATCGATGAGCACGGCCCTCGCACCATTGACCGGCTGGGCTTTCGCAAGACGCTGGAGCACGGCCTGGGTGATGCGCTGCACACCACCACGACCTACTACGTACTACCCGAGGCTTGGTGTTCCGAAGTTTTCAAAGGCATGAACCTGAACGCCGTTAACAAAGAGCTATTAAGCCGGGCCATTTTAGAGCCCGGCAGCGATGGCAAAGCGGCTCAATCGGTAAGGCTGCCGGGCATGCCTAAAGCCCGCGCCTACGTTTTTAACTCATCCGCACTCATGGCGGATGACAGCGGACACTCCATCGAGGCCGCATAAATTAGTTATCCATTTCGGCCTGCCATTCCGGCAAGCCTTTCGCAGCACCATATGTAAATGGAGATACCCCCATGTTTAAAAGAAACACGCTTTCAACCCCTGAAATCAAAGCGGCTCAAACCAAACACGCAGCTCACCAAAAAACGCTCCAAGAACTGGAAAGGACCAAGGAACAGCTAACCCACAAATTAAAGTCCCTGGTCGCTGAGGACGCTATGGACAAGGAAGCCAAAGCATCTGCGCATGACAAAGCGCTCAAAGCCTACAGTGCGGCCATTGCTACTGGCGATACAGCTGCTGAAGCCGAAGCAGACACAGCTCTGCAATCAATCCTTGGCGAGTCGGACAGAAGCCGTGGCAAGCACCTGGCTCGAACTGCTGCCATCGCTAAACTTGAACAGGAAGTGGTTGAGATCGAGCAACGACTCGAACAGTGCGGCCAAGCATTGGAGAGCTCACACAAAGAGCTCTTGAGGGCAATCCTGTACAAACGAGCGGAACAAATAAGAAGCAGCGCTAATGAGTTGGTGGCAGTAGCCAAACGATACCAGCAGGTCGCGTATGTCATGGGTCTGCAAGGCTCTTTGCAGGACATTCGGATTCCCTTACCTCCCACTCACCGGGAGGACCGGTTTGACTACGTCGGCCCTCATACAATCAGGACAGGTCCAACGAGACCGACAGTTGAGGAACTGCTGTTGGACTGAATTGACACACCATCAACGTGGAACACCTTTTGCGGCTGGAACACCTGGTGTTCCAGCTCAAATAAAAAGGTGTTCCGGCCTGAAAGCCACGAGATACGTGGCTTTCAGCTTTAGTGGAACACCTGGAACACCGGTTTTTGAGGGGTATCGGTTTTTTACCTCCGTCATCCCGTCGCATTGGGTGCCGTCAGCGAGCAACAGCAGGCTCTGCGACACATGTACCAGACCGAACCTACCACGTCTGTCCGCACACAAATCGTTCCTGGCGCAACCTGCGCCGAACGTTGAGGACGTGACTCTGGGACCAAATCAACAGGCTTCAACGTGGAACACCTTTTGCCGCTGGAACACCTGGTGTTCCAGCTCAAATAAAAAGGTGTTCCAGCCTGGAGGCCACGTAGTCCGTGGCTTTCAGCCTTGGTGGAACACCTGGAACACCTGGAACACCGTTTTTTGAGGGGTATCGGTTTTTAACCCCCATCACCCCGTCGCATTAGGCGCCTTCAGCGAGCAGCAGAGGGGTTCGCCCACGCATTCCTACACATCTCCCAGATGCCCAGAGAGCAGCCTGCGAAATTGCGCTCCACCTGACCATCCGTTTGCATTCGATCCGACCAGTAACTTGCATTCGTTCTGACCAGCAATTGCATCGAATTTGACCAACACGCGTTGAAACCAAGATCGGCGGAGAACGGCCAATAGCGGACGATGCGGCGGCCCGCTACGCGAAACTTCCAACTGGGATTTGAATCTACGTGCTCACTTGCTTCTGGGGAAAAATACTTTCATCTTTATGAATTTTTTATTACACAAGTTCAGTCAAGGGCCCTAGAAATTGTCTTTCGGTTTTACGAAGCACAACAGTAAGCCACTCCTTCAACCGTCGAGAGACTGTGCCATATGGATGTTTTTGACCCTGCACATCCGAACTCCCATCGATTGACCTCTATTCCGATCCGCGAAAGACATTACCGGGGCGAGAACCCTTATGCTTTGATAGAAGCGGTTATGAAGACCGTCCAAACATTGGACCATTACGGTGCATATCTGCGACACGAATTGCCTATCGAGACCAGGCTGAGCTGCCAAGTATCCAACTACGAAGGAGAAGTCTGCAATGGAGGGCATGAGCAGTTCATAAGCAACAGCGGTTGGTCGCCAGAAGTTCAGGCCGATGTCGATCAGGGGTTGGCAGCCATGGGAGCACTTGCCATCCAGACGCTGTTTCGAGAGGTGGCTCAACGCGTCAATATAGATGCCAAGGAGCTGGAGGCTGTTCGCGCTCGGGGAGGATTCGACCATCGGGACTTTGGCAAGGTCGACAATTGGATTGGCGACAAAGACAGCGAGTTTTACACGCTTAAACGAGAGACCGACTTTGCCGGTATGCATGCAGCGTGGCTGAGGTCGCTCGAATGTATCCAGTCAGTACCCGATCTCGAATGGAAATTCGTCATAGCCGGGGCCATCCAGGCCCAGACACTACGGGAGGCGCGCCTGCATGCAAAAGGACAGCGCGCAAGTGATTTTCTTGCTGATATCCGCAGCCAGGCGCCGCTGATCAAACCGTTTGAAGTCTATGTAGGAGAACTCGCTGCACGTCACAAGATTGCACTGAACGACTTGCCTACACGCAGTTGGCGAACCTGGCCTCAGGGTAGATTGGTCTGGAGAGACGTGTTCGAAACTCGGCGACCGAGTATCTGGATTGGATTGCGTTACCAATGTTTTTTAACCGAGTTCATTACAGCTACTAACACACTCGTGCTCTATCGGTTAAAGAATCTCGGCCACGACGACATCGTCGAGATTGTTGGACCAGCAATAGGCCAGATCACTCTGGAACGCTGTGAAGAATAAATTCATGGCGATAGAAAAATGGACATCGCATCGTGACCCAAAAGCCAGAGGTCAATCCTAACTCCAGCGTTCTGAACTACGCACTGCCCTGCGCAAATGCTTGCTGACGTCGCAGGAACTTTCTGTTGTGCAACTGCTGTTTACCTGGTAGCACCCGCGACCGAAACGAGCAGTCAAGTCTTTTGTGTGTTCTTTATCCTGGCGGGGCCTCATCGCGTTGTTCATGGTGATGTCCTTATCGATAATGAGTAAGCATCATGCGGCCTTTACTTCTTTCCCCTGAGTGGCCGGCTCTGTGGATGACCGCTTTGGGTCGATCTCTGCCGGTCATACCCACAACTCGTGCCGGTCAAATCTGACGCAGTGACTGGTCAGGTCGAATGAAAAGGGTGAGCAAGTCCGTGCAATTACCCAGCAGCCAAAACACGGCATCTCCGCTTCGCTCATGGGTCCTTTGGGAGGTGATTCGGATTGGGGTAATTCGAACCCCGATGTTTTTTCAGATTCAAGTGGCTATAGGGGGTTCCGTCTCCGGTTGGGTAGTAGGTCAGTAGATGGCCAGGCCCCCCCAGCCCTTGCACAGCTATCATTGAAGCTGTTGAGGTGTCAGGGGAAGAGGTGCCCCTGTGGTCACCACCATTACCCGCTGTTGGTACCCCAGATAAAGGGCGGCGGGATGAATGAATAACTCAACCCTCCTCAATCCGGTGCTCCACAGGCTCCCGGTGCACCATAAACGCTGAAGGCCACGGAATATATGGTTTTCAGGAGCTTTACACCGAATAGAAATAGTCGGAACACCTCGTATTCCAGCAGCTAAGCGTGTTGCAGGAGAGGGGAACATGCCCCCCTCTTAGGCTCGTCCCATCAAGCTCACCCACAGCCACACAGTTACCCTTCAAGAAGGGCAGATACCGGCCAGAAGCGGACGTCCAGCCCACCACTTTCTTCAGGCAGAAGCTGCCAACAGGAAGGCAATCTTGAAAAGGATATAAACTCGCCTGGCGGTGTCCCAGACGTCAACATACGGAAATAGATTCGTGCAGATTCATATTATCTACACCCGAACAGTCATGTTGCTCTCCAAGCATACTTACCAATCATGGAGAGAAATTCAAAATCAGTACCCTGACTACATGACTTCGCTCGGCCCTTGGGAAGAAGATACGGTCATCGAATACCTTGCAGATGAATACCCAGAACTTTCCCCGCGTCCGCAAGAGCAAGTCAATGCGTTCATAGCGGATACTCAAGAGGCAAGAGTGCTTACTTTTGCCGCGTAAATCGTCTTAGCGAGCATTCTCAGAAGCTCGCCCTCGACGTCCGCTTTGGGTCGATAGCTGCCGGTGGCGACTGGCAGCCATCGGCCAGGAGCTGTCGTTCAATCTTGGGTTAATAGCGGCTCGGCAGCGAACTTCCGCAGTTGACACCTATATACCTGAATACACTTCCCACCTACGCCACATATGTCCTTTCAACTGAATTTACCAGGGAACCTCCCAGTTACCCCCTACAATGTTCGAAAAATAAAATACCCTCACCGAAGCTCACGGCAAGGGCATCACCAGAAGCAATCGAGCTTAGGTAGATCTAAATCCAGGCTTACCGTTCGCTGCGCGCCACTCTTTAACTTTTTTTGTTATGACTTCAGGCGTACTCTCCGCATTCGATGGAGGATAATAAATTAAGTCAGATCCGTCTGGATGCTCTGTCAATACCTCAAACTCTAAAACCGCATCAACTTGGTCTTTCTCGGTGGCGTACTCAGAATCACAAATTTTTTTAACAAATAGTAAAAACTCAGATTCTGTGTACTCTTCTATTTTCTTAATACTCATATTACTTACCCTCTAGATGTATTGAGCTGTGCTGCTTTGGGGTAACCACCCGAATATTATCAATATCAAAAACTGCGCCTCCTTTGGATACATAAGTGGCATGATGAAGTTCAAACTTCACCTGACCACCAACCCGATCTCCCTTTCGAACAAACGGAGCCCGCCCGTTCTTCATTTCAGAAATATTGTTGCTGATAAATTGCTTTGATAGTTCGGAGTCATTAGCGACAGACTTCCAAAACGCCTCTCGAAATTTCCTGAAGTTTTTAAACTCTTTGCCTCGCAATTGGTCCGCAATCTGTGACGGAATTGGAGCCCCTTCAACTTGTGATGCAGCTCCCAACCAGTTCCCCGACACAGGCTGGCCAAAACCTGTTGCAACACCTGCATCCTCTCGCCGATCCCGGAACATCGTATAGATCGGTGGCAGACCTGAATCCGCTGGAAAGACCGTAATAAAATCATCAAAACTCGCTTCTGAAACTGCAGGAAAGGCGTCAATGCGGCCTTCCACCGGAGTCACTGTAGCGCCAGTGTAAACTGTTGGCACAGGCTGTTCAGTAGGCGAGGTCGTTGAATTATTCCCTGGGCTGACAATAGGCGTCCAGGTTAGAGTCCGTGGAGGTACATCCGCTGTCGTAGCGGTATATACTTTCTGTGCCGCATCATAACGAGCCGCCACTACCCTGACCTTTGACGGAACCGTCACGCCATCAGTCTTGACTACAAAGACCTCTGACTGCCCATCTGCAGCAGTTTTTGAGCTAATGCGGTAAGCCAAATCAACGGTGCCACCTGTGGCAACAACGCTATTCAGATCTTGCTGAAGGTCAGGAATCAGGTCCGATACTGGGGTACTGAAAGCATAACGCTCCGACAGTTCGCCATTCGCCAGCTTTGACGAGTAAAACAGCGCTGAAACCCCAACAACAAGGCCTGCCCCAACACTCGCAATAACTCCGCCCAAAGCGCTAATGGCTGCACGAATAGCCGCTTGTAGAGTGAGCGCCGCGGCTTCAACTACCGTTACGGTTCCGGCTGAAGTCATAAACAGCGAGCCGGCAGCAGATGCAGGGCCCGGTGCACGGAACGTATTGGCGTTCCGAACAGCTTCATTTGCGGCGGTTAGGCGTGCTTGTTCGGCCTGAATAACAGCCAATGCATCTGCTGCCACTTTTAAACGCCTGGCTGTTTCTGCATAGACCTGAGCGAGCCGAAGGGCTTCATAGCCTAAAGCCCAATCAATAAGCCGTTGCTTTCGGACTGCTGCATCTTGGTACTTATTATCCGGAAATACATCAGAAACAGAATAATACGGTTTAAGGTCCGGGCCGACTTTCAGCGACGCTGCTTTGTCCGCTTGGTTTTTTTCTTCTGCTTTAGAATTGTAGTATAATGTTACATGAATGACATGTTCTTTTGTTACGGTTGATTCTGGAGTTGTGGCATCCATTGGCTCATTAGAGCCTCCCTCACTCTCTACATCCTTTTTTATGTCACTGTCGATTTTCTGCATGTTTTCAGTATGCGCGGCATCGATTTCTTTTTGAATCTTGCTTGTGAATGCATTTATTACATCCCGTCTTTGGAGGTCCATCCGAATAGCGGGAGGGAAGAAGTTCAGTGGCTGATTATCACTTCTAAGATTGAAGTTAAACGCCTCTATCAAGGCCGGGGCTGTTACTCTGGATTCTCCGAGTTCTATTGTCATTACCATTTCCTTTTGGTTAAGTCGTCTGATCCATTCATCGACAGCATTCCTATTTGTGAAGGCTTCCAGCCTTCGCTGCTTCGTGTACTTCGCCCGCCTAAGGTTATCGCGAAGCATGACGTGGGCGAGCAAAAAATACTGTATACACATACATATTTTGCGTCAATGCATATTTTTTGCATAAATGCATTTGTAGAATTGACTGGGATGGCAATGTGATCTCGCCTGATGAAATCCCTGAGGTTTGAAGCAGAAAATTTTGAGTGCCGTCGGTTGGCTCTGGGCATTCGAACCCATATTTCGCAAGCATCCACCTCTGGCCGATTTCTACCTATCGCAACCGTCAGCTTTGGGTCGATTTCGGTCAGTCGTGACAGGCAGAAATCGGCCAGAAGTGGTCATTGCATTTGGTCTGCTTTCGACCCAAACCGGCCCTCCGTGGATTTCAGGGTAGCAATACAACTGACAACCAGAACCAGAGCTATCTATACGATCTGAACGATGCTCATGTGATTGCCCAACCGAAGTAACACCCATTACTGCGCTGAGTTTTCTGAATGAAACCGTCTAGGTTCGGCGCCTTGATGCGTACAGGGTTGACCCTGTGTGGCAATGACAACCACTACGATCGCCCTGCCCTCCTAAGCCTGACCGCGTCATGAATGCCGTATTGTCAATGAGCCGCATCAAACTGCTGAGTCTCTAGGCTCTCTTGCCAGCGCTCATTGGTGTCCCATTCCTTACGACCCAAGCCAAGAGGGATCCGGGCCTCGAACATTTGAATTAATTTTTCGTATTCACCTAATGGCCCAGTGAAATCAGCCGATCTTATTGTTAGAGGGGTCCTAACCTTCATTCGTTAGAGGGCAGCTATAGCCCAGTTTTGTATTTTCTTCGTTCATTGATCAGCAACCCACTGCCGCCATCAATAACTCGTAGAAGCAGAAAGAAAATGATCGAACCCGAACGGATCGTCTCCCTCTCACGGGAAGTGGAGTCTCTGGCGAATCGTGGTGTCAGTGATATACATGCGATCACTCGCCAAACTCGATTGCTGGCAATCAATGCACTCATTGAAGCCGCACATGCAGGCAAGGCCGGGATGGGGTTCTCGGTTGTGGCGGAAGAAGTCAAAAATATCTCCGAGCGTATCTCGAAAATTGCCAGCGGGCTGACCGAGGACTTGCAGGTTTCGGTCAATGAACTGACGGCACTCGGTCGGGGCATGTGCTTTGACGTGCGCGGACAGCGATTGGCTGATCTGTCGCTTAACATGATCGAGATCATCGATCGAAACCTTTACGAGCGCACATGCGACGTGCGCTGGTGGGCAACGGATGCATCCCTGGTAGACGCGCTGACGAGTCACTCCCCGGAAGATTGCGCCCACGCCAGCGAGCGTCTTGGGATCATTCTCGACAGTTACACCGTGTACCTGGACATCTGGGTCGCTGACAACAGTGGGCGAATCTTGGCCTCGGGCCGACCGGGAACCTTTGGCAAAGTGATCGGAGCCAATGTTGCGAAGGAGCCTTGGTTCAAGAAAGCAATGCAGCACGCTTCAGGTGACCAGTATTTCGCTGGAGAAATAACGGCCGAACCGCTGTTGAACGACTCGCAAACCTGCACATTCAGTGCGGCTGTGCGCAGCAAGGCAGGTAAACAGACCCCGGTGATTGGCGTTATCGGAATTTTTTTCGACTGGAAAAATCAAGCTGACTCGGTGCTCAAAGGCGTGCGCTTGAGCGAGGATGAACGCTCGCGAAGTCGATTGATGATCATCGACGGCAATCACAAGATAATTGCCAGCTCTGATACACAGAATCAGCTGGGCGAGCGAATTGAGTTGCAAACTAAAGCCGCCCAAACGAGTGGTTACAGCATCTTGAGTAAAAACCTCATCCAGGGTTACTCGATAACGCCTGGGTTTGAAACCTATGCCGGTATGGGATGGCTAGGCGTAATCGAACAACATTTGCCCACAATTGACGCGTAACCCAACGCGCTGAACCAACACTGCTAGCTCGCTTAGCAGATCTCTAAGCAGACATTAAAAATCAGCACAACTGGTTGCGTACAACGCAGATTTCTTATGTTTAGACTTCGTTACGGCGTTCAATCGGGCGCCGCGTGTATCCCCACATGTATCCCTAACCACACAACATATAAACAAAACAAATAAAATCAACATCTTGTCCACCCAATTCAAATGACTGTGTACCACCAAGTACCGATCCATAGATGTCTACAGCAGTCTATGAATCACCTCAAGAAGCCCGCCTCGTGCGGGCTTTCTTGTATCTGGCCGTTTATCCCTGTCTATCCCTCCCCACCCCGCACCATCGCTGCCCACTGGCATGCCGGACATCTATACCTGTCCTTTTTAACCAAACGGTTGTCCATTCGAGCCAAGCACACTTCATCTCCCCTAGATAATGTTCACTCCACGCCGTGTCCCTAAAAACACAAATGACGAGGTGTCTCATGCATCTACGAGAACAGCAGCGACTATCCGATTCATCCTGGTTTTTACACAGATGGGACATGGCACCCGAAGAGTTTGCCACTTACCTGCTGCAACTCGGGACCTTGGTGCTGCAACGCCGATGGAATGGGAGCAATCGTAAAACACCAACGTCCACGGCGATCTAGAACAGCGAACCGTCCGGTCAAGACAGAAATAAAGGAACCCCAGTCACGGACCATATCTCCCCCCATGGCCGCAGGACCAGTTCCGATGTCAGCATTCTGCGTCGGCTGCAAGCACGGTTTTCCTAAGCCGTTGTCCGTCTAGACCAAACGATTGTCCTTGCCAGCAAAGCGTGCGCTCGACAGCAGCTCTAATTTTGTATTCGTCCCACGTTCTCGCGCCCTTTATCAACCGTGCGGAACACGACATTGAGCGAATCAGATCGTCCCCAGCCGAAACGGAGAAACCGCATCATGACCGACCAGCAACCATCCGTGGAACAACAGCCCTCCCTCTATGCGCGTCTTGGGGGCTACGACGTCATTTATCAGTTCGCAGGTGCAGTTTTGAGGAAGACCATGGGACATCCCGCTATCGGCCATATCTGGGCCCACATGTCCGAATCAACATTCCAGAAGGAACACATCAACTTTGTCGATTTCCTTTCTGAACACTGGGGTGGCAGCGCCAAATACCGGGGCAGGGACATGGTCACCGCGCATCGCGGAATGGGTCTTACCGAGGTGCACTGGCAAGCCGTGCTCGATTGTCTTGAGGAATGCTACAACGACTACGATCTGGCACCGGACCTGCGCAAAGAGGTCAATGACTTTCTGATCAAGTTTAAACCCGCCGTGATTGGTAGCCCCTCCTACCGCGACGTAGTACTCGCACACCCCGAAATGGACCCCGCCAAAGGAATGAAAAGCGTTGGGGTAATTTGGCCGAAACGAGGAAAGTAACCTGTGAAAAAGCTGGCGCCGGATACGGGTATTGCTGCACTCGTCGAGTAATGCAGGGAGCGATTTCACCAACTTCAGAGGGGGCAAAGACATGAGCCATACGCACGAACATCATCACGATCACGACCACACTGAGCCACCGGAGGCCATAGCGCTACGCGTCAAAGCGCTCGAGTCCCTGCTGACGGAAAAGGGCCTGGTCGATCCCGTCGCCATGGATGCTTTGGTGGACACCTACCAACACAAGGTCGGCCCGAGAAACGGCGCCCAGGTCATAGCGAAAGCCTGGTTCGACCCTCTGTACAAACACAGGCTGCTGGAAGATGGCACTGCAGCCATCGCCGAGCTGGGCTTTTCTGGTGTTCAGGGTGAAGACATGGTGGTCGTGGAGAACAGCCAGACCGTGCACAACGTGACGGTATGCACACTGTGCTCCTGCTACCCGTGGCCGACCCTGGGCCTGCCACCGGTCTGGTACAAGTCCGCACCTTATCGCTCGAGGATAGTCATTGACCCGCGCGGCGTGCTGGCGGAGTTCGGTCTGACGATTCCTGATGACAAGGAAGTTCGCGTCTGGGACAGCAGCGCTGAGCTGCGCTATCTGGTATTGCCGGAACGTCCGGCGGGTACTGATGGCTGGAACGAGGAACAACTGGTCGAACTCGTGACTCGCGACGCCATGATCGGTACCGGACTGCCTAAGAATCCGGATCAAGTAGCCTGAACCTGAAAAGGAGAAAACCCATGAATGGTATACACGACCTGGGCGGCATGCATGGTTTCGGCCCAGTGCTCACGGAAGAGCACGAACCCATCTTCCATCATGATTGGGAGCGCAGGGTTTTTCCGCTCTTCGCCTCGCTCTTCGTCGGCGGGTACTTCAACGTCGACGAATTCCGCCACGCCATCGAACGCATGAAGCCGGCCGAATACCTGCAGTCGAGCTACTACGAGCACTGGCTGCACGCCTTCGAGACCCTGCTGACAGAAAAGGGCGTCATCAGCGCCGCCGAACTGCAGGGTACGGCCAAACCAACCCCACCGACACAGCCCGTCACGGTTTTAACTCCGGACATCGTCGACGCCGTCGTGCTCGGCGGCGCCTCGTCACGAGCAAAAGAAGATGTCCCCGGCCAATTCCAAGTCGGTGACCGGGTGCGGACGAAGTGCCTCAACCCAACCAATCACACCCGGCTGCCACGCTACGCGCGCGGTAAGGTCGGCACAATCGTGATTGCACATGGCGCGTTCGCTACCCCGGACACGATGGCCCACGGTTTGGGCGAACAGCCGCAGCAGGTCTATGCCGTACGCTTCAGTGCCGAAGAATTGTGGGGAGTACGGCGACCAGACAGTGTGTGCATCGACCTATGGGACAACTACCTGGAGGCCGTATGAACACGAGCATGCGCCACGCCTACAAGGCCGTCGGCCTCCCTCTCGACGATGAAGGCCCGGTGTTCGACAAGCCTTGGCAGGCTCAGGCTTTTTCCCTGCTGGTGCACTTGCACCAAGCCGGCGTGTTCCCCTGGAAGGACTGGGTGCAGGTATTCAGCGAAGAGATCAAGGCTGCCCCGGCGCAACCCGGAGAAAGCGTCAATGACGCCTATTACCGGCAATGGATCACGGCCATGGAAAGAATGGTCACCACCCTCGGCCTGACCGGGATGGAGGACATCGTCCAGCGGGGCGAGGAATGGAGGCAGGCCTACCTGAATACTCCCCATGGACAACCGGTGGTTTTGCTCAATGCAAGCTGTCCACCGGCCCACGGGCACACCGGTGAGCATCTGCCGCATCGCGAGCCCGTGGCGATCAGCCGAGCCTCTCACTGAGGGCGGAGCAGTTTTTTGTTGTCCTTTTTTACCTAGCAAGCCGCAGAGGCGGCCAAGGAGTCATCGTCATGCATATCGAACCTGGCCTCGTGGAAGCCGGAAAACTCTGGCTGAGCTATGTTACCGCCGCAAGCGTCGGCACCTACACCGTCAAACTCGTTGCGGACGCCATTGGCGAACGCGGTGCCGTCTCGCTGGTGGTTCGCGCCGTCGCCACCACGGCGCTGGTGTTTGGCTTCTTTGAACTGCTACCGCATCATCCGGTTGGCGTCTCGGAGGTGCATCTCATACTCGGTTCGACGCTGTTCCTGTTGTTCGGTGCAGCACCTGCCGCAGTAGGTCTCGCTTTGGGGCTGTTAATCCAGGGTCTGTTCTTCGCCCCATTCGACCTGCCGCAGTACGGCATGAACGTCACCACCCTTTTGGTACCGTTGTTGGCAGTTGCTGCCCTGGCGCGGCGTATCATCGCGCCAAACACGCCCTATGTTGATCTGGGCTATCGCCAGGCACTGGGCCTGTCGACGGCCTTCCAGTCAGGCATCGTCGCCTGGGTTGCCTTCTGGGCCTTCTACGGGAAGGGCTTCACGGCAGAGAACGCACTGTCAGTCCTGACCTTCGGCAGTGCCTACATGACCGTCGTCATCCTCGAACCGCTGTTGGACCTGGCCGTGCTGGCCGGTGCCAAGGCAACGCATCGCCTGCGTAACAGCCGGCTGGTCGAGCGCCGTCTGTATCAGGCCGCCTGAGTCGACAGACGCCAGTCCAAGCCAGACTGCCCCGGGCATTCGAAGACCGCGATGCTCGGGGCATCAAGAGCGAGAACGACCTCAACACCTCGTGAGCAAAACTGGAGGTAGTTGATGCTTTTCAGAAATAGCCCCCGCAAGTCAGTCCGGGGAGTACCGCTGGCTCCATATTCATGGCGAAACGCGCCGTGATGAACGGGGACTACCAACAGATGACCGCGGGTCACCCTGCGCCGCATCCCATCCCATCCCGGCACCTCGCACCTTGATCGCCTTTGTAGTTCCTGAACCTTGTCTTCACCTGATCAGAAGATCCTGGACCGATCCACAACTGTTCGTTCCTGGCTTGGCTTCACCCTCTACGCTGGCTGCAAGCCCCCTTGGGGAAATCCCGAACCGCTGCTTGAACAACCGGGAGAAATGCGAGGCATCGTTAAATCCCCAGCGCAGCGCTACGGCGAGCACGCCAGGATGGCTGGAACTGCAGAGATCGCGCGCGCTGTGCCGCAAGCGCAGCTCCCGGATCAGGCCACTGACGGAAAATGGCTCTTCCTCGAACAGGCCATAGAGTGTCCGGCGCGAGACCTTGAATCGCGCCGCAAGCAGGTCCGGCCCGAGCCCGGGTTCAGATAAATGATCGGCTATATAGGTCTCGACCGCCTGGCGGAAGGCTGTCCGCAGCGGCACCCGGTCCTGTTCCTGCGCCTCCAGCGTGGCGCCCAGCGCGACGGCGATGACACCGTTGAGCGCGGCGCTGAGCCCGTGCTGCGCCTGTAGGCCGACGCTGGCGTCCATCTGTTCAAGTGAGCGGGCGAAGCGAGCCGCGACCAGTCCAAGTCCCGCTTGTCCGCTGACGCAGCGCGCTGTCGCCTGGCGCGGTGCCGCGAGCCTGGACACCAGTTGCTCCCTGGGTATACGGAATGACAGCACGCGCCAATCTTCCCTGAAATCGAGAAAGTAGGGACGCGTGGAGTCCACGACGGAGAAGTCACCGGGCAACACCAGTGTCTCCTGCCCATCCTGACGTACCACGCATGACCCTTCCAACTGGAAGTTCGCGAAGCAGAACTCGACCGGGTTGCGGCGGATTTCATCCCAGCGTCGTTGGACGAACTGCGCACGGGAAAACACGCGGGTCTGCGCGCTCATGGAGAGGGGCCGGGAGCTCACCTCGCCCGTGAAGTTCGATCCTGCAGGCTCTTGCTTGAGGATGGGATTGAGCGAGACGAAGGCTTCGCAGAGGACCTCACGCCAGTAGCTGAATCTTTCGCGCTGCACGCACGCTTCGGTAGTCCAGATTTGCATCCTGCGGTCACCCCTCAGTGGCGCAAAAGACAATCATCACGAGCGCAAGCCAGCGACTGATTTCTGAGCCAATGTCACGGTATGGCGGGCCGCTCAGACGTGTCATGTGGTCCTCCTGTTGCACAGATCGTCAACTGGTCTTGCACGCAAAGGCAAGTCGTCGGTTGATGGGCGTTCAGGCACCCTGGCACGGCATTTTCGTTTGTGCCTGCGCTGTGCACGGCGGGAATGCGAATGCGTCATGCCGGTGCAGTTTTCGCCGGATAAACAGGCGCAGGACTGAACCCATGTGACCTGCGGCAGGAAGACGCAAAGTCCGCGCCAGAACCAAGGGGGCATTCACCCGCCACAGGCTCTTTCTGCAGAAGGCACGACCTCAGTCGGGAAAGCCCTGTGCCCTTGCGCAAATCGTCAATTGGGCTTGCACGCTCCGGCGAGACCGAGGCAGTCCGGCTGCCTACGATGGGTTGTCCGTTACCTAACCCACCGCAAGAAAGGTCGCTTCCCATGGCTATCGATTTCCAGCTCACCGAATCACAGAAGGCTTTACAGGCAAGCGCGCGCACCTTCGCCGCCGAAGTCCTCAGCAAGGTCGCCCCCACTATCGCCCCAATCGCGCGACCGGAAGACCGGTTCTACGCCACGCGGCCGTTCTACGATGCAATGGTCGACGCCGGCTTCATCAAGGCGTTGCTGCCCGTCTCGTGCGGCGGCAGCGCCCTGACCACGCTGGATTTTGCCTTGGCAGCCGAAGAACTCGCCGCCACCGACGTCAACTTGCCTTCGGCCTTGCTGGGCACCGGCCTGGGTTTGCACGCGGTGCTGCACCACGGCACCGAGGAGCAGAAGCGCCGCTTCCTGCCGGACTTCGTCGAAGATGGCTCGCGCCTGGCCGCCCTGGCCTTCACTGAGGTCACCGGAGGCGCTAACTACGACAACCCCGACCCCTCCGCCGGCGTGCAGACATTCGCCCGCCTCGAAGGCGACGAATGGGTCATCAACGGCG
The DNA here is from genome assembly GCF_900177315.1 of Pseudomonas sp. LAMO17WK12:I1. Taxonomy (NCBI): domain Bacteria; kingdom Pseudomonadati; phylum Pseudomonadota; class Gammaproteobacteria; order Pseudomonadales; family Pseudomonadaceae; genus Pseudomonas; species Pseudomonas sp. LAMO17WK12:I1. The sequence goes on along the minus strand of NZ_FWZV01000017.1, from coordinate 41,189 downwards.
CAAAGCACTACACCACCAACGGCACCGGTTGGGACGGCAAGGGCGCGCACCTGTACAGCGTCATATGCCGCACCGATGCGACCCTGCCGCCGCAGCAATCGCTGGCGGTCATCATGGTGCCCGGCAGCGCCCAGGGCATCGAGATCGCGGGCTTTCTCGATACCGTCGGCCATCGCGCGACGATCTCGCCGCGCATCCACTTCAACAATGTGCGCGTGCCGGCGGCCAATATTGTGGGCAAGCCGGGCGATGGCATTGCCATGGTGGAAGATGCCTTCTCCTGGACTGCGGCGCTCATCGGCGCGGCCTGCGTAGGTGTGATGCGCGCGGCCTTCGACGTCGCCTTGAAGTTTGCCCGCACCGACAAGCGCTCCGGCACGGTGCCTGTGATTGAGCACCAGAACGTTGGCTTCATGCTGGCCGATATCAAGATGCGCATCGAGGCCGCGCGCTACCTGACCTGGAAAGCCTGTCACCAGCTCGATATCACCCAGGGACGCAGCCGCGAACTGGCCATCATCACCAAGGTTCACTGTTCGGAACTGTGCGTTCAGGCTGTCTACGATGCCATGCGCGTTGTCGGTGTCGATGCCTATACCGACCTCTACCCGTTGGCCGGCCTGATGCAGGACGCGCTGTGTTTTCCCCTGTACGACGGCGGCAACATGGGGGTCCGTCGCCGGCAACTCCATGCGCTGCTGCGCTCGCCGGCCTACGACGCCATGGCCGGTGCAGAGGCACGCAGTTGAAGCGGCCGCCGTGCCACGAGGCGTAAGCGCCGAGCAGCTGTCCTTCCCAGCACAACGAATGACCGCCCCAACAAAGCGACTTGGGGCGCGTCCCCCCTATCTTTGTCATGCGCACTGCCGCGTTGTCCTGTGTCGCCGCACTTCGCCGACCGATCAATGACAGATGACTACTCGAGAGAGGACTTCCGTAATGACCCAAGCATTCTCCAGCGTCGCCCGCAGGACCGGCCACGTGTCAAAGGCCGGTACCCACTCGCCCCTGAGCAGCATGAACAAGGTATTGGCCTTGGCCTGTCTACCGATGGTCACGATGGTGCCGATGACCGCGCGCGCCATCGATGTGGACATCGGTGATTTCGTCCCGGCGCCGGAGGGTACGACGGCGGGGTTGCTGTACCTGCAGCATGCCGAGCGCAACAAACTCTATGCCCAGGGACGGCAGACGGCGCGGGATCCTCGGCTGGTCTCGGATGTCGGCATCGGGAGGCTGGTGCACTACACCACGATTGGCGGGCTGACGGTAGGCCCCCAGATCCTGGTACCGTTTGGCCGGCTGGATGCCGGGCGCGACACGAGTGCACTGGGCAAAACCAGCGGGGTAGGTGACGTTATCCTGGCCGCACCAGTCTGGTTGATCAACGACGCAGCGTCTCGCACCTATCTAGCCATAGCGCCCTATCTGTACCTTCCAACGGGTAGCTATAGCCACGACCGCCCGCTCAATCTGGGTGAAAACCGCTGGAAGTTTGATTTACAGGTAGGTTTCGTCAAAGGGCTGACCGACAATTGGTATGTCGACTTGACCGGCGACGTCATGTTCCACGGCAAGAACGACAACTACGGCGCTGCCGGCGACACGCTCAAGCAGAAACAGCTCTACCAGGGGCAGGGATATTTGCGTTACCAGTTCACCCCCGGCGCCAACGCTTTCGTCGGCCTGTCACAGACCTGGGGCGGTGAGACCCGAGTCAATGGCGTTGACAGCGACGACGAAGCTCGGCAACGAAAAATCAGCGTGGGTGGCAGTTACTTCATCCGCCCGAAGACGCAGGTGCTGGTGGCGCTCGGGCGCGATCTTGAGGTGGAAAATGGCTTCAAGGAAAGCGCCCGCATCAACGTTCGACTGTTGCAGGTGTTCTGAGCAAAAATCTCATTCAGGGCTACTCGATAACGCCTGGCGTTGAAACAACGCCGGGCATGAGGTGGCCAGGTGTAATCGAACAGCAGTTGCCCTCAATTGACGCGTAACCCGGTACTGATAACGGCTTACCGAAAGGTAGACCGTTTTTTATGCCTTGAAGAAAGTGCCTGGGGCATACTCGCAGCCCCCTCCTGGATACAGAACTGAGCCAATAGGATGCCCCTTCATGAGCCTTGATGTGTTCGCAATCATCATGCTGGGCGCTGCGTTGCACGCGACTTGGAATGCCGTGGTCAAGGGCGGTGACAACAAGCTGCTGACCACCTGCATGATCGCGTCCATTGCATCGCTGATCGCAGCGACGGTCATTCCGTTTCTGGAGTTGCCGGCCAAGGAAAGCTGGCCCTTCATCGGTGCGTCGGTGATTTTGCAGGTGGTGTATTTCGTGCTGGTCGCCTCGACTTACCGCATTGCCGACATGAGCCAGACCTACCCGATCATGCGCGGCACTGCGCCGTTGCTGGTGGCGACAGCGGGCGTAGGGCTGTTGTCCGAATCCTTGTCCTCATTTGCCTGGCTCGGTATTGCCATCATCTGCATCGGCATTTTGAGCATGGCTGCCGCCCCCAGCATCGGTCAGCGAAAAGGCATGCTCCTGGCGCTGGTCAACGCGGCAGTCATCGCCAGCTACACCCTTATCGACGGTGTGGGTGTGCGCAAATCCGGCGCCCCGGCGGCCTATACGCTGTGGATATTCCTGCTCACCGGCCTCGCGCTTGCCGTATGGGCATTTGCCGTCAGGCGGCGCGAATTCTGCCGCTATCTGGCGCGCCACTGGCGCCCAGGTGTTATCGGTGGCTTCGGCACCGTCGTGTCCTACGGCCTGGCACTTTGGGCAATGACGGCGGCACCGATCGCCACGGTTTCGGCGCTCAGGGAGACGTCGATCCTGTTTGGCGTGGTGATCTCGGCACTGGTGCTCAAAGAGCAACTGACCCGCCGCCGCATCATGGCTGCGTGCATCATTGCCGGCGGGGCTATGGTATTGCGATTGGGCTGACGGGCAGGCCGCTTTTGACGCCCTCCCTTACCACTGTTAGTGTCCAGCCTCCCCCCACGCACGGAGTGCTTCACGGTGAAACTGGACATCTACCAAGTCGACGCCTTCAGCCAACATGCCTTCGGCGGCAACCCTGCCGCGGTGTGCCCGCTCACCGAGTGGCTGCCCGATGAGCAACTGCAGCATATCGCCGCCGAAAACAACCTCTCCGAAACCGCCTACTTCGTGCCCCGCGATGGGTTCTATGAGTTGCGCTGGTTTACCCCGCAAGTCGAAGTCGACCTGTGCGGCCATGCCACGCTGGCGACAGCGTGGGTGTTGATTCACGCGCTGGCGGATGCACCCCAGATGCTGCGCTTTGCCACCCGCAGCGGCGAGCTACGGGTGACGCGCAAGGGTGATGAGCTGGCGATGGATTTCCCCGCCCGGCAACCACAGCGCTGCGAACCGCCCGCTGGAATGTTGAGTGCCCTGGGGATCGAGAGCGCCGACGTGTTCGGCACCGATGACTACATCGTGCTGGTGGACGACGAAGCCCAGGTCGCCGCGCTGACGCCTGACTTTTCGCGGCTCAAGGGCCTACCCAAGCGCGGGATTGCAGTCACCGCCAAGAGCACCCGGTTTGATTTCATTTCGCGCTGGTTCGGGCCGAATGTGGGGATCGATGAAGACCCGGTCACCGGTTCGGCACACACCTCGCTGGCACCGTTCTGGGCCGAGCGCCTGGGCAAGTCGCACTTGACGGCCGAGCAAGGGGGCCAGCGCAAGGGCCAGTTGCACTGCGAGCTGCAGGGCGACCGCGTGATTATTTCCGGCAAGGCAGTGTTGTACATGCAAGGCACGATTTACCTGTAAACCGCAGCGCCCCACGGACAACAGATCATTCGCACAATGAACGGAGTTCAGCACGTGTTTTCGATTTCCCGCCGCCAACTGTCACTCATGGCCGCAGCCCTGACCCTGGCTGCCTGCCACACCCCGGTCAACGACCAGCCACCGGCACCGGAGTTGGGCTCGGGCTATCGCACCGACCTCAGCACCCGCCATGCCGAGCGCCATATGGCCGCCGCCGCCAACCCGCTGGCGGCCGAGGCCGGCCGCGAGATGTTGCGCCAGGGCGGCTCGGCCATTGACGCCGCCATTGCGATGCAGGCGGTGTTGACCCTGGTGGAACCACAATCCTCCGGCATTGGCGGCGGTGCGTTCATCATGCTGTGGGACGGGAAAAACGTGCACGCCTATGACGGCCGGGAAACGGCTCCGGCCGGGGCGACCGAGCGGTTGTTCCTGAACGCCGACGGCACGCCGATGGCCTTCACCGACGCACAGATCGGCGGGCGTTCGGTGGGCACGCCCGGGGTGCTGCGGGCCCTGGAAATGGCCCATAGGAAGACCGGCCGCCTGCAATGGGCCAAGCTGTTCGAGCCGGCGATTCGCTTGTCGGAGCAGGGCTTCGCGATTTCACCGCGCTTGCACAGCCTGATCGCCGCAGACCGCTTTATCCCGCAATCGCCGGAGATGGCGGCCTACTTTCTGAATGCCGACGGCACGCCAAAAGCCGCCGGTACACGGCTGAAAAACCCGGCGCTGGCCGCTGTGTTCAAGCGCATCGCCAAGGAAGGACCGGACGCCTTGTACCACGGGCCGATTGCCGATGAGATTGCGCGCAAGGTGCAGGGCAACCGTAATGCCGGCAGCCTGACTCAAGCCGACCTCAAGGGCTACGTCGCCAAGGAACGCGCGCCGTTGTGCACCGATTACAAACGCTGGAAAGTCTGCGGCATGCCGCCGCCGTCCTCAGGCGGGATTGCGGTCGCGCAGATGCTCGGCACATTGCAGGCCCTGGAAGCCCGCGACCCGCGCCTGGCCATCGCGCCGATGACACCGATAAAAAGCGCTTCGCCTGCCGGGCTTGAGCCCACGCCCGAGGCCGTGCACCTGATCGCCGAAGCCGGTCGCCTGGCCTTTGCCGACCGTGCGCTGTACGTGGCCGATGCGGACTTCACACCGGTGCCGGTGGCCGGCCTCGTGGCCCCGAACTACCTGGCACAGCGTGCCACGCTGATCGGCGAGCGCAGCCTGGGCATCGCCAAGCCAGGCCGACCGGCCGGTATTCAAGTCGCGTATGCACCGGACCGTTCGCCGCTGCGCATCTCCACGTCACAAGTCGTCGCCGTAGATGACCTGGGTGGCGCCGTGTCGATGACTACCACGGTGGAAGCAGCGTTTGGCTCCCATGTAATGGTCCAGGGCTTCTTGCTCAATAACCAGATGACCGACTTCTCATTCATCCCCGAAGAAAACGGCCAGCCGGTCGCCAACCGCGTGCAACCCGGCAAACGCCCGCGCTCGGCGATGGCGCCGACCCTGGTGTTCGACCGCGAGAGCGGTGAATTGCTGGCTACGCTCGGTTCGCCGGGCGGCTCGCAAATCATCGAGTACGTGAGCAAATCCCTGGTGGCGCTGCTCGACTGGAAACTCGACCCGCAAGCCGCCATCGGCCTGCCCAATTTCGGCAGCCGCAATGGGGCTACCGAGCTGGAGGCCGGGTTGTTCAGCCCAGGCCTGAAGCAGGTATTGAAGGACAAGGGCCATGAGCTGAGCGAGATCGACATGACCAGCGGCATCCAGGCCATCGTGCTCAAGCGGGACGCCCAGGGTAAGGTGTCGCTCAGCGGCGGCGCCGACCCTCGGCGCGAAGGCGAGGCGCTCGGCGACTGATTTTATTGAACGGAGGTAAGCCCTTGCATCAGGCTGAAAATCTCGCTGCCATCCCTGGCATCGACCACGGTTTCTGTTCGATCGACGACCCACGGCGCCCGGATGAAGTGTTCATCTGCAAGCAAGTGCACAGCGCCTCTGTGATTGAATGGCAGGCCGGCCAGGTGGCCAATACGATCGAGGCCGATGGTGTGTTGACGCACCACGCTCACTCGATCGCGGTGATCACCGCCGATTGCCTGCCCATTCTGTTCGCGTCGAAAACCGGCGAACGGGTGGCGGCAGTCCATGGCGGCTGGAAGGGGCTGCAACGCGGGATTATCGCCAACGTCATGCAGCGCTTTGCCGCCGAAGGGATTGCAGCCGACCAGCTGCAAGTAGCTATCGGCCCCTCGATCAAGCCGTGCTGTTATGAAGTGAGCGACGGGTTTATCGCCGAGTTCCAGAGTGACCAAGGGCACCTGTGGCAACACGCCCAGGCGCCGTGGAGCTACGTGCAACCGGCACCGCTGCGGTCCCCGCAAATCAGTCCGCCCCATGCAAGGCAAGCAGGCAGTGCGTGGTTTGACTTGAGCGGGTATGGGTTGTTGCTGCTGCAAGCGGCGGGTGTCAAGCGTGAGCAGATCGACGTGAGCGAGGTGTGTACCTACTGCACGTCGCCGACGTTTGCCAGCTACCGCAGAAGGACGCATCAGCCGGAGGAAGCGAAGACGTTGATTTATTCGTGGATTGCTCGCACAGACTAATAGGAGAAGGCCTACAACACTCTTTCTCAAATCCTCTACATGTCTTCAGAGATTTACGGCAAGGGCGCTACGGAGAATATTCCAGCGCACATCCTGTACAAAATTGCGAAGGAGATGAACCATGCCTCTCACTGATAAACAACTGCAGGAACGTGACGCCAAACGCAATATCGGCGAAGAATTACTGAGCGCTGTTCAGGATGTTAAAGCAGGACGCTACGGCGCCATGCACCAGGTCGAAATCACTCAAGCTGCCGAAGCAAGAAGCAAGACAGGACTGTCGCAACCCAAATTTGCCGAGCTTTTGGGGGTTTCGGTAAGGACCCTTCAGGAGTGGGAACAGGGGCGTCGTTCCCCCTCCGGCGCAGCACGCTCACTGCTGCATATTGCGGCCATAAGGCCAGACGTTTTTCGGGAGGTCCTCAGTAAGGCCTGATGGCATTACTGGCCACTCCCTGAAGATCAACGGCTGATCTTCAACCCCTTCCGCCCCGCATGCCGCTCCAACGCCAGCTCGATCAACCGGCTCACCAGCTCGCTGTAGCTCATCCCCGCCGCCTGCCACAGCTTGGGGTACATGCTGATGCGGGTGAAGCCGGGCAGTGAGTTGATTTCGTTGATCAGCACTTCGCCGTCGTCGGTCAGGAACACATCGACCCGCGCCAACCCCGCGCAGCCCAACACCTCAAATGCCTCAAGGGCCAAGCGGCGAATCCGCTCACTGGCTGCATGGCTGATGTCCGCCGGCACCACCACCTGGGCCGCCTGGCCGTCGATGTATTTACTGTCGTAGGAGTAGAAACCGCTGTTCACCACGATCTCGCCGCAGCCGCTGGCCACAGGGTTTTCGTTGCCCAGCACGGCGCATTCAATTTCGCGGCCCTGAACCGCCGACTCCACCAGCACCTTTTGATCAAAACCCAGGGCCAGTTCAACGGCGGCGTGGTACTCAGCCTCGTTGCCAACCTTGCTCACGCCCACCGAAGAACCCTGGTTGGCCGGTTTGACGAACATCGGCAGGCCGAGTTTATTCACCGCTGTTTCAAAGGAAGTACGCGCGGCGTTGCTGCGGGTCAGGGTGATGAACGGCGTCACGGCAATGCCTGCGTCGCGCAGCAGGCGTTTGCTGATGTCCTTGTCCATGCACACCGCCGAGCCGAGCACGTCGGAGCCGACGAAAGGCAGGTCAGCCATGCGCAACAGGCCTTGCAGGCAGCCGTCTTCGCCGAGGGTGCCGTGGACGATGGGAAAGATCACGTCGATGTGTGCCAGCAGGCCGTTACCGGAGGTTTCCACCACCTGCTGGCTGGCCTTGCCGGGTACCACCGCCAGTTCGCGGTTGGATTGGTTGAGTGCGATGAGTGCTGGGTTTTCCTGGTTGATCAGGAAGTTCGAGGTGTCGTTGAGGTGCCAGTGGCCGGCCTTGTCGATGCCGATCAAAACCGGCTCGAAGCGGGTGCGGTCGAGTGCATCGACAATATTGCGCGCCGACTGCAACGAGACCTCGTGCTCGGCCGAACGGCCACCAAAAATAATCCCTACCCGCACCTTGCTCATGACCCGGCCTCACTGTTGAAAGTAAGGCTTCTTACCACGGACGGTCAGCGATTCGCTACCAGGTGTGCGCCGAACAACACGTAGCAACCGCCGGCAAAACGGTCGAGCCATTTGCGCGAGCGGCTGTAGAGGTTGGCCATGTGCGCACTGGAAAACACCAGGGCCACGCAGGAATACCAGCTGAACGACAGGGTGGCCATGGTGATCACCGCCAGGGTCAGCAGCATCGGCGACGGCGACGGCGGCATGGTGGAGGCGAAGATGGTGGCGACGAACAACGCGGCCTTGGGGTTGGACAGGTTGCCCAGCAACCCCAGGCGCCAGGCGGAAAACAACGAGCGGCGCGCTTCGTCCGGCAACAGGCTCTGGCCCATCGCCGGTGCCGAGCGCTTGAACAGTTTCAGCCCCAGGTAAATCAGGTAGCAGCCGCCGATGATCTTGAACGCCAGGTACAACATGGGGGCGGCGGTAAACAGCGACTTGATGCCCAGCCCACCCGCCAGCCCCCACATGATCGTGCCAGTGGACACGCCCGCCGAAGCCACCACGCCATGGCGGCGCGAACAACTGGCAGCCAACTGTGCGGTGTTGAAGAAGTTGGGACCCGGCGTCACCACCGCCACCGTCCACAGCAGGGCCAGCGAGACCAGAGGCGCCACATAGGTGGGGTTGATAAATTCCATGGGGCGGCTCCATCAGCGCAGGGCACGAGCAGGGAGCATAGACCTCGCCCGCCGCCTGCACAATCGTACAAGACCCCGGCAGACAAGGGATGCAGACTGGGTTAACGTGTTTCCACCTCTTTTTGTGACAAGCCACCATGGGCAAACCGACCCGCAACTTCGACTGGCTGCACCGTGCCCCCCATGCCAGCGGCCTGGACCGTATCGAGGCGTACTTCGCCGGTTTCGCCTTCGACCCCCATCGCCATGACACCTATGCCATCGGGCGTACCTTGTCTGGCGTACAGAGTTTTCACTACCGCGGCGACATGATCCACAGCCTGCCCGGCACGACCATGGTGCTTCATCCCGATGAGACCCACGACGGCCACGCCGGCAGTGAGGAAGGTTTCAAGTACCGGATGATTTACGTGGAGCCGTCGCTGATCCAGCAGATCCTTGGCGGCAAGCCATTGCCGTTTATCCCCGGCGGCTTGTCCACTGACCCCAGGCTGTTCCGCGCCAGCGATGTGCTGCTGCAAAACCTGGATAACCCCATCGATCCGTTGCAGGAACAGGATGCGATGTTCGACCTGGCCCACGCGCTGAGCAACGCCGCGGGCGCCATCGTCAGCCGCAAGGCGTTCGATTACGTCGCCGCCGAGCGCGCCCGTGAGTTTATCCACAGCGCCCTGGGCCGCAGCATCACCCTGGACGAAATGGCCGACCACGCCGGCCGCGACCGCTGGGCATTGTCACGGGACTTTCGCGTGCTGTTCGGCACCAGCCCCTATCGCTACCTGACGATGCGCCGTCTGGATCTGGTGCGCAGTCTGCTGGCACAGGGGCAGTCGCTGGTGGACGCGGCGCTGACCGCCGGCTTCACCGACCAGAGCCATATGACCCGGCAATTTCGCAGCACCTACGGTATGCCGCCGTCGCGATGGGTGAAGATGCTCGGGCGCTGAGTGCGCTTATAGCGAATGCCCATCGATGGGCTCGCCGATGCTCAGGAAATGCCCACCCGCTACATGGTGCAAGGTGCGTAACTGATCATGCCCTTCAAAGTGCCAGCGGCCTTCGCTGAACACACGCTCGTCGGCATAGGCTGCAACCACTTCGCCGAGGAACAGGTCATAGGCCTGCTGGTTGTGGGGCTCGGGGAGCAAGCGGCATTCCAGCCAGGCTACACAGCCTTCCAGCAACGGTGCCTGCGTGTGTTCACCGTTGAAGGTTTGCAGGCCATAAGCGGCGAACTTGTCACGCTCGGTGCCGGTGGTATTGCCGACCGTCTGCACGAGGTCGACCTGGGCCACACAGGGCACCTGCAGCACGAAGCTGCCGGCACCTTCCAGCAATTGGCGAGTCCAGGTGGCCTTGTCCAGCACCACGGCGACTTTCGGCGGTTCGAAATCCAGCGGCATGGCCCAGGCGGCCGCCATGATATTGCGCTGGCCGTTGTGGGCCGCACTCACCAGCACGGTTGGCCCGTGGTTGAGCAAACGATAGGCCTTGGGCAACGGAACGGGGCGGCAGTGGGTAGGGCTCATGGAGGATCGGCTCTTCAAACGAAAAAACCTACGATACCTCAAGCATCAGCCCTATGGATCAGCTCGACAGTTGGTTAGCGAATTGTCCTACGGCGCTGACCACCTTCTGTGCGCCGTCCTGGATCTCCACGATCACCGTGCCCGCTTCCGCCGCCAGGGCCAGGCCTTGCTCGGCTTGCAGGCGGCCGTCGGTCATCAGGGCCACCGCGTCGCGGGCCATATCCTGGTTCTGACGCACCACACCAACAATTTCCTCGGTGGCTTTGCTGGTCCGTGATGCCAACTGGCGCACCTCATCGGCCACCACCGCAAAGCCCCGGCCTTGCTCGCCGGCACGTGCCGCTTCGATGGCCGCGTTGAGCGCCAGCAAATTGGTCTGTTCGGCAATGCCGCTGATGGTCTTGACGATGGTGCCGATCACTTGGGATTGCGCGTTCAGTGCCTCGATGCCTTCACCCGCCGCCTGCATGTGCGTGGCCAGGTCGCGCATCACCTCCACCGCCTGCGTCACCACGGTGGTACCGCGCTGGGCGCTGTCGTCGGTATGCAACGAGGTGCTGTAGGCAATGTTCGCGGCCTCGGCGACGGCTTGCTCCCGATTGACCTGATCGGTAATCACCGTGGCGAACTTGACCACTTTGTACAAACGATCATTGGCGTCCAGCACCGGATTGTAGGTGGCTTCCAGCCACACCACGCGGCCATGGCTGTCCACACGCTTGAAGCGCGCTGCGACGAATTCTCCGGCGTTCAGGCGTTTCCAGAAATGCTGGTACTCGGCGCTGTTGTACTCCTGCGGCTCACAGAAGATACGGTGATGCTTGCCCTGGATCTGCGCCAGGCTGTAGCCCATGCCGCTGAGGAAACGGTCGTTCGCGGTCAGCACGTGCCCATCCAGGTCAAACTCGATCACGGCGGTGGAACGCACCAGCGCGGTGATCAGGTTTTCATGCTCGCGCGACGCTTCGATGGTGCGGGTGAGGTCGCTGGAGTAAATCGAAAAATGCTTGATGCGCCCATCGGAACTGCGCACCGGCTGCACAATCGAGCGCAACCAGGCTTCCTGCCCGTTACCGCGCATCAGGCGTACGGCGCCGGCGAAATGCTCACCGCGCAGCAGGGCGTTCTTGAAGCGCTGCTGGAATTCGTCCTGGCGCACATGGGCGGGCACCAGGTCTTCGATGGGGCGCCCCAGCAGCGTGGAACTCTGGTAGACCAGTTCCTGCAGAAAGTTGGCATTGGCCCATTCAACCCGACCTTCTGCGTCCAGCGTCAGGCAGAGCATTTCGCTTTCCAGGCTCTCCCTGACCTGTTGCAAGCTGGACAGTTCTTCGCGAAGAGCGGACAGCTCCTGCTTCAAGCGGGTGTTAAACATAGGGCACCGAGGTCGATGGGAGAGAAGTATCAGATCTGCATCGGCCCTATGGGCTGTTTCTGAAGCGAACTCAGGCGCTACACCCCACTCTTTTTTTGACGCCATTAACTGCCGTTATTCCGGCACACGCCCATGACTTGGTACTCCAACGTGGTGAGCTTGCCGCTGGAGTCTTCATAGGTCATGCGCGAAGGCACGGTATTGCACGCGCGGATCGGCGGCGTCACGTTGACCACCTTGGCAATGTCCAGGTCCATGCCATAGCGATACACCTGGACCTGGGGCGCCGGCTTACCGTTTCTCTCGGCGTAGGCGGCCATGGTTTTTTCATTGCGTTCCATCATCAGGGCAAAGGTCCGGTCCCCCCCGCCTTCGGCCAATGCGCCGAATGACAGGACGGCCGTTAGTACACCCACGCCTGCGGTAGAAAAGTTCATCACCTGTTCCTCGACTGAAAGTTCAGTGCCGAGACTAACGAACGAACCCTGACGCGATGTTCACCAGAACATTACTTATTTGTTAGGTGGCGACGAGCTTCCAGAATTGTAATGTTCACGCCACCCAATCGTTATCCACGGTTTGCAACTATCAGCCCGGGCCAGATCAATAAGAACGCCCGCCTCCATAAGAAGCTGATAACTGCCAACACCGAGGAGCGAAACATGCGGATCCGTTATTACACCCTTCCCCTTTCACTGATCGCCACATTGCCCCTGGCAGCCGTGGCCGCGGAAGACAAACCTGAAGGGTTTATCGAAGGCAGCAGCGTGAACGTGCTGGCGCGCAATTTTTACTTCAACCGCGATGACCGCAAGGGCCAATCCAGCCCCACCGGTAATGGCTATTCCGAAGCCTGGGCCCAGGGACTGATCGGTCAATTCGAATCCGGTTTTACCCAAGGCACCGTGGGGTTTGGCCTGGACGCCTTCGCCATGGTCGGCGTGAAGCTCGACTCGGGCACCGGCCGCAGCGGCGGCAAGGGCTCGTTCGGCGTGCTGCCGGTGGACAGCAACAACCATCCTGAAGACAACTACAGCAAGGTCGGCGGCGCGGCGAAACTGCGGGTATTGGACACGGTGATCAAGGCCGGCGACGTGTTCCCGCTGACCCCCGTGGTGGCCTACGGCGATTCGCGGGTGTTGCCGGAAAGCTTCCGTGGCGTGACCCTGCAGAACACCAGCCTGGAAGGCCTGACCTTGCAGGGCGGGCGTCTGAGCGGCATGAGCCAACCCAACGAAAGCGGCATGAACAAGGGCTTTGCGACGTTTTACGCAGGCCCCGTGGACTCGCCCTGGATCGGCTATGCCGGTGGTGATTACCAACTCAACAAACACCTGAGCCTGAGCCTGTACAGCAGCCGCCTGAAGGACGCCTGGGACCAGTACTACGTCGGCAGCGCCGCCAGTTACCCGCTGAACGAAGACGTTTCGCTGTTCGGCGACATCAACTACTACAAGGCCGTGGACGAAGGCAAAAAGCTGCTGGGTGAATTCGATAACAGCATCTGGAGCGCCCGGCTCGGCGTGAAGGTGGGCGCCCACAGCCTGGCCGTTTCGCACCAGCGCAACAACGGCGATGACGACTTCGATTACCTGCGCCAGTCGGACTCGATCTTCCTCAACAACTCGATCCAGTACAGCGACTTCAACTCGCCCAAGGAGCGCTCGTGGATGCTGCGCTACGACCTGGACATGCAGCCATTCGGCATTCCCGGCCTGTCGTTCATGACCCGCTACGGCAAGGGCACCGGCGCCGACTACAGCAACGCCAACGCGGTGTATATGCGCCGCGATGCCGCCGGCGATCCGCTCACCGACCAACGCCGCTGGGAGCGGGATATCGAAGCCAAGTACGTGGTGCAAAGCGGCAACTTGAAGGACTTATCGCTGCGACTGCGCCAGGCCACCGTGCGCTCAAGTTCATTCGAGTCCGACCTTGAAGAAGTCCGCGTCATTATCGAATACCCACTGGCGGTGCTTTAAGACGCGCTTACATTCACTTGCCGATGCCCTACATCTGTTCACAGGTTGAAGTCTGTCAGAACTGTAATATCGGCCTCACCTTCTCGTTAAGTTGCACTTTTTATACTGCGCATCGAACACCTCTCATCTCTGCGGCTTTTGTGTAGCTCCTTTGGAACAGAGATGAATTTTATACGCCCCAGCCGGGGCGTTTTTTTTGCGTGCCCGATCAGTGACGAATCGTCGCACCGGCCTGACACGGCTTGACCCTAAAGCTACTTCAGGCTTCAGAGTTTTCCTACAGCCCATTCAAGCCTCTATGAGGCCATCTCCTTTCGTTTTCCTTGAAGGTAAATCCCCATGCGTATCCTTGTGGTTGAGGACGAGCAGAAAACCGCCGATTACTTGCAGCAAGGCCTGACCGAAAGTGGCTACGTCGTCGATTGCGCCGCCAGCGGCATCGACGGCCTGCACCTGGCCCGGCAGCACACCTACGAACTGGTGATCCTCGACGTGAACCTGCCCAACACCGACGGCTGGGAGGTACTGGAACAACTGCGCCGGGACGGCAACCAGCGCGTGATGATGCTGACCGCGCGCGGCCGCCTGGCCGACAAGATCAAGGGCCTGGACATGGGCGCCGACGATTACCTGGTCAAACCCTTCGAGTTCCCCGAACTGCTGGCCCGTGTGCGCACCTTGCTGCGCCGTAGCGAACATATCCCGCTGCCGGATGTGCTGCGCGTCGCGGACCTGGAGCTGGACCCGCGTCGCCATCGCGCCTATCGTGGCAGCCGGCGCATCGACCTGACCACCAAGGAATTCGCCCTGCTGCATGTGTTGATGCGCCAGGCCGGCGAGGTAATGACCCGCACGCAGATCATCTCGCTGGTGTGGGACATGAACTTCGACTGCGACACCAACGTGGTCGAGGTCTCCATCAGCCGCCTGCGCGGCAAGGTCGATGACCAGAGCGAGGTCAAATTGATCCACACCATTCGCGGCGTGGGTTATGTGCTGGAGGCGCGCCAATGAGGACCAGCAGCCTGTCGATGCGCCTGGGGCTGACGGTCAGCCTCATGGGCGCCGGGCTGGTGGTGCTGTTGGCGACCCTGGCCTACCTGGCCTTGAACCATGAGCTGGAAAAGCTCGCGCGCAAGGGCCTGGAAAGCAAGATGGAACAGCTCCAGCACAGCCTAGCGCTGGGCCTGGACACCCACGCAATCAAAGCCCGCCCCCACTCGTTGCTGGACCTGGTGATGGGCCATGACAATTTCTACCTGACCATCGTCGGCACCGCACCCGATAACGCGGTGCTGCTCAGTGTCGGCGCCAAACCCCAGGAACCGTTGCTGACCGACTTCTCCCCTCGGGAAACCCTCGGTTACCTCAACTGGCAAGACCAGGACGGCAACCAGGTACTCAGTGCCTCCAGCCTGATGCGCCTGGCCAGCGGCGAGCGCGTACGGGTGTTGCTGTCGCTGGACCGCAGGGATGACCAGGCCCTGCTCAGTGCCTACCTGCGCGCCACCCTCATCGCCCTGCCGATGCTGCTGGTCCTGATCGGCATGGGCGCCTGGTGGCTGGTGCAGCGTGGGTTGGCGCCGTTGAAGCAGTTCAGCCATGTCGCGGCCCAGGTGACGACCCAGGACCTGACCCACCGTTTATCCATCGACAACCTGCCCCAGGAGCTGGGCGAGTTGGCGCAAAGCATCAACGTAATGCTGCGTCGCCTGGACGCCGGTGTACAGCAGTTGTCGCAGTTCTCCGACGACCTCGCCCACGAGCTGCGTGCGCCGCTGACCAACCTGATGGGCAAGGCCCAGGTGACCCTGTCCCGCGAACGGCCCTCGGAGGAATACAAGGCGGGGCTGGAATCCTGCACCGAGGAAATGGAACGCCTGTCGCGCATCGTCTCCGACATGCTGTTCCTGGCCCAGGTCAGCCATCCGGCGGCGCGGGCCGGGTTTGGCCCGGTGTCATTGGGTGAAGAAGCACAACGGGTGATGGCGCTGTTCGCCCTCAGCGCCGAAGACAAACACGTGACCCTCAACCTGCGCGGCGACGCCTGGGTGACGGGCGATCGCCTGATGATCCAGCGGGCGATTTCCAACCTGCTGTCCAATGCCATCCGCCATACGCCCGAAGGCTCCAGCGTGCTGCTGCTGGTGGAGACCTACGACCAGAGCGTGGCGTTGTCGGTGGGCAACCCCGGGCGTGGCATCGAAGCGCACCACCTGCCGCATCTGTTCGAACGCTTCTACCGCGCCGACAGCAGCCGTACCCGCGCCGAAGGTGGCACGGGGCTGGGGCTGGCCATTGTGCAGTCGATCATGCAGCTGCATCAGGGGCACACCGACGTCAGCAGCCAGCCAGGCCGGTTTACACGGTTCAGCCTGGTGTTTCCTCTGCGCCTGAAAACAACGCAGGTCTAGGGTGGGAGGGGGCTTGCCCCCGATAGCAGTGTGTCAGCTGACACATGTATCAACTGACCCACCGCTATCGGGGGCAAGCCCCCTCCCACATTGTTTTGCGGTGTTTTTAAAGAACTCAGGCAGCCTCCTCTTCACGGCGATGGGCCCACTGGTACAACGCCGGCAGCACCAGCAAGGTCAGCAAGGTAGAAGAAATGATCCCGCCGATCACCACCGTCGCCAACGGACGCTGCACTTCGGCGCCGGTGCCGGTGGCCAGGGCCATGGGGATAAACCCCAGGGAGGCCACCAGCGCGGTCATCAATACCGGGCGCAGGCGGGTCAGCGCGCCCTCGTGGATAGCCACCGACAGCGAGCGTCCTTCCTCGCGCAGGTTGCGGATGAAGGCAATCATCACCAGGCCGTTGAGCACCGCCACGCCGGACAAGGCGATAAAGCCCACGCCTGCCGAGATCGACAGCGGAATATCGCGCATCCACAGCGCCATGATCCCGCCGGTCAACGCGAACGGAATCCCGGTAAACACCAGCAGCCCGTCCTTGAGGTTGTTGAACATCATGAACAGCAACCCGAACACCAGCAGCAACGCCACCGGCACCACGATCTGCAAACGCTCGGCGGCTTCCTTCAACTGTTCGAACTGGCCGCCCCAGGTGGTCCAGTAACCCGCTGGCACTTTCACCTGCGCCGTGATCGCCGCCTCGGCCTCTTCCACGAACGATCCCATATCCCGCCCGCGCACGTTGGCACTGACGATCACCAGACGCTTGCCGTTCTCGCGGCTGATCTGGTTCGGGCCGAGCACCAGGTCCAGGCTGGCGACCTGGGACAACGCAATGAACCCCAACTGCCCCGCCGCATTCCCGGCCAGCGCCGGCACCGGAATCAGCAGCCGCGACAAGCCGTCGATATCAGTACGCAGCGCGTCGGACAAGCGCACGACCATGTCGAAACGCCGGTCACCTTCATACAGGGTACCGGCCTGGCGCCCACCGACGGCGACGGCAATGGTGTCCTGCACATCGCCGACATTCAGGCCAAAGCGCGCGGCCTTGTCACGGTCGATATTGATGGTCAGCACCGGCAGGCCGGACGTCTGTTCGACCTTCACTTCCGAAGCGCCATCGAGGCCTTGCAGGGTCTCGGCAATGTCTGCGGCGGTGGTGTTGAGCACCGCCATGTCGTCGCCGAATACCTTCACCGCCACATCACTGCGCACCCCGGAAATCAGCTCGTTGAAACGCAGCTGGATCGGTTGCGACAACTCGTAAGCACTGCCCGGCACAATCGCACTGGCGCGCTGGATATCGGCGATCAGGGTTTCGCGGGATTTATTCGGGTCCGGCCATTGCGCCTTCGGTTTAAGCATCACGTAGCTGTCGGAAATATTCGGCGGCATCGGGTCGGAGGCGATTTCCGCCGTACCGGTACGGGCGAAGACCCGTTCGATTTCCGGCACCTGGGCCAGCAAGGTTTTTTCCAGTTGCTGCTGCATCTGCACCGATTGCGTCAGGCTGGTGCCGGGCACGCGCAGGGCCTGTTGGGCGAAGTCGCCCTCGCTGAGGCTGGGGATAAACTCACTGCCCATGCGGCTGGCCACCACGCCCGACGCAACAATGGTCAGCACGGCCAGGCCGAACACCAGTGGCCGGCGCGCCATCACCCAATCCAACACCGGCCCATAGGCCCGGCGCGCGGTACGCATCACCAGGTTTTCTTCTTCCTTGACCTTGCCGGTGACGAACAGCGCAATCGCCGCCGGTACGAAGGTCACTGACAAAATCATCGCCCCCAGCAGCGCGATCACCACGGTGAACGCCATGGGGTGGAACATCTTCCCGGCCACACCGGTGAGGGCGAAGATAGGCAGGTAAACGACCATGATGATCAGCTGCCCGAAGATCAGTGCACGCCGCGCTTCCTTGGCCGCCGCGAACACCTCGTGCAGGCGCTCGCTGCGGGTCAGCAGGCGGCCATGGCGCTGCTGCGCATGGGCCAGGCGGCGGATAGCGTTCTCGACGATCACCACCGCGCCGTCGACGATAATGCCGAAGTCCAGCGCGCCGAGGCTCATCAGGTTGGCGCTGACTTTGTGGGTGAACATGCCGGTAAAGGTGAACAACATCGCCAGGGGAATCACCATCGCGGTGATCAGCGCCGCGCGGATATTGCCGAGGAACAGGAACAGCACCGCGACCACCAGCAGCGCACCCTCGAAGAGGTTTTTCTTCACCGTGGCAATGGCTTTTTCGACAAGGTTGGTGCGGTCGTAGACGGTCACCGCCACCACGCCTTCGGGCAGCGAACGGTTGATTTGTTCGAGCCTGGAAGCCACCGCCTGGGACACCGTGCGGCTGTTTTCTCCGATCAACATAAACACCGTGCCCAGCACCACTTCACGGCCGTTTTCCGTGGCGGCGCCGGTCCGCAGTTCACGGCCGATCTCGACCTGGGCGACATTGCGCACGCGGATCGGCGTGCCATCGGACGTGGTGATGACGATATTGGCGATGTCGTCGATGGACGCCACCTGCCCCGGCGCGCGGATCAACAATTGCTCGCCGCTGCGCTCGATGTACCCGGCGCCGACGTTGGCGTTGTTGCGCTCCAGTGCCGTGACCAGATCGTTCAAGGTCAGGTTGTAGGCCGCCAGGCGCTTGGGGTCGGGGGCGATCTGGTATTCCTTGGCGAAGCCGCCGATGGTGTTGATCTCGGCCACACCGGGCACGTTGCGCAGTTGCGGCTTGATGATCCAGTCCTGGATCACCCGCAGGTCGGTCGGCGTGTAGGGCGTGCCGTCGTCCTTGCGGGCGCCCTCTTCAGCCTCCACGGTCCACAGGAAAATCTCCCCGAGGCCGGTGGAAATCGGCCCCATCGCCGTTTCAATCCCCACAGGCAATTGCTCGCGGGCAACCTGCAGGCGCTCGTTGACCAACTGGCGGGCGAAGAACAGGTCGGTGCCGTCCTTGAAGATCACCGTCACCTGGGACAAACCGGAGCGTGACAGCGAACGGGTCTGCTGCAGGCCCGGCAAGCCGGCCATCGCGGTTTCGATGGGAAAGGTAATGCGCTGCTCGGTCTCCAGCGGCGAAAAACCGGCCGCCGCCGAGTTGATCTGCACCTGCACATTGGTGATGTCGGGCACCGCGTCGATGGGCAGTTTCTGATAGCTGGCAATGCCGACACCGGCCATCAACAGCACCGCCAGCAGCACGATGATGCGCTGCTCGATGGCGAATTGGATAAGGCGCTCAAACATGGGAAATCACTCGCAGGATCAATGGGCGTGCTCGGCCGAGCCCTTGCCCAATTCGGACTTGAGGATGAAGCTGCCGGTGGTGGCCACCTGGGCTCCGGCCTCCAGGCCCTGGCGCACTTCGACGTAGCCGTTTTCACTGGCGCCAAGCTCAAGATGGCGGGTGATAAAACCGTCTGGGGTGCGTACGAAGACCGAGGGTTTTTCCTCGACGGTCTGGATCGCCGTTTGCGGCACGGTGACCTTGGCCTGGTAAGTGTCGGTGGCCAGTTGCACGGTGACGAACAGTCCAGGGCGCCAGGCGTCGTCGGGGTTGGGCACCGTCACACGTACGGTGGCGGTGCGCGTTTGCTCGCCGAGCAAATTGCCGACATAGGCCACGGTGCCCAGCACGTCGGTGCCCATTTCCGTGGAGCTGACTTTCACCGGTTTGCCGAGCCGGACCTTGTTCAAATCCTTGGGAAATACGCCGAAGGTGACCCACACCTGGGACAGGTCAGACAGCGTGAAGGCGTTACTGGTCTCGCTCACCACCTCGCCGACACCGAGGTGCTTTTCCACCACCACGCCCGCGAACGGCGCACGCAGTTCGTAACGATTGCCGCCGGCCAATACCGTGTTGCCGCTGAGCGCGGTCATTTTTTGGCGGGCATTGTTCAGCGCGATTTCGGCTTCTTGCAGGGTTTGGCGCGCCAGCAGGTAATCCTGCTCGGCGGAAATCTTGTCCTGCCACAGCTGGCGTTCACGCTGGAAGGTGATACGCGCCAGTTCAACCCGACGCTCGCTGGCCGCCAGCTCACTGCGCTGGTCGGAAATCTGCTGGCTGGCGATCACCGC
The DNA here is from genome assembly GCF_900177315.1 of Pseudomonas sp. LAMO17WK12:I1. Lineage (NCBI taxonomy): Bacteria > Pseudomonadati > Pseudomonadota > Gammaproteobacteria > Pseudomonadales > Pseudomonadaceae > Pseudomonas > Pseudomonas sp. LAMO17WK12:I1. The sequence continues at coordinate 21,139 of NZ_FWZV01000017.1, read as the reverse complement.
GAGCAGCTCGCCCTTCTTCACCGCCTGGCCAAGATTGACCTTCACCGACTCCACCACACCGGCCGCGCGGGGGACGATATGCGAGGTACGGTCTTCGTCGAAACGCACCTCCCCTGGCAGCGTAAGCAATGTGCTGATCGACCGGGGTCGGGCCTCGGCGAGCTCGATGCCGGCGGCCTGGATTTGTTGTTCAGTCAGCTCGAGGGTGCCTTCTTCTTCCTCGGCGTTGGCCACGCCGGACAGCATCAGGCCCAAGGCGACGGCAAGCGCCACGCCGTGTCGTTTATTCATAAGGCACTCCAGAAAAAATCAAAACCGGGCGAGGTCGCCGTAAATCCGTTCGATGCGCAGCCAGGCATCGGTGGCCTGGGCGGTGGCCGCAAGGTATTGGGTGCGCGCCGCGATCAGGGTGCGCTGGGCGTCGAGCACGTCGAGGAAGTTGAACTTGCCCATCTCGAAGCCGCGGGTGGCGCTGTCCACCGCGCCTTGGGCGGCGGGCAGAATCTGCTGGTTGAATGCGCGCACTTCGCTGTTCGCGGTTTGCCACAGGTCCAGGGCCTGGCGCGTTTCGGTACGCAGGCGCAATTCGGCAGCGTTGCGCAGGTCGCGGGCCTGATCGGCACGGCGCGTGGCCGCGAGCACGTTGCCCTGGTTGCGGTTGAACAACGGAATCGGCATCGACACGCCGACCAGGTTCACCCGCTCGCGCACACTGGCGTCGTACTGACTGCCAATGGACACATCCAGGTCGGGAATACGCTGGGCTTTTTCCAGGCCCACGCTGGCTTCGTTCTGCACAATCTGCAGTTCGGCCAGGCGCAGTTCGGCGGTCTGTTCAAGGCGCGCCAACAGGTGCGTGGCGGACGGCAACGGCGGTGTGGAGTGGCTTGGCGTGGCGACGGCCTGGAAGTCGGTCGCCGCGCTGCCGGTACTGGCGGCCAGGCGACGATAGGCGTCGGTGAGGCCCATGTGTGCGCGGTTGAGTTCGAGGCGAATCTCCGACAACTGCACCTGGGCACGCGTGGCTTCCACCGGTGAGGATTTGCCGGCAGTCACGCGGCCGTTGGCGACCACCAGCCCGCGCTCGGCCAAGGCCAGGGAACGCTGGGCCAGGTCGAGACGTTCCTGGGCGCGCAGGGCGCCGTAATAGCCCTCGATCACCTCGGCGCGCAACGTATTGCGGCGCTGTTCCAAGGCCAGTGCGGCGGCGTCCTGGGCACGCGTCGCCACGTCAATGCGGGCACCGCGCTTGCCGCCCAGTTCCAGGGTTTGGCTGAGCTTGAGGGTGGTGGTGCGCGTATCGCGACGAGTGTCTTCGGCATCCCAGGACGCCACCGGATTGGGGATCAGCCCGGCCTGCTGGCGACCGCCCGCGGCGATCTCGATGTCCCATTGCGCGGCCGCCAGGTCGGGGTTGTTGGCGAAGGCGGTTTGCAGGGCGGCGTCGAGGGTGAGGGTTTGTGCCTGGGCAATGCTGGCGGCGCCCCACAACAGCGTCGCCCCCACCAGCTTTCTAACGGAAATTGCCATAACGAGAGTTCCACGCCCATAAAGTAAAAGCCGGGAGAATGTAGCGTTCGCGACTTATCAGAGCGGTGGAGCAAAGATTACAAATCCGACAGCAATGGCTCTACGGCGGGCGTTATCAGGTATGCTTTTGGGGCAGGAAATAAAAAGAAACAATTTTCCCAACCTGTTCGATAAGGAGTCCCGCCTTGGCGTTATCGACTGCCGCGTGGATGGTTCACGACACCCGTCTCATGCTCTGCGTACTGCTGGCCATCGCCAGTATCATCGTGCTGATCAGCGCGACCAAGTTGCCGCCGTTCCTGTCGATCCTGATCGGCACCTTTATCGCCGGGGTCGGCGCCGGGCTGCCAGCGGAAGAGGTGGCCAAGGCCTTCAGCAAGGGCGCCGGGGCGATCCTCGGTGAGGCCGGGATCATCATTGCCCTGGGCTCGATGCTGGGTGCGCTGATGGCGGAATCCGGCGCGGCCGACCGCATCGCCACCACCCTGCTCGGGCTGGGCAAGGGCAAGTCGTTGCCATGGGTGATGGCGCTGGTGGCGATGGTGATCGGCCTGCCGCTGTTCTTCGAAGTAGGCCTGGTGATGATGGTGCCAATCATCTTTGTGATGGCCAAACGTTCGAACCAGCCGCTGTTGAAAATCGCCATCCCGGCGCTGGCGGGCATGACCACCTTGCATGCCTTGATGCCACCGCACCCGGGGCCGCTGATTGCGGTGGGCGCGTTGCACGCCGACCTGGGCCTGACCATGTTGCTGGGCTTTTGCCTGGCGGTGCCGGCGGTGATCCTCGCCGGGCCGCTCTATGGCAACTGGCTGTCCAAACGCCTGCATGTGGATGAGCCGGCCGACATCGGCGCGCTGTTCAGCGCCCCGCCCAAGGCCCCGCGCCAGCCGAGCTTTGGCGTGTCATTGCTGATCATTCTGTTACCGGTGATTCTGATGCTCGGCAGCACCCTGGCCAAAGTCGCGCTGCCAGCGGAAAGCAGCGTGGGCCTGACCCTGAAATTCCTCGGCGAACCGCTGATCGCCCTGGGCCTGGCGGTGATCGCCGCCGTGATCTGCCTGGGCTGGGCCGCCGGGATGCCGCGCGCTGAGGTCGGCAACACCCTGCGCAAGGCCCTTGCCCCCATCGCCGTGTTGCTGCTGACCATCGGCGCCGGCGGCGGCCTCAAGCAAACCTTGCTCGACGCCGGCGTCAGCCAGACCATCAGCAAAGTCGCCGAAGGCGCGCACATGCCGTACCTGCTGCTGGCCTGGTTGATCGCCGTGGCGCTGCGCCAGGCCACCGGCTCGGCCACGGTCGCCACCACCACGACCGCCGGCATCCTCGCACCGATGATGGCCGGGTTGGCGGCGACGCAAAGCTCACTGGTGGCGCTGGCGATCGGCGCAGGTTCGGTGTTCTTCTGCCACGTCAATGATGCGGGGTTCTGGATGGTGCGCGAGTACTTTGGCTTGCAGCTGAAGCAGACGATTTGGGTGTGGTCGGTGTTGCAGACGATTGTTTCGGTCGTCGGCCTGATCGGTACCCTGCTGCTCTGGCACTTTTTGACCTGAGTTTCATCCAACCAGGGTGTGGCGCTTGCCAAACAGCGCCACACACACCACCCCCACCGCGCCCATCACCACGCAATACCCCACGCAAATCCACGGGCTGGTCGGCATCAGCGCGATCAGCATCAGCGGCGTGGTACTTGCCCACAGTGCGTAAGCGATGTTGTAGGTGAAGGAAATACCCGACACCCGCACCTGCGCCGGAAACAGGCCGACCATCACCGACGGCACCGCGCCCACCACCCCGCAACTCAAGCCCGCCAGCGCGTACGCCGCGCCAAGCCAGATGCCGCCGCTGATCAGGCTGGCGTACAGCAGGAAAATACCCACCGGCAGCAGCAGGCTGTAGACCAGCACCGCGCGCCAGGCACCGATGCGGTCCACCAGCAGGCCGGCGAGGACGCAGCCGATGTTCAGGAAGACGATGCCCAGGGCGCTCAAGGCAAAGGTGTGGCTGGGGCTCATGCCGAAGGTTTTCTGCATCATGGTCGGGGTGATGACCACCAATACCACTACGGCGGAGGTGAGCACGCAGGTGAGGATCATCGCCGGCAACAGTACGGCGCGATGGTCACGCAGTACGGTGCGCAGCGGCAGTTCGGCGGCGGCCTGGCGGCGGGCCTGCATTTCGAGGAAGACCGGGGTTTCGCTGAGCCAGCGCCGCAGCCACACGCCGATCACGCCGAACACACCGCCAAGCAGGAAGGGGAAGCGCCAGGCATAGTCGAGGATTTCGGCCGGGGTGAAGACCTGTGCCAGCAGCGTGGCAGTCAGCGCACCGAGCAGGTAGCCGAAGGTCAGGCCGGCTTGCAGGAAGCCCAGGGCATAACCACGATGGTTGCGCGGTGCGTGTTCGGCGACGAAGGTCCAGGCGCTGGGTACTTCACCGCCCACCGCCGCACCTTGCAGCACGCGCAGCACCAGCAGGATCAGCGGGGCGAAATAACCGATCTGCGCGTAGGTGGGCATGATCCCGATCAGCAGGCACGGCAACGCCATCATCAGGATGCTCAGGCTGAACACACGCTTGCGCCCCAGGTGATCGGCGAAGTGCGCCATCAGGATGCCGCCCAACGGGCGCGCCAGGTAACCGGTGACGAAGATGCCGAAGCTTTGCAGCAGGCGCAGCCACTCGGGCATTTCCGGCGGGAAGAACAGTTGGCTGAGGGTCAGCGCAAAGAACACGAAGATAATGAAGTCGTAGATTTCCAAGGCGCCACCCAGGGCGGCCAGGCCCAGGGTTTTGTAGTCGGAGCGGGAAAAACGCTGCGCCTGTGGCACAGAGGTGGCAGTCATGTTGAGGCTCGGCAGACAAACAAAATGGCGTGCAGGTTATGAGCTGAGCCGGTTGATGGCAATCGCGGCAGATATATTTGTTTTCCTCATGGATCGATGAAGATAACTGCATTCCCATATCAATGGCCGTGGAGGAACATGCCGAAAAATTGCCGACACCATAATAACTACAAGAGGAAAGACTCGTGGCCGATGCTATCGAAGAAAGCCGCTATGCCCGCTTTGCCCTGCGCTGCTCGAACTTTGCCGAGCGCTGGTTTCCGGACTCCTGGGTGTTCGCCGCCCTCGCCGTGATCATCGTCGCCGTGGCGACCCTGGGCATGGGCGCCGCGCCGACCGAAGCCGCCAAGGCCTTTGGCGACGGGTTCTGGAGCCTGATCCCGTTCACCATGCAGATGGCCTTCGTGGTGATCGGTGGCTACGTGGTCGCCAGCTCGCCACCGGCGGTCAAGCTGATCGACCGTCTGGCACGCATCCCGAAGAACGGCCGCTCCGCCGTGGCGTGGGTCGCGTTGATCTCTATGGTGGCGTCATTGCTCAACTGGGGCCTGTCCCTGGTGTTCGGTGGCTTGCTGGTGCGTGCGCTGGCCCGCCGTACGGATTTGCGCATGGACTACCGTGCTGCAGGTGCGGCGGCCTATCTTGGGTTGGGCGCGGTGTGGGCGCTGGGGCTGTCGTCGTCAGCCGCACAATTGCAGGCCAACCCGGCCAGCTTGCCGCCGTCGATCCTGTCGATCACCGGGGTGATCCCGTTTACCGACACCATCTTCCTGTGGCAATCCGGTGTGCTGTTGCTGGCACTGATCGTGGTGTCGCTGATCATCGCCTACGCCACCGCGCCCGGCCCCAACAGCGCCCGTGACGCCAAGGCCTGTGGCGTCGACCCGGCCTTCAACCTGCCCAAGCTGCAACCACCGGGTCGCCCCGGCGAATGGTTGGAACACAGCCCGTTGCTGACCATTCTGCTGGCATTGCTGGCGGCGGGCTGGTTGTTCCATGAGTTCTCGACCAAGCCGGCGATCAGCGCGATTTCGGGGCTGAATACCTACAACTTCCTGTTCATCATGGTCGGTGCCCTGCTCCACTGGCGCCCGCGCAGTTTCCTCGATGCGGTGGCCCGTGCAGTGCCGACCACCACCGGCGTGTTGATCCAGTTCCCGCTGTACGGCTCGATTGCGGCGCTGATGACCGTGGTCAAGGGCGGCGACGGCCAGACCCTGGCGCACCATATCTCGACCTTCTTCACGTCCATCGCCTCCCACGACACGTATGCACTGCTGATGGGCGTGTACTCGGCGGTGCTGGGCTTCTTTATCCCGTCTGGCGGCGGCAAGTGGATCATCGAAGCGCCTTATGTGATGCAAGTGGCCAATGACCTGCAATACCACCTGGGCTGGGCGGTGCAGATCTACAACGCGGCCGAGGCGCTGCCGAACCTGATCAACCCGTTCTACATGCTGCCGTTGCTGGGAGTGCTGGGGTTGAAGGCGCGGGATTTGATCGGGTTTTCGTTTGTGCAGCTGCTGGTGCACACACCGTTGGTGCTGTTCCTGCTGTGGGCGCTGGGGACGACATTGAAGTATTTGCCGCCCGTCATGCCGTAGGATCAGTTGCAAGCCTCAAGCCTCAAGCTTGAAGCGTGAAGCTTGAGGCTCATAGCTTGCAGCTGCCTTAATTCCGTCACATTGCATTGCTACCGTCCTGCGAAATATCTTGCAACATCTCGCCAGCAAGGACTCCCCGCAATGAGTGATGATCACGAAGACCGCCCTTCCCCTGATGCCATGGCCCAACCGCCGGTAGACACCGGCCGTCGGCGCTTCCTGGGGGGCGCGGCGGTGTTGGGGGTTGGCGCGACCTTGAGTGCCTGCGGCAATGGCGGTGAGGCGCCGGGCAAGCCGGTGGCGCGGCCACTCACGCCCCAGGAGCTGGACAAGGCCTTGCACGACCAGGTGAAGACCGTGGTGGTGATCTATGCCGAGAACCGCAGCTTCAACAATCTGTTTGCGGACTTCCCAGGCGTTGAGAAACCGCTGTCGGCGCTTTCCGCCGCCGACACACAGCAACGCGACCGCGACGGCAGCCTGTTGACCACCCTGCCCCCGGCCTGGGGCGGTGTGCTGCAAGTGGGCCCGCAAAGCGTGGACGGGGTGACTTACCCCAGCGAAGTGCAATTCCAGGAAAACCTGCCCAACGCCCCGTTCGCCCTCAAGGGCCCGAACGCCGAAGACCTGCCGTTGAGCCTGGTCACCCGCGACTTGTGGCACGTGTTCTACCAGAACCAGATGCAGATCAACGGCGGCAAGAACGACGGTTTCGTCGCCTGGGCCGACGCCGGCGGCCTGGTCATGGGCCATTACGCCCAGAGCCGTTATTCCCTGCGCCTGTGGGATGTCGCCAAGGAGTTTGTGCTCTGCGATAACTTCTTCCAGGGCGCGTTTGGTGGCTCGTTCCTCAACCATCAATACCTGATCAGCGCCACCGCGCCGTTCTACCCGAATGCCGCGCAGTCGGTGGCCAAGGCGCAGATCGCCACGCTGCAAAGCGATGACCCCACCGACCCGCGTCTCAAACCGCTGGATAAATCCCCGGCGAGCGCCATGACCGGCCCGCCACAGTTCGGCCCCAGCGCGCTGACCCCGGACGGCTACGGCGTGAACACCCTGGCGCCGCCGTATTGGCCGACCTGGATTCGTGACCCGGAAAACCCGGACTACGCAAAAGCCGACCTGCCCAACGTGCTGGTGCCGCAAACCCACGAACATATCGGCGACAAGCTGTCGAAAAAGAACGTCGACTGGGCGTGGTACGCCGGGGCGTGGCAGGCGACGCTGGACCAGTTCAAGGATTCGGGCGGCATTCCGAAGATCCCCAACTTCCAGTACCACCACCAGCCGTTCAACTATTTCAAGCAGCAGGGCCCCGAGAACCGTGCCGAGCGTGACAAGCGCCTGCGCGATGGCGGTTTGGGCGATGAGGCGAGCACCAATAAATTCTTCGCCGATGCCCAGGCCGGCAAGCTGCCGGCGGTGAGTTTCTACAAGCCCCAGGGCAACCTGAATATGCACGCCGGTTACGCTGACGTGGCGTCGGGCGACCGCCACATCGTCCGCGCCTTGAAGGTGCTGCAGGAAAGCCCGCAATGGAAAAACATGGTGGTGGTGGTGACCGTCGATGAAAACGGCGGCTGGTGGGACCACGTCGCCCCGCCCAAAGGCGACCGCTGGGGCCCAGGCACGCGGGTCCCGGCGCTGGTGGTCTCGCCCTTCGCGCGTAAAGGCACCGTGGACCATACGGTGTACGACACCGCGTCGATCCTGCGCTTGATTACGCGGGTCTTCCAGCTGGAGACCCTGGACGGGCTCAAGCAACGCGATGACGCCATGATTGCCCGGGGTCAGAAACCCATGGGGGATTTGAGCAACGCGTTGCAGTTCAGCGTGTAGGACGCTTATCCAATAGCGACATGCCTGGCGATTTAGCACGCGGTTTTCCTGGCCAACCGCTACTGTGAGGAGGTGGGCTTTCACCCCGCGCAGACGGGCTTTCGCTGACAAGGAATCAAGTATGTTCAAACCGACCAGGTTGTCCTTCACCCTGGCCGCACTGATGGCCAGTGCGGTCGTACACGCCGACATCGAAGTACCGTTGGGCAGCACTCAACGGGTGACCCAGTTGTTCGCTTACCCCAATAACTGCAATGTGATCTGCTTTCGGCCATGGACGCTGGAGCAGACCGCCGAGCACTACCTGAACCAAAGCCTGCAGCGCGATGGCTACAGCCGAGCCAAGGTCAGCGTCAAGAACCATGAAGGGCAGCTCGCCGCGACCTTCAGCGGTGTACCCGACAGTTACGGCCAGCCCCTGACCGCGCTGCTCAATACCGCTGACCTGGCCTACCAGGGCGCGAGCAGACTCAACAGCGACGGCAAGTGGGCGTACAACTGGTACCTGTTCCTGCCACTGGGCATGGCCCTGGAAAACCGCAAGAGCATCGAGTTGCTGCATTTCCCGCCGGATTATTCGCTGACCCAGGCCCAGGATTACCTGGAGTCGGCCACCACCGACCGCTGGGCCAGCCTGCTCACCGATAACGGCGTGCCGGCCACCGAAACCCCGGCCTACCAGACCATCATCGATATCGCCCCCATCGCCGCCCCTTCCAATGCGGGCAAGGACCTGGAGAACGTCTACGGCTACTTCACCGACTACCAGACCCGCATGGTCAGCGAACTGAGCCTGCACCCCAACGGCTCGCTGCCAATGGTCGCGTTCGGCGCGCCGGTGCGCAGTTGGATCAAGCAGCAATACGGGCAGACCGTGGGTGTGCTGGGCCTGGCGCAGATCAGCCCTGCCGCGGGCAGGACCGTCTCGGTGCTGGGCGCCAACCACCCCAGCTACATCTGGTACGCGGCCAGCCCGGACACCTATGACGGTAACGAGCAGAAAGCCGACGAAGCCGGCTTGAAAGTGATGGGCCAGGACTTGAGCGCCGCCTGCTGGCAGGCCGGAATGGGCCAGAAGCCCGCGAGCGATCCGAATGTACTGCTCAAGGCCTGCATGAACACCTGGCAGGTCACGCGCAAAGAGCAGACCTGCGAATTGTTCTACACCTCGGTGCGCAACCTGACCCCGGAACAGGCGAACGCCAAATGCGCCACGCCTTCGATCAAGACGCAGCTCAAGCAGCTGAAAAACGCAGCACCCGCCCCCAGCATCACGGCGCCTGCGCTGTAGACAGCAAAAAAATCCGATTTCTACTGTCAAAGTTGACAGTAGAAATCGGCTCCACGTTCAGCGAGTCTTGAGCCGGGCCCATCCGCTGCAAGACTGGTAGTCAGCCACCACCCGCAGGTCGATGCAGCCTAACCAAGGAGAGTTATGAAAACTCAAGCCATGGACCAGGCTAAAACCGTTGTGGGTGATGGTTTGTACCCGTTCAAGACACTGCTCGTTGAACAGGGCTACCCTTCGGCCAAGCACTTTAAGGTTGAGCGCGACGGCGGCGGCGTCAGGGCTCGCGTGGATTTTGACGGCCGCGTGCGCATTGCCCGGGTGTCCGGTTACGCCGTGAACGAGCGACGCCCACGTACGCTGCAGCTGTCGGCCCGCATCCACCTGTATGACAGCTGGTTCTGCGGCCTGCTGCGACACTCCTGCAACCCGAATGTGTTTTTCGACACCACTTACCTGGAACTCTGGACCGTACAGCCCATCCCCGCCGGCGCCCCGCTGACCCTGGACTACGCCAGTACCGAGGACACCTTGTTCCGACAGTTCGCCTGCCAATGCGGCGAGCTGAACTGCCGGGGCTGGATCACCGGCAGCACAGAGTGTTTGAACGCCGAGGGCCAGGCGTTCATGACCCATTGGCGCGAACGCAAACGGCCTTAGGCTTCGCCCAGCGGACGCAGGCGATACTGCGGCGGCAGTTGCTCGAAGCCACTGATGGTGGTGTTCAAGCTCTTCCAACGGCCGTCCTTGATGCCGTAGATGCAACCGTGGATCGACAGGCTCTGCCCACGGTGCCAGGCATTTTGCACAATGCTGGTGTGGCCGACGTTGGCCACCTGCTGGATCACGTTCAGCTCGCACATGCGGTCCACACGCTCCTCTTCGGTCGGCAGTTGGGCCAGCACGTCACGGTTTTCGTAGTAGAGATCGCGGATGGTGCGCAGCCAGCCGTCGATCAGGCCGAACTGGCGGTCCTGCATCGAGGCGCGCACGCCGCCGCAGCCATAGTGGCCGGTGACAAGGATATGTTTGACCTTGAGCACATCGACCGCGTACTGGATCACCGACAGGCAATTGAGGTCTGTATGCAGCACCACGTTGGCCACGTTGCGGTGTACGAACAGATCACCGGGCAGCATGCCGACGATCTCGTTGGCCGGTACCCGCGCATCGGAACAACCGATCCACAGGTATTCAGGGGTCTGCTGGCGGGCGAGCTTGGCGAAGAATTCGGGATCTTCCTGTTTGATCGCATCCGCCCAGCGTTCGTTGTTATCAAGCAGGTCTTGTAGTTCGTTCATCAGGGAAAGCCTCAGGAATGATGCGCAGCTTTGACAGACGACCGCCCGTCCGGGTCACGCCGATCATAAAGATAGCCGGCGGGCAATTACTTGAATCTTGGGGGGCCATGCCTGTCCACACACTATAAGCCCCACAGTATGAGGATTGGCCATGACTGAATCACGACGTCCCTACGGCGCTGCACAGCCCGAACCGATTGACGACAACGAAGACCGCATGGGCTCGATGCGCGAGCTGGATTTTGACGAGGAAGAACCGACGGCGGAGATTGGCAATGAGATCCCCCGTGGCGAGCGAGAACAGCTGATGCCCGACGAACGGGTGCGCGAGGCCGGAATGACCGGGGCTTCAACGGCGGATCATGAGTCGACCGATGATGACATGAGCCCGGAAACCCTGATCCATGAAGACGGTGCGCGGGATGCTCGGGAGGCGGGCGAAGACAACCCGGCGGATTTTGACCTGAGCATTGTCGATGAAGATGACATTGGCGGCGGCAATGGCCTGGATGAAGCGGAACTGGCTGATCTGGACCCGGTGGACGGAAACCGCTGACACTGCGTAAATCCAAATGTGGGAGGGGCGACCTGCCCCCTGCCACCTTGGCTTGTGTGTTTAATCGACCAGGGTGCAGGCCATCACGACTGCATCCTCACGCCCGCCGACGGCCGGGTAGTAGTCCCGACGACGCCCAATCTCGTTGAAGCCATAGCGCTCATACAGGCGGAACGCGCCGGTATTGCTGTCGCGCACTTCCAGGAAGCATTCCCGCGCGTTGGCGGCATAGGCGCGGGACATCAGGTGTTCCAGCAGTGCCAGGCCCAGGCCACGGCCCTGGTTTTCCGGCTTGACGGTGATGTTCAGCAAATGCGCTTCATCGAGGATGATCTGTACCACGCCGTGACCTACCTGCTGCTCGCCTTCGAACATCAGCCAGATCTGGTACTTGCCCAGGCCGTCGAGAAAGATCCCGCGGGTCCAGGGATGGCTGAACGCCGCGTATTCGATTTTCAGCACGGCGTCGAGGTCGGCCTCGGTCATCGGGCGGAAGGATAAAGCCTCACTCATCGGTTGTTTTCCAGCGCGCCATCAGCCGGCGCATGGCTTGCCAGACATCAGCCTTACGCTGTGGCTCTTCCATTAATAATTCCAGGCCCGGCAGGGCCCATACAGAACCCAGGCCCTCGACCTGCAGTTCGCGGTACCAGGCTTCTGCGTTCGCTTCACCGGCAAATCGTACGGCGGGCAGGCCGATCAGCCACAGGCACACGCAGGGTTCGTCCTCCAGGCGTGCCGAGACGAAGCCTTGCACGAAATCCCGCGCCGCTTCCGGGCCCTGGTCCATGGTGCCGCGTACCAGCAGCGGCCAACGGACCGGGTCGCCGACGATTTGCGGGCTGTCGGGCAGGCCGGCGGCGCGCAGCATGTCCTTGAGCAGCATGTAGGCGGGGTCGCGGGTCTGGAAGCGCTCGCCGGTGGGTAACTCCACCAATAGCAGGCAACGCCCGGCCCGCAATAACTGCAGGGCAAAACGTGGCGGCGGCACCACGGGGGCCTTGGCAACCGGCGCAGCCGCTTCGGCCACCACGGGCTTGGCCATTGGCCCCGGGCGCGGCACCTCGACCTTGACGCGTTCAACCGCAGGACGAGCTTCCAGTACGGGTTTGACCACAGCCACCGGTGCAGCCGCCTCCTCCCCCGAAACCTCGAACGCCTCATAGGGCTCAAGCGCCGCTAACAGCTCGGGCCGCGACGGGGCGGCGAACGGCAGTTCGGTGCGGGGCAGCCAGTTGACCACCTGCATGGCGGTCAAGTAAGCGCGACGTCGGGACTCGATAAGCACAGCTCGGCCACTTGTGGATAAGTAAAGAGCGGGGATTCTACCGCTGTTCGGTAACAATCGCCCACTGTGCACTGACCGGCTGTGGATAAATCCCGCGCCTGATGCAGTACAATCGCGACTTTTAATCGCCAACCAGCCGGCCATTCCCATGATCGAACCCAAGCGCGTCCTGCGCGCCCTCGCCGAACACTGGGCCTTACTTGAGCCACTGTGCGAACACTTCGACCAAGGCACCCTGAGCCTCGGCGAGCTGCGCGCACAACTGGCCGCCCAACAACTTGACAGCACGCCCCAGGACATCACCAGCCTGCTGGACGTGTGGATTCGCCTGGATATCCTGGTGCCTGTCGCCAAGAGCCCGAACCGTTTCGAGCTCAACGCGCAGATCCACGACTTCCTGGCTTATCTTCGCAAGGAGCACCGGCTTGGCCTGTGCCTGGAGATCGAAGCCTACCTGCGCCATCTGGAGCGCCTGGCCGGTTATATCCAGGATGCCTTCGACATTCGTGATGGCCACGACCTGGCCCGCCAACTGCGCCTGCTGGACATGCGCGTACGCGACGTACTGAAAAAACTCGCCAACGACGAACAGGCCCTCGCGGCCGTGGCCGACCGTGCCAAGACCAGCGACCGGCAGATCCCGCTGCGCCAGCGTTATGCTGAAGTCCTGGCGACCTGGGACGAGTACGTCGAACCGATGATCCAGCTGGTGAACGCCGACGGTGCCTTCGAGCAAGGCGTGCGCAAAGTGGAAAACGTGCTGCTGCGCATGCTCACCGAGCAACAGCGCCTCGGCCACCTGGTGGACGACGACATGCTGCTGCGCACCCACGCGCGCATCCTCGAAATGCAGACCAGCGCCCAGTTGACCTTGCGGCATGCCCGCGAGCTGCTGTTGCCGCTGCGCGAAGAAGCGCGTCGGCACAACGCCGTGACCCGCGGTGCGGCGCTGGCGCTGTCGGCCATCCGCCGTAAAGGCCTGGACGCGGTGCCGCAGGCGGCGATGCCGATGTTTACCCGACCGCAAAGCACCTTCCTCGGCAGTGCCAGCCAGGTCGAGGCCTATGTGTATGCCCTGGCGAACTTCGAGCCGAAACCGGCCCGGTTCCCCAAGGCGCACAAGTCCCACAAGGGCGAAGCCCAGCGCGCACCGCGGACGGTCAAGGAAATGCTCGAGCGCTGCGAAGACGCGCTGCCGATGCCGGACCTGATGACCTGGCTGCTGGAGCAGGAACCGGACGGTGCCACCGACGAATTGCTGTACTGGTTCTCGCGGCTCTCGCGGGAGAAACGCTTCAAGCGCGAGCGCCTGGAACGCCGCGACTACCACACACACGAGCACCAGGTCAGCCTGCGCTCATTCGCCCTGCTCCCGGCCGGCACCGACGCCGCCGAGCATTCTGCGAGTACACCTCATGCATCTTGATCTATCCGAACTGTCCCAGCTGGCGCCGATCTTTCGCGAGCTGTTCAAGGGTTACCACGTCAGCCGCCGCGACCCCGAGCTGTACGCGCAACTGTCGAACTTCCAGGACCAGTACCGCACGCTGTTCAAGGCCCTGGGCTTTGAGCTGGTGTGCGATACCCGTGGCTTCTACTACTTCGTGCCGGACTCCGCGATTGCCAGTGCGCAGGTCAACAAGACCGCCCAGCGCCTGGCGCTGTTCACCTTCATCATTGTCGAGCACCTGGCCGACCAGGGCCGCGACCCGATCGCCGTGCTCGACGGTGGCAGCCTCGGTCGCGATGAACTGCCGTCCCTGCTGGAAAAGTACCGCGACCTGTTTATCCAGGCCGAAGTGCAGACCCAGGAAGAACTCGAAGAAAAGATCATGCGCCGCATGACCCAGCTGGGTTTTGCCAGCGAAGACAACGGCATCTACCGCTTCCTGCCACCGATGCACCGCTTCCTCGACGTGTGCCTGTCGGTGCAGCAAGACCGTGACCTCGCGGCCAGCGTGCACAGCGTGTTGCCGTTGCCGGCACCGGTGATCATCGACGAAGACAGCGATGAGAAGCTGCTGAAGACCGATGACCCGCTGGACTTGAGTGACTTCGCGGAAGAAAGCGAAGAAGACGCCCTGGCCCGCGCCATTGCCGAAGAACAGGAGACCGACGCATGAGCAAGGAACGCTACGGCATCCGCCGCTTCGCCCTATTGAACACCGCCGGCTACAGCTTGGGCTTGTTCCCGCTGGAAGAACCGCTGTCGGTGTATGGCGCCAACAACCTGGGTAAATCCGCGTCGATCAACGCCTTGCAGTTCCCGATCCTGGCGCGCATGTCGGACATGAGTTTCGGCAAGTACACCCTGGAGCAATCGCGACGCTTCTACTTCGCCACCGACACCAGCTACATCCTGGTGGAAGTCTCCCTGCCCCATGGCCCCCACGTAATCGGCGTGGTCGGGCGCGGCCCGGGCGGCGGTTTCGGGCACCAGTTCTTTGCCTACGCCGGCAAGCTGGACCTGGCCCACTATCAGAAAAACGACACCTGCCTGCGTCAGAAGGAGCTGTTCACCAACCTTGAGCGCGAAGGCCTGAAAGCCTACGAACTCAAGCCGGATGAACTGCGCCGTTTGCTGGTGGGTGGTCATACGTCGATCCCGCTGGACCTGACCCTGATCCCGCTGCGCTCCACCAGTGAGCAAAGCCTGAAAACCTTCCGCGCGTTGTTTATCAACCTGCTGCACATGCGCGAAATCACCGCGGCCAAGCTCAAGCAGCTGTTCCTCGATGCGTTCGAGCACAGCCTGCGTTCGGGCAGTGTGGATTACATCGCAGCGTGCGAAGAAGCCTTCCGCGACGTACGACGTATGGAGCAGGACTACAATTCCCTGGTCGCAGCCGGCCCGCTGGTGGAAGCCCTGGCCAACGGCGTTCGCCAGCGCGACGTACTGCGCGGCAAGCTGCATCGCCTGTCGCCGCTGCTGGATTCGCTGCTCGGCACCTGGTCGGACTATGCCAGTGCGCGCAAGGAAGAGCTGACCATCCAGGCCGAGCACTACCGCAACGAGCAGGACGCACTGCAGAACGACCAGCGTGGCGGCACCCAGGAGCTGATGCGCCTGGAGCGGGAAATCAGCGGCATCCAGCGTTGGCTGGGCGAGCTGTCGGTGCTCAAGCATCGCTTTGCCCTGGTGGATGACGTCAAGGTCCTGGAGCAGCAACTGCTGGCGGCCAAGGATGCTCACGATGAACTGGCGGGCGCCCTGGCGCAGTCGCGGCAGTTCAGCGCCGAGGATCTGGACGAGCGTCTGCGTGACCTGGAAAAACGCTTGAAGTCGGTCAAGCAGCAGCTTGATCACGCTGATAACAACAGCTACGCCAAGCTGCGCGAAGAGTTTTCGCAGCAGGACGTCGAGCGCCTGATGCGCCTGTTCAACAGCTCGTTGTTCAGCCTGCCATTAGGTGAACACGGCATCACCCTGGACGAGGACGGCCAGTGGGTCAAATCCCTGGAGCAGATCCTCGATGGCTTCAAGGGCGAGCGCTTTGAAGTGCCGGGGCTGTCCATCGACATCTCCCACATCGAACCACCGGCGCTGCAGGCCCTGGCGGATCGCGCGGCGTTGCGCGACCAAAAGGAACGCCTGGAGAAAGAACTCAAGCAGCTGAAAACCCAGCAGGCCGTGGCCTCCGACCGCGCGGCGAGCAAGACCCAGACCGAAGCGCTGTACCAGCAGGTGCTGGACGCGCAAAAGGCGCTGGAAGACTTCCGTCGCGCGCAAACCCTGAGTGCCGAAGAAGGCGAAAAACTGGAAAACCTGGCACAGATGGAAGCGGCCCAGGATGAATTGAAACGTTCCAGCGATGCGTTCACCGAGCGCGTCCAGCAACTGTCCGCCAAGCTGCAACTGGTGGGCCGCCAGATCGGCGATATGGAAGCCAAGCAACGTACGCTGGATGACGCCTTGCGCCGCAGGCAGCTGTTGCCGGCCGACTTGCCGTTCGGCACGCCGTTCATGGACCCGGTCGATGACTCCATGGATAACCTGCTGCCGCTGCTCAATGACTATCAGGACAGCTGGCAGGGCCTGCTGCGTGCCGATGGCCAGATCGAGGCGCTGTATGCTCAGGTGCGCCTCAAGGGCGTGGCCAAGTTCGACAGCGAGGATGATGTAGAGCGTCGTCTGCAATTGTTGATCAACGCTTATGCGCACCGCACCGATGAGGCGCTGACACTGGGCAAGGCGCGCCGCGCGGCGGTCACTGACATTGCGCGAACCCTGCGTAATATCCGCAGCGACTACGACAGCCTGGAACACCAGCTGGCGCTGTTCAACCGCGAGATCAACAAGCGTCAGGTGTCCAACCTGCAGAGCTTCCGCATCGTACTCGCGCCGAACAAGGAAGCCCTCAAGCATATCGACCAGATCATCCACAGTGCTGGCCAGTACGAAGAAGGCGAAACCCTGTCGGTGTTCGACCTCAGCCAAAGTGCCGAGCAGGACAACAAGAACGAAGAGGCCAAGGAATACCTGGCCCGCCTGGTGGCCGCCAACCATAACCAGTTGGGCCTCAAGGACCTGTTCGAGCTGGCCTTCGAAATCACCAAGGTGCACGGCCAGCCGGTGATCCACACCGACATCGATGGCGCGGCGTCCAACGGCACCACCATGACCATCAAGGCGCTGACCAACATGTACTTGTTGCTGCACTTGATGGACCGTGACCAGGCCGGGCGTGTGCGCTTGCCGTACTACCTCGACGAAGCAGCGGATATCGATGAGAAGAACCAGGCGGCGTTGCTGGAAACCAGTTTGCAGCTGGGCTTCGTGCCGATCCTCGCCAGTGTGAAGCCGCAGGTGTCTGCCCAGGTGGCAATCGACCTGGAAGGCGGCAGCGGGCCGAACGGGATCTACATCGATGAGGCAGACTGGAAGTACATCCGTCGCCATGATGTGGTGAAGGCGACAGTGAATGTGCAGGCGGATGAACCGGAGCTGGATGAGGTCTGACGTTTTGCGCTGAAATGCAAAAAGGCCGCGATCCATTGGATCGCGGCCTTTTTTTGTAGCTTTATTTGCCGAGTGGGATTTTCGGTGCCCAGGTCAGCCATTCCTCTTCGAATTTGTCGAACAGCGGGAAGGTTTGCTGCGGCCGCGCGGCGTTGCCCATGCGCTCGCCGTCTGGCGTGGCAAAGGCGATACCGCCGGCCACCAGCGTCTCCAGGGATTCGGTGCGCACCGTCGCGCCCTTGAACAGACCGAAGTCGAGGCCAAAGCCGCTGGTGTTCCAGAAGCGGCTGCCACTGCGTACCAGCGGTGCGTACTTGGGCTCGATGAGGATGTGGATCAGCACCCGATCGGCGGTCTGGCCCAACTCGTAGCCGGTCACTTTGCCCACGGTGACTTCACGGTAGGTCACCGGTACACCTTCTTTCAACGAGCCACGGCGTGCGGCGCTGAGTGTCAGGCTCAGGCCAGCCTCCTGACGGACAGCTTCAGGGGGTTGGGCCAGTGCGACGAAGCTCTTCTGCGGACCGGCGTTTTTCGCAGCCGGCTGCACCTCGATGTATTGCCCGGTGACCAGGGTTTCCAGGTTGGAGGTTTTCATCAGGCCCAGCTCTGGCTTGACCACCCAGAACTGGCTGCCGACGCGCGCGATGCGGTCCGCTACTTGGGTAATACGTGCACTGAGCAACACCGATTGCATATCGGCACTGAGGTCCACGCTCTCGATCTTACCGACATCCAGGCCTTTGAAACGTACCGGTGTGCCTGGACGCATACCGTCAGCACGCTCGACCTTGATGGTCACCAGGGTGCCATGCTGATTGGCCGCCTCACGGTCGGCAAACAAACGGAAACGTGGAATGCGCTTTTTCAGCGGTACGTTCGGCTGTGGCGTTTCGAAGGCAATACCGCCGGCCATCAGGCTGGCCAGGGACTCACTCTTCACCTGGATACCACCGGTAAGGCCGCCGGTCAGGGTCACGCCGCTGGCATTCCAGAAACGTGTCGAACCGTTAACCAGGTTTTCGTATTCCTTCTCGATATGAACGCCGATCACCAGTTGCTTGTTCTTGCGCGAGAACTGGTAGCTCTGCACCGAGCCGACCTTGACCTGTTTGTAGAGGATTGGGCTGCCGACATCCAGGGAGCCGAGGTTATCGGTGAACAGCACCATGTGCAGGCCCGGGGAACGCAGGTCCAGCGGCGGCGCCTTGGCGCGGGCGACGAATTCGCGTTGCGGGGCGCTGCCTTTGTCACCAGGACGAATGGCGATGTAATTACCTTTGACCAGGGCTTCCAGGCCGGTAATGCCGGCCAGCGAGATGGAAGGTTTGACCACCCAGAACTGGGTGTCCTGAACCAGGTAGTCTTCGGCCAAGGGGTCGAGGGTCAGCTCGGCGTTGGCGCTGGACAGGTCCGGGTCGATCTTCAAGGTTTTCAGGCTGCCCACCTGAATGCCTTTGTACATCACCGGTGTACGCCCGGCCTGCAGGCCTTCGAAGTCCGTGAGCTTGACCTTGGCCTTGATACCGGCAGCGGCTGCGTCGAAGTCTTCGTACAGGCGGAACGGCAGGCTCGGATCGGTCGGCGGGCTGTCCTTGCGATTCTCCGGCGTGGCGAAGGCAATGCCGCCGGCGACGATACTGGAGAGGGATTCGCTGCGCACCTTCACGCCGGAGAGATTGGCATCGATGCTGATGCCGCTGGCGTTCCAGAAGCGGGTGTGTTTGCGCACAAGGTTGGCGTAGGTCGGCTCGATGTAGACCTTGATCTCGACGGTGCTCTGGTCCTCGGAGAGCAAGTAGCTTTTGACCTGGCCGACCTGTATCTGCTTATAGAACACCGGGCTGCCACGGTTGAGCGAGCCGAGGCGGTCGGCCTTGATGGTCAGGTGCAGGCCAGGCTTGGCGTCGGACAAAGGCGGCTCTTCGGAGAGCGCCTTGAATTTGCGTGTGGGCTCACCGTCACCGGGGCTGGCGGCGATGTAGTTACCCGAGACCAGGGTTTCCAGGCCGGTGATACCGGCAAGGCTGACACTGGGCTTGACCAGCCAGAAACGCGTGTTGGTCTTGAGGTATTGCTCGACATCCTTGTTCATCTCGATGGTGGCAATCACCCCGCGATTATTGCCCTCGTCGTCAAGGGCAAGGGTCTTTACCTTACCCACGGACATGCCTTTGTAGACCACTTCGGTTTTGTTGGCCTGGATGCCTTCGCCGCTTTCAAAGCGCACCTGGATCTCAATACCCTGCTGGGAATAGGCACGCCACCCCAGCCAACCGCCGATGATCAAGGCAATCAGGGGAAGAACCCAAATGGCTGACCAGTTGGAGGCCGGGCGGGTTTTAGCTTTAGGCAAATCACTCATGGTCGTCGTCCGACTCCGTGTTATCCCAAATCAGTCGGGGATCAAAAGTTACTGCGGCAAGCATCGTAAGGATCACCACACTGGCGAACGCTGCGGCGCCAAGGTTGGCCTCGACGCTGGCAAGCCGTCCGAAGTTTACGACCGCCACCAGGATGGCGATCACGAAGATATCCAGCATGGACCAGCGGCCAATGAATTCGATAAAGCGGTACATGATAATGCGTTGCTGCGCGGAAAGCGGTTGGTGACGCTGAACCGAGAACAGTAAAAGGCCAATGCCCACCAGCTTGAACGTCGGCACCAGGATGCTGGCGATGAACACCACAGCCGCAATCGGGAACATGCCGTGCTGCACCAGTTGGATGACTCCGGCCATGATGGTGCTGGGCTCGCCCTGGCCGAGGGAATTGACGGTCATGATCGGCAACAGATTGGCGGGGATATACAGAATGGCCGCCGTGATCAGCAAGGCCCAGGTACGGGTGAGGCTGTTGGGGCGACGGGCATGGATCAGCGCACCGCATCGCGTGCAGGTTTGCTCATCGGTGTCAGGCTCTTGTTTGTTCAGCTCGTGGCATTCAGTACAAATCAGAATGCCCGCATCAATCGCCCGCATGATCATCCTCTCCTGACAGTGCTTGCCAGATCTGGTGCGGCGACATCACCACCTCAAGCAGAACCTGAACCATTAATAGGCTGACAAAGCAGACCAGACCCAGGCCGATGGTGATTGAGGCCATGTCGGCGAGTTTCACGATCGCCACCAGTACGCCCATCAAGTAGACCTCCAACATTCCCCAATCTTTCATATGATGGTAAATGCGGTACAGCAGCAGGCCGTAACTACGGCCGATCTTCCAACGAATACTGAGCAGCACCACCAGCTGGCAAAGCAGCTTGAGCAGCGGAATACCCATGCTGCATAGGAACACCACGGCGGCGACGCCTTGCATCCCGGTATCGAATAGACCGACTACGCCACTCCACACAGTGTCCTCTGAGGACTGCCCGAGCAGATTGAGCTGCATGATGGGCAGAAAGTTCGCCGGGACGTACAGCAACAGCGCGGCGAGTACCAGGGCGAGGCTGCGCTCAACGACATTATGGCGGTGAGCGTAGAGTTCATAACCGCAACGCGGGCATTGGGCTTTTTCACCGAGGGCGAGCATGGGTTTGCGCATCAGCAAGTCGCACTCATGGCATGCAACCAAGTTGTCCAGCGGTAAATCCGACACCTCAAGGGCATCAACCGGATCCGGCATAGATAGGGCTCTGACTCTAAAAAAGGTTAGGTGCCTATTCTAGTGGTCTGGTTCAGAAATAACTGTGCAAATTTGTCGTGCATCTTTGCGCACTTTTCGAGCGCCCAAAACAAAACCCCATCTGCTTTCGCAAATGGGGTTTCGGAATTTAATCTTGACGATGACCTACTCTCACATGGGGAAACCCCACACTACCATCGGCGATGCATCGTTTCACTGCTGAGTTCGGGATGGGATCAGGTGGTTCCAATGCTCTATGGTCGTCAAGAAATTCGGGTACTGAGTCGTGGCCAG
>NZ_FWZV01000032.1:0-1751 GCF_900177315.1 Pseudomonas sp. LAMO17WK12:I1 | reverse complement strand
GCCAGCTACAGCCACAGCGAATTGCGCGCCCTGGCCGATGTGCTGCTGGACTATCCCCATGTGCTGCTGATGACCGATGACATCTACGAGCACATCCGTTTCGACGGCCTGGACAACCCGCATATCCTCGCCATCGAGCCGGCCTTGAGCGAGCGCAGCCTGGTGGTCAACGGCGTGTCCAAGACCTACGCCATGACCGGCTGGCGCATCGGTTACGCCGCCGGCCCCGCCGACCTGATCGGCGCCATGGCCACCCTGCAATCGCAGTCCACCAGCAACGCCTGCTCGATCAGCCAGGCAGCGGCGGTGGAAGCGCTCAACGGCGACCAGAGCTTCGTCAAGCAAAGCGTGTTGGTCTACCAGCAACGCCGCGACCGCTGCCTGGAGCTGCTCAATGCCATTCCCGGCCTCAGTTGCCGCAAGCCCGATGGTGCGTTCTACCTATATGTGAATTGCGCTGGCCTGCTGGGTAAAACCACGCCCGAGGGCAAGGTGCTGCACACCGACAGCGACGTCGTGATGTACCTGCTGGAAAGCCAGGGCGTGGCGGTGGTGGCCGGCACGGCGTATGGCCTGGCGCCGTTTTTCCGTATGTCGATCGCCACCGCGATCGCTACTCTCGACCAGGGCTGTGCACGCATCGCCACCGCCGTCACCGCGTTGCGCTGAGGGCCGACCATGACCGTGGTAGCCCACCCGCCCTTGAGTTTCCAGCAGGCCTTGCTGGCCATGCTCGGCATCTCCCTGGTGCTGATGCTCTCGGCACTCGACCAGACGGTGATCGGCAACGCCTTGCCGAGCATCGTCGCCGAGCTCGATGGTTTTGAACTCTACGCGTGGGTGGCCACCGGTTACCTGTTGGCGTCCATCGTCACCATTCCGATTTTCGGGCGGCTGGGGGATTACTACGGGCGCAAGCCGTTCGTGCTCGCCGCCACGTTGATTTTCACCCTGGCCTCCCTGGCCTGCGCCGTGGCCGACGACATGCTGGTACTGGTGATCGGCCGCGCCTTGCAAGGCGTGGGCGGCGGCATGCTGATCGGCACCGCGTTCGCCTGCATTCCCGAATTGTTTCCCGATACCCGTCAGCGCCTGCGCTGGCAAATGCTCTTGAGTGCGCTGTTCAGCGTGGTCAATGCCATCGGGCCGGGCCTGGGGGGTTACCTGACCGGCGCCTTTGGCTGGCGCTCGGTGTTCTACCTCAACCTGCCGCTGGGTTGCCTGGCGCTGTTGATCGCCTGGCGCTTTCTGCCCTGGTACCGCCCGCAACAGCGCAGCGGTATTCGCCTGGACTGGCCCGGCGCGCTGCTGATCGCCCTGGCCCTGGGCAGCCTGCAATTGTTTGTGGCATGGCTGGGGCATTCGAGCCTGGCGTTGAGCGCCGCCCTGGGCCTGGGCTGCATGGCCGCGATCATCGTGCTGTGGCATTGGGAGCGGCGTTGCCCCCATGCGCTGTTGCCGGCGGCGCTGTTCAGTTTGCCGAGCCTGCGATTGTTGTTCGTACTGTCGGTGGCGGCCGGCGCGATCATGTTTTCGCTGTTGTTCTACCTGCCGCTGTTGCTGCAAGGCGCCTACGGCTACTCGCCCCAGGACGCCGGCCTGTTGATCACGCCGCTGGCGTTGAGCATCACCTTGGGAGCCATCGTCAACAGCCGCATCGTGACCCGTTTGCGCAACCCCAACCATTTGCCGCTGGCAGGCTTTGTCGCACTGCTGCTGGCGTGCCTGGGCCTGGCGGTGGTCGGGCGCGG
>NZ_FWZV01000022.1:0-80881 GCF_900177315.1 Pseudomonas sp. LAMO17WK12:I1 | reverse complement strand
GGCCCATGGACAGGATCTGGGTGAAGCCGCAGTAGAAGAAGATGCCTTCCAGCACGCAGTAGTAGGCGACCAGGTTGCGCAGCAGTTCCTTGTCGGTGTCGACGGTGCCGGTTTCGAACTTCGGATCGGAGATCGAGCGGGTGTATTTCAGGCCCCAGGCTGCTTTTTTGGCGACCGATGGAATCTCGTGGTACATGTTGAAGATCTCGCCTTCATCCATGGCCAACGATTCGATGCAGTACTGGTAGGCGTGGGTGTGGATCGCTTCTTCGAAGGCCTGGCGCAGGATGTACTGGCGGCACTCCGGGTTGGTGATCAGGCGGTACACGGCCAGGACCAGGTTATTCGCGACCAACGAATCCGCAGTGGAGAAGAAGCCGAGGTTGCGCATGACGATGCGGCGTTCGTCGTCGGTCAGGCCTTCGGGGTTTTTCCACAGGGCGATGTCGGCGGTCATGTTGACCTCCTGCGGCATCCAGTGGTTGGCGCAGCCGTCGAGGTACTTTTGCCAGGCCCAGTCGTACTTGAAGGGCACGAGTTGGTTGAGGTCGGCGCGGCAGTTGATCATGCGCTTTTCGTCAACGGCGACGCGGGCGGAGGCGCCTTCGAGTTCGGCAAGGCCTTCGGCGACGTCGAGTTTGTCCAGGGCAGCCTTGGCGCGCACGATGGCGGCGGAGTCACTGGCGGTGACGGCGCGGGCTTCGATGGCGGCAGCGGCGCCGGCACCGTCGAGGCGGTCCATGTTGGCTTCGGTGGCGTGGCCGGCGTTGGCGCCTTTGGTGGCTACTTCGCCGTCTTCTTCTTTGTCGAATTCGTCCCAGCTCAGCATGACGTGTCGTCTCCTGCGTGAGGGCTCAAAGGTGCCCGTGTGAAACCGGATGGTTGGGTGTTCACACGGCCCTCGGGCCGCGGTGGATCTTAAGGAATCGTTTGTTGCAACAGCTCGCGCAGGCAAATAAACGGAATTGGGTAACGGGTACTGCATGAGGCTTGAGGGGCGGAGCGGTGGATGCATACTCCAGCGCAGGCTCAAGGTCTGGCTCTTCGTCCCTGTGTAAAGGGATATTGCAGGCCCGATTTACCCGCGCATTATAGGGAAAAATTCGGCTTTGTGTTGCGGCGGATGGTCTCGGATCAGAGACAAAAAGGCGGCTATTTGAGCCAGAGTGAGGGTTTGCGGGGGGTTGATGGGGTAGGAAATTTTTGACGGGCGGTGGGCTATTTAGTGTGGGGAAGAGGGGAGGGCTTTTTGAGGGCGGGAAGGGAGGACCGGTTCTTTGCCGCAAGAACGATTTCTTGCGGCGAATAAGATCCGGGTCTGTTCCAACTAACGAAGTTGTTATCCGTTAGAGCAGCCATTACCCATGACATGGTAATTAAGGATATGGCGCTGACCCTGGGAATCCTCATATTCCATCTTTACCGGCACAACTTCGCAAACTTCCGGGATCGTGCTCATGGACAATACTTTGGCCACATCCAGCTTGGTGCTATAGGTGTAGTCCTCAACAATCGGGGCGTTCTGGCCGGCCAGCTCGGTCGGGGCCTCGTCGGCCAGGGCGGCGGTGGCGCACAAGCTGCTGAGGGCCATAACTACGAGAGCTTTCATTTCTTTACTTACCTTCTTCAGGGCGAAAGGGGTCACGGGGCCCTTGTGAGGCCACGTGTGTAACTTAGGATTGGTTAGTTCGGATTAACGTGCCTTCGTGGGGGCTGTTACGTTGTTAATCACTGTTGTGTTAATCACAATGCCTTGGTTGGCGGAAGTGATTCTAGGCCTGCGGGTTATATTCATATACCCGTGCTTTTGATAAAGACTATTGGCGGTTTTTGTAACAATCCCGTGGTAAAGGTTTTTTCACCCGCCCGCAAAGCCCCACAGGCTGCGGGCCAGAGCGGCAAACGGGGATAGCAGGGCATTTTGTAGGGTCTTGTTACTACCATCGTCGAATGGTTCTATAGGCCCACCCCGGATACAACTGGGTCATACAACAACAACTATGTCACCGAGGTAAGAAAGATGAGTGCGGCTTCCCTGTACCCCGTTCGCCCCGAAGTAGCAGCCAACACGCTGACCGACGAGGCAACCTACAAGGCCATGTACCAGCAGTCGGTGGTCAACCCCGATGGCTTCTGGCGCGAGCAAGCCAAGCGCCTTGACTGGGTCAAGCCTTTCACCGCGGTGAAGCAGACCTCTTTCGACGATCACCATGTCGACATCAAGTGGTTCGCCGATGGCACCCTGAACGTGTCCTACAACTGCCTGGACCGTCACCTCGCCGAGCGCGGCGACCAGGCGGCGATCATCTGGGAGGGCGATGACCCGGCCGAGAGCCGCACCATCACCTACCGCGAGTTGCACGAGGAAGTCTGCAAGTTCGCTAACGCCCTGCGTGGCCAGGATGTGCACCGCGGCGACGTGGTGACCATCTATATGCCGATGATCCCCGAAGCCGTGGTCGCCATGCTGGCGTGTACCCGCATCGGTGCGATCCATTCGGTGGTGTTCGGCGGTTTCTCGCCGGAGGCCCTGGCCGGTCGCATCATCGACTGTAAGTCGAAGGTGGTGATCACGGCCGATGAAGGCATTCGCGCCGGTAAGAAGATTCCGCTGAAGGCCAACGTCGACGACGCGCTGACCAACCCGGAAACCAGCAGCATCCAGAAGGTCATCGTGTGCAAGCGCACCAATGGCCAGATCAAGTGGAACCAGCATCGCGACATCTGGTACGAAGACCTGATGAAAGTGGCGGGCACCGTGTGTGCGCCAAAAGAGATGGGCGCCGAAGAAGCGCTGTTCATCCTCTACACCTCCGGTTCCACCGGCAAGCCTAAAGGCGTGCAGCACACCACCGGCGGCTACCTGTTGTATGCGGCCCTGACCCACGAGCGCGTATTCGACTACCGCCCGGGCGAAATCTACTGGTGCACCGCCGACGTCGGTTGGGTCACTGGCCACACCTATATTGTCTACGGCCCGCTGGCCAATGGCGCGACCACCTTGCTGTTCGAAGGCGTGCCGAACTACCCGGACATTACCCGGGTGGGCAAGATCGTCGACAAGCACAAGGTCAATATCCTCTACACCGCCCCGACCGCGATCCGCGCAATGATGGCGTCCGGCACCGCTGCCTGCGAAGGCGTCGATGGCAGCAGTCTGCGCCTGTTGGGTTCGGTGGGTGAGCCGATCAACCCGGAAGCGTGGGACTGGTACTACAAGAACGTCGGCCAATCCCGTTGCCCGATCGTCGACACCTGGTGGCAGACCGAAACCGGCGCCACCCTGATGAGCCCGCTGCCGGGCGCCCATGCACTCAAGCCGGGTTCTGCCGCACGGCCGTTCTTCGGTGTGGTGCCGGCGCTGGTGGACAACCTGGGCAACATCATCGAAGGCGCCGCCGAAGGCAACCTGGTGATTCTCGACTCGTGGCCAGGCCAGGCCCGTACCCTGTACGGCGACCATGACCGTTTTGTCGACACGTACTTCAAGACCTTCCGTGGCATGTACTTCACCGGTGACGGCGCCCGTCGCGATGAAGATGGCTACTGGTGGATCACCGGCCGTGTGGATGACGTGTTGAACGTATCCGGCCACCGCATGGGTACCGCCGAGATCGAAAGTGCCATGGTTGCCCACCCTAAAGTCGCCGAAGCGGCGGTGGTGGGTGTGCCGCACGACATCAAGGGCCAGGGCATCTATGTGTATGTGACCCTGAAGAATGGCGAAGAACCCAGCGAAGCCCTGCGCCTGGAGCTGAAGAACTGGGTGCGCAAGGAAATCGGGCCGATTGCCTCGCCGGACGTGATCCAGTGGGCACCGGGCTTGCCGAAGACGCGCTCGGGGAAAATCATGCGCCGCATCCTGCGCAAGATTGCCACGGCCGAGTACGACGGCTTGGGCGATATTTCCACCCTGGCGGACCCGGGTGTAGTGGCGCATTTGATTGAGACCCACAAGACCATGAACGTCGCGTAAGGCGGGCTGGTCAGACAAAGCCCCATTCGGTGTGAGCCGGGTGGGGCTTTTTTGTGAGTGCTTGAAATCGGAGGAGATCCAATGTGGGAGGGGGCAAGCCCCCTCCCACATTTGGATTGCATTCCAAGGTGGGTATGGAGGAGGAACTGACAGACCCGCATGACCACCAGTCAAATAAATATCGGTTTTTCGCGTAGGAGGTTTCTGAATGTTACCGAGTCGCGCAAATGTGTAACCGCCCGCCCAAACCTGAGGCAAAGGGCTACGCTTATGCCCCGAAAAACCGCGCTTTAGACACCCCGAGCCATAAGATTAAACGCCACACTTGCCGTGCTAGAAGGGTTTGCGAATAATAGGCCCGCAATTTGCAGCATCAACAGGTTTAATATCTTTTGTCTCTGCATAAAATTCAGAGGCTGTCAATGTGCTGGAACCGCTTTCTCAGTGCTTCTGTAAATTGTTGTCGCATTGAGGAAATATCGGCTTCCGGCCTGTCGTTAGAATGCCGATCACTCGCTCGTCGTCTCCACTGTTGAATTGGTGTAGGACGCAGCACCGCTATTCGGTTTCACTCAGTCGCATCGTGGGCCATGGCTCATACTGCTGTTTTGCCCTATACCGATGGAGTCCCAAGATGAAGAAACTCGTGCTGTTGGGCGCCCTGGCGCTGTCCGTGCTGTCCATGCAGGCTTTCGCTGAAGGCAAGCCTCTGAAAATTGGTATCGAAGCGGCTTACCCTCCGTTTGCCTCGAAGGCGCCGGATGGCAGCATCGTCGGTTTTGACTACGACATCGGCAACGCCCTGTGCGAAGAGATGAAGGTCAAGTGCACCTGGGTCGAGCAAGAGTTCGACGGCCTGATCCCGGCGCTCAAGGTGCGCAAGATCGACGCGATCCTGTCGTCCATGTCCATCACCGAAGACCGCAAGAAGTCCGTGGACTTCACCAACCGCTACTACCTGACCCCAGCACGCCTGGTATTGAAGGAAGGCACCGCCGTCAGCGACAGCCTGGATGAACTGAAGGGCAAGAAGATCGGCGTACAGCGCGGTTCGATCCACGACCGTTTCGCCAAGGAAGTCCTGGCACCTAAAGGCGCCACCGTTGTGCCTTACAGCTCGCAGAACGAAATCTACCTCGACGTGGAAGCCGGTCGCCTCGACGGCACCGTGGCTGACGCGACCTTGCTGCAGGAAGGTTTCCTCGATACGCCAGCCGGTAAAGGCTATGCGTTCACCGGCCCGGCCTTCACCGACGTCAAGTACTTCGGCGACGGCGTAGGCATCGCCGTACGCAAGGGCGACAAGGAAAACCTGGACCGCATCAACGCTGCCATCGCCGCGATCCGTGCCAACGGTAAATACAAAGAAATCGAGAAAAAGTACTTCAACTTCGATATTTACGGCCCAGAAGCCAAGTAAGTATTCGCAGCTGTCTGTCCGAAATGGCGCAAGCAACAGAATTCCTGCGGTTTGCGCCATTTTTTCATCCCCCTTTTCGAGGACCTGAATCATGTTGAAAGGCTACGGGGCCGTCATCCTCGATGGCGCATGGTTGACGCTTCAGCTCGCCTTGTCGTCCATGGCCTTGGCCATTGTTCTGGGTCTGATCGGGGTCGCGTTACGCCTGTCGCCGGTGCGCTGGTTGGCCTGGCTGGGTGACTTGTACTCCACGGTGATCCGCGGGATCCCCGACCTGGTGCTGATCCTGCTGATTTTCTACGGTGGTCAGGACCTGCTTAACCGCGTCGCGCCGATGCTCGGCTATGACGACTACATCGACTTGAACCCCTTGGCCGCCGGTATCGGCACCCTGGGTTTCATCTTTGGCGCCTACCTGTCGGAAACCTTCCGTGGTGCCTTCATGGCCATCCCCAAGGGTCAGGCCGAAGCCGGCCTGGCGTATGGCATGAGCAGCTTCCAGGTGTTTTTCCGGGTGATGGTGCCGCAGATGATCCGGCTGGCGATCCCTGGGTTTACCAACAACTGGCTGGTACTCACCAAGGCCACCGCGCTGATCTCGGTGGTGGGCCTGCAAGACATGATGTTCAAGGCCAAGCAGGCGGCTGATGCCACCCGCGAGCCTTTTACCTTCTTCCTCGCAGTGGCGGCGATGTACCTGGTGATCACCAGCGTGTCGTTGCTGGCCCTGCGTCATCTTGAGAAGCGCTACTCGGTAGGCGTAAGGGCGGCTGATCTATGATCTTCGACTACAACGTCATCTGGGAGGCCATGCCGCTGTACCTTGGCGGCCTGCTGACCACCCTGAAACTGCTCGCCATCTCGCTGTTCTTCGGCCTGCTCGCCGCCTTGCCCCTGGGCTTGATGCGTGTGTCCAAGCAACCGGTCGTCAACGGCGTGGCCTGGCTCTACACCTATGTGATCCGCGGCACGCCGATGCTGGTGCAGCTGTTTTTGATCTACTACGGCCTGGCGCAGTTCGAAGCGGTGCGCGAGAGCGTCCTGTGGCCGCTGCTGTCCAGCGCGACCTTCTGCGCGTGCCTGGCCTTTGCGATCAACACCAGCGCCTACACCGCCGAGATCATTGCCGGTAGCCTCAAGGCCACCCCCAATGGCGAGATCGAAGCGGCCAAGGCCATGGGCATGTCGCGCTACAAGCTGTACCGCCGCATCCTGCTGCCGTCGGCCCTGCGCCGCGCGCTGCCGCAGTACAGCAACGAAGTGATCATGATGCTGCAGACCACCAGTCTCGCGTCCATCGTCACCCTGATCGACATCACCGGTGCCGCGCGCACGGTGAACGCGCAGTTCTACCTGCCGTTCGAAGCCTACATCACCGCCGGCGTGTTCTACCTGTGCCTGACCTTTATCCTGGTGCGCCTGTTCAAATTGGCCGAGCGCCGCTGGCTGAGCTACCTGGCTCCACGGAAGCACTGATATGGAACGTATCGATCACCTGTTGCCCTGGGGCCACCTGGGCTGCGAGCGCCAGTTGAGCGTGTTCCGTTTCGGCACCGGCGAGCGCAAGGCCTATATCCAGGCCAGCCTGCACGCCGATGAATTGCCGGGCATGCGCGCCGCGTGGGAGCTGAAAAAACGC
The DNA here is from genome assembly GCF_900177315.1 of Pseudomonas sp. LAMO17WK12:I1. NCBI lineage: Bacteria > Pseudomonadati > Pseudomonadota > Gammaproteobacteria > Pseudomonadales > Pseudomonadaceae > Pseudomonas > Pseudomonas sp. LAMO17WK12:I1. The sequence goes on along the minus strand of NZ_FWZV01000022.1, from coordinate 73,846 downwards.
CTCGCCGAACTTGAAGCGCAAGGCGCCCTCAACGGCGTGATCGAGTTGGTGCCGGTGGCCAACCCGATGGGCCTGGGCCAGTTGCTGCAAGGCAGCCACCAGGGCCGTTTCGAAGTGGGCAGCGGCAAGAATTTCAACCGCGATTTCGTTGAGTTGAGCGAGCCGGTGGCCGAGTTGCTCACAGGCAAGCTGGGGGATGATGCTCACGCCAACGTGCGCATGATTCGCCAGGCGATGGCCGATGCGCTCAACGCATTGCCCGAGCCGAGCAGCCAGTTGCAAGGCATGCAGCGCATCCTGCTGAGCCATGCGTGCAGCGCCGATATCGTCCTCGACCTGCACTGCGACGCCGAAGCCGCATTGCACATGTACGCGCTGCCCCAGCACTGGCCGCAGTGGCGTTCGCTGTCGGCGCACTTGAATGTGAAAGTCGGTCTGCTCGCGGAAGACTCCGGTGGCAGCTCGTTCGATGAGGCCTGTTCGTTGCCGTGGCTGCGGTTGTCCCGCGCCTTCCCCGACGCACAGATCCCGCTGGCCTGCCTGGCGACAACCCTGGAATTGGGCGGTCAGGCGGACACCGGCCGTGACGAAGCGATCTTCCACGCCGAAGGCATCCTCGCGTTTCTCGCCGAGCAAGGCCTGATCAAGGGCGAATGGCCGGCGCCGCAACACGAACCGTGTGAAGGCGTGCCCTTCGAAGGCACAGAATTGCTGTTCGCGCCCCACGCCGGGGTGATCAGTTACCTGCGTAAAGCCGGGGACTGGATCGAGAAGGGCGAGCCGATTTTTGAAGTGATTGATCCCCTGGAAGACCGCGTGAGCGTTATCTGCGCGGGCACCTCGGGGGTGTTGTTTGCCGTTGAACGGCTACGTTATGCCCAAGCGGGTTTCTGGCTGGCCAAGGTGGCGGGGCGCGAAGCGCTGCGTCACGGGCGCTTGCTCAACGACTGACCACCTGTTTTTGTGAGAACCGACCGCATGTACAAACTTGAAGTCCAAGACCTGCATAAACGCTATGGCAGTCATGAAGTGCTCAAAGGCGTGTCCCTGGCCGCCGCGGCCGGTGATGTGATCAGCATCATCGGTTCCAGTGGCTCGGGCAAAAGTACCTTTTTGCGTTGCATCAACCTGCTGGAGCAACCCCACGCGGGCAAGATCCTGCTCAATAACGAAGAGCTGAAACTGGTGGCCAACAAGGACGGCGCCATGAAGGCCGCCGACCCTAAGCAACTGCAACGCATGCGCTCGCGCCTGTCGATGGTGTTCCAGCATTTCAACCTGTGGTCGCACATGACCGCGCTGGAAAACGTGATGGAAGCGCCGGTGCACGTGCTGGGCATGTCGAAAAAAGACGCCCGTGAAAAGGCCGAGCACTACCTGGCCAAGGTCGGTGTGGGCCATCGCAAGGATGCGTTCCCCGGCCATATGTCCGGTGGCGAGCAGCAGCGCGTGGCGATTGCCCGAGCCCTGGCGATGGAGCCGGAGGTGATGCTGTTCGACGAACCCACCTCGGCCCTCGACCCCGAGTTGGTGGGCGAAGTGCTCAAGGTCATGCAGGACCTGGCCCAGGAAGGCCGCACCATGGTGGTGGTGACCCACGAAATGGGCTTTGCCCGTGAAGTGTCGAACCAGCTGGTGTTCTTGCACAAAGGCATCGTCGAAGAGCGTGGCAACCCTCGGGAAGTGCTGGTCAACCCGCAGTCCGAGCGGTTGCAGCAGTTCCTGTCCGGCAGCTTGAAATAATCCCTTACTGCTGAAGTTGCTTTTATGTGGGGGGCAAGCCCCCTCCCACATGGGATCTACAGTGGAGTTCTACCGTTGGAACTTCATTGTTTTTGAGCTTTGTGTTGGTTTACGGGCTAGCATTGGCCCTTGTCTTCATTACCGTTCTTCGCTTCGGATAGCACTCCATGACCGCCCACAAAATTGGTTTCCTGATTTGGCCCAGCACAAAAGCACTCACGCTTGCGCTGGCTGAGGAGGCCTTGCGCGTTGCTCAGCGGGTGCATCCGGAGGTGGTCTACGAGCTGTCGTTTTTGCTCGCAGAGCCGGCCACCGAAGGCGCCTGGCAACTGCCGGGCGAGCCGTGGGCGGGCAAGCTGGAAGGCTTCCAGAAACTGTTCCTGCTGGCGGACGAGCCGCCTGCCGTGATCGCCTCGCAACTGAGCACCGCCCTCAAGCAGCTGGTGCGCGCCGGTTGTGTGATCGGCGGCTTGTCGGCCGGTGTGTACCCGCTGGCCCAGCTCGGCCTGCTCGACGGCTACCGCGCCGCCGTGCACTGGCGTTGGCAGGATGATTTTGCCGAGCGTTTCCCCAAGGTCATCGCCACCAGCCATCTGTTCGACTGGGACCGTGATCGCTTGACCGCCTGCGGCGGCATGTCGGTACTCGACCTGTTGCTGGCGGTGCTGGCCCGTGACCACGGTGCCGAACTGGCCGGTGCGGTGTCGGAAGAGCTGGTGGTGGAGCGCATCCGCGAAGGCGGCGAGCGCCAGCGCATCCCGCTGCAGAACCGCCTGGGCTCCAGCCATCCGAAGCTGACCCAGGCAGTGTTGCTGATGGAAGCCAATATCGAAGAGCCGCTGACCACCGACGAAATCGCCCAGCATGTGTGCGTGTCGCGACGACAACTGGAGCGGATCTTCAAGCAATACCTCAATCGCGTCCCCAGCCAGTACTACCTGGAACTGCGCCTGAACAAGGCCCGCCAGATGCTCATGCAAACCAGCAAGTCGATCATCCAGATCGGCCTGTCCTGCGGCTTCTCCTCGGGGCCGCACTTCTCCAGCGCCTACCGCAACTTCTTTGGCGCCACCCCTCGCGAAGACCGCAACCAGCGCCGCAGCAGCAGCCCGTTCGAACTCTCGTCGGTGCCGTCCGAGCGTGGTTGACGTGGGGTGAATACGATTGGCGCGGTGTGTCGCGTCCATCGCGCAACTTCCCTGCATACTGCCGAAAACCCCTGCATCCGTTTAAACTGCGCCATTGCGACGCTATTTGTCGCATTGGCGTAAACCCGCGTAAAACGGGGGTTGGCGCTATAAGAAGTTGTCGCTTGGCGGCAAGGCCGCGCTGAAAACTGTCCTTACAATCCCTGCATCGCCCGCCAGTTCCAGGCAGGCGTTCCTCTTCAGGAGACTCCGATGTCCGTTGAGCAAGCCCCGGTGCAACGTGCCGATTTCGACCAGGTCATGGTTCCCAACTACGCACCTGCCGCATTCATCCCCGTGCGTGGCGCAGGTTCCCGTGTGTGGGACCAGGCGGGTCGCGAGCTGATCGACTTTGCCGGCGGCATCGCGGTCAACGTGTTGGGCCACGCCCACCCGGCGCTGGTCGGTGCACTGACCGAACAGGCCAACAAGCTGTGGCACGTCTCCAACGTCTTCACCAACGAGCCGGCCCTGCGCTTGGCCCATAAGCTGATCGACGCCACGTTTGCCGAGCGCGTGTTCTTCTGCAACTCCGGTGCCGAAGCCAACGAGGCCGCATTCAAGCTGGCCCGTCGCGTGGCGTTCGACCGTTTCGGCAGCGAGAAGTACGAGATCATTGCCGCGCTGAACAGCTTCCACGGCCGTACCCTGTTCACCGTCAATGTCGGTGGCCAGTCGAAGTACTCCGACGGTTTCGGGCCTAAAATTACCGGCATCACCCACGTCCCTTATAACGACCTGGAAGCGCTGAAAGCCGCCGTGTCGGACAAGACCTGCGCCGTGGTGCTGGAGCCGATCCAGGGCGAAGGCGGCGTACTGCCGGCCGAGCTGGCTTACCTGCAAGGTGCCCGCGAACTGTGCGACGCCAACAATGCGCTGCTGGTGTTCGACGAAGTGCAGACCGGCATGGGCCGCAGCGGCCATCTGTTTGCCTACCAGCACTACGGCGTGGTGCCCGACATCCTCACCAGCGCCAAGAGCCTGGGCGGCGGTTTCCCGATTGCGGCGATGCTCACCCGTGAAGACCTGGCCAAGCACCTGGTGGTCGGTACCCACGGCACCACCTACGGCGGCAACCCGCTGGCGTGCGCAGTGGCCGAAGCGGTCATCGACGTGATCAACACCCCTGAGGTGCTGGCCGGCGTCAACGCCAAGCACGACCTGTTCAAGGCGCGCCTGGAGCAGATCGGCAAGCAGTACGGCATCTTCACCGAAGTACGTGGCATGGGCCTGCTGATCGGTTGCGTACTGAGCGATGCGTTCAAAGGCAAGGCCAAGGACGTGTTCAACGCGGCCGAGAAAGAAAACCTGATGATCCTGCAAGCCGGCCCTGACGTGGTGCGTTTTGCGCCGAGCCTGGTGGTGGAAGACGCGGACATCAACGAAGGCCTGGATCGCTTCGAGCGTGCGGTAAAAACGCTGACCCAAGCCTGATACATATCTGTCTGTCGGACCGGATCAAATGTGGGAGGGGGCTTGCTCCCGATGGCAGTTTGTCAGTTGATACATCCGGTGACTGATACACCGCTATCGGGGGCAAGCCCCCTCCCACATTAGGACCTGTGTTGTTCCTGACCTGTCCGGTATTTTTTCTTATGAGTTTTCGAGTTAAGGAGTGACACCATGCTGGTGATGCGCCCCGCGCAAATGGCTGATCTGGGCGAGGTACAGCGTCTGGCTGCGGATAGCCCGATTGGTGTCACCTCCTTGCCGGATGATGTGGAACGCCTGAGCGACAAGATCGCCGCCAGCGAAGCGTCCTTCGCGGCCGAGGTGAGTTTCAACGGTGAAGAAAGCTATTTCTTCGTGCTCGAAGACACCGAGACCGGCAAGCTCGCCGGCTGCTCGGCCATCGTCGCCTCGGCCGGTTACTCGGAGCCGTTCTACAGTTTTCGTAACGAGACCTTCGTGCACGCCTCCCGCGAGCTGAAGATCCACAACAAGATCCACGTGCTTTCCCAGTGCCACGACCTCACCGGCAACAGCCTGCTCACCAGTTTCTACGTGGTGCCGGAGCTGGTCGGTTCGCCGTGGTCGGAACTCAATTCCCGCGGCCGCCTGTTGTTCGTCGCCAGCCACCCCGAGCGCTTTGCCGACTCGGTGGTGACCGAGATTGTCGGCTACAGCGACGAGAACGGTGATTCGCCGTTCTGGGATGCCATCGGCCGCAACTTCTTCGACCTCAACTACGCCGCCGCCGAGCGCCTGTGCGGGCTGAAAAGCCGTACGTTCCTCGCCGAGCTGATGCCGCATTACCCGATCTACGTGCCGCTGCTGCCGGACGAAGCCCAGGAAGCCATGGGCCAGGTGCACCCGCGTGCCCAGATCACCTTCGACATCCTGATGCGCGAAGGCTTCGAGACTGACCACTACATCGACATCTTCGACGGCGGCCCGACGCTGCACGCACGGGTCTCGGGCATTCGCTCGATTGCCCAGAGCCGCGTGGTGCCGGTGAAGATCGGCGAGATGGCCAAGGGTGTCGGCCGCCAGTACCTGGTGAGCAACGCGCAGTTGCAGGATTACCGCGCGGTCATGCTGGAGCTGGACTACGCGCCGGGCAAACCGGTGACCCTGGACCTGGCAGCCGCCGAAGCCCTGGGCGTTGGTGAAGGCGCGAGTGTGCGCCTGGTAGCGGTATAAACAGAGTGTCGCGGGTGGCTGGCAGCAGCGGCCCGTCTGAGGAGATAGCATGATCGTTCGTCCCGTACGCAGCAGCGATTTACCGGCCCTGATTGATCTGGCGCGCAGCACCGGCACCGGCCTCACCACCTTGCCGGCCAACGAAGAGCGCCTGACCCACCGGGTAGGCTGGGCGGAAAAAACCTTTCGCGGCGACGCCGGGCGCGGTGATGCCGACTACCTGTTCGTGCTGGAAAACGACGAAGGCCGCGTGGTGGGGATTTCCGCCATCGCCGGTGCCGTCGGCCTGCGCGAGCCGTGGTACAACTTCCGGGTCGGCCTGACGGTCAGCGCCTCCCAGGAACTGAATATCTACCGTGAGATTCCGACGCTGTTCCTGGCCAACGACCTCACCGGCAATTCCGAGCTGTGCTCGTTGTTCCTGCATGCCGATTACCGCAACGGCCTCAACGGCCGCATGCTGGCCAAGGCGCGCCTGCTGTTTATCGCCGAGTTCCCACAGCTGTTCGGCAACAAGATCATCGCCGAGATGCGCGGCGTGTCCAACGACGCCGGGCGTTCACCGTTCTGGGAAAGCCTGGGCCGGCACTTCTTCAAGATGGAATTCAGCCAGGCCGATTACCTCACCGGCGTGGGCAACAAGGCGTTTATTGCTGAGCTGATGCCCAAGTTTCCGTTGTACAGCTGCTTCCTTTCCGAAGACGCGCGCAACGTGATCGGCAAGGTCCATCCGGACACCGAGCCGGCGCTGAGCATGCTCAAGAGCGAAGGCTTCAGCTACCAGGGCTACGTCGATATTTTCGACGCCGGCCCGGCGGTGGAGTGCGAGACCGCCAAGATCCGTGCGGTGCGCGACAGCCAATCATTGGTGTTGGCCATCGGCACACCGGGGGACGACGCCACGCCGTTCCTGATCCATAACCGCAAACGCGAAGATTGCCGCATCACCGCCGCACCGGCACGCCTGGCGGCCGGCACGCTGGTGGTCGATCCGCAAACCGCCAAGCGCCTGCAACTGGTGGTGGGTGATCAAGTGCGTGCCGTACCGTTGTCTGCTGCCCGGGAGTCGAAATAATGAATTCGTTGTATATCGCAGGTAGCTGGCTGGCTGGCCAGGGTGAACTGTTTGAATCACGCAATCCGGTGACCCAGCAGGTGCTGTGGGCCGGTAATGGTGCCACGGTCGAGCAGGTCGAGTCGGCCGTGCAGGCCGCGCGCCAGGCGTTCCCGACCTGGGCCCGGCGCCCGCTGGAAGAGCGCATCAGCGTGCTGGAAGCCTTCGCCGCGAGCCTGAAAAGTCGCGCCGATGAAATAGCGCGCTGCATCGGCGAGGAGACCGGCAAGCCGCTGTGGGAGTCTGCCACCGAAGTCACCAGCATGGCCAACAAGATCGCGATCTCGGTGCAAAGCTACCGTGAGCGTACCGGCGAGAAGAGCGGCCCCCTGGGCGACGCCACCGCCGTATTGCGCCACAAGCCCCACGGCGTGGTGGCGGTGTTTGGTCCTTACAACTTCCCCGGTCACCTGCCCAACGGGCATATCGTCCCGGCGTTGCTGGCGGGTAATACCGTGCTGTTCAAGCCCAGCGAGCTGACCCCGAAAGTCGCCGAGCTGACCGTGCAGTGCTGGATCGACGCCGGTTTGCCGGCGGGCGTGTTGAACCTGCTGCAAGGCGCGCGCGAGACCGGCATTGCGTTGGCCGCCAACCCCGGTATCGATGGGTTGTTCTTCACCGGTTCCAGCCGTACCGGCAATCATCTGCACCAGCAGTTCTCCGGGCGCCCGGACAAGATCCTGGCCCTGGAAATGGGCGGCAACAACCCGCTGGTGGTAGATGAAGTAGCCGACGTGGAGGCGGCGGTCTACACCATCATCCAGTCGGCGTTTATCTCCGCCGGCCAGCGTTGCACCTGTGCCCGTCGCCTGCTGGTGCCGGAAGGCGCCTGGGGCGATGCGCTGCTGGCGCGGCTGGTGGCGGTGAGCGCGACGATTGAAGTCGGCGCGTTCGACCAGCAACCGCCGCCGTTCATGGGCTCGGTGATATCCCTGGCAGCGGCGAAAGCCTTGATGGAGGCCCAGGAATTGATGTTGGCCAATGGCGCCGTGGCGCTGTTGGAGATGACCCAGCCCCAGGATCAAGCTGCCTTGCTGACCCCAGGCATCATCGACGTGACCGGCGTGACCGAGCGCGAAGACGAAGAACTGTTCGGGCCGCTGTTGCAGGTGATCCGCTACGCCGATTTCGCGGCGGCGATCGCCGAAGCCAACAACACCCGGTACGGCCTGGCCGCTGGCCTGTTGTCCGATTCCGAAGCGCGTTACCAGCAATTCTGGCTGGAAAGCCGTGCCGGCATTGTCAACTGGAACAAACAGCTGACCGGCGCCGCCAGCACCGCGCCGTTCGGCGGGGTAGGGGCCTCGGGCAACCATCGCGCCAGTGCGTATTACGCGGCGGATTATTGCGCGTACCCGGTGGCGTCGCTTGAAACGCCAAGCCTGGTGGTACCGGCCACGCTAACCCCCGGCATTACGCTGATCTAAATGTGGGAGGGGGCTTGCTCCCGATAGCGGTGAATCAGTCACCTGATTTATCAACAGACAGATTGCTATCGGGGGCAAGCCCCCTCCCACAGGGGTTCAGTGGTGTATTCAAGTAATTTGAAGCCTATAAAAACAGATGTTCGTGGAGCCTCGCCGATGAAATCCTATGAAGTCAATTTTGACGGTCTAGTGGGGCCGACCCATAACTACGGCGGTTTGTCCTTCGGCAACGTCGCCTCCCAGAGCAACAGCCAGCAGCACTCCAACCCCAGGGAAGCGGCGTTGCAGGGCCTGCAGAAAATGAAAGCGCTGATGGACATGGGCTTTGTGCAAGGCGTGCTCGCACCCCAGGAGCGTCCGGATGTAGCGGCGTTGCGCAACCTCGGTTTCAGCGGCACCGACGCCCAGGTCATCCAGCAGGCGGCCAAGGAGGCCATGCCGTTGTTGGTCGCCAGCTGCTCGGCATCGAGCATGTGGGTGGCCAACGCCGCCACCGTCAGCCCGAGCGCGGACACGGCAGATGGCCGCGTGCATTTCACCGCCGCCAACCTCAATTGCAAATACCACCGCAGCATCGAACACCCCACCACCAGCCGCGTGCTGGGGGCGATGTTTGCCGACCAGAAACACTTTGCCCACCACGCCGCGTTACCGGCGGTGGCGCAGTTCGGCGACGAAGGTGCGGCCAACCACACGCGTTTCTGCCGTGAGTACGGCGACGCGGGGGTGGAGTTTTTCGTGTTCGGGCGCAGCGCGTTCGACCCCCGTTACCCGGCCCCGCAGAAGTACCCGGCGCGCCAGACCCTCGAAGCCTCCCAGGCCGTCGCCCGCCTGCATGGCCTGAAGGATGAAGGCGTGGTCTACGCCCAGCAGAACCCGGCGGTGATCGATGCCGGCGTATTCCACAACGACGTGATCGCGGTGGGCAACGGCGAGGTGCTGTTCTATCACGAGGACGCGTTCCTCAATACCGAACAGATGCTGGCCGAGTTGCAGGGCAAGTTGGGCAAGCTGGGCGGCAACTTCCAGGCGGTGTGTGTGCCGCGTGCCCAGGTCAGCGTCGAGGACGCGGTGCGTTCCTACCTGTTCAACAGCCAGTTGCTGACCCGCGCCGACGGTTCGATGCTGCTGATCGTGCCGGAAGAATGCCGCGCCAACGAGCGCGTCTGGCAGTACCTGCAAGGCCTGACGGCGTCCGCGGGGCTGATCCGCGAAGTCAAAGTCTTCGACCTCAAGCAAAGCATGCAGAATGGCGGCGGCCCGGCGTGCCTGCGCCTGCGCGTGGCCCTCAACGAAACCGAGCTGGCAGCGGTGAACCCAGGGGTTATCATGACCGCGCCGTTGTACGACACACTGACCCAATGGGTCGACAAGCACTACCGCGACAGCCTGCGCGAAACCGACCTGGCTGACCCGCAATTGCTGCTTGAGTGCCGGACGGCACTGGATGAACTGACGCAAATCCTTAAACTGGGCTCGGTTTATCCTTTCCAGATCAATTAACGCCACCTCTTTTTACACCCTATGGCTGAGAATTATTTATGAGCACCGACACCCTGCAACTGATCCTTGAAGACACCGACGGCACCCAGCTGGAAACCTCCTGCACCCGCGTCGCCGTGGTCTGGCAGGGCAAGGAAATCTGGATCCAGCACGACGGCCGTGGCCAACTGCTGATCGGCGTGGACGTGGAAGAAGGTGACGCCGAATACGCCAACCTGTTGATGCGCCCACTGGCCACCAACCTGATGAGCCTGCAACTGGAAATGGAACCGGCCGACGTTGAAGGTGATGATGACGATCACGTCCACGGCCCAGGCTGCAACCACTAAGGAAGCTGCGTATGCTCGCCCTTGGCAAACTGCTTGAACTGACCCTCGCCGGTCGCGAACCGGCGCAAAAAATTCAACTGACTGTCGACGGCGTGCAGATGCGCTGGCTCAGCGAGGGTGCACTCGAAGTGCGCCCGCCGCAGGCAACGGACAATGGCAGCGACCTGTTGCTGTCATCCGGCATCCATGGCAACGAAACCGCGCCGATCGAATTGCTCGACCGCCTGTTGCATGGCATCGCCCGTGGGGAGATCAAGCCCCGCACCCGTATTCTGTTCCTGTTCGGCAACCCCGAGGCCATGCGCCGCGGCGAGCGTTACCTTGAACTGGACGTCAACCGGCTGTTCAACGGCCGGCATGAAAAAAACATCGGCCCCGAAGCCATGCGCGCCGCCGAACTTGAACAGCTGGCCCGCAGCTTCTTCAGCCAGCCTGGCCGTTCGCGCCTGCATTACGACCTGCACACCGCCATCCGCGGCTCGAAGATCGAGCAGTTTGCGCTGTACCCCTGGAAGGAGGGGCGCCAGCATTCACGCCACGAACTGGCGCGCCTGAACGCCGCTGGCATGGAAGCGGTGCTGCTGCAGAACAAGAGCTCGATCACCTTCACCGCGTTTACCTACGAGCAGCTGGAGGCCGAGGCCTTCACCCTGGAACTGGGCAAGGCGCGACCGTTCGGGCACAACCAGGGCGTGAATGTCTCCCGCCTGGAGCTGCGCCTCAAGCAGATCATCGAAGGCACCGAGCCTGAGACTGACAGTCTGGACGGGTTGAAACTGTTCGCCGTGTCGCGGGAAGTCATCAAGCACAGCGATGCATTCCTGCTGCACTTGCCGGCGGACGTGGAAAACTTTTCGGAATTGGAAAAGGGTTATCTGCTGGCCGAAGACGTGGCCAAGACCCGTTGGGTGATCGAGGAGGAGGGTGCGCGCATCATCTTCCCCAACCCGAAGGTAAAGAATGGCTTGCGGGCGGGGATATTGATTGTGCCGACCACAGAGGCCGGGCTGGCGTAGATCTGAGCCTTAACCTGGTCCAAATGTGGGAGGGGGCTTGCCCCCGATAGCAGTGTGTCAGTCAGCTCATCTGGAGCTGAGACACCGCCATCGGGGGCAAGCCCCCTCCCACATTTTGTTTTGCAGTGTTGCTTAGACCGCTAGCGCGCGTGGCTCGCTGCGACGGATCGCCCGCACCTTGTGCAGGGTGTCGGCGCATGTACGTGCAGCTTCCTGGCCCTTGTGCACGAAGTGCTCATGGAAGAACGCGGTATGTTCGCTGCCGGCGTGGAAGTGATGCGGCGTCAGGGACACCGAGAACACTGGCACTTCGGTTTCCAGCTGAACCTGCATCAGGCCGCTGACCACCGATTGGGCGACGAATTCGTGACGGTAGATCCCGCCGTCCACCACCAGCGCGGCGGCCACGATACCGGCGTAACGGCCGGTCTTGGCCAGCAGCTTGGCGTGCAGGGGCATTTCAAAGGCGCCGCCGACTTCGAAGAAATCGATGTCCGATTCCTGATAGCCCTGGGCGATCATTTCGGCGAGGAAGCCTTTGCGCGATTGGTCGACAATATCCTTGTGCCAGCAGGCCTGGATAAACGCGACGCGCTCGCCGTGATGGTTTTTGCTTTTGCTGTCGATTGCGGTGGGTTGCATGTTCTGACTCCTGTTTAAGAAAAAAACAGGGCGTTATGAATCGAATGGGATTTAAGGGTACGAACCGCCGAGTCATGCAGGCATGCGCTCAGCGTGCGGCCCTTAGGTGCCAATCCCGTTCTCTCTTCATCCGGACTATGACCGTCGGCCCCGGGATCACACCGGGTCTGCTGACCTTGTCGCCGTCCTGCGTGAGCAGTTCGAGGCGCCAAGCGCTCGCGGGCTATGCACATTGCGCGCAATTACCGCCGGTGGGGAATTGCACCCCGCCCTGAGAACGTTGCCACCAGAACCCTGGTGGCGGAGAGTTTTTAACATGGTTTTTCATAAACTGCACGAGCGTCGTATCGATAAGCTATATCGGTTTGTTTGGTTGGTATTCGATTGAGAACGCGTGGGGCTTGATATTCCGCGGCTTTGCCCGCAGTAATCATCCTCATAAGAAGCTTAATGAACCCCTTCGAGGCTTGTTTCATGTCTGTGATCGACCTGCGCAGCGACACCGTGACCCAACCCACCGCCGGCATGCTCGACGCCATGGCCAATGCCGCCAGCGGCGATGACGTCTACGGCGAAGACCCCAGCGTCAACCATCTGGAAGCCGAGCTGGCCAAACGCCTGGGCTTTGCAGCCGCGCTGTTCGTGCCCACCGGCACCATGAGCAACCTGCTGGCGCTGATGGCCCACTGTGAGCGTGGCGAGGAGTACATCGTCGGCCAGCAGGCCCACACCTACAAATACGAGGGCGGCGGTGCGGCCGTGCTGGGTTCGATCCAGCCGCAGCCGCTGGACGTGCAGGCGGATGGCTCCCTCGACCTGGATCAGGTGCTCGAGGCCATCAAGCCCGATGACTTCCACTTCGCCCGCACCCGCCTGCTGGCCCTGGAAAACACCATGCAGGGCAAGGTGCTGCCGCTGGACTACCTGGCGAAGGCGCGGGCGTTGACACGCGAACATGGCCTGGCCCTGCACCTGGATGGCGCGCGACTCTACAACGCGGCGGTCAAGCTTGGGGTCGATGCACGGGAGATCGCCCAGCATTTCGACTCGGTGTCGGTGTGCCTGTCCAAGGGCCTCGGTGCGCCGATCGGCTCGGTGCTGTGCGGCTCCACGGCGTTGATCGCCAAGGCACGCCGTTTGCGCAAGATGGTCGGCGGTGGCATGCGCCAGGCCGGTTCCCTGGCGGCGGCGGGGCTGTACGCCCTGGATCACCAGGTGCAGCGCCTGGCCGACGACCACGCCAATGCGCAATGGCTGGGCGATGAGCTGCGCAACGCCGGTTACGCGGTGGAGCCGGTGCAGACCAACATGGTCTACGTGCAGATCGGCGACCAGGCCCAGGCCTTGAAGACGTTTGCCGCCGAGCGTGGGATCAAGTTGAGTGCTGCGCCGCGCCTGCGCATGGTGACGCACCTGGATGTGAGCCGGGCGCAGATCGAGCAAGTGCTCGAGGCATTCGTCGAATTTTCGCGCAAATGAGTGTGCAGACCGTCTAATTGAACCTCTCTATCGCATAAACACGCTGTACCACCGGCAAAGGGCCGATATAATGCGGCCTTTTGCCGTCGCTCCGTCTGATGATGTTGCGCACTGGCCTTTGGCCGCAGCCTCCGTGGAAGAACCTATGAAAAGCGCAGAAATCCGTGAAGCCTTCCTTCGCTTCTTCGAAGAGCAAGGTCACACCCGTGTCTCCTCCAGCTCCTTGATCCCAGGCAATGACCCCACCCTGCTGTTCACTAACGCGGGGATGAACCAGTTCAAGGACTGCTTCCTGGGCCAGGAAAAACGCGCCTACACCCGCGCCACCAGCAGCCAGAAGTGCGTGCGTGCCGGCGGCAAGAACAGTGACCTGGAAAACGTCGGCTACACCGCCCGCCACCACACGTTCTTCGAAATGCTGGGTAACTTCAGCTTTGGTGACTATTTCAAGAAAGACGCGATTACCTTCGCCTGGACCTTCCTGACCGGCGTGTTGAAGCTGCCCAAGGAAAAACTCTGGGTGACTGTCTACGCGACGGACGACGAAGCGTATGACATCTGGACCAAGGAAATCGGGGTGCCCGTCGAGCGCATGATTCGCATCGGCGACAACAAGGGCGCGCCTTACGCCTCCGACAACTTCTGGACCATGGGCGATACCGGCCCATGCGGCCCATGCACCGAGATTTTCTACGATCACGGCGCCGACATCTGGGGTGGCCCACCGGGCTCGCCGGAAGAAGACGGCGACCGTTACATCGAGATCTGGAACAACGTGTTCATGCAGTTCAACCGCACCGCCGATGGCGTGTTGCATCCGCTGCCAGCGCCTTCGGTAGACACCGGCATGGGCCTGGAGCGGATCAGTGCGGTGATGCAGCACGTTCACTCCAACTACGAGATCGACCTGTTCACCAACCTGCTGAGCGCGTCGGCCGCGGCCATTGGTTGTGCCAATGAAAGCCAGTCGTCCCTCAAGGTGGTGTCGGACCACATCCGTTCCTGCGGTTTCCTGATCGCCGACGGTGTACTGCCGTCCAACGAAGGCCGTGGCTACGTGCTGCGTCGCATCATCCGTCGCGCCTGCCGCCACGGTAACAAGCTGGGGGCCACCGGCAGCTTCTTCTACAAGATCGTCGCCGCGCTGGTTGCCGAGATGGGCGATGCCTTCCCGGAACTCAAGCAACAGCAAAGCAACATCGAGCGCGTGCTCAAGGCGGAGGAGGAGCAGTTCTCCAAGACCCTGGAGCACGGCCTGAAGATTCTGGAACAGGATTTGGCCGAGCTCAAAGGCACCGTGGTGCCAGGCGACGTGGTGTTCAAGCTGTACGACACCTATGGCTTCCCGATGGACCTGACCGCCGACATCGCCCGTGAGCGCGAGCTGACCGTCGACGAAGCCGGGTTTGAGCGTGAGATGGAAGCCCAGCGCGTGCGCGCCCGTTCTGCCAGTTCCTTTGGCCTGGACTACAACACCCTGGTCAAGGTTGACGTGCCTACCGAGTTCACCGGTTACAAGGCGACCGTCGGCGCGGCCAGGATCGTTGCCATTTATAAAGACGGCAAGTCGGTCGACGTGTTGAGCGAAGGCGAAGAAGCGGTTGTGGTCCTGGACCAGACGCCGTTCTACGCCGAGTCCGGTGGCCAGGTCGGTGACTGTGGTTTCCTGAGTTCGACCTCCGGTCGTTTCGAGGTGCGCGACACCACCAAGACCGGCGGTGCGTTCCTGCATCACGGCGTGCTGGTGCTGGGCAACCTGACTGTCGGTGCGCCAGTGGACACCCAGGTCGATGCCGACGTACGCCATGCCACCGCGCTGAACCACTCGGCCACGCACTTGCTGCACGCCGCGCTGCGCCAGGTGCTGGGCGAGCACGTCCAGCAGAAGGGGTCGTTGGTCGACAGCCAGCGCCTGCGTTTCGACTTCAGTCACTTCGAAGCGATCAAGCCTGAGCAGATCAAGGCTCTGGAAGACATCGTCAACGCTGAGATTCGCAAGAACTCCCCGGTAGAAACCGAAGAAACCGACATCGAGACGGCCAAGGCCAAGGGCGCCATGGCGCTGTTCGGCGAGAAATACGGCGACAGCGTGCGCGTGCTGAGCATGGGCGGCGACTTCTCGGTGGAATTGTGTGGCGGTATCCACGCCAACCGTACCGGCGACATCGCCCTGCTGAAGATCATCAGCGAAGGCGGCGTGGCGTCGGGTGTGCGTCGTATTGAGGCGGTGACCGGCGCTGCGGCCCTGGCCTACCTGAATGCGGCTGAAGAACAACTCAAGGAAGCGGCCAGCCTGGTCAAGGGCAGCCGCGACAACCTGATCGACAAGTTGTCCGCCGTTCTGGAGCGCAACCGTGCGCTGGAGAAACAGCTGGAGCAGTTGCAAGCCAAGGCGGCCAGCGCTGCGGGCGACGACCTGTCGGCTTCGGCCGTTGACGTCAAGGACGTGAAAGTCCTGGCTGCACGCCTGGACGGCCAGGACGGCAAGGCGCTGTTGGCCCTGGTCGATCAGTTGAAGAACAAGCTCGGCCGCGCAGTGATCCTGCTCGGCAGTGTCCATGAGGAGAAGGTCGTGCTGGTTGCCGGTGTAACCAAGGACCTGACTGGCCAACTCAAGGCCGGTGATTTGATGAAGCAAGCCGCCGCGGCAGTGGGCGGGAAGGGCGGCGGTCGTCCGGACATGGCGCAAGGCGGTGGTGTAGACGCCAGTGCCCTGGACGCGGCCCTGGCCCTGACCGTGCCATTTGTCGAGGCAGGTATTTAAGGCACTGTTAACCTGCCCGTGGTCTAGTCACGGGCTGTTCTGTGCTGGTTGATTGGATATTAGGCGCCCCTTTACGGGCTGAGGCGGCTTGGAAATGGCTTTGATCGTACAGAAATTTGGAGGCACCTCGGTCGGCTCTGTCGAAAGAATCGAGCAGGTGGCCGACAAGGTTAAGAAATTCCGCGATGCCGGTGATGACCTGGTCGTGGTGCTGTCGGCCATGAGCGGCGAGACCAATCGCCTGATCGAACTGGCCAAGGCCATCAGTGGCGAGCAACAGCCGCTGCCGCGTGAGCTGGATGTGATCGTGTCCACCGGCGAGCAGGTGACCATCGCCTTGCTGGCCATGGCCCTGAACAAGCGTGGCGTGCCTGCCGTGTCCTACACTGGCAGCCAGGTGCGCATCCTCACCGACAGCGCGCACACCAAGGCGCGGATCCTGCAGATTGACGACCAGAAAATTCGCACTGATCTGAAAGCAGGCCGCGTGGTAGTTGTAGCGGGCTTCCAGGGTGTGGACGAGCACGGCAACATCACCACCCTCGGGCGTGGCGGTTCTGACACCACCGGTGTGGCCCTGGCTGCGGCCCTCAAGGCTGACGAGTGCCAGATCTACACCGATGTGGATGGCGTCTACACCACTGACCCGCGTGTGGTGTCCGTGGCCCAGCGCCTGGACAAGATCACCTTTGAAGAGATGCTGGAAATGGCCAGCCTCGGTTCCAAGGTGTTGCAGATCCGCGCGGTGGAGTTCGCCGGCAAGTACAACGTTCCGCTGCGCGTATTGCACAGCTTCAAGGAGGGTCCGGGCACCCTCATTACTATTGATGAAGAGGAATCCATGGAACAGCCGATCATTTCCGGCATCGCTTTCAACCGCGATGAAGCCAAGCTGACGATCCGTGGCGTGCCAGACACCCCGGGCGTGGCCTTCAAGATTCTGGGCCCTATCAGCGATGCGAATGTTGAAGTCGACATGATCGTGCAGAACGTCTCGCACGATAACACCACCGATTTCACCTTCACCGTGCACCGCAACGAGTACGATGCGGCGTTGAAAATCCTGGAGAACACCGCGAGCGAAATTGGCGCCCGTGAAGTGGTCGGCGATACCAAGATTGCCAAGGTGTCGATCGTAGGTGTGGGCATGCGTTCCCATGCCGGCGTTGCCAGCCGCATGTTCGGGGCTTTGGCCAAGGAAAGCATCAATATCCAGATGATCTCTACCTCGGAAATCAAAGTCTCGGTGGTGATTGAAGAGAAGTACCTGGAACTGGCTGTACGCGCGCTGCATACCGCTTTTGAGCTGGATGCTCCGGCCCGACAGGGCGAGTGATGCAATGCCAGGAAGGCGCGGTTTACCGCGCCTTTCATTTTTTTGTAGGGCGCATGGTCTTTTGCGTGCGCTCGACAATACTTAGGCCGTTAGGGCTATGGCTCTCGAGTCGTAGGTCGAACGCCTTTTTTTTGCAGACTGTTGTTCCTGAAATGAAATGCGTGAGGAGAAAGGTATGCTGATTCTGACTCGTCGGTGCGCAGAAAGCCTGATTATCGGTGATGGCGAAATCACCGTGACCGTGCTCGGCGTCAAAGGCAATCAAGTGCGTATCGGGGTTAACGCTCCGAAAGAGGTGGCGGTCCATCGCGAGGAAATCTTCTTGCGGATCAGTAAAGAGAAGGACAGAGAGAAGGGTAAAGATCAGGACGCGCAAAACGACGAACAGAAGGACGAGGAAAAGGACTGAGAACCAAGCCTTTAATTTTTATCGTTTTTTATGTTTGCAAACGGGGATGAACGTGGTTAATATACGCCCCGTGTTGCGGAGAGCTGGCCGAGTGGCCGAAGGCGCTCCCCTGCTAAGGGAGTACACCTCAAAAGGGTGTCGGGGGTTCGAATCCCCCGTTCTCCGCCATTATTTGCTTAGTACGTTGCAATCTGGTTTTTTCGTTAAGTTGTTGAAATTAAACGAAAAAATAGCTTTACATAGAGATTGAACGGCCTATAATGCGCGGCAACAAATGCACTCGTAGCTCAGCTGGATAGAGTACTCGGCTACGAACCGAGCGGTCACAGGTTCGAATCCTGTCGAGTGCACCATTTAAGAGTTAGTTGCAGCAATGCAGGTAGCTCGGCTTCAACCAGTTGTGATCTGGTCTAAAAACACAATATGCACTCGTAGCTCAGCTGGATAGAGTACTCGGCTACGAACCGAGCGGTCACAGGTTCGAATCCTGTCGAGTGCACCATACAAACAAAAAGCCCGCCTAGTGCGGGCTTTTTGCCGTCTGGGGTTTGTGTGGATCCTTATCTTTTTCTCCTTCCTTATGTGTTTTCCATTCCGGTGATGGCGTCGCAGTTGAATAGGTGTGGCCAATACTCAACTTTGGCTCGCAAGCGCTTGTTCTTTCCAGTTTTTTGACGTTAAAACCGGACGCACGGTGTATCATTGCGCCCGTCAGCCCCGCCGGGGCTTATGGAATACCTCCATGGACTTACCCAGTAGTTACTCAGTACCCCGTTTTACCAATCATGAATTGACTGATTGATCCTTCCGGCGTGCCCCGCTGCTGGGAGTGGAGTTCGCCTATGACCGAAGTAGAAGTAAAGAAAACACAGGAAAGCCTGCAGGATCGCCTGGCTCAAGTCATCGAGCTGCTGCAGCGCCAGCGCGTGGTCGAAGATTTCACGCACCGCCAGGATGGTCCGAATAACGACCTCGTCGAAAACCTGGTCCACCGCCAGAACCTCGTCGAGTTGCAACGCAAGCTCGATGACCTGCACTCCGCCGACGTTGCCTACATTCTCGAAGCCTTGCCCCTGGATGATCGACTGACCCTCTGGCAGTTGGTCAAGGCCAACCGCGACGGCGATATCCTGCTCGAAGTATCCGACTCGGTCCGTGAAACCCTGATCGCCGACATGGACGATCACGAGCTCCTGGCGGCCGCCAGGGAGATGGACGCTGACGAACTGGCCGACCTGGCTCCAGAGTTGCCGCGTGATGTTGTCCATGAGTTGATGGAGGCCCTTGACGGCCAGCAGCGTGAGCGCGTGCGCTCCGCGTTGTCCTATGACGAGGATCAGGTCGGCGCACTGATGGACTTCGAGATGGTCACCATCCGCGAAGATGTCAGCCTGGAAGTGGTCTTGCGTTACCTGCGCCGGCTGAAAGAGCTGCCGAGTCATACCGACAAACTGTTCGTGGTCGACTATGAAGGCATTCTCAAGGGCGTGCTGCCGATCAAGCGCCTGTTGGTCAACGATCCGGAGAAAAAGGTTGCTGACCTGATGGCCAGCGATACCGTGAGCTTTCACCCCGATGAGGATGCCTACGACGCAGCGCAGGCCTTTGAGCGTTACGACTTGATCTCTGCCCCGGTGGTCGACAAGAACGGCAAGCTGATCGGCCGTCTGACCATCGACGAAATCGTCGACCTGATTCGTGAAGAGAGTGAAACCGAAGTCCTCAACATGGCGGGTTTGCGTGAAGAGGAAGATATTTTTGCGTCAGTCTGGCGTTCCCTGCATAACCGCTGGGCCTGGCTGGCCGTTAACCTGATTACCGCGTTTATCGCCTCCCGTGTGATCGGGCTGTTCGAAGGTTCCATCGAGAAGCTGGTGGCCTTGGCAGCGTTGATGCCGATTGTGGCAGGCATTGGTGGTAACTCGGGCAACCAGACCATCACCATGATCGTACGCGCCATGGCGCTGGACCAGGTCAGTACCGCCAACTCTTCGCGCCTGCTGCGCAAGGAGTTGGCCGTGGGCCTGATCAATGGCCTGGTGTGGGGTGGGGTGATTGGCGTGGTGGCCTACTTGCTGTACGGCAGTTGGTCCCTGGGGGTGGTGATGACCGCTGCCATGACCCTCAACCTGCTGCTGGCGGCCCTGATGGGGGTGCTGATCCCCATGACCTTGGCACGCCTTGGGCGCGACCCGGCCATGGGCGCCAGCGTGATGATCACGGCCATGACCGACAGTGGTGGCTTCTTCATCTTCCTCGGTTTGGCGACGATCTTCCTGCTCTGATCTGTCTCGGGCGGGCGCCCTCTGCTACGTGATAAGAATGCCGAGCCCTGTGAATCCCAGGCAAAAAAAAGCCAGCACAGGGCTGGCTTCGGCTTTCAGTGGCGGATCAATTGGCTTCTGCGGCCGCCTCTACGTCGTGCGCGATAAGCGAGACGAGGGCATTTTGCTGGCGGTGGGAGAGCTGACGAAAACGCTGCAGCAGTTCGCGTTCGTGCAGCGACAGCTCGGGGCTGTCCAGGCGCATGCTCAGTTCGTCACCCAGCGCACCTTCCTGAATAAGGCTCTGCTCCAGGCGCGCGATGATTTCGGAGTTCATGCTGCGGTGATGATTGCGAGCCACCTCGGCAATGCGTTCCCGCATTCCGTCTGGCAGACGTACGACGAACTTGTCAGCCGTACGGCTGGAATAAATTGCCTGTTTCAATGGGCGCATATATTTAACCGGTTAGTTCAGGGGAGCGGTTATTGGAATTGGCCGCAAGATGAGTGTTAAGACAAGACTCACGACCAAAGTTCAACCCGAATTGCAAAGAGGCCGCATCATGCCTCAGATTTGCCAGTTCCTTGGCGTCAATTCTGTGACAAATATTGAACTGCCTAGAGGCTTTATGCCAGCACTCATTTGCATTTTTGCGGACTGGTTGGAAAACTTTTCCATGAGTGATTCCACGAGGGAACTTCCCGTAAGTCCAGGCCACCACAGGGTTTGAGGTCGCACATCCTATAGCAAAGTGGCCTTTTGCCCTTAGTTTTAAGACTAGTGGCAATTTGCCGATTTACTAGGACGAGGCGACATAAGGTAGGGGGAGGGCAGCGCAGGGAAGGGAGGGGTCAGCGTAAAACCGGGTCAAATTTGATTCGGCGACCCACGACGAGCGTCAACAGAAGCAGGCCTGCGAAAACGCCGGCGGCGACGAATGCGCTGGTTTGCCCATCCTGGGAGCTTGCACTCAGGCCCATAAGGCCAGTGGCGATGGTCAGGCTCAGGAACAGCCAGGCAAATTTGCTCATGATCAGCGTCCTTAAAAAACCCAGTGTTCAGATGCTGGCGCGGCGTGGGTGCCTTGAGTCAGGCGTACTGGCGCTTGTGCATTCGGTGTCATCACGGCCAGTTGCGGACGTTGTTGCAAGTGGTGGGGGACTGCCTGCTGGCTGATCTGGGCGGGGTCGTTGCTGCCAGTCGATTGAAAGTGGAACATCACCAGTGCAGCCAGGGCGACGGTGTTGAGAGCTAACAGAATGGCACTGTTCATGGTCATGTTCTCCGTTTAATGCCTTGGCTGGATGGGGTTTGCAGGAGAACTGTTGCAGGTGTCGTGCCAATGTATTAATTCAATAAAATCAATGGCTTGAGTTTACTTTGAGGGGGTGAAGGATTGCAATTTGCAATGCTGGCATTTTGGGTGATTGCATTTTGCACGATCAGGCCAGATGCCCGTATTCGCGGCGCGAAACCGCAATGGCTCGGGCAAGGCTCGGCCTACACTTAAAAAGCCCACGGACGACATGACAAAACCCACCTCGGCCGTTAACATGCACGCCGTCCGTCGCAGTGCCCTTGGCCTGATGGCTGTCATTTGTCCCAGTAGCTCAATTGGATAGAGCATCCCCCTCCTAAGGGGAAGGTTGGCCGTTCGAACCGGCCCTGGGACACCAGATTCGTAGCCCATAGAGAAAGCCCCGTACAGAACCTCCTGGCGGGGCTTTTTTGTGCGTGCTCGATCTTTTTGCACGCAGGTCGAACCTTGCCGCCGATCAAGGTTCACAGCAGGTGCTGTGATGTATTTGTCGCAACCATGTACCTTGCGCGCCATCCGACAGCGTCTGAGCTGTTAAGCAAAATAATCCCCGGAAACAGCGCATGTTGCCTGTCCGGACCCGGTCACCCCGGACTATCATGCCGATAGCCCTGTCTCTCACCGCAAGGAGCCGCTCGGAACGCCGATGCGCCAGATCTGGAAATCTTTTCGAGCCCTTTATTTCGCCTCCTTGATGATGCTGATTGGCTCCGGCCTGCTCAGTACCTACCTGGCCTTGCGCCTGGCGGCCGACCATGTCGACAGCCTATGGGTGGGTGCACTGATGGCGGCCAACTACTTTGGCCTGGTACTGGGCGGCAAGATCGGGCATCGCCTGATTGCCCGGGTCGGGCATATCCGTGCCTATGCCACCTGTGCCGGGATTGTCGGTGCGGCGGTGCTGGGCCATGGCCTGGTCGATTGGCTGCCGGCCTGGATTGTGCTGCGGATAATCGTGGGCCTGGGGATGATGTGCCAGTACATGGTCATCGAGAGCTGGCTCAATGAGCAGGCCGATGCCAAGCAGCGTGGCGTAGTGTTCAGCGGTTATATGATCGCCTCCTACCTGGGTCTGGTATTGGGCCAGTTGATACTGGTGATGCATCCCCAGCTTGGCCTTGAGCTGCTGATGCTGGTGGCGCTGTGTTTCGCCCTGTGCCTGGTGCCGGTGGCCATGACCCGGCGCATTCACCCGGCGGCCTTGCATCCTGCGCCGATGGAGCCGCGCTTCTTTATCAAGCGTGTGCCGCAGTCGCTGAGTACGGTGTTGGGGGCGGGGTTGATCGTCGGTTCGTTCTACGGCCTGGCGCCGCTGTATGCCTCCCAGCAAGGGTTGAGCACCGAACAGGTGGGCCTGTTCATGGGTAGCTGCATTTTTGCCGGGTTGCTGGTGCAATGGCCCCTGGGCTGGTTGTCGGATCGTTATGATCGCGCGCTGCTGATCCGCTGCTTCGCCTTGTGCCTGGCGGTGGCGGCACTGCCGTTGGCAATCATGACCCAAGTGCCGCTGGAAGTGCTGTTTGTGGCGGGCTTCCTGTGTTCTCTCGTGCAGTTTTGCCTGTATCCCTTGGCGGTGGCGTTTTCCAACGACCATGTAGAGGGGGATCGCCGGGTATCGCTGACGGCCATGCTGCTTGTGACGTACGGGATCGGCGCCAGTGTCGGGCCGTTGCTGGCGGGTGTGGTGATGAAGCTGTTCGGCAGCCAGATGCTGTATGCGTTTTTCAGTCTGTGCGCGCTGATCCTGGTGTGGCGAATCCGTCCTAAGGCGGTGACCAACCTGCACCAGGTGGAAGATGCCCCCCTGCATCACGTGGCAATGCCCGACAGTATGTCGAGTTCACCGCTGGTGGCGGCGCTGGACCCGCGGGTCGACGAGCAGGTGGTGCAGGAGCAGATGCAGACTGTACCCGACCCCGAGCCGCAGGCCGATCCGGAGCCGCCGGTGGATGAGCCCGCCTTCCAAGGCCCACCTGAGCCCCTGGGGCCGGACGAGCATCCTCACGAATTGAGCAGGGCACGCCCCTGAAAGCAAAAACGGGCAGATCCCAAAGGGTCTGCCCGTTTTTTTGCTGCGATGGTTAAGGATCAAAAATCGTCGTCTTTGTCGAACCGTCGTGCTTCACGCTGCAGTTGGTACACAAAGCGCTCGACCTGGCGTTGCACCAAACCACTCATGTTGTGGAAGCGCACGCCGGCAAAGGTCGTGTTGATCCTTTCTTCGAAGTGCAGGTATCGCAGTTCGACGGCGGTGGTCATGCTGCCAAACGGCAGGGCTGCGATAAAACGGTCGTAGACCTGGCCCAGTTGCAGGCGCTCGGAAATATCGCCTTCAAAACGCAATTTGCAGCCGGTGGCGGAAATATCCAGCAGTTTGCCGTTGACCGGCAGCTGAAGCTTCTCGCCGCCCAGCTCGATATTCACCAGTTGCGCCAGCTTCAACGCGGCGCGGAAGGCATTGCGGCGCTGATGATAGACCACCTCGTCCGGCAGGCTGCCGGTATAGATACGGTGGCCGCCTTTTTCGCTGATGGTCAGGGTGCCTTTGCTTTCCCAGGCGACGCGTACGCCATCATGGAAACCTTCGATGCGAAAGGGTTCGCCGTTTTCGAGGTGGCGCTCGCCGTCACGGGGGATCATTTCGTCCAGCGCCAGCGTGTTGCTGTCGCGGTTGACGTCCACCAGGTAGCTCTGGAAGCGCTGGCTGCGTTCATGGAAAGTGATGATCAGCGGATCATGGCTGTCTTGCAGCATCCGCAAGGTGCCGGCGATTTCCAGAGGCGTGGTGAGGACCTTGGGTGGCTGCGGGGCATCTTCCGCATTAAGGGCGTTGAACACGGTTCTTCCATCTCCAGACAAAATACGACTACACGCAAGAACCGGCATTTTGCCAGCATGTGGCGCGCCTTGGATAGGGCGCGCTGTAAACCGGTGTCAGGCTTGGCTGCGGGTGCTTGGCTTGACCAGGCGCGAGGTGGAGCCCTGGGCGTTATAGAGTGCCGGAGGCTCTCCGCCGTGGAGTATACGCAACTGGTTGGCGGTCGTGGCTTGCTGAAGCTGGATCGACTGACCGTTAAGCAGGTTGGCTTCCTGGCACTGGGCGAGCAATTGGTTGAGTTCTTTGCTCTGGGCCAGCAATTGATCGCCGACCGAGGAGTGGCTGGCCAACTGCGCCAGGCCGTCGTGGTCTGCCGGCAGGCCGAGGCTGATGAGGATCTGGCTGCGTTTTTTGCCGTGCTGTTCCAGCAGGACGATCAACGACTGCTTGCGTGCCAGAATTTCTTCCAGCAGCGGCATGTCCCGGCCATAGAGGGCCAGTGATTCTTCTTTGAGCAGCTCGAGCAATTGTTGCGTCGGCGCTAGATCATCAATGATCAGTTGAAGCAAATGTTCGTCGTGATGCATGGCTGGCCTTGGGTTTTAAGCGTCCAAAAGCCCTGCGCAGGCCTTTGCCTAGCGCTCGGCTTCGAAGTTAAGCAGCTTGCTGGCTACACGGTTGCTGTCGACTTTATAGCTGCCATCGGCGATCGCCTGTTTCAATTCGGCCACGCGGGCTTTATTGACTACCGGTTGGTCGCGCAGCGAGTCAGTGACCTTCTGCAACTGTTGAGCCTCATTGCTCAGGTGTACGGATTCCCCGCTCTGGCTGGCGCTGGCCTGTTCTGCCTTGGCGGGCAGCGCCGGGGCCTTGGCTTCTACGTTGTCCTTGAGACTGGTGGTGCGCGTAGTGCCTGACGTCGTCGGGGTGTTATTCAAACGGCTGAAATCGATGACCATGATAAAAAAACCTCTGGGTATTTGGACGCTTGCCATGTTTTCGGCCATACCCGGACAAACTTTAGGCGCGAATGACAATAAATCTCCGCACGGGGCTTCTCGTGCACAGTGTAGGAAAACCCAGCGTCCTGTACCAGTAATCTATAAAGCGACCTCGACTTGCCCTGGGGCTGTTACCCGCGCCTTGATCACGCGGTTGGAGTTGAGGTTCTTGACGCGAATCTGTTCGCTCATGCCGCCGTTGGACAGCGCTTCGCCCGGCATTTTCACATTCAAGCCGCCGCTGCTCGCGGAAATCACCACCTGGTCGCCCTTGCGGATGACCTCGGCCTGTTCCAGGTGCACTAGGGTAATCACCTGATCGGTGACCACTGGTCGGGTCAATCTCTGCCCGATGGCCTGGTCCAGGGATGTCAGGTAGCCCTGGCTGATCTGGCTGATGTCGCGCTCACGCAGTACGACGTCCTCGAAATCGATGATGCCCGTGCGCTTCAGTGGGCGGGCAACCACCACCACATCACGGAACAATTTGACCTGGGCCGGTACGAACACGGTCCAGGGCGAGGCGCCTTCGCAGCGTACCTTGACCGTTACGCGCCCGATGGGTTGGGCGGGACTTTCCAGGGTCGCTGTCAATTCCTTGTCGCACATCGGCATGCGCAGGCGCGGGTCCAACTGGTTGACCTGGATTTCATAACGCCCCGGCGTCTGTGTGGTTGCCAGATAATCTTCTACAGTGAACTCAAGAAAGCCTTGGGTGACGCCGATAAGTAGATCAGGCAAGGTGACGTTCTCTGCACGGGCCGTGGTGCCCAGGCTGAAGGCAAGCAGCGCCAGCGGTGCGCAGAGCGATCTGCAAAACCGTGTCAGGTGAAGGCGTCGGGAAACTGTCGTTGTAATGTCCATAATTGAACAAATAGCAAAGCTCGTGCCGTTTTAGTGTTGGGGCGCGCCGCCCTTGTAGGTATAGCCAAAGGTTTTAGCGTAGGAGTCATGGCATGGCAGGAGTAATGGATTCAGTAAACCAGCGCACACAGCTGGTAGGGCAGAATCGCCTGGAGTTGCTGCTGTTTCGCCTGGATGGCAAGCAGCTGTATGGCATCAACGTATTCAAGGTGCGGGAAGTGCTGCAATGTCCCAAGCTGACGATCATGCCCAAGTCCAGTCCGGTGGTGTGCGGTGTGGCGAATATTCGTGGTGCGACTATCCCGATTCTTGACCTGGCCCTGGCCACCGGTTCGGCCGGCCTGCAGGATCGCGAGAACCCATTCGTGATCATTACCGAGTACAACACCAAGACCCAGGGTTTCCTGGTGCGCTCGGTGGAGCGCATCGTCAACATGAACTGGGAAGAGATCCATCCGCCGCCCAAGGGCACCGGTCGCGATCACTACCTCACGGCGGTGACGCGGGTCGATAACCAGTTGGTCGAGATCATCGACGTGGAGAAGATCCTCGCCGAAGTGGCGCCCACCTCGGAGTCGATTTCCGTGGGAGTGGTCGACGCCGAAACGGCGCACAAGGCGGTCTCGCTGCGTGTGCTGACGGTGGATGACTCCTCGGTAGCGCGCAAACAGGTGACTCGTTGCCTGCAAACCGTCGGCGTGGACGTTGTCGCCCTCAATGACGGGCGCCAAGCGTTGGATTACCTGCGCAAGCTGGTGGATGAAGGTAAGAAGCCGGAAGAAGAATTCTTGATGATGATCTCTGACATCGAGATGCCGGAAATGGACGGCTATACCCTCACTGCTGAGATACGCAGCGATCCACGCATGCAAAAACTGCATATCATCCTGCATACTTCGTTGTCGGGCGTATTCAATCAGGCGATGGTCAAGAAAGTCGGTGCCGATGACTTCCTTGCCAAATTCCGCCCTGATGACCTGGCATCCCGGGTAGTCGACCGGATCAAGGCAGCAGATCACGGCTAGGGTTTTCCCCTGGCGGTCATACGATTTTAGAGGCGGTATCAGTGTCTACGGGTAATTTGGATTTTGAACAGTTCCGGGTCTTCCTGGAAAAAGCCTGTGGCATATTGCTCGGTGAAAACAAGCAATACCTGGTATCCAGCCGTCTTAACAAACTGATGGAGCAGCAGGGCATCAAGTCCCTGGGCGAGTTGGTTCAGCGGATCCAGGGCCAGCCGCGCAGTGGCCTCAAGGAGATGGTGGTCGATGCCATGACCACCAACGAAACCCTGTGGTTTCGCGATACCTACCCCTTTGAAGTGCTCAAGAGCAAAGTGCTGCCGGAGGCCATCAAGGCCAGCCCGGGCCAGCGCCTGCGTATCTGGTCGGCCGCCTGCTCTTCGGGTCAGGAACCGTACTCGATTTCGATGTCCATCGATGAGTTCGAGCGGACCAACATGGGCCAGCTTAAAGCCGGGGCGCAGATCGTCGCCACCGACCTGTCCGGCACCATGCTCACCAATTGCAAGACCGGCGAGTATGACAGCCTGGCCCTGGGCCGTGGCTTGTCCCAGGAACGCCTGCAACGTTACTTCGACCCGAAAGGGGCAGGGCGTTGGGCGGTCAAGGCGCCGATCAAGAACCGTGTGGAGTTTCGCTCGTTCAACCTGCTCGACAGCTACGCCAGCCTGGGCAAGTTCGACATGGTGTTCTGCCGCAACGTGCTGATCTACTTCTCGGCCGAGGTGAAGAAAGACATCCTGTTGCGCATCCACGGCACCCTCAAGCGTGGCGGCTACCTGTTTCTCGGTGCATCCGAGGCGCTCAATGGTTTGCCGGATCACTTCCAGATGGTGCAATGCAGCCCTGGGATCATCTACCAGGCCAAATAATCAGGCCAGATAATAATGTGGGAGCGGGCTGGCTCCCGATAGCGGTGTATCAGTGATAGAGACATCAACTGATCAGCCGCTATCGGGGGCAAGCCTCCTCCCACATTTGTTTCTGCGGCAAAAAAGTTGAAGAAAGCGGCAACTCCCCATTGCCGCTTTACTGGCGCCACGCGGAAACCCGTTGCCGCTTTTCTGGCATTGCCGCCGGCAAGCTCCTCGCAACCCCTTGATTTACGGGGGTATCAGATATTGGCATGCGCCTTGCTATAACCCTGTTAACAGCAGGTCAGCCTAAAGGTTTCCGCCATGAGCATCAGCTTCGATAAAGCGCTCGGTATCCACGAACAAGCCCTGGGCTTTCGCGCCCAGCGTGCCGAAGTCCTGGCCAACAACATTGCCAACGCCGACACCCCGAACTACAAGGCTCGGGACCTGGATTTCTCCGCCGTGCTCGCCGCACAGCAGGACAAGACCAAGAACGGCACCTTCGCCTTGAACATGACCAACAACCGTCATATCGAAGCACAAGGCCTGAGCAGTGGTGACGAGTCGCTGCTGTATCGCACGCCGATGCAGCCGTCGATCGACCAGAACACCGTCGACGCCCAGCTGGAGCAATCGGCCTATGCCGAGAACTCGGTGAACTTTCAGGCCAGCTTTACCCTGCTCAACAGTAAATTCAAAGGGCTGATGTCAGCCCTGCGTGGAGAGTAAGCCATGTCCCTGTCCAGTGTTTTCAATATTGCCGGCAGTGGCATGAGCGCGCAGACCACGCGCTTGAACACCGTCGCCAGTAACATCGCCAACGCCGAGACCGTGTCTTCGAGCATCGACCAGACCTACCGCGCCCGTCACCCGGTGTTCGCCACCATGTTCCAGGGTGGCCAGAGCGGTGGCAGCGATTCGCTGTTCCAGAACCAGGATGCTGCCGGCCAGGGCGTGCAGGTCCTCGGTGTGGTCGAAGACCAGAGCAACCTCGAGGCCCGTTACGAGCCGAACCATCCTGCCGCGAACGAAAAGGGTTACGTCTATTACCCCAACGTCAACGTGGTCGAGGAAATGGCAGACATGATCTCCGCCAGCCGCTCGTTCCAGACCAACGCGGAAATGATGAACACCGCCAAAACCATGATGCAGAAGGTCCTGACCCTGGGTCAGTGATAAGGGGCGCCAAATAATGGCCATCGTTGATACCACGACCAACACGGCAGTCCAGGACCTTTTCAACTCCAAGGTCAAGACCGCCACCGACAACACCACCGTCGCCGATGCTACCAAGACGGCGACGGGCAGCCAGTCCCTGGGCAAGGATGCGTTCCTGCAACTGCTGGTGACCCAACTGAAAAACCAGAACCCGCTGTCGCCTCAGGACAACGGTGCGTTCGTGGCCCAGCTGGCGCAATTCAGCAGCCTGGAAGGCATCAACACCCTGAACGACTCGGTCAATGCGATCTCCAGCAACTTCAGCTCGTCGCAGGCGCTGCAGGCTTCGTCGCTGGTGGGGCGCTCGATCATCACCCAGACCAACAAGGCCTTGGTGGACACGAGCAAGAGCATGACCGGTTCGGTGGCGGTGACTGCGGCGACAGGCAACGTCTCGATCAAGATCTCCGATAAAGACGGCAACGTGGTGCGCACTATCGATATGGGTGCCCAAAGCGCTGGTTCGTCCGACTTTATCTGGGATGGCAAGAACGAGAACGGTGAGGTCGCCCCGGCCGGCACCTACACCTTCGCGGCGACGACCAAGAACGACAAGGGTGAATCGGTGGCCATGGCGACTTCGTTGCCGGCAACGGTGACCAGCGTGACGTTGAGCAAGACCGGCGGCGAAATGCTGCTGAACCTTGCAGGTGGCATGGGCAGCGTCAAGCTGTCGCAAATTCAGACTATCGGTACATAGAGCCGGCTAAATACGGCAGAGGGAGAGAAACATGTCTTTTAATATCGGCCTTAGCGGCCTCTATGCGGCCAACAAACAACTGGACGTAACCGGCAACAACATTGCCAACGTTGCGACCACTGGCTTCAAGTCGTCCCGTGCGGAATTCGCGGATATCTACGCCGCGTCCAAACTGGGCACTGGCCAGAACAGCATCGGCAACGGTGTGAACCTGGCAGCGGTGTCCCAGCAGTTCACCCAGGGTGACGTCAACAACAGCGGCGGCGTGCTGGACATGGCGATCCAGGGCGGTGGCTTCTTCGTGCAGAAGGGCAGCGATGGCTCGCTGGAATACACCCGTAGCGGTGCCTTCCGTGCCGACAAAGACGGCTACATCACCAACAACACCGGTACCTCGCGCCTGCAGGGCTACGCGGCAGATGACGACGGCAAGATCATCAAAGGCGGCTTGACCGACCTGCAATTGAACCTGTCGTACCTGCCACCGAAGGCGTCCACCAAAGTGGACTCCACCAGTAACCTGAACTCGTCGGAGCCGGTGATCAACCAGACCACCAAGCCGTTCGACCCGACTGACACCACCACTTTCACCACCCAGTACAGCACCACCCTGTACGACTCCCAGGGCAACTCCCACGAGATGGTGCAGTACATGGTGAAAACCGACGCCAACAAGTGGAGCGCCTACACGCTGATCGATGGCCGTAACCTGGATGGTTCCAAGCCTACAACGACGGGTACCACTGCTCCCGTGCCGTCGGTATTGAGCTTTGACGGTGCCGGTAAACTGACGGATATCACCACCGCAGGCGTGTCCGGCACGACCCTGACGCTCACCGGCTGGATCCCGGGCTCGGTGACCAATGGCGTATGGACGCCTAACAAGGCTACAGCGCCAAACATTGCCGTCAACATGGCCAATATCACCCAGTACAACTCCGCCAGTTACCGCAACCCGCCGACCACCGACGGTTACGCCACTGGCCAGATCACCGGCCTGAAAATCGACGGCAATGGCGTAATGTTCGCCACGTTCAGCAACCAGCAGAGCAAGGCCATCGGCCAGATCTCCCTGGCCAGCTTCAACAACGAGCAAGGCTTGCAGCCATCGGGCGGCACCACCTGGAGAGAGACCTTCGCCTCGGGCCAGCCGGGTTACGACGCTCCGCAATCCGGCACCCTGGGTTCGATCGTGGCCAACTCCCTGGAGAACTCCAACGTCAACCTGACCAACGAACTGGTGGACCTGATCAAGGCCCAGAGCAACTACCAGGCGAACGCCAAGACCATTTCCACCCAGAGCACCATCATGCAGACCATCATTCAGATGACCTGATGCGGTAGTGCTCCACAAGAAGCCCCTCGTAAGAGGGGCTTTTTTGTGGATGTGGGAAAATACCTCTAGACGCGGCAGGTTACGCGTTGAAATGTATGGAG
Organism: Pseudomonas sp. LAMO17WK12:I1; assembly: GCF_900177315.1. Lineage (NCBI taxonomy): Bacteria > Pseudomonadati > Pseudomonadota > Gammaproteobacteria > Pseudomonadales > Pseudomonadaceae > Pseudomonas > Pseudomonas sp. LAMO17WK12:I1. The sequence continues at coordinate 42,754 of NZ_FWZV01000022.1, read as the reverse complement.
AGGAACACTCCATTCCTACCTTGCCACTGATTGGTCTAGGGCCTGCAGGCTCATCAATCTATGGAGAGGTGAAGATGTGCAGTTCAATAGTGTCCGTGTCAGGCGCTGGGCACGTAACATTCGTGCCCGGTATCGCTTCAGGAGCATCGACTCGCACTCAGCCCGTGGCTGGCGGGTCGGCGGTCAAGCAGTTGCTCAACCAGCTGTTTTACGCAGAGCAAGGCTCAAAAAAACAATTGGCTCAGGACTTGCGCGATAAGCTGAACGATCTTCGCGAGGAACTGGGTGCTGAACAATTCAAAAACATACTTGGCGAGCTGGCTGCGGGCTCGGAGTCCCCGCAGTTTCGCCAGCTTCTTCAGCCGTTGCTCGGTCCAAGGCTTGCTGGGGGTCTAGGAGTAGGAGGAGGTGCGGCTGGCGGTGGACCTTCAAGCGGCAGGGTATATGGGTTTGGCGAGAAAATGAGCAACAAGCCCATTTTGAGTGGGGCGAATTATTTTAACTATCGACCGGATCGATCCAACCCTGGCAAGAAACCCAATGATATTTGGAGTGGATTCAGCCAGGGGCCTGATGGCAATTGCGTCACCGTTTCAGCGATAAAGGCTGCAATGATGCAGTTTGGCCAGAAACCCACCGATGTCTTCAAGGAGGTGAAAGAAACGGACGATGGCTATTACGTGAAGATGCGGGATGGATTTGAGCTTCATTTAACCAAGGACGAGTTAAGGCAGGCTGCCCTTGCGTCTAAGTTTAAAGGGACCGATCCGGAGATGCTGGCCGACGCCATTTTCATGTTTGCCGTGAGCGGCAAGCGCATTGAAATGGAGGGTAATGGTATCGACGACGATATCAATAAATCAAAAAGGAGCTATGCCGATGCGTTGGAAAGCATGAACAACGGCGAGGCGGCCCATGAGGCCTTGGATCGTCTGGGGTTGAGGGGGCTCTACAGGCCTTCTACGAGCAGTGAACTCGCGAATGGCAGGTTGGGGATCGTGGCCTATGACGGCCATTCAATGGCTGTGATTGGCGGGCTGGTGGAGATGTGGGGGACCCGTGGCGGTCATCCCAAAGCGGGTATTGCATACACATTTCTCTAGAGGTTGGAGTGGCAAACGCCTTGCCGGAAAACGAAAAAAGCCCGATAAACCCTATACAGTCGGTGTCTATCGGGCTTTTTCAGTTCCGGGCGTTCAAGCCCGGGAACCGCTCAGCTTATTGACAAGCTTCGCAATCCGGCTCGTCGATCGCGCAGGCCTTTGGCACTGGCGCCGGGCCGGCCGGGGCGGCGAGCACCGAATCATCACCGTGGTTACCGCTGGACACAGCGTTCAGCTTACCGGTGTTGATGGTCGACTTCTCGGTGCTGGTCGCGGCCAGGGCACGGAGGTAGTAAGTGGTTTTCAGGCCACGGTACCAGGCCATGCGGTAGGTCACGTCGAGCTTCTTGCCCGATGCGCCGGCGATGTACAGGTTCAGGGACTGAGCCTGGTCGATCCACTTCTGGCGACGGCTCGCGGCGTCGACGATCCACTTGGTGTCCACTTCGAAGGCGGTCGCGTAGAGCTCTTTGAGTTCCTGCGGGATGCGTTCGATCTGCTGCACGGAACCGTCGTAGTACTTCAGGTCGTTGATCATGACCGAGTCCCACAGGCCGCGGGCTTTCAGGTCGCGGACCAGATACGGGTTGATCACGGTGAATTCGCCCGACAGGTTCGATTTCACATACAGGTTCTGGTAGGTCGGTTCGATCGACTGCGATACGCCAGTGATGTTGGCGATGGTCGCGGTCGGTGCGATGGCCATGATGTTGGAGTTACGGATGCCTTTCTGCACACGGGCACGTACCGGCGCCCAGTCCAGGGATTCGTTCAGGTCAACGTCGATGTACTTCTGGCCACGCTGTTCGATCAGGATCTGTTGCGAATCCAGCGGCAGGATGCCCTTGGACCACAGCGAACCCTGGAATGTCTCGTAGGCGCCGCGCTCGTCGGCCAGGTCGCAGGAAGCCTGGATCGCGTAGTAGCTGACCGCTTCCATGGACTTGTCGGCGAACTCGACCGCAGCGTCCGAACCGTAGGGAATGTGCTGCAGGTACAGTGCGTCCTGGAAGCCCATGATGCCGAGGCCGACCGGACGGTGCTTGAAGTTGGAGTTCTGCGCCTGTGGCACCGAGTAGTAGTTGATGTCGATCACGTTATCGAGCATGCGTACGGCGGTGTTGACGGTGCGTTCCAGCTTGGCGGTGTCCAGCTTGCCGTTGACGATGTGGTTCGGCAGGTTGATCGAGCCCAGGTTGCAAACGGCGATCTCGTCCTTGTTGGTGTTCAAGGTGATCTCGGTGCACAGGTTCGAGCTGTGGACCACGCCCACGTGCTGCTGCGGGCTGCGCAGGTTGCACGGGTCCTTGAAGGTCAGCCATGGGTGGCCGGTTTCGAACAGCATCGACAGCATTTTGCGCCACAGGTCCTTGGCCTGGATGGTCTTGAACAGCTTGACCTTGCCTGGGTATTCGGTGAGGGCTTCGTAGTACTCGTAGCGCTCTTCGAAGGCCTTGCCGGTCAGGTCGTGCAGGTCCGGTACTTCGGATGGCGAGAACAGGGTCCACTTGCCGTCATCGAAGACGCGCTTCATGAACAGGTCAGGGATCCAGTTGGCGGTGTTCATGTCGTGGGTACGACGACGGTCATCACCGGTGTTCTTGCGCAGCTCGATGAACTCTTCAATGTCCATGTGCCAGGTTTCCAGGTAGGCACACACAGCGCCTTTGCGCTTGCCACCCTGGTTAACCGCTACGGCGGTGTCGTTCACGACTTTCAGGAAGGGTACGACGCCCTGGGACTTGCCGTTGGTGCCCTTGATGTACGAACCCAGTGCGCGCACCGGTGTCCAGTCGTTGCCCAGGCCACCGGCGAATTTGGACAACATGGCGTTGTCGTGGATCGCGTGGTAGATGCCCGACAGGTCATCCGGCACGGTGGTCAGGTAGCAGCTCGACAGCTGTGGACGCAGGGTACCGGCGTTGAACAGGGTCGGAGTGGACGACATGTAGTCGAAGGACGACAGCAGGTTGTAGAACTCGATCGCACGGTCTTCCTTGTGCTTCTCTTCGATCGCCAGGCCCATGGCCACGCGCATGAAGAACACTTGCGGCAGTTCGAAGCGGATCCCGTCCTTGTGGATGAAGTAACGGTCGTACAGGGTTTGCAGGCCCAGGTAAGTGAACTGCTGGTCGCGCTCGTGATTGATCGCCTTGCCGAGTTTTTCCAGGTCGAAGGTGGCCAGGACCGGGTTCAGCAATTCGAATTCGATACCCTTGGCGATATAGGCAGGCAGCGCCTTGGCGTACAGGTCGGCCATTTCGTGGTGGGTGGCGCTGTCGGCCACGCCCAGGAAACCCAGGCCTTCGGCACGCAGGGTGTCCATCAGCAGGCGCGCGGTCACGAACGAGTAGTTCGGCTCGCGTTCAACCAGGGTACGGGCGGTCATCACCAGGGCGGTGTTGACGTCGGTCAGGGCCACACCGTCGTACAGGTTCTTCAGGGTTTCGCGCTGGATCAGGTCACCGTCGACTTCTTCCAGGCCTTCGCAGGCCTCGGTGATGATGGTATTCAGGCGGCCCAGGTCCAGCGGCGCGAAGCTGCCGTCGGCCAGGGTGATGCGGATCGACGGGTGCGCTTGCACGGCGGCTTCTTCGGCCGGGGTGCGGACGGCACGTTCCTTGGCGCGCGAATCGCGGTAGATCACGTAGTCGCGGGCCACTTTCTGCTCGCCGGCACGCATCAGGGCCAGTTCGACCTGGTCCTGGATTTCTTCGATGTGGATGGTGCCGCCCGACGGCATGCGACGCTTGAAGGTCGCGGTGACCTGTTCGGTCAGGCGGGCAACGGTGTCGTGGATGCGCGACGAGGCAGCAGCGGTGCCGCCTTCAACTGCAAGAAACGCTTTGGTGATGGCGACGGTGATTTTGTCATCGGTGTAAGGAACGACAGTGCCGTTACGCTTGATCACGCGCAATTGGCCAGGTGCAGTGGCGGACAGATCCATAGTCGAATCGGCGGCCTGCGGCACGGAGCCTTGCGGGTTCTCGCGAGTTGTGTCGGTTTGCATGGGGGGTTGTCTCCACATTTCTATATTTATTTGGGCACCATCACGGTGCCCACCGTTCCGTCCTGAAGCACTTACAGCAGGCCTGGGCCTGGCATAACAACTTCGGGACAGGAGGAAGGGAGCTGAACGCGCCGCTTCCATGCCGAAGTCTTCGGTTCGGGGCTCAAACGCCCTTGGCCGTATTCCTGGTGGGTGACAGTTGCCAGGTTCAAGCACTGCAACACCCGTACCGTTTTCCGCTGTTGGAGCTGGAAAACGGCTGCCATCCGCTTGAGCGGTTTGGGCTTTCAAAAAATGCTTGGATTAGACCCAACAGGAGCAAGAAAGGGCTTGAGTTTCTTGTCTGATTTGTGTTGGGTCTTTTCGCTGAAAACCCTACATGTAGGGTTTTTTTTGCGCCGAGCTACAAGATAATGCGTTTTGGGGGGCTTAGCAACGCACTACCTGTGGATAACGTTGTGGGTAAAATGTGTATGAAACGTGGAACACCCGTGTAGGCCGCAGCACTGCTGGATTCGGCCGTTTGTCACTGAATATTCCAAGTTGAAAACAGCCGGTTGGATTTTTGAGGGCGCGAACCCTATCACAGAAAAGCGCGATCACCGAATGGATTTCCCGGCTTGTGCGAGAGGGCTTGGGCATGGCTACAATCGGCCTCTGTTATGCCCTCAAAACATTACAAATAAGGTGTGGCCTGCTCGGCCAACGCATCCCTTTATAACAACGAGGATCACCCGTGGAGCAAGAAGCCTGGCACATCCTGATCGTCGAGGACGACGAGCGACTCGCCGAGTTGACCCGCGATTACCTGGAGAGCAACGGCCTGCGGGTTTCTGTGGAAGGTGATGGTGCCCTGGCTGCGGCGCGGATCATCGCCGAGCAGCCGGACCTGGTGATTCTCGACCTGATGCTGCCCGGCGAAGACGGCCTGAGCATTTGCCGCAAAGTGCGCGAACGCTACGACGGCGTGATCCTGATGCTCACCGCCCGCACCGACGACATGGATCAGGTGCTCGGCCTGGACATGGGCGCCGACGACTACGTGTGCAAACCCGTGCGCCCGCGCCTGTTGCTCGCGCGTATCCAGGCCCTGTTGCGCCGCAGTGAGCCGGCGGAACCCACCAGCGTGGAAAGCCAGCGCCGCCTGCAATTCGGCCCGCTGCTGGTGGACAACGCCCTGCGCGAAGCCTGGCTGCAGGGTGAAGGTATCGAGTTGACCAGTGCCGAGTTCGACCTGCTGTGGCTGCTGGTGGCGAATGCCGGGCGCATCCTGTCCCGCGAAGAAATCTTTATCGCCCTGCGCGGCATCGGCTATGACGGCCAGGACCGCTCCATTGATGTGCGCATCTCACGGATTCGCCCGAAAATCGGCGATGACCCGATCCACCCACGGCTGATCAAGACCATCCGCAGCAAAGGCTATCTGTTCGTCCCTGAAGCCGCTGCCGATATGCCGTTGTGAACTCGATCTTCCTGCGTATCTACGGCGGCATGTGCGCGGCGCTGATTCTGGTGGCGCTGCTCGGCGTGCTGGCCCTGCACCTGCTCAACGAGGTGCGCAGCGGCCAATACCGCGAGCGCCTGGCCCACGGCACCTTTGCCTTGATGGGCGATAACCTGCAGCCCATGAGCGCCATCGAACGCCAGCGCGCCCTGGCCGTGTGGGAACGTTTGCTCGGCATCCCCCTGGAATTGCGCAGCCTTACCGATGCCCAACTGGACCTCAGCCAGCGAACCCGCCTGCAACGCGGCCAGGTGTTGGTGGAACAGACCGGCCCCCACGCCGCCCGGGTGCTGCGCCTGGTCAGCGATAAGGAACAGTGGGTTTTGACGGGGGAGGTGCAGCAGATCAGCGAGCAACTGGCCCGCGCGACCATTTACCTGCTGGCCGATGAACTGGTGCGCTTCCCCGTGGCCGAGCAGCCGCAACGGCTGGCGGATATCAAGGAAGCCAAGGGCTTTGGTTTCGAAATGCACCTGATGACCCTCGACCAGGCCGACATGGACGACGACCAACGCCGCCGCGTATCGGAGGGCGATACGGTCATGGCCCTGGGCAAGGGCGGCGATTCGATCCGCGTGTTTGCCGGCATGGTCGGCACGCCCTGGGTGCTGGAGCTTGGCCCGCTGTATCAGATGAACCCGTATCCGGCGCAATGGCTGGTCCTGATCGCGTTGATCGGCCTGACCCTGATCGGCCTGATTGTCTATCTATTGGTGCGTCAGCTTGAGCGCCGGCTCCGAGGCCTGGAAGCCGCCGCCACGCGCATCGCCAAAGGCAATCTCGAGGTGCGTGTGCCGGCCCGGGGTGCCGACTCGGTGGGGCGCCTGGCGGCGGCCTTTAATGGCATGGCCGAGCACCTGCAGCAACTGCTGGCGATCCAGCGTGAACTGGTGCGCGCGGTGTCCCATGAATTGCGCACACCGGTGGCACGCCTGCGCTTCGGCCTGGAGATGATCGGCGACGCCGCCACGCCTGAAGCCCGGCGCAAGTACCTGGAAGGCATGGACAGTGATATCCAGGACCTCGACGGCCTGGTGGATGAAATGCTCACCTACGCAAGGCTGGAGCAGGGTGCGCCGGCGTTGATTTTCCAGCGGGTCGACCTCGATGCGCTACTTGACCAGGTGATCGGCGAATTATCGCCACTGCGCCCGCAGGTGAGCGTGGCCAGGGGGATTTGCCTGTCGTCGGCACATTGGGACGACGCTTGGGTCGATGCCGAGCCGCGCTACTTGCACCGCGCCCTGCAAAACCTGGTGAGCAACGCCATGCGCCACGCCCAGGGCCAGGTGCTGATCAGTTATCAGGTGGGCCAGGTGCGCTGTCGCATTGATGTAGAGGACGACGGGCCCGGTGTGCCGGAAAGCGCCTGGGAGCGTATCTTCACGCCGTTCCTGCGCCTGGACGACAGCCGCACCCGCGCCTCGGGCGGGCATGGCCTGGGGTTGTCGATTGTGCGGCGCATCATTTATTGGCACGGCGGGCGAGCATTGATCAGCAAGAGCAACAACCTGGGCGGTGCGTGTTTCAGCCTGAGTTGGCCAAGGGATCAAGACAAACCCTGATGTCGGTCTATCAAGCGCCGATGGCAGCCAGGCTCAACAACTGCCCCTCATTCACCGCAAACTGCGCGGTAAGTTCCTTGCCGTGGCACCACTCGCTGGACAGGTCTGTGAGTAAGCGCAAGCGCACATGCCCGGCCTCTGACCACTCCACCACCTCGGCATGTTCAAAATAAAAGCGCTTCTGCACGATCGGGTAGAGCGCCTTGAACAAACTCTCCTTGACCGAAAACGTCAGCGTCACCAGCAAGGCGATCTGCTCTCGCGGCAGGTCGGCCATACGCTGCAGCTCTTGCGCCGTCAGAATCTCCCCGGCCAGGCGCTCCGCCCGTTCCAGGCTCAGCAGGTTTTCCAGGTCCATCCCCAACCCGCGCCATTGCGCCTTGTGCCCGACAATCGCGGCGGCATGCCCGGTGCTGTGGGTGATGGAGCCGCTGATATGGGCGGGCCACACTGGTGCGCGGTCTTCGCCGATCGCCGGGATGCAGTTGATCTGATCGAGCCGTTGCAGGGCCGCGCGCGCGCACAGGCGACCGGCGAGAAACTCGGCCTGACGCTTGGCCACCGAACGCTGGATACTCGCCGGTGGCGGCACGGCGCAATGCTGGAAGTCGCCGGGTGCCAGCAATGCAGGATCGAACCGGGTGCTGAGAAACACCGTGCCCGGCAAGGGGGCGGGCAGCGGCCAATGGGCGTCGAGTGGGGTGCAGCAAGCGGGTAGGGGGGTCATGGGCGGTATTTTGCCGAGTTGGAGGGCAAGAGGATAGCCCGCCGTGATTCAGGCGAGGTTCAAAGCCTGTTCAGGGGGAGTTCAGGGGCGCTTGCGTAGTCTGGCCTCACAGCCAAACGCGTAATGAGGTAACACCATGACTGCGATCAAGAAGCTGATGTTGGCCTTAACCATGCTCAGTGCCACCGTCGGGGTTCAGGCCTCCGATGGTGCCTTTGCCGCATTCGGTCGTGAGAAAACCAAGAAGTCCAGCATCCTGATGCAGCGCGTCAGCATCGAAGATGCTGGCAGTCAGCCCGCGCCCTGGGGCCAGTCCCTGGGCCAGGCCACCCCGCAGCCGAGCTATCGCGCCGGCTATGAACACCTGACCGGCCGGTTCAACGGCATTAAACTGCGCCCGCAAGACCTGCAGGGCCGCTATGATACCCCTCTGTCGGACAGTTGATTTGCTTTGGAGAGCCTTATGAAATTGCTGGTGGTGGAAGATGAGGCGCTGCTGCGCCATCACCTGTTTACCCGCCTGACCGACAGCGGCCACGTGGTCGAGGCCGTGGCCAATGCCGAAGAGGCCCTGTACCAGACCGGTCAATTCAACCATGACCTGGCGATCATCGACCTGGGCCTGCCCGGCATGGGCGGCCTGGACCTGATCCGCCAACTGCGCAGCCAGGCCAAGACCTTTCCGATCCTGATCCTCACCGCGCGCGGCAACTGGCAGGACAAGGTCGAAGGCCTGGCCGCCGGGGCCGACGACTATGTGGTCAAGCCGTTCCAGTTCGAAGAGCTGGAGGCGCGGATGAACGCCTTGCTGCGCCGCTCCAGCGGGTTTACCCAGTCGACCATCGTCGCCGGGCCCTTGCTGCTGGACCTCAACCGCAAGCAGGCGTCCCTCGATGAACAGCCCCTGGCATTGACCGCCTATGAATATCGCATCCTCGAATACCTGATGCGCCATCACCAGCAGGTCGTCGCCAAGGACCGCCTGATGGAGCAGCTCTACCCCGACGACGATGAGCGCGATCCGAATGTGATTGAAGTGCTGGTCGGCCGCCTGCGCCGCAAGCTGGAAGGCCCGGCGGGGTTCAAGCCGATCGACACCGTGCGCGGCCTGGGCTACCTGTTCAATGAGCGCTGCCGTTGATTCGCTCGCTCCGTGTGCGCTTGATGCTGGCGGCCGCCACCCTGGCCGTGCTGTTTATGCTGGGCCTGTTGCCCGCCATGCAGGGTGCGTTCAGCCTGGCATTGCAGGATTCCATCGAGCAGCGCCTGGCGTCGGACGTCACCACCCTGATCTCCGCCGCGCGGGTGGAAAACAATCGCCTGCTGATGCCGGCGCAGTTGCCGGATGAACGCTTCAACCTCACCGATAGCCGCTTGCTCGGCTATATCTATGACCGCGAAGGCCACCTGGTGTGGCGTTCGCGGGCCACCCGGGACGAAAACATCAACTACAAGCCGCGCTATGACGGGCGCGGCAATGAGTTCGCGCGGATTCGCGAGGCCGACGGCCAGGAGTTCTTCGTCTACGACGTCGAGGTCAGGCTGCTCGGTGGCAAGAGCGCGGCGTTCAGTATCGTGGCCCTGCAACCGGTGCGCGAATACCAATTGACCCTCGAAGGCCTGCGCGAAAACCTCTACCTGGGCTTCGGCGCGGCACTGCTGGTGCTGCTGACCTTGCTGTGGCTGGGCCTGACCTGGGGCCTGCAGGCCCTGCGGCGATTGAGCCAGGAGCTTGACCAGATCGAAGGCGGTACCCGCGAAAGCCTCTCCGAGCAACACCCGCGCGAATTGCTGCGTCTCACCGGCTCCCTTAACCGCCTGCTGCACAGCGAGCGCGAACAACGGGCACGTTACCGCGACTCCCTCGATGACCTGGCCCACAGCCTGAAAACGCCGCTCGCCGTGTTGCAAAGCGTGAGCGAAGACATGGCGCAACGTCCGGAAGATCGCGACCAGGCCTGGGTGCTGCAATCCCAGATCGAACGCATGAGCCAGCAGATCGGCTACCAGCTGCAGCGTGCCAGCCTGCGTAAAAGCGGCCTGGTGCGCCATCAGGTGCGCCTGGAGCCGGTAGTGCAAAGCCTCTGCGATACCCTGGGCAAGGTCTACCGCGACAAGGGCGTCACGGTGTCCTTTGAATTGCCGGACGAATGCGATGTACCGATCGAGAAGGGCGCCCTGCTTGAATTGCTCGGCAACCTGCTGGAAAACGCCTACCGGTTGTGCCTGAGTGAAGTACGCATCAGCCTGGTGGAAAATTCCGAAGGGCTCGAGTTGTGCATCGAGGACGACGGCCCCGGAGTGCCGCCGGACCAGCGTGCACGGATCCTGCAACGGGGCGAGCGCCTGGACCGTCAGCATCCGGGGCAGGGGATCGGGTTGGCGGTGGTCAAGGACATCATAGAAAGCTACGGCGCGCGATTGACCCTGGGGGATTCGCCGCTGGGTGGTGCGGCGTTCAAGATTCACTTTCCGGCCTTGTGAACCGTAGTGGCTGGGCTGGCCCTATCGGGGGCAAGCCCTCACACACGACGCAGCGCTAACTCTCCTGCGCCCGATAGGCCCCCGGTGTCAGCCCCGTCCACTTCTTGAACGCCCGATGAAACGCCGACGGTTCTGAGAACCCCAATTGCTCGGCGATCGCCTGCAAGGACAAGTCCGCCCGCCCCAGGTGGTAGATGGCGATGTCCCGCCGCAATTCATCCTTGAGCGCCTGAAAGCTGGTGCCTTCTTCGCGCAAATGTCGGCGCAGGGTTTGCGGGCTGACGTGCAAGTGCCGGGCGACGGCCTCCAGGTCTGGCCAGGGCGTGCGGTCGCGGCTCAATAAGCGTCGCAGCTGGCTGCTCAAACTGTCGCCTTCATCCGGGCGTGACAGCAGGTCGGCGGGGGAGCGCTCGAGGAAATGCTTGAGGGTGCGCTCGTCCTGCAACAGCGGCAGGCTCAGGTAGCGGGCGGGAAACACCAGGCTGCTGTGCGGGGCACCGAACACCTGGGCGCAGGGAAACAGCAGGTCATATTCAGCGGCGTGGGCCGGCATCGGGTAGCTGAAGGTGGCCTGGTGCAAACGAATGCGCCGGCCGATCAGCCAACTGCCCAGGCGGTGCCAGATCACCAGCAGGCATTCGCTGAGGAAGTGATCCGGGTCCCACAGGTGAGAATCATCCAGGCTCAGGCGGGCCATTTCGCCTTCTCGTGTCAGCTGCCAGCGCGGGCCTTGTAGGAATAGGCTATAAAATAATAAGCCGCGCTCCAGGGCCTTCTCCAGGGTGCGGCAGTGGATCAGCGCATGGCACATCATGGCGAAGGTGCCGCGTTTGCTCGGGCCGTCGGCGAACCCCAGGTACTCATCGTCTAAAGCGAGCCAGAGCATTTGCAACAGCCGGGTGAATTGCTCGGGTGCAATGCGGGCACGGGGTTCGGCCAACAGTTCCGGGGTGATGCCCAGCTGTTGCAACAGGCCCGAATAGTCGTAACCGGTTCGACGCGCACCGCCCAGGGCTGCCCGGGCGTAATGGCTGGCGATGGTACGTTCACGCATGCGGGGCCCTCGTCCATGGAATGGCGGATGGTAGTCATCACCTGGCAGGGCGACAAGGCGGATATCCGCCAAATTGTAGGACGGGATTGGGCGGCGTGGCGGAAATCCGCCAGCCTATTCGGCACATTGGTGGCGGCTTTGAAATCCGCAACCCTGATGTATTAAGGCTCCCAGGGGTTTTCAGCAAAGTGGCACGGCGTTTGCGATAAGGATTACAGCGCAAGCCTGGTCCTACAGGCTTCGCAAACAACAAATCCCTCCAGTGCAGGAGGGTTCGCAATTCAAGTGTCGTGGGCAATGGCGGATATTTGCCACACGGGACGATTGAGGAATTTTGCAATGACGACTCGTCAGCCAATCTACAAATCCCTGTATTTCCAGGTGATCGTTGCAATCGTTATCGGTATTTTGCTCGGTCATTTCTACCCGCAGACCGGCGTGGCGCTCAAGCCACTGGGTGACGGCTTCATCAAGCTGATCAAAATGGTCATCGCCCCGATCATCTTCTGCACCGTTGTCAGCGGCATCGCCGGCATGCAAAGCATGAAATCGGTCGGCAAAACCGGCGGCTACGCGCTGCTGTACTTCGAAATCGTTTCCACCATCGCACTGCTGATCGGCTTGATCGTGGTGAACGTCGTGCAACCGGGCGCCGGCATGCACATCGACGTGGCAACCCTGGACGCCTCCAAAGTGGCGGCCTACGTCACTGCCGGTAAAGACCAGAGCATCGTTGGCTTTATCCTCAATGTGATCCCGAACACCATCGTCGGCGCCTTCGCCAACGGCGACATCCTGCAAGTGCTGATGTTCTCGGTGATCTTCGGTTTCGCCCTGCATCGCCTGGGTGCCTACGGCAAGCCGGTGCTGGACTTCATCGATCGCTTCGCCCACGTGATGTTCAACATCATCAACATGATCATGAAGCTCGCGCCAATCGGTGCCCTGGGCGCCATGGCGTTCACCATCGGTGCCTACGGTGTAGGTTCCCTGGTGCAGTTGGGCCAGTTGATGATCTGCTTCTACATCACTTGCCTGCTGTTCGTGCTGGTGGTGCTGGGCGGTATCTGCCGCGCCCACGGTTTCAGCGTGATCAAACTGATCCGCTATATCCGTGAAGAACTGTTGATCGTACTGGGTACTTCTTCCTCCGAGTCCGCACTGCCACGCATGCTGATCAAGATGGAGCGTCTGGGCGCGAAGAAATCCGTAGTCGGCCTGGTAATCCCGACCGGTTACTCTTTCAACCTCGACGGTACCTCGATCTACCTGACCATGGCGGCCGTGTTCATCGCCCAGGCGACTGACACCCACATGGACATCACCCACCAGATCACCCTGCTGCTGGTGCTGCTGCTGTCCTCCAAAGGTGCTGCTGGCGTGACCGGCAGCGGCTTCATCGTACTGGCTGCCACCCTGTCGGCTGTCGGCCACCTGCCGGTTGCCGGCCTGGCGCTGATCCTGGGTATCGACCGCTTCATGTCCGAAGCCCGTGCACTGACCAACCTGGTGGGTAACGCCGTTGCTACCATCGTTGTGGCCAAGTGGGTCAAGGAACTGGACACCGACAAGCTGCAAAGCGAGCTGGCATCCGGCGGTACCGGTATCTCTGAAACCCGCGAAGTCGATGACCTGGGCGTGGCCGAGGGCCCAGCCCCTGTGATCAAGTAAACCGCTGATGGCGTGAAATCCGCGCCGACAGCTATCCGCAAACGCCCCGACTGGTTCGGGGCGTTTGCGTTTGTGCGGGATTATTTTTTTGCAATATTTTCACTTAGAGTCAGTGACTGATGAAATTCGCGCTACGCGGCATGTTCCAAACGCAGACTGGCAGGAGGATATATGGACAGTGTTGATTTGAATGTCCTGCGCAGCGTGCTCGAATGGCGCCGCGCCGGGCAGCAGGTGGTGTTGTATAGCGTTGTCCAGACCTGGGGCAGCGCGCCGCGTCCACCGGGCGCCATGCTGGCGTTGCGGGGGGATGGCGTGGTGATCGGCTCGGTGTCCGGCGGTTGCATCGAGGACGACTTGATCGCCCGCTTGCAGGATGGTCGCCTGACGCACGACGGGCCGCTGGTGCAGTTGGTGACCTACGGCGTGACGCGCGACGAGGCGGCGCGTTTCGGCCTGCCATGCGGCGGCACCTTGCGCTTGACCGAAGAGCGGGTGCAAGACTGGGCCTGGGTCGCGCAGTTGCTGGAGCGTTGCGAAGCGCATGAAATTGTCGCGCGGGAACTGGACCTGGTCTCCGGTGAAGTCACGTTGAGCAGTGCGAACAAGACCGATGTGGTCACCTTTGATGGCGAACGCCTGCGGGCTATCTATGGCCCGCGCTGGCGCCTGCTGTTGATCGGTGCCGGGCAACTGTCGCGCTACGTGGCGGAAATGGCGCGCCTGCTGGATTTCGAAGTATTGATATGCGATCCGCGTAGTGAGTTTGTCTACGGCTGGGAAGAGCAGCACGGCCGCTTCGTGCCGGGTATGCCTGATGAGGCGGTGCTGAATATCCAGACCGACGAGCGCACGGCCATTGTCTGCCTGACCCATGATCCGCGCCTTGATGATATGGCGTTGCTGACGGCGTTGAACTCCAGTGCCTTCTACATCGGCGCGCTGGGTTCGCGGGTCAATAGCCAGACGCGTCGCGAGAACCTGGCGGCGCTGGGGTTGTCGACGGACGCGATTGCGCGTTTACATGGGCCGATTGGCCTGCATATCGGTAGCCATACGCCGGCGGAGATCGCCTTGTCGTTGATGGCGGAAATTGTCGCGATCAAGAACGGCGTGGCGCCAATGCAGAAAAAGCCCCTGCCGGCGGTTGCTGAATAATGCTGGCGGCGATTGTCTTGGCGGCGGGGCGGGGCAGCCGGTTCCGAGCCGAGGCGGGGGCTGACCAGGATAAGTTGCTGGCCGATTGCGTGGGCCGTGATGGGGTGATGCGTCCGGTGATCGAGCAGGTATTGGTGAATTTGCCGGATCGCCTGATGGCGCGCTGGCTGGTGACCACGCCGGATCGCACGGAGATCATTCGGTTGGCCCAGGCGTATGGCTGCCAGGTCTTGCTGTTGCAGTCAGCCGGCATGGGCGAGAGCATCGCCGCAGCCGTCGCGGCCAGTGCCTCGGCGGATGGCTGGCTGGTGGTGTTGGGGGATATGCCGTTTATCCAGTCATCGAGCATTGAACGGGTGATTGACGCGCTGGAGGAGGATGGCATCAGCGTGCCGGTGCAGGCGGGTGACTATGGGCATCCAGTGGCCTTTGGTCGCGCTTTTGGTCCGGACTTGATGGCGCTGACCGGGGATCGTGGAGGCAAGCCATTGTTCGCACGTGTCCGGGTGCGGGAAGTGCAGGTGGAAGATGCGGGTGTTCTGTGGGATGTGGATCTGCCGAAACGGTTAAATTTTAGTGCGGACTAAGTAAAGGACATAAAAAAAGCCCCGCCTGATCACTCAGGCGGGGCTTTTTAGTGGCTGATGGAATCAGGCGAGGGGTTTAGGCTCGTGTTCTTCTTCCAGGGCCTTGTGCTCTACCCCTGCTTCAGCAGCGGTGTGCTCAACCACGGTTTCAGCAACCGGGGCTGGCGCCTCGACAGCTTCGACGATGGCTGGAGCGGCAGCAGCAGCGGCGGCAGCTGCCTCAGCTTCCTTGCGACGACGACGCACTTCACGTGGGTCGTTCGGCGCACGGCCGTTTTCGGTCAGGGCGCTGGCTGGTGCGGCTTCTACCACGGGTGCTTCGGCAACCACCGGGGCTTCAACAACCACTGGCGCAGCCTCGACAGCTGGCGCAGGCTCGGCAACCACTACTTCGGCAACCGGCGCAGGCGCTTCTTCTACCACCGGTGCAGGCGCTGGTGCTTCAACCGGGGCGGCAGGTTCGGCAGTCCACTGGAAGGCGGTCTGTTCTTCGCGAACTTCACGCACTGCCGGGGCAGCTTCTTCGACAGCCGGGGCTTCAGCGGCGACTTCAACTACTGGCTGAGGCTCAACCACCGGAGCGGCTTCAACTGCGACCACTTCGGTTTCTGGCTGGGCGTCGCGGGTCGGTGCCACTTCCACTTCCGGAACCACTGGGGCTTCGACAGGGGTAGTTGCTTCAACGACCGGTGCTTCAACCGTTGGGGTCTCGGCAACTGGCGCTTCAACGGCAACGGTTTCTTCGACAGCGGCAGTCGCGCGTTCAGCCTGTTCGTGAGCCTGGGCTTCAGCAGGTGCGCTGATCACCGAGCTGGCAACCGCTGCGGTAACGGCCAGGCCGGCAGCCAGTTCGGCACCGGTCGGTTCGTGGGCGGCGCCTTCTGCGTTCTCGCCGGCCTCTTCCGAGCCCTCGATCACATTGCCATTGGCATCACGCTGACGCTCACGGCGGTTGCTGCGACGACGCTGGCCACGGGAGCGGCGGCGTGGACGATCGCCTTCGGCGTTGTCCTGACCGTCTTCCTGCAATTGCTCTTCGCCGGCCAGCACTTCTTCTTCGCTGGCGGCAGCGGCTTGCTCGGCACGTGGTTGACGCTCTTCACGCGGTGGGCGCGGCTGGCGCTCTTCACGTGGTGCACGCTCTTCGCGCGGCTGGCGAGCTGGGCGCTCTTCAGCGGCAGCGGCTGCAACACCTGCAACGGCAGGGGCGGCATCCAATGGCTCGCGCAGTTCACGCACACGTTCTTCACGCTCGCCACGCGGCTTGCGATCTTCACGCGGAGCACGTGGGGTACGTGGTGCGCGCTCTTCGCGCGGTGCACGTTCTTCACGGGCTACGGCCGGGGTTTCTTCACGCGCTTCGCGAGGTGCACGCTCTTCACGTGGTGCGCGTTCTTCGCGAGGCGCACGTTCTTCACGCGGCTTGCGCTCTTCGTCACGGCGACCGTTGCGGTTACGGCTCTGCTGGCGACCGTTGCGACGCTCTTCGTTGCGTGCAGGGCGTTCGGTCGCAGGTTTTTCAACCACGACCGGTGCCGCAGGCTCTTCCTTGGTGGCGAACAGGCTGACCAGCGACTTCACCAGGCCCTTGAACAGGCTCGGCTCAGGCAGGGCGGCCGGTGCGGCAACCGGGGCAGCGGCTTCAACCGGCACCGGTGCGTTGGCACGGGCTGGGGCGGTTTTCACGGCGGCTTCCTGGCGCACCAGGGTGCGGGTCGCGGCGGCTGGCTGGACTTCTTCCACTTCGGCGGCGGCGGCAGCGATTTCGTAGCTGGACTGGCCGCTGTGGGCTTCCGGGCTGTCGTCACGCAGGCGCTGTACTTCGAAGTGCGGCGTCTCGAGGTGATCGTTCGGCAGGATCACGATACGAGCACGGGTGCGCAGTTCGATCTTGGTGATCGAGTTGCGTTTTTCGTTGAGCAGGAAGGCTGCGACCGGGATCGGCACTTGCGCGCGGACTTCGGCGGTGCGGTCTTTGAGGGCTTCTTCTTCGATCAGGCGCAGGATCGCCAGGGACAGCGATTCAACGTCACGGATGATGCCGGTGCCGTTGCAACGCGGGCAGACGATGCCGCTGCTCTCGCCCAGGGATGGACGCAGGCGCTGACGGGACATTTCCAGCAGACCGAAGCGCGAGATACGGCCGACCTGTACGCGGGCTCGGTCGGCTTCCAGGCATTCGCGGACTTTCTCTTCCACGGCGCGCTGGTTCTTGGCGGGGGTCATGTCGATGAAGTCGATCACGATCAGGCCGCCGATGTCGCGCAGGCGCAACTGGCGGGCGATTTCTTCAGCCGCTTCCAGGTTGGTCTGCAGGGCGGTTTCTTCGATGTCGCTACCCTTCGTGGCGCGCGCCGAGTTGATGTCGATGGACACCAGGGCTTCGGTCGGATCGATCACGATGGAGCCGCCGGAAGGCAGTTCGACCACACGCTGGAAAGCGGTCTCGATCTGGCTTTCGATCTGGAAACGGTTGAACAGCGGCACGCTGTCTTCGTACAGCTTGATCTTGCTGGCGTACTGCGGCATCACCTGGCGGATGAAGGTCAGGGCTTCGTCCTGGGCTTCGACGCTGTCGATCAGCACTTCGCCGATGTCCTGGCGCAGGTAATCGCGGATGGCGCGGATGATCACGTTGCTTTCCTGGTAGATCAGGAACGGCGCGGAACGATCCAGGGAGGCCTCTTTGATGGCGGTCCACAGTTGCAGCAGGTAGTCGAGGTCCCACTGCATTTCTTCGCTGCTGCGGCCCAGGCCGGCAGTGCGCACGATCAGGCCCATGTCGGCCGGTGCGATCAGGCCGTTCAGCGCTTCACGCAGTTCGTTGCGCTCTTCGCCTTCGATGCGACGGGAGATGCCGCCGGCACGCGGGTTGTTCGGCATCAGCACGAGGTAACGGCCGGCCAGGCTGATGAAGGTGGTCAGGGCGGCGCCCTTGTTGCCACGTTCTTCTTTTTCGACCTGAACGATGACTTCCTGGCCTTCGCTCAGGACGTCCTTGATGTTTACGCGGCCTTCGGGGGATTTCTTGAAGTATTCGCGGGAGATTTCTTTGAGGGGCAGGAAGCCGTGGCGCTCGGAGCCGAAATCGACAAAGGCAGCCTCAAGGCTTGGTTCGATGCGAGTAATACGGCCTTTATAGATGTTGGCCTTCTTTTGCTCGCGTGCACCGGATTCGATGTCCAGGTCGTAGAGGCGTTGGCCATCTACCAGTGCAACACGCAACTCTTCGGGTTGAGTTGCGTTAATCAGCATTCTTTTCATGTTGTACCGTCGGTTTCCGGGCTGCCGGAAACGGCGTTCGGCACACACGACTTCTCACGGTCGGTGTCAGGTGCGTCAAGAGTGGTTGGCCACTCCAGTGTCCAGCAAAATCGGCCAATTGGGCCGGTATCGCGACGGACGCGTCCTGCTTGTTAGCGGTGGTGACAAAGGCACCACTTCAACAAAAGCTAAGGTCAGGAGGAGGAATCAACCGGCGACTGTGGACGAGATGAAGCGTCTAAATATAAGCCTAGTGCTACACGGTCCGACGGTTGTGCATCTCCACCCTACACGTATCCCTGATAATTCGGGTGCTGCCGCGCGCAGAATCCGCAGCGGGTTGGCATTTACCGTGTTCTCCAATGGGGAGTCCACGCTCATGGCTAAACAAGACTGAATGTGGGCGACTGCGCTCACACTCAGCTCTTAACAGGCGTTGTTTCCGAAGCATTCGCCGTGGTCCGGCTCAAGACTGACTGCACTTTGTGAACTGGCCGTAAATATCGGCGCAGAACGCGAGTATTCACTCTGCTTTCTGCACTCGCTTCAGGCCTCATGTCACCTGCGCTTGTTACAATCTCGAGCCTTCCAGGGTGGCGAAAGCCCCGTAGGACGGCCTCGCGTCCTGATGAATTGCGATGGTCAGGGCCGGCAGTTTGCCGCTAGTCCTCTGCCCAGGCCGCTTTTGGCGGCGTTCGCGACTATAGCAGCAATGATTAAGTGCTTCAATTCCATAAAAAATTGTTATCATCGCCGCCATGACGACTACCGCCCCCCAGACCCCCAGCGTCCAGCTGCTCGAGGTCTCGCCGGAATATGCCGGCCAACGCATCGATAATTTTCTCCTGGCCAGGCTCAAGGGTGTGCCCAAGACCTTGATCTACCGCATCTTGCGCAAAGGCGAAGTGCGCGTGAACAAGGGCCGCATCAAGCCTGAGTACAAGTTGCAGGCGGGCGATATTGTCCGTGTGCCGCCCGTGCGCGTGCCTGAACGCGATGAGCCCGTGCCATTGGCCCAGGGCCTGTTGCAGCGCCTTGAGGCATCGATTGTCTTCGAAGACAACAAGCTGATCGTGATCAACAAGCCCTGCGGCATTGCGGTTCACGGTGGCAGCGGCCTGAATTTCGGCGTGATCGAAGCCTTCCGTCAGCTGCGCCCGGATTGCAAGGAGCTGGAGCTGGTCCACCGCCTGGACCGCGACACCTCCGGCCTGTTGATGATCGCCAAGAAACGCAGCATGTTGCGCCACCTGCACACCGCCCTGCGCGGCGATGGCGTGGACAAGCGCTATATGGCGCTGGTGCGCGGCAACTGGGCCAGCTCGATCAAGAGCGTCCGCGCGCCGTTGCAGAAGAGCAACCTGCGCTCCGGCGAGCGCATGGTCGAAGTGGACGAGGAGGGCAAAGAAGCCCTGACCCTGTTCAAGGTGCTGCGTCGTTTCGGTGATTTTGCCACCATGGTCGAGGCCAAGCCGGTGACGGGGCGCACTCACCAGATTCGTGTGCACACCCTGCATGCAGGCCATTGCATCGCTGGCGATACCAAGTATGGCGACGAGGATTTTTCCAGGGAAATCCGTGACCTGGGCGGCAAGCGCCTGTTCCTGCACGCCTACATGCTCACCGTGCCGCTGCCTGACGGCGGCGAGCTGAAGCTGCAGGCGCCGGTGGATGAGATGTGGGCCAAGACCGTGGAGCGTTTGAGTGTCGCACCTTGACTACAAGCTGCTGATTTTCGATTGGGACGGCACCCTGTGTAACTCCATCGGTCGGATTGTCGAGTCGATGCACGCAGCTTCGAGCCGCTCGGGCTTCGACGTGTGCACTGACCTGGCGGTCAAAGGCATTATCGGCCTGGGCTTGCCTGAGGCGATCCGCACCTTGTACCCCGGGATCAGCGACGCTGAACTGGTGACGTTCCGCGAGCATTACGCGGATCACTACATTGCGCTGGAGGCCACACCTTCGCCGTTGTTCGAGGGTGTGGCGCAGTCGCTGGAGGCTTTTCGCGCCGGGGGCTATCACCTGGCCGTCGCCACCGGCAAGGCCCGCCGCGGGCTGGACCGGGTGCTCAGCGCCCATGGCTGGGAGGATTATTTCGACATCACCCGTGCCGCAGATGAAACCGCCAGCAAACCTCACCCTCTGATGCTGGAGCAGATCCTTGCCCATTGCGGTGTGTCGCCGCGTGAGGCGTTGATGGTGGGTGATGCTTCCTTCGATCTGATGATGGCGCGCAACGCCGGCATGGACAGCGTGGCAGTCAGCTATGGCGCCCAGTCCGCCGAGGCGTTGCAGCAATACGAGCCGAGGGTCACGATTGATCATTTTTCTGAATTGCAGGCCTGGCTCGGTCGGGCCCAATAAGTCTTTGCTGGGGTTGATGGCATGAGTGACGAGTGGAAAGCGCCTGAAAAGGCTGAAAGCGGTGACGACAAGAGCTGGAAACTGCTGGAGAAGACGCTCCTGGCCAGCGTCCAGGAGCAGCGCCGTGCACGGCGCTGGGGGATTTTCTTCAAGCTGCTGACCTTCACTTACCTGTTGCTGATGCTGGCGCTGTTCAGCCCGCTGATGGACATGGAAAAAAGCGCGACCCGTGGCGCCAACTACACCGCGTTGATCGAAGTGCGGGGAGTGATCGCCGACAAGGAGCCTGCCAGCGCTGACAATATCGTCAGCAGCCTGCGTGCCGCGTTTGAAGACCCCAAGGTCAAGGGCGTGATCCTGCGCATCAACAGCCCAGGCGGCAGCCCGGTGCAATCGGGTTATGTGTATGACGAGATTCGCCGCCTGCGCGGCCTGCACCCGGATATCAAGCTGTACGCGGTGATTTCCGACCTGGGGGCCTCGGGCGCGTATTACATTGCCAGTGCCGCCGACCAGATCTACGCCGACAAGGCCAGTCTTGTCGGCTCCATTGGTGTGACGGCAGCCGGCTACGGCTTTGTCGGTGCCATGGAAAAGCTGGGGGTTGAGCGTCGTACCTACAACTCGGGCGAGCACAAGTCGTTCCTTGATCCGTTCCAGCCGCAAAAGGCCGATGAAACCCAGTTCTGGCAGGGAGTGCTCGATACCACCCATCGCCAGTTCATCGCCAGCGTGAAACAGGGGCGTGGGGATCGCCTGAAGGACAAAGACCATCCGGAGCTGTTCTCCGGGTTGGTGTGGTCGGGGGAGCAAGCATTGCCGCTGGGGCTGATCGATGGTTTGGGCAGTGCCAGTTCGGTAGCGCGGGATGTGGTCGGCGAGAAAGAGCTGGTGGACTTCACCGTTGAAGAATCGCCGTTTGATCGTTTCTCCAAGAAGCTCGGCGCCAGCGTGGCTGAGAAGCTGGCGCTGTACATGGGCTTCCAGGGTCCGGCACTGCGTTAATATCTCAAGTCTGTCGTAGATCAAAATGTGGGAGGGGGCTTGCCCCCGATAGCGGCGGATCAATCAATCCAAGGTTGGCTGACACACTGCTATCGGGGGTAAGCCCTCCCTTCCCATATTTGGTTTAGCAGTGTTCTTAAGGGATTTGCACGCCTTCGCTGAGCAGCATGTCCACCAAACGAATCAGCGGTAAGCCGACCAGGCTGGTCGCGTCCGGCCCTTCGGTGCTTTGGAACAAGCTCACGCCCAGCCCTTCCGCCTTGAAGCTGCCCGCGCAGTCATACGGCTGCTCGATCCGCAGGTAGCGCTCGATGCGCGCTGCATCCAGCTCGCGCATGTGCACAGTGAAAGGCACGCAGTCCACCTGGCAGCGCCCGGTCTCGCTGTTAAGGAGGGCCAGGCCGGTGAGGAAGCTGACACGCTTGCCGCTGGCGGCCAATAACTGCTCGCGCGCATTTTCGAAGGTGTGAGGCTTGCCGATGATGCGGCCTTCCAGCGCGGCGACCTGGTCTGAGCCGATGATCAGGTGGCCGGGGTGGCTGGCGGCGAGGGCGCGGGCTTTCTGTTCGGCCAGGCGCTTGACCAGGTCTGTGGCGGACTCGTTTGCAGCATGGCTTTCGTCGATATCCGGCGAGCTGCAGATGAATGGCAGGTGCAGGCGGCTGAGCAATTCCCGGCGATAAACCGAGCTGGAAGCGAGTAATAAAGGCAGCATATACGTCTCCTCAAGGCAGCCGCCGATTCTAGCGGGGCGACCGGCCGACGCACAGGGCTGAATTTCCTTTGACATGGCTGGGGGCATCCCTATAATGCTGCGCCTATGTTGAATGACCCGATTCCACCTCACGTTGACCCGCGCAAATTGGCTGATCGTGGCACTTCCCTTCAAGGTGAGTTGCTGCTGGCCGATTTGGAGAGACTCTGCGACCCGCTTTCCGACACTGTCGGTACGGTGCAGGCCAAATTCGTTTTTGAACGAGATGAACGTAAATCTGTGGTAATTCACAGTTTTATCGACACCGAGGTCAAAATGGTTTGCCAGCGTTGTCTTGAGCTGGTCACCCTGCCGATTCACAGCGAGTGCAGTTATGCTGTGGTAAAGGAGGGTGCGAATACCCAGTCGTTGCCGAAAGGTTATGACGTGCTGGAACTGGGCGAAGATCCTTTGGATCTGCATGCACTGATCGAGGAGGAGCTTCTGCTCGCCTTGCCCATTGTGCCTGCTCATCATCCGGAAGAATGCCAGCAGCCGGCGGGTCTCGATGACGAGTCCGAACCGAGCGAGGACGAGGTAACGCGGTCCAACCCGTTCAGTGTATTGGCGCAGTTAAAGCGTGACCCAAACGTTTAGGAGTTAATCAATTATGGCTGTTCAGCAGAACAAAAAATCCCGCTCTGCCCGTGACATGCGTCGTTCCCACGATGCCCTGACGGCAAGCACTCTGTCTGTAGAAAAAACCACCGGTGAAATTCACCTGCGTCACCACGTATCGCCAGAAGGCGTATACCGTGGCCGTAAAGTGATCGACAAGGGCGCTGACGAGTAATCACTTGTCTGCTCAAGTCATCGCGATTGACGCAATGGGCGGGGACTTCGGTCCCCGCAGCATTGTTCAGGCCTGCATTGCCAGCCTGTCCGCCACGCCCTCGCTGCACCTGACCCTCGTCGGTCAACCCTCCCTCCTTGAAGAATTGATTGCCAGCCATCCGGCGGTGGATCGCGCGCGCCTGACGATTACGCCGGCCAGCGAAACCATCACCATGGATGAGAAACCGGCGACGGCCCTGCGCGGCAAGCCTGACTCTTCGATGCGGGTGGCCTTGGAGCTGCTGCGTGATGGCAAGGTGCAAGCCTGTGTCAGTGCCGGTAACACCGGCGCACTGATGGCGTTGTCGCGGCATGTGCTCAAGACGCTGCCGGGCATTGATCGGCCGGCAATGGTGGCGGCGATTCCGACGCAGAAGGGCTATTGCCAGTTGCTGGACCTGGGGGCGAACGTCGATTGCAGTGCCGAGCACCTGTTCCAGTTTGCCGTGATGGGCTCGGTGGCCGCCGAAGCGCTGGGCGTGGCCCGGCCGCGGGTGGCCTTGCTGAATATCGGCACCGAAGACATCAAGGGCAACCAGCAGGTCAAGCTTGCCGCCACCTTGCTGCACGGTGCGCGAGGCCTGAACTACATCGGCTTTGTCGAGGGTGATGGGTTGTACCGGGGCGAGGCGGATGTGGTGGTGTGCGACGGGTTTGTCGGCAATATCCTGCTCAAGTCCAGCGAAGGCCTGGCGACCATGATCGCCTCGCGTATCGAGGCCTTGTTCAGGCGTAACCTGGTATCGCGCCTGGTGGGCGCCCTGGCGCTGCCGTTGATGCGTCGCCTGCAGGCCGACCTGGCCCCGGCGCGGCATAATGGTGCGAGCTTCCTGGGGTTGCAGGGCATCGTGGTGAAAAGCCACGGTTCGGCCGGGGTCGAAGGCTTCCAGAGTGCGATTGCGCGCGCGGTGATCGAGATCCAGGAAAACCTGCCGCAACGCTTGCACGGCCGCCTCGAGGACCTGTTGCCTTAGGCGAATCGGCCGGGGAATGCTTAAATGTGACCGGCCAGTTCAATTGACCATCCAATCTGTCAGTTTCGTGCGCTCCCACCGAGGAGCGACCATTTTCGACGACCAGATCATTAGGGGCTTGTTACATGTCTACATCCCTCGCATTCGTCTTTCCAGGGCAGGGTTCGCAGTCCCTCGGCATGTTGGCCGAGCTGGGCGCGCAATACCCGCTGATCCTGGACACGTTCAAGGAAGCTTCCGAGGCCCTGGGTTACGACCTGTGGGCGCTGACCCAAGAGGGGCCGGAAGAGCAGCTCAATCAAACCGATAAAACCCAGCCAGCCATCCTGACCGCTTCGATCGCCCTGTGGCGCTTGTGGTTGGCCGAAGGCGGTGCGCGTCCGGCGTTCGTGGCCGGTCATAGCCTGGGCGAATACAGCGCCCTGGTGGCGGCGGGCAGCCTGACCCTTGCTGAAGCGGTCAAGCTGGTCGAGCGTCGTGGCCAGCTGATGCAGGAAGCCGTTCCGGCCGGGCAGGGCGGCATGGCCGCTATTCTGGGGCTGGACGATGCTGTGGTGATCGAAGCCTGTGCCGAAGCGGCCCAGGGTGAAGTGGTCAGCGCGGTAAACTTCAACTCCCCGGGCCAGGTGGTGATCGCCGGCGCCAGGGCAGCCGTCGAGCGTGCCATCGAAGGCTGCAAGGCGCGCGGTGCCAAGCGTGCATTGCCGTTGCCGGTGAGCGTGCCGTCGCACTGCGAGCTGATGCGCCCGGCTGCCGAGCGCTTTGCCGAGTCCATCGCTGCCATCAACTGGCAGGCGCCACAGATTCCGCTGGTGCAGAACGTCAGCGCGGCCGTGGCCGCCGACCTCGACACCCTCAAGCGCGACCTGCTGGAGCAACTCTACAAGCCTGTGCGCTGGGTCGAGTCGGTCCAGACCCTGGCCGCCAATGGCGCCACCGAGCTGGTCGAGTGCGGCCCGGGCAAAGTCCTGGCTGGCCTGAACAAGCGCTGCGCCGACGGCGTGTCGACTGCCAACCTCAATACCCCGGATGCCTTCGCTGCCGCTCGTGCGGCGCTGGCCTGATCCCCGAACTTAGGAGAAGCCTGCATGAGTCTGCAAGGTAAAGTTGCACTGGTTACCGGCGCGAGCCGTGGCATTGGCCAGGCCATCGCCCTGGAACTGGGCCGTCAGGGCGCCGTCGTGATCGGCACCGCCACTTCCGCCTTGGGCGCCGAGCGTATCGCCGCGACCCTGAAGGAAAACGGCGTTCAAGGCACCGGCCTTGAGCTGAACGTGACCAGCGATGAGTCCGTGGCTGCCGTACTGGCCGAGATCACCGCCCAGTTCGGTGCGCCGGCGATTCTGGTGAACAACGCCGGTATCACCCGCGATAACCTGATGATGCGCATGAAAGACGACGAATGGTACGACGTGGTCGATACCAACCTGAACAGTCTGTTTCGCCTGTCCAAGGGTGTTTTGCGCGGCATGACCAAGGCCCGTTGGGGTCGAATTATCAATATTGGCTCCGTAGTGGGTGCCATGGGCAACGCAGGCCAAGTAAACTATGCAGCCGCCAAGGCCGGCCTGGAAGGTTTCAGCCGTGCATTGGCGCGAGAAGTCGGTTCGCGGTCGATTACGGTCAACTCGGTGGCCCCAGGGTTCATCGACACCGATATGACCCGCGAACTGCCGGAAGCACAGCGTGAAGGCTTGCTGACGCAGATTCCGCTGGGCCGTCTGGGCCAGGCTCAAGAGATCGCGAATGTGGTCGCTTTCCTGGCATCCGACGGTGCGGCATACGTGACTGGGGCTACAATCCCGGTGAACGGCGGGATGTACATGAGCTAAATTGTGACGGATCGCTTCAAAAAAATGTCATACGAGCTGTCTAAAATCCGTTATAAAGCTGCAACTTAATTTATAGGCAGGTGGCAAACCGGGTACAGGGTGAAGCTTTCAGTTGAAAAGCTGAAAAGGCTTTCTATACACTTACCCACTGGCCAGCTGCCTGAATTTGTCCATTAGGAGTTAAACAAGGTATGAGCACCATCGAAGAGCGCGTCAAGAAAATCGTTGCCGAGCAACTGGGCGTCAAAGAAGAAGAAGTGGTCAACACTGCTTCCTTCGTAGAAGACCTGGGTGCCGATTCCCTTGACACCGTTGAGCTGGTGATGGCTCTGGAAGAGGAATTCGAGACCGAAATCCCGGACGAAGAAGCTGAAAAAATCACTACTGTTCAAGCTGCTATCGACTACGTTACGAACCACCAGGCGTAATAGTTTGTAGTCGTCGCCTGCTGTTAGGGAAAAACCGCACTGCTGTAACGGCGTGCGGTTTTTTCTTTAGCGCTGATGAAAAGTAAGCTCTGAAGCAAAGTGTCGTCATTAGAAAAAGGAGAGTGCTGTGTCGCGTAGACGCGTCGTAGTCACCGGTATGGGTATGTTGTCGCCACTGGGTACGGATGTGCCGAGCAGTTGGCAGGGCATTCTGGCTGGCCGCAGTGGTATTGGTCTGATCGAACACACGGACCTTTCTGCCTATTCCACCCGTTTTGGCGGCTCGGTAAAGGGGTTCAATGTCGAGGAATATCTCTCGATCAAAGAGTCCCGCAAGCTCGACCTGTTCATTCAATACGGCCTGGCAGCCGGTTTTCAGGCAGTGCGTAACGCTGGCCTGGAAGTGACCGACGCCAACCGTGAGCGCATCGGCGTGGCCATGGGTTCGGGTATTGGCGGTTTGACCAATATCGAAGAAACCAGCCGCACGCTGCATGATTCCGGCCCTCGTCGAATTTCACCGTTCTTCGTGCCTGGCTCGATCATCAATATGATTTCCGGTTTCCTGTCCATCCACTTGGGGGCGCAGGGGCCTAACTACGCGATTGCCACCGCGTGCACCACGGGTACCCACTGCATCGGCATGGCGGCGCGTAACATCGCCTATGACGAAGCCGACGTGATGATCGCCGGTGGTGCTGAAATGGCCGCCTGTGGCCTGGGAATGGGCGGCTTTGGCGCCTCCCGTGCCCTGTCGACCCGCAATGACGAGCCGACCCGTGCCAGCCGTCCGTGGGACAAGGGCCGTGACGGCTTTGTACTGGCCGACGGCGCCGGTGCCCTGGTGCTCGAAGAGTTGGAGCACGCCAAGGCGCGTGGTGCCACCATCTATGCCGAGTTGATCGGTTTTGGCATGAGTGGCGACGCCTATCACATGACCTCGCCACCGTCCGACGGTGCCGGCGCTGCGCGGTGCATCACCAATGCCTTGCGCGATGCCAAGGTCAACACGGACCAAGTGCAGTACATCAATGCCCATGGCACCTCGACCCCGACGGGCGACCTGGCGGAAGCCGAAGCCATCAAGTCGGTGTTCGGCGAGCACGCCTACACGCTGGCGGTCAGCTCCACCAAGTCCATGACCGGCCACCTCTTGGGTGCGGCGGGCGCGGTAGAAGCGATCTTCAGCGTGATGGCCATCAAGGACCAGGTCGCTCCGCCGACCATCAACCTCGATGAGCCGGACGAAGGCTGCGACCTGAACTTCGTGCCGCATGAGCCGCAACAGATGCCGATCGACGTTGCGATCTCCAACTCGTTCGGCTTCGGTGGCACCAACGGTTCCCTGGTGTTCCGCCGGTTCGCCGAGTGATGCACAGCTGGGTCGACGGTCAGCCAGCGGACAGCGTGCCCCTGAAAGATCGCGGCCTGGCGTACGGTGATGGCCTGTTCGAGACCATCGCCGTCAAGGCCGGGCAGCCCGTGCTGCTTGACCGTCACCTGCAGCGCCTGGATGAGGGCTGCAGGCGCCTCGCTTTCGTTGTGGATCAGACGTTGGTCCGCAGCGAAGTGCAGGCCTATGCCGCCGCTCTCGGCGACGGTGTCCTCAAGCTGATCCTCACCCGCGGCGACAGCCTGCGCGGTTATGGCATCAACCCCGAGGCCCCGGTGCGTCGTATCTTGCAGGGCAGTCCGCCTGCGACCTATCCCCAGGCCCATGGAACCGACGGTGTTCGTCTGTTTGCATGTGCCACCCGCCTGGCCGAGCAGCCGTTGCTGGCCGGTCTCAAGCACCTCAATCGCCTCGAGCAGGTGATCGCCCGTGCCGAATGGCAGGATGCCGAACATGCCGAAGGGTTGATGCTGGATGTGTCCGGGCGTGTCATCGAAGGCGTATTCAGCAACCTGTTCCTGGTAAGTAATGGCTTGTTACTAACCGCCGATCTGAATCGTTGCGGCGTTGCAGGCGTCATGCGCGCCGAGATTCTGGCTCAGGCGAGCGCCTTGGGCATCCCGGTGGCCGTGGCTGACATCAGCCTTGAGCACTTGCGGGAGGCTGACGAAGTCTTTGTGTGCAACAGCGTTTATGGCATTTGGCCGGTGCGTGGGTGCGCTGCGATGAGCTGGTCGGTTGGGCCGCTCACCCGTAAACTGCAGGGCATTGTTCGCGCGCTATTGGATATTTGAGTTGATACGAAAACTGGTTGTACTGCTGCTGATCGGTCTGTTCTCGGCGGCTTTGCTGTTGGGGTTTTCCGCGTGGAAATATGACGCTGCCTTGAAGCAGCCGTTGAATCTGACCCAGGAGCAATTGCTCGATGTGCCGGCAGGGGCCACCCCCACCGGCACCTTCAATCGTCTGGAGGCGGATGGTGTGCTCGACGGCGCGTTCTGGCTACGCCTGTATTGGCGCTTCAACCTTGACGGCCAACCGCTGCACAGCGGTGAATACCGCATGACCCCGGGCATGACCGCCGAAGGCCTGATCGGCCTGTGGCAGCGCGGCGAAGTGGTGCAATACAGCCTGACGCTGGTGGAGGGCTGGAATTTCCGCCAGGTGCGTTCGGCCCTGGCCAAGCATGAAAAGATCGTGCAGACCCTGGCGGGCCTGAGTGACAGCGAAGTGATGGACAAGCTCGGCCATCCTGGCGTGTTCCCCGAAGGTCGGTTCTTCCCGGATACCTACCGCTTCGTGCGCGGCATGACCGATGTCGAGTTCCTGAAGAAAGCCTATAACCGCCTGGATGATGTCCTCGCCCAGGAGTGGAGCAAGCGTGCTGCCGACGTGCCCTATACCGATCCCTATCAAGCCTTGATCATGGCCTCCCTGGTGGAGAAAGAGACCGGTGTGCCGGAAGAGCGCGGGCAGATTGCCGGTGTGTTCGTACGCCGCCTGAAGATCGGCATGCTGCTGCAGACCGACCCCACCGTGATCTACGGCCTGGGCGAGCGCTACAACGGCAAGTTGACCCGTGCGCACCTCAAGGAAGCCAACCCTTATAACACCTACATGGTGGCCGGCCTGCCGCCGACACCCATCGCCATGGTCGGCCGCAAGGCGATCCATGCCGCGTTGAACCCGGTGCCGGGCAGCAGCCTGTATTTCGTCGCCCGTGGCGACGGCAGCCATATTTTCTCCGATGACCTGGGTGCGCATAATGCTGCTGTGCGTGAGTTCCAGCTCAAGCGCCGTGCCGATTACCGCTCAAGCCCGGCACCGCTGGTAAAACCGCCGGAAGACCTGGCGCCGCCTGCTGATGCTCCCGGCGAGCCCGCGCCGGATGCCGCCGCGCCGCAAAGCCCGCAATGACTCTGACTAAGGACTGCCTGTGACTGGCTTGTTTATTACCCTGGAAGGCCCGGAAGGCGCCGGCAAAAGCACCAACCGCGATTACCTGGCCGGCCGCTTGCGGGCTGAAGGTGTCGAGGTGGTGTTGACCCGTGAGCCCGGCGGTACACCCCTGGCCGAGCGCATCCGTGACGTGTTGCTGGCCCCAGGCGAAGAACAGATGAACCCGGACACCGAGCTGCTGCTGGTGTTCGCTGCCCGTGCCCAGCACCTGGCCGAGGTGATTCGTCCGGCCCTGGCCCGCGGTGCCGTGGTGATCTGCGACCGTTTTACCGATTCCACGTATGCCTACCAGGGCGGTGGCCGGGGTTTGTCCCTGGCGCGTATCGCCACCTTGGAAACCTTTGTGCAGGGTGATCTACGTCCCGACCTGACTCTGTTGTTCGACCTGCCGGTGGCAGTGGGCATGGCCCGCGCCAGCGCCCGTGGGCGTCTCGACCGTTTCGAACTGGAAGGCCAGGGGTTTTTCGATGCTGTGCGCAGCGCGTTTCTCAAGCGCGCCCAGGCTGAACCGGCGCGCTACCACCTGCTGGACGCGGCCCAGCCGTTGACGCAGGTGCAGCAGGCCATCGACGCCCTGTTACCCAAGCTGTTGGAGCGCGCCCGTGGCTGAAGCCTACCCGTGGCAGGACAGTCTCTGGCAGCAGTTGGCCGGCCGTGCCCAGCACGCCCACGCCTATCTGCTGCACGGGCCGATCGGGATTGGTAAGCGCGATCTGGCTGAGCGACTCATGGCCAGCCTGCTGTGCCAGCGCCCGGTCAACCTTGAAGCCTGCGGCGCGTGCAAATCCTGCCTGTTGCTCAAGGCCGGCAGCCACCCGGACAACTACCTGCTTGAACCCGAGGAAGCCGACAAGGCGATCAAGGTCGACCAGGTGCGTGACCTCGTCAGTTTCGTGGTGCAGACCGCGCAGATGGGCGGGCGCAAGGTGGTGCTGATCGAGCCGGTGGAGGCCATGAACGTCAACGCTGCCAACGCCTTGCTCAAGAGCCTGGAAGAACCCTCCGGCGACACGGTGCTGTTGCTGGTGAGCCACCAGTCCAGCCGCTTGTTGCCGACCATTCGCAGCCGGTGCGTACAGCAGGCCTGCCCGTTGCCCAGTGAAGCCATGAGCCTGCAATGGCTGGCGAAGGCGCTGCCGGATTGCTCCGCAGAGGAGCGGATCGAGTTGCTGACCCTGGCGGCCGGTTCCCCGCTGGCGGCCGTCAAGCTGCAAGCCCAAGGCGTACGTGAGCAACGCGCCCTGGTTGTGGATGGGGTGAAAAAACTGCTCAAGCAAGAGCTGTCCGCCACCCAGTTGGCTGAAAGCGCCTGGAAGGACATTCCCTTGCTGCTGCTGTTCGACTGGTTCTGTGATTGGTCGAGCCTGATCCTGCGCTACCAGTTGACCCAGGACGAAAACGGCCTGGGCCTGCCCGACATGCGCAAGGTGGTGCAATACCTCGCGCAGAAGAGTGCCCAGGACAAGGTGCTGGCTATCCAGGACTGGATCCTCGCCCAGCGCCAGAAGGTGCTCGGCAAGGCCAACCTCAACCGCGTGCTGTTGCTTGAAGCGCTGCTGGTGCAATGGGTCGGCTTGCTCGGCCGGCGTTAATTTCCGTGGCCGACGGATGTATCGTTGGCCAGACACTTTCCGTGACCTAAGTCGTAATTTCCTATGCTTGTAGATTCCCATTGCCACCTTGATCGCCTTGACCTCGCCCAGCACGGCGGCTCCCTGGATGCTGCCCTCGACGCTGCACGCCAGCGTGGGGTAGGGCATTTCCTGTGCATTGGCGTCAGCGCCGACAATGCTGCCGACGTCAAAACCCTGGCCGAGCGTTATGCCGATGTGGATTGCTCGGTGGGTATCCACCCGCTGGATCTCAAGCCTGGCGAAGCCCCGGCCCTCGACTGGCTGCTGGGCGAACTCAATCACCCGCGGGTGGTGGCCATTGGCGAAACCGGCCTGGACTACCATTACGAGCCGGAAGCCGCCGAGTTGCAGCAGGCCTCGTTTCGCCTGCATTTACAGGCCGCCGGGCAAACCGGCAAGCCGGTGATCGTCCACACCCGTGGCGCCCGTGCCGACACCCTGGCCCTGCTGCGCGAAGCCGCGTTGCCCCAGGCCGGCGTGTTGCATTGCTTTACCGAGGATTGGGACATGGCCAGGGCCGCACTTGACCTGGGGTTCTATATTTCCCTGTCGGGCATTGTCACTTTCCGCAATGCCGATGCCCTGCGCGACGTGGCGCGCCAGGTGCCAGCCGACCGCCTGCTGGTGGAAACCGACTCGCCGTACCTGGCGCCGATTCCCCATCGTGGCAAACCGAACCTGCCTGAATATGTACGGGATGTGGCGGATTACCTGGCGATGCTGCGCGGTGAGTCCTATGAGCGCTTTGCCGATCAGACCACCGAGAACTTCAAGCGCCTGTTCCCGCTGGCCCACGTTGCTGCATGACACGACTGAATCGCAGGCAAAAAAAACCCGGGTTCTGGGGGGTGAATCCGGGTTAAGACCATTAGGAGTAAAACAAGGGCACACAGTCCGTCGGTACCCAGGTCGGCGCTTCACTTGGGGGAGATGTCACGCCGACAGTTCAAGTATTGATCAGTATCTGATTCAGTCCAGTCGCGACTGATCGTTTTTTAAACAGATTTGGAATACATGCGCTTCGCTTGAGTTCTCATTGGGCAGTGCACGGGTGCAGTTGTTGCGTATTATTTCTGACTGGTAGACATGAAAACGTTGGCGCCTTGAAAGTAAAGTGCAGGACGGGTTCACATAGACGTTGCCCAACGACCGTTCAGTCGGGATAATCCCTCGCACTGGGTAAATCGTATCGCCATGTATTCGTGGCCCTGCGCAGCCCTCCCTATTCCGACCTTTGCAGACCTCTTCCTCATGCACAAAGAACCCCGTAAGGTCCGTGAGTTTCGCCGCCGTGAGCAGGAAATTCTCGATACCGCACTCAAGTTGTTCCTCGAACAAGGCGAAGACAGCGTCACCGTCGAGATGATCGCGGATGCCGTGGGTATCGGCAAAGGCACGATCTACAAGCACTTCAAGTCCAAGGCCGAGATCTACCTGCGCCTGATGCTCGACTACGAGCGCGACTTGAACGAGCTGCTGCATTCGGCCGATGTCGACAAGGACAAGGAAGCGCTGTCCCGCGCCTACTTCGAGTTCCGCATGCGTGACCCGCAGCGCTACCGCCTGTTCGACCGCCTGGAAGAGAAGGTGGTCAAGGGCCATCAAGTGCCGGAGATGGTCGAGGAGTTGCACAAGATTCGCGCCTCGAACTTCGAGCGCCTGACCCTGCTGATCAAGGGCCGCATCAGCGAAGGCAAGCTTGAAGACGTACCGCCGTACTTCCACTACTGCGCCGCCTGGGCCTTGGTGCACGGCGCCGTGGCGCTGTACCACTCACCGTTCTGGAGCAATGTGCTGGAAGACCAGGAAGGTTTCTTCCAGTTCCTGATGGATATCGGTGTGCGCATGGGTAACAAGCGCAAGCACAGCAGTGAGCCGGCACTGGTTGAAGCGGCCCCCGTCGAAACCCCGGCCACGTAATGATTTGCTGCCAGGCGCAGTAACCCAGGAATATACTCAGGCAAGGATCTTGCTAAAAGCTGATTTATCAGTCAGCTTTTAGCGCGCCCGAATCATCCTCTGCCGGAGTGATCCATGATCGTTGATCGTCAAGGCAGGCGTTTTCGCAATTTGCGGATCAGCCTGACCTCAGCCTGCAACTACGCGTGTACCTACTGCGTGCCGAACGGCAAGCGGCTGGTGGCTGCCCAGGACGAACTCTCGGCCGAGGCCATGGCCCGTGGCGTGGCCTACCTGATCGAGGCCGCGGGCATCGACCGCTTGCGTATCACCGGCGGCGAACCGCTGGTCAGCCCCAAGCTGGAAGCCTTCATGGGCGCGGTGGGCGGCATGGGCCTCAGCGACATCAGCCTGACCACCAACGGCCAGTTGCTGGCGCGCAAACTGCCGCTGCTGGTGGATGCGGGGATTCGGCGTATCAATGTTTCCCTCGACACCCTGGATGCCGATGCCTTTCGCAGCATCGCCCGTGGCGGTGACCTGGCGACCGTGCTCGATGGCATGGACCAGGCGCGTGCCGCCGGGATCAAGATCAAGGTCAACATGGTGCCGTTGCGCGGCCAGAACCTCGACCAGGTGATGCCGCTGCTCGATTACTGCCTGGAGCGTGGCTACGAGCTGCGTTTTATCGAGTTGATGCGCATGGGCCACCTGGCCAAGGACTCCAATGCCTTCCTGCAGCAGTTCGTCAGCCTGCAACAACTGCTCGGCCTGATCGGCGAACACCACGAATACCTGCAAGCCAACGCTCCCGTGGATGCCACGGCGGTACGCTACGAGGTGCCGGGCAAAGGCTTCTTCGGCGTGATCGCCAACGAAAGCGTGCCGTTCTGCCGTACCTGTTCACGGCTGCGGTTGTCGTCGACCGGCTGGCTGCATGGCTGCCTGTCGTCGAGCAACCGTCACTATGTCGGCGACCTGTTGGACAAGCCTCGCCACCAGGCGCTGCCGGCCCTGCAAGGCCTGCTGATGAAGGCCTTGGGAGACAAGCAGGAAGTGGCTTTCTCCGGCGGCGCGACGGTCATGAAGATCATCGGCGGATAATGCTTTCCTAAGATTAAACATCATCCAATGTGGGAGGGCGCAAGCCCCGTCCCACATTTAGTTCTGCGTTGTTTCCAAATGGCGCGGATTCTGCATCTCGTGCCCATTCGCCGGTTTTCCGTCACCGGCTTCTGGAGGATTAGGATGCGTAGTCTGGTTTTGTTGCTGGCGTCGTTGACGCTGAGTGGTTGCATGACCGTCAGCGATATGGCCGAAGGCACCCGTTATCAGATGAGCGACGCCGGGTTGCTGGACCACAGCGACACTCGTCGGACTGCCTCGGTGCGCATACAGCCGGATTCCTTTGTCTTTATCGCCCAGGGTGCGTTCGTACCCCCCGGCAGCGCCTACCCGCGGCCGAATGTGGTGGCGGAGGAAGCCTTCAACGGTTTCGTCGAATACTTCCCCATGGTGCGTCGTGCTCGTCAGCCGGAAGGCCTGGAGCAGGCGATGGCCGAAGCCCGTGCGGCGGGTGCCCATTATCTGCTGTACTGCCGCTTCGCCAAGGCCGATGACCGTATCGGCAACGCCGACGAATGGGCTGATCAAGAGGCGCTGGACCGGCTTGGCCTGGACAACGGGGTAATCCAGATCATGTTGATCGAGACCAGCACCCAGTATTTGATTGATACTGCACGTATTCGCAGTCGTGGCGGTTTACTGACGTTCCACGACAACAAGCCAGAAGACCTGATTGCCCGCCCCTTGGCGCAGTACGCCCGAGGCCTGCTGGGAATGGGCGATCAGTAACACCGAGGAGAACACCATGACCGATTCCGCCAAGACCAACGATCTGTTGGCTCAGTTGCCCAAGGGCAAGGGACCGGCGCCGGTGCATCTGTGGAACCCGGATTTCTGCGGCAACATCGACATGCGCATCGCCCGTGACGGCACCTGGTTCTACCAGGGCACGCCGATCGGGCGTAAGCCGATGGTCAAATTGTTCTCTACTATCATCCGCCGCGATGGCGATGATTACTTCCTGATCACCCCGGTGGAAAAAGTCGGTATCACCGTCGATGATGCGCCCTTTGTCGCGGTTACCCTCGACGTCGAAGGGCAGGGCGAAAGCCAGGTGCTGCGCTTCACCACCAACGTCGACGAACAGGTTGCAGCCGATATCGAGCATCCACTGCGGGTGGTGATCGACCCCGTCACCCAGGAACCGTCCCCCTATCTGCGGGTGCGTACCAACCTCGAAGCCCTGGTGCATCGCAATGTGTTCTACCAATTGGTGGAGTTGGCAGTGAGCCGCCCGATCAATGGTCAGAACTGGCTTGGCGTATGGAGCGGCGGCGAGTTTTTCCGTATTGGCCTGGAGCCGTGAGGCCGGTTTTTTCATCTCCCTGAAATAATTCCCTTGCTGCAAATGGCCGCTTTCGGTTATCAATTTGTACATGATTAGACATGTCCGATTTGATAAGAAAAAACGCGTCGTCGACGAGCTCATCCGCCGTATCGAGGGAGGGGTGATGGCCGATGGTTTCCTGTTGCCGGGCGAGCATCAACTGGCTGAAGAGTTTGCGGTCAGCCGGGGCACGCTGCGTGAAGCCCTCGCCGAACTCAAAAGGCGCAATTACATCGCGACCCAGAGCGGCGTGGGCTCCATCGTCACATTTGATGGCATGGCGCTGGATCAAACCAGCGGTTGGGCCCAGGCCCTGGCGGACACCGGGGCCCTGGTGACCACCGATATCCTGCGCCTGGAAGCGGTGACGCGCGCCGATCTGTTCAGTCGCTTCGGCACCGACCAATTTATCGCCCTCGACCGCCGTCGCCGCACGACTGATGGCACGGCCGTTTCCCTTGAGCGCTCGCTGATGCCCGCGTCCGGTGGCCTGGAAAGCCTGCCGCGCGTTGGGCTGATCGACAATTCCCTGACCATCACCCTGGCAGCCTACGGTTACGTCGGTGCCGAAGGTGACCAGTGGATCGGCGCCGAGCCCCTCAGCGATGAAGATGCCGAGCTGCTTGGCCGCCCGGTGGGCACGGTGTTCCTCAAGGCCTCCCGCACCACCTACGATCGTCGTGAGCGCTTCATGGAGTACGTCGAAAGCCTGCTCGACCCTCTGCACTTTCGCCTGCACCTGCAGTTTGGATCTTCGAAATGACCCCGAATACCCGCGCCCTCGGCGCTTTCTACGGCCTGGCGTTGGGCGATGCCCTGGGCATGCCCACCCAATCCCTGAGCCGTGAGCAAGTGCAACAGCGCTTCGGTGCCATTACCGGCCTGGAAGATGCCGACGCCGACCAACCCATCGCGCCCAATATGCCGGCGGGCTCCATCACCGATGACACCGAGCAAGCGATCCTGGTGGGTGAACTGCTGGTCGAGGGCCAAGGCAAGATCGACCCCGCCGTGCTCGCCCGGCGCCTGATCGATTGGGAAGCGGTGATGCGCGCCAAAGGTTCCCAGGATCTGCTCGGCCCGTCGACCAAGCGTGCAATCGACATGATCCTCAACGGCCATACCCCGGAAGAATCCGGGCGCTACGGCACCACCAATGGCGCCGCCATGCGCATCACGCCCGTGGGGATCGCCGCCGATGTCAGCGACCCGGCGCGATTTATCCAGGCGGTGATCCAGGCCTGCCAGGTCACCCACAACACCACCCTGGGCATCTCCAGCGCCGCGGCAGTGGCGGCGGTGGTGTCCGCAGGCATCAACGGTGTGGACTTGGGTGAGGCCTTGAATATCGGCACCCAGGTGGCTCAACAGGCGGAAGGCCATGGCCATTGGATTGCCGGCGGGCGCATCTCCACCCGTATCAGTTGGGCGCGCACCCTGAGCGTCGGCAGCGGCGACACAGCCCTGTTCGCCGACCTGCTGTATGAATTGATCGGCACCTCCGTCGCCTCCCAGGAGTCGGTGGTGGTGTCGTTTGCCCTCGCCCAGCAAGTGGCGGTGGGGGCCATGAACGCGTTCGAAGCCCTGTGCCTGGCTGCCAGCCTGGGCGGCGATACCGACACGATTGCCGCGATGCTCGGCGCGATGCTCGGTGCCTGCCTCGGCCTGCCGTGCTGGCCCGAATCGATGATCGAACAGGTCAAGCAGGTCAACGGCCTCGATCTGCAGCCGCTGGTTCAAGGCTTGCTCGCATTGCGCTGAGTCAGGAAGACCGCGTATCCGCCACAACCACAACAATACAGGCACCAGGAGCACCACTCATGAGCAGCACTTCTTCCGGCCAAAGCGCCGGGCAATTGGAAACCCGCGGTATCGAACCGGTCCCTGAGGGCGAGTGCAACGGCCATCCACTGCAACTGTTCTGGGTGTGGTTCGCCGCCAATATCAGCATCCTCGGCCTGCCCCTCGGCGCCACCCTCGTGGCGTTTCGCGGCCTGGCCATCTGGCAGGCGATCATCGTCGCGATCCTCGGCGCCGCGGGCTCGTTCGCCGTGGTGGGCATCATCTCCATCGCCGGCCGTCGCGGCCGTGCCCCCAGCCTGACCTTGTCCCGCGCCATCTTCGGCGTGCGCGGCAATATCGGCCCGACGCTGGTGTCGTTGATGTCGCGCCTGGGCTGGGAAACCGTCAACACCACCACGGCGGCCTTCGTGCTGCTGTCGTTGTGTTCGATTCTGTTCGGCTCTGCGGTGGAAGCGAAAAGCGCACCGGTCCTCACCCTGATCTTCATCGGCATTTTCGTGTTGCTGACCTTGGCCGTTTCGGGCCTCGGCCACGCCACCTTGCTGGTGATCCAGAAGTGGGCCACCTACGTGTTCGGCGCGTTGAATATCCTGGTGGGCGGTTTCCTCTGCGCCACCATCGACTGGAGCGCGGTGTTCCACACCACCCCGGCTCCCCTGAGCGCGATGATCATCGGCGTCGGTACCATGGCCGCCGGTACCGGTATCGGCTGGGCCAACGCCGGTGCCGATATGTCGCGCTACCAGCACCGCAGCGTCACCGCCGTGCGCCTGGTGGCGTCGGCGGCGTTTGGTGCGGGCATTCCGCTGGTGTTGCTGATTACCCTCGGCGGCCTGCTGTCGGTCGGCAACAACGACCTGGCCGCGGCCACTGACCCGATCATCGCGATCCGCGACATGCTGCCCACCTGGATGGCGGTGCCGTACCTGATCACTGCGTTTGGCGGGCTGCTGCTGTCGAACAACCTGTCGGTGTATTCGGCCGGCCTGACCACCTTGACCCTTGGCCTGAAGGTCAAGCGCGTGCATGCGGTGATCGTCGACATCGTGGCGATCTTCGCCGGCTCCATCTACTTCATGCTGATCGCCGACAGTTTCTACGGCCCGTTCATCACCTTCATCTCGTTGCTGGCGGTGCCGATCACCGCGTGGGTGGGGATCTTCGTGGTCGACCTGATCCATCGTCACTACTACAGCCCCAAGGACCTGCTGGACGTGAGCCCGAGCAGCGCCTACTGGTATCGCGGCGGTGTGGAATGGCGCGCCTTCGGCGCCTGGGCCGTGGCCATCGTGCTGGGTTTCAGCTTCACCACCATCGGCACCACTGCCGAGAACATCTGGTTCGCCGGGCCGTTGTCCGACTCCTGGCTGGGCCACAATGGCCTGGGCTGGATCGTCACTTTCCTGGTTGCCGGTGGGATTTATGCGGTACTGGGCGGCGCGACTGACCGTCGTCCGGCGTTGGTAGAGAGTGCTAATGTCTAGATTGCTGCACACCGGCCAGGTCATCGTCGACCTGGTCATGGCCCTCGACACCTTGCCCGCGACCGGCGGCGACGTGCTGGCCAAGTCCGCCCGCTTCGAAGCCGGCGGGGGCTTCAATGTGATGGCGGCGGCGCGGCGCAATGGCTTGCCGGTGGTCTATCTGGGCCGTCACGGCACTGGTCGCTTCGGCGACCTGGCCCGCGCGGCGATGCAGGCCGAGGGCATTGAAATGGCCCTGGCAGCCAGCAGCGCAAAGGACACTGGCTTGTGTGTGTCCTTGACCGAAGCCACCACCGAGCGCACGTTCATTTCCCATATCGGCGTCGAGGGTGAACTCAGCCAGGAGGATTTGACCACCGTCGCAGCGCGTGTCGACGACTACGTCTATGTCAGTGGCTACAGCCTGCTCCTGGAAGGCAAGGCCCAGGCGCTGATCGACTGGCTGCTGGCACTGCCCCGGGAAGTCGTGGTGGTGTTCGATCCGGGGCCGCTGGTCAAAGCGCCGGATTCGGCCTTGATGGGTGCGCTGTTGCCACGTATCGATATCTGGACCAGCAATGGTCCTGAAGCCTTGGCGTTTACCGGCGCGGCGGACATCGCTGCCGCGTTGCCGGCGCTCAGCCAGCACCTGCGCGCCGAGACGCTATTGGTGGTGCGTGACGGACCGAATGGCTGCTGGGTGGGGCGTGCGGGTCAGATCGAGCATGTGCCCGGCTTCAAGGTACAGGCGGTCGACAGCAATGGCGCGGGGGATGCGCATGCGGGGGTGTTTATTGCGGGTTTGGCGGATGGTTTGAAACCTGCTGAGGCGGCGCGGCGGGCGAATGCAGCGGCGGCCCTGGCGGTGACGCGTTGGGGGCCGGCAACTTCCCCGGGCACCGCCGAAGTCGACGCATTACTTACGGACTGAAGATAGGCCCAAGCATGTGAGAGGAAGGTTTACTCCCTCCCACATTGGGTTTTGCATGAGGGCTACTGGCGCGTTTCACCTTCGAGCTTGCGCGCTTCATCCACACCTGACGCCGTCAACTTGATCGGCAGATTCAGCGAGTATTCACCGGCGTCGTCGGTGGTCACATGCCCATCCTTGATCAACCCGCGGTCCTGCAGAAATGCCAACGCACTGGCGACCACTTTCTCTCCGCGGTAGTTATCCAGCACCTCCTTGCCCAGCCCCTGGGGATGAGCGTGCAGCAGGCGGGTGAGGACTTCTTTTTCAAGGTCTTTATCGACGTTCATGCGTACCTCTTCATTGGGGAATGATCGGGTGTTGCGATTGTGTGTGAAGCGTTAAGGCGCAGGCTGTTTCGGCGCGCCCGGCAGGTTCGAGTCATCGCCTTTATTGATCTTCGGCTCATTCACCGAAGGACCCATTTTGCCGTTGCCGACGGCAGCGGGAGCCTGGCGTTGGGTATCGTGGCCCTGGGTATGCGGGTCGGCACCATTGGTGTTATCGATGACCGCGCCGCCGTTGGTGTCCAGGCCGGTGCCCATGGATTTCTGCGATTCCGTGGTGGCGTCCGGGTTGGTAGGACCGGTGGACGACGTGGCAGCGAAACCACTCAGCGAAACCGAAGACAACAGGCCGGCAAATGCGAGGGCGGCAAACTTGGAATGCTTCATGAGGGTGTCTCCATATGATTGATGTCCTTACCCTCTATTGGTCAGTTGTGCCTTGATGATCGTGCCTGGGTGGCGACGAACGGTGCCGTGGCACCTGTAAGATTTTGTGTGTCGGCTGCCGGGTTCCCCATAAATTGCACTGCAATCAGTCATCAAAGCGCCTTAGTATGTGTGCTTTGAAATTGCCAAGGCTCGCCCATGACCATCGAGATTCGCCCCGCCGTGCCCAGCGATGCTGCGCAGATCCTGACTTTCATCACCGAACTCGCCGAGTACGAGAAAGCCCGGCATGAAGTGATCGCCAGCGTGGTGGACATCCAGCGCAGCCTGTTCAGCGAGGGCGCCACGGCCCATGGCCTGATCTGCTCGCGGGATGGTTTGCCGATTGGGTTTGCGGTGTTCTTTTTCAGCTATTCCACGTGGCTGGGCAGCAACTGCCTGTACCTGGAAGACCTGTACATCAACCCGGAACAGCGTGGCGGCGGGGCGGGCAAGAAGCTGTTGCGTCATTTGGCGAAGATTGCCTTTGATAACGGTTGCGCGCGCTTCGAGTGGAGCGTGCTGGACTGGAACGAGCCGGCGATTGCCTTTTACAAATCCATCGGTGCCCAGCCGCAGGAGGAGTGGGTGCGTTATCGCATGGAAGGTGATGCGCTGCGGGACTTCGCCCTCGGCTGAAGCCACCGTTTTGAAAGCACTGTAGATCAAATGTGGGAGGCGGCTTGCTCCCACATTATTTTTTGATTTTGCTCACTATATGGGATGCAAATTTATATATTGAGATATTTCAAATGATGGGTTTATAGTCGTCTGCATCAGCACTCACTGCCAAAAATAAAACAGGTGACGCGATGCAGGCCCAACCGTTGTCATTACCCGCCGTGCCCGAGCCAACCTACGGCGAGCGCCTGAAGAACAAGGTGGTGATCATCACCGGCGCCGCCCAGGGCATTGGTGAGGCGATCGTCGCGTGTTTCCAGGCCCAGCAGGCGCGCCTGGTGATCGCGGATATACAGGGCGACAAGGTCGAGAAAGTCGCCGCCCACTGGCGCGAACGCGGCGCCGAGATCTACGCCCAACCCGTCGATATCACCTGCAAAGCGCAATGGCTGGCGTTGGTCAATGTGGCCATTGAGCGCTTCGGCCGGGTGGATGTGCTGGTCAACTGCGCCGGGGTCAACGTGTTCCGCGACCCGCTGGAGATGAGCGACGAAGACTGGCGCCGTTGCTTCGCCATCGACCTCGACGGCGCCTGGTACGGCTGCCGCACGGTGTTGCCGCACATGATCGAGCAGGGCATCGGCAACATCATCAATATCGCCTCCACCCATTCCAGCCACATCATTCCCGGCTGTTTCCCTTATCCCGTGGCCAAGCATGGCCTGCTCGGGCTCACCCGCGCCCTGGGTATCGAATACGCGCCCAAGGGCATCCGCGTGAATGCCATCGCCCCGGGTTATATCGAGACCCAGCTCAACGTCGATTACTGGAACGGTTTCCCCGACCCCCACGCCGAGCGCCAGCGCGCGTTCGACCTGCACCCGCCCAAGCGCATCGGCCAGCCCGTCGAGGTGGCGATGACGGCGCTGTTCCTGGCCACCGACGAGGCGCCCTTTATCAATGCCACCTGCCTGATGATCGATGGCGGGCGGTCGGTGATGTACCACGACTAGAACTTGCCACTCCCAATAACAACAAGAGGTGCCGTTCATGAAAAAAGCAATACGCGTACTGGCAGCTGCCGCCGTGCTCAGCGGCCTCAGTACTTTCGCATTTGCCGAGGAAGTGAAGATCGGTTTCCTGGTCAAGCAGGCCGAGGAACCGTGGTTCCAGACCGAATGGGCCTTTGCCGAAAAAGCCGGCAAGGAACATGGCTTTACCGTGATCAAGATCGCCGTGCCCGATGGCGAGAAAACCCTCTCGGCCATCGACAGCCTGGCCGCCAACGGCGCCAAGGGCTTTGTGATCTGCCCGCCGGATGTGTCCCTGGGCCCGGCGATCGTCGCCAAGGCCAAGGCCAACGGCTTGAAAGTGATTGCCGTGGATGACCGCTTTGTCGATGCCAAGGGCAACTTCATGGAGGACGTGCCGTACCTGGGCATGGCCGCCTTTGAAGTCGGCCAGAAACAGGGCGCGGCCATGGCCGCCGAGGCGAAAAAACGCGGTTGGGACTGGAAGGACACCTA